>JALFLK010000028.1 GCA_022774755.1 bacterium
GCACATCTTGCTTGCATCTTTTCCGTCAGCCTGCCCAAAAAATCCTCGTAATGCGTCAGCATTACTGCGGTTTGTTTGTGCAACCTGACAAAAAATCTGACGGCGCAATATGCACAAACGATTTAATCAGTGTTTCCCTAAATCTACTTTCTATCAGGAATTAGTATTAGCTAATTAAGAAAGAGGCTTATTATGGATAAAAAATTGATTGAAGAGATAAACAAGCTGGCAAAAAAGAAGAGGGAAAAGGGGTTGACCTCTCAGGAGCAGGCACGGCAAAAGGAGCTTTACCGCCAATATCTTGCAGAGTTCAGGCAAGGCTTTGACAAACAGCTTGATAATATTGATGTAAAAACTCCCGACGGCAAGGTAGTGCCCTTTAAAGAATTTGCAAAGAAAAACGACGGCAAAACCTAAACCGATGGTAAATAAACGAGGCTAAGAAATAAGAGATTTAAAAACGGCTCTATAATGAACGGGCTTTATAATAGGGCTATGTATAAATTTCGGGGATAACAATTTGAGCCTACGGATAAAAGAAGAACGACCGCCTATATCAACGGTCGTTCTTTTCGTTTCTATCGATTATGATTATTAAAAATCTTCATTTAATCTTAAAATACGCTTTTGTGCACGTGCAGCCGCCCTTGCGGCTTTTCTCTTCTTTTCTTTTCTCATTCTTGCAAGCATATACACGCTGATTAAGGAGATAGTAAGAACTACGCCCAAAAGACTGATTACAGCTCCGTTAAGCTTCAATCCGCCCTGTGGACCTACTGCCTTAAATCCCTCGGAAGCAAAGCTTGAAACAGCGTTCTTTGCAAGGCGGTTTGTTTTTGTAACAACATCGTTTGCAAGTTTTGCATTATTTTCAGCATTTGAATTTGACAGTATAAAAGAAGAATTATTTGCATTTGATACAGCAGGATTCGGTCCCATAATTCCTGTTGAGTTCAGCTCATAAGCATTAAATGTATAAACCGAAGTGGGGGTGCCTGTTGCGGAAGATGAGGTGTAATAGGGGTTAGCCAATGCGCCGTCGCTCATAAGAACCTCATAGGTTGCGTCGTCAAGCTCGCCTGTTACCTCAAGGTTGTTTACCTGCTGGAATGCTATCAGCCCTTCCTTGGTCATACTTCCGATAGTTCCGTCACTTTCGCCGAGATAATAGTTAAGCTCACGGAGCCTTGTCTGAGCTGAGGTGATTTTCTCAAGAAGCGCCTTGTCCTGTTCAGATTCCTCAGGGGCAATAGGTGCGTTGTCGGAATACAAAAGCTCCTGATCCGACGCTCCCGAAATACCGTCAACTGTAACTCCGGCGGCTTTCTGGAAGTTTATATAAGCGCTCTGGGTTGCCTCGTCAAAAATTCCCGAAATTTCACCTTTATAGAAGCCTAACTCTGCAAGCCTGTTCTGAAGCTTAGCAACTTCGTCGCCCTGAGAACCCAGCTGAAGAGTTTTATATGATGGGGTTGATGAACTGCCGGATGAGACTGAAGAGCCGGAATTTCCGGAGTTTGAGGGCTCGTCGGCAACAGAAGACGGGTCTGAGGGGGTAGTGTCAGATATACCGTCAGAGCCAAAGTAATATGTAACGCCGTCAATGGTTCTGGATGTATTAACAATGTACTGACCGTCTTCGTAGTAGTAATAATTTCCGTTAAAATTAACCCATCCGTAAGAAGGATACGAAACATTTGAAAGCTTAAACCAGGTAGTCCACCTCATATAGTCAACGGAAGAATAGCAAACGCCTGCGGACTCATTTCTTGCGTCAACAGCCATACCGTTGCCCACATAAACGCCTACGTGACCCGGGTGATAAAGACCTAGACCGTGTATTCTGGGCACTCCGTCGCTTACACTGCCGCTTTCGGAAGCGGAGTTTACCTGAACATCGGCTGTTCTGGGACCGCCTGTATAAGCGTAGATAAGTCCCGAGCAGTCAACCGCACCGGGAGAAGAACCGCCGTAAACATAAGCCCAGCCCTCATAGTAGGCATTCATTGCCCATTCGGCAAGTCCTGCGCCGGTACCGCTTGCAGAAGCGGAAAATGTTGAGCCTATAACGCACATTGACGAAAGTATGGCAATCGTCACTATGATTGTTACAAGCTTTTTTAAATGTCGCATAATAAAAAACCTCCATAATATCAAAAAGGCGCAACACATAAGATTTGTAAGCAAATATTTTACAAAAAGATTACGCCAAGTAACAATTCTGTAACCAATTATAGCATAACCTGTTATTAAATTGCAACCTTATTCGGAAGTTTTTTCAAAATTGTCACAATATATATATTATTTGCATAAATTATAGTGGTTTATTTTGTCGATATTTTACATAATTTGCAAATAAAAGGGGACGGTATAATTATTACAAAATATATCAAGCTCCAAATAAACACAGCCTTTCAGAGCAATATCTGCAAAAATAAAAGGCATAAACACTTGTAAAGCCAAATGTTTATGCCAATTCTATTGTGCCAATGATATCTTAACTTCAATAATTTTGCCGAGAGTTATATCAAAAGAATTATTCACCGAAGAATTTATCGTGGATTGCGCTGACAGCCTTGTCTGCGTCCTCAAGGGCAATAAGCACGGAAACCTTGATTTCGCTGGTGCTTATCATACGAATGTTAATCTGATTGTCATACAGAGCCTCAAACATCTTTGTGGCAACGCCTGCGTGACTCTCCATACCCGAACCGACAATGGAAATTTTTGCAACGCCCTCGTCATAGAGTACATTCTGAGCGCCGAAATTGGCTTTAAAGTCTTCCATAACTTCAACTGCCTCTTTGCCTCTGTCCTTGGCAACAGTAAAGGAAATGTCCTTTAAGCCGTCACGGCCGATAGACTGCAGGATAATATCAACATTGATGTTCTTAGCGGAAAGCTTTGAAAAAAGCTTAAAAGCAAGACCGGGTCTGTCGGGAATACCTGTAACCGAAATTCTTGCTACGTCTGTATCTTTTGCAACACCGCTGATTAACATTTTTTCCATTTTTGTTTTCTCCTTTACTATAGTGCCGGGCGCATTTGTCATACTGGAAAGCACCTCAAGCTCAATATTATATTTTTTAGCCATCTCAACCGAGCGGTTATTAAGCACCTGTGCGCCTAATGTTGCCAGCTCAAGCATTTCGTCATAAGAAATTTCCTCCAGCTTGCGGGCGTTCTTAACCTTTCTCGGGTCAGCAGTATATACGCCCTCAACATCTGTGTAAATCTGGCAGAGGTCGGCGTGCATAGCCGCCGCAATAGCAACGGCACTTGTGTCAGAGCCTCCTCGTCCCAGAGTGGTTATATCGCCGTATTTGCTGATTCCCTGAAATCCTGCAACAACTACGATGGATTTTTTGTCAAGCTCTTTTCTGATTCTGTCAGGAATAACTTTTTTAATTCTTGCCATTGTGTGGGCAGAAGAGGTCTGAAAGCCTGCCTGCCAGCCCAAAAGAGAGGTAACGGGATAGCCCAGCTTTTCGATTGCCATAGCAAGCAGTGAAATTGAAATTTGCTCGCCTGCCGCCAAAAGCATATCTTTTTCTCTTTTTGAAGCGTCGGGATTGATTTCGTTAGCTTTTTCAATAAGGTCGTCGGTAGTGTCGCCCTGAGCGGAAACTACCACAACGACGTCGTTTCCTTTTTTATAGGTGTCCGTTACAATCTTTGCAACATGCATAACACGCTCTGCGTTTGCAACGGAGCTTCCCCCGAATTTCTGAACGATTAAACTCATATATTACTCCTCCGAATTATAAATTACCCATTCTGATTTGTGAAAGCACTTTAACGCCTTTGCTTTCAAGATTGCTGATTTTTTCCTCAATTTGTTTGTATGGCATTTCATCGGTAACAAAGGCAAATTCGCCGTTTTCTGCGCCGGCTCGTGTAAGCCTTTTAATAGTTCCGAAAACACTCTCTGCTTCAGAATATGCCTTATCGGCATCATCTGCTTTTGCCCTTATGTAAACAGCGGTTACGGACTTCTGATAGGGGAGTATATTTTCGCCTGTGCCGTCAGCCCAGAAGAGGTATTTTCTTGTTTTGAGATGTTTAACGCAGTCAACAACATCGGCAACTACTGCGCTGGCAGTGGGCAGTTTGCCTGCGCCTTTTCCGTAGAATACAACATCGCCTGTGCAGTCGCCTCTAACCATAATTCCGTTAAACTCGTTGTCGATATTTGCAAGCTGGCTTGTTTTGGGAATAAGCATCGGCGCAACGATAATGTCGATTTTTTTGTCCGGAAGACGCTTAACCTTGCCGATAAGCTTTATAACGCATTTGTTGCTTTCGGCGTATTTAACATCCTCAAGGGTGATTTTTGTAATGCCCTCGGTGTGAACCCATTGTGGATAAACGTGCTTTCCGAAGGCAAGGGACGCCAGAATACAGATTTTTCTGCATGCGTCGTGTCCCTCAATGTCTGCTTCGGGATTGCGCTCTGCAAAGCCCAAATCCTGAGCAAGCTTTAAGGCGTCGTCAAAGTTCATACCCTCGGTAATCATTTTTGTAAGGATAAAGTTAGTTGTGCCGTTAAGAATACCGGCAATCTCGTTTACAATGTTTGCAACAAGGCACTGATTCATAGGTCTGATAATGGGAATACCGCCGCCGACGCTTGCCTCAAAGAGGAAGTTTGCGTTATTTTCCTTTGCAATTTTCAACAGCTCGGCACCGTGAGCGGCAACAAGCTCTTTGTTTGAGGTTACAACGCTTTTTCCTGCCAAAAGGCATCTCTTGACATAATCGTAGGCAGGGTTTGTTCCGCCCATCACCTCAACCACTATTCTGATTTCCAGGTCGTCGATTATATCGTCAAAGTTTTTTGTAAACCTGTCTGCAAGAGGGCTGTCGGGAAATTCTCTTAAATCAAGAATTTTTTTAATGTAAATTTCCTCGCCTACACTGCTGAAAAGTTTGTTCTTGTGAGTTGTAATAATTTCGGCAACGCCGGAACCTACAACACCGTGTCCCATTATTGCAACAGACACCATTTTGTATCATTCCTTTCGGGGTGTAATATATAAAAATTATATTGATGATTTATTAAACTGAATTGATGATTTATTGAAATGAATTTCTGAGTTAATTGCTGATTTTAACTGCCGGCGTTCCGAATATTTTTCAGAAAAAGCTAAACACTTTTTAATTTATAGGAAATTGCATTATAGAGAATTGCTCGGATGCGCTCGGGCATAAAGGGCTCTTTTCAGCAGAAGCTGTCTGCTCGGATTGCGTGTCGAGGTACTCGAATATTCTACTCCATCGAAAACTGCTTTTAGCGGTCGGGCAGCTTTGTGTTTTGCAAAGTCAATCTGTCTGCTCGGATTGCGTGTCGAGGTACTCGACTTTATTCATCGGCAATTTCCGGAGTGTCGGAGCTTTCCGCAGGCTGAGTTCCTCCGCCTTCATCTCCCTGTGAGGACGAGCTTTGCGAAGCTCCGCCACTTTCTGTATTTGAGCCTGAGCCGGACTCCCAGCCGGAATGTCCGCCGCCGGAGGTGTCGCCTCCGTAGTTATTGTAATCGCTGTAATAACTGCTGTCTGCATTATAATCGGGAACATACGAACCGTAGCCGGGCATATTATCCTCGGTATAGTAGCCTACATAGGAGCTTGAACCCGACGAGATAATCTGTCCGCTTGAAGGTGAATAGTAAGCCTCGATAATGTCTTTCGGCTTGTCGTATTCTTTCTTTTCTTTGTCGCTGAGGTACTCGGTCATTACCTTGGAGAACGTGCTTGCCGCAACATTCTGACCGTTTACGGATATTGACTGAGGAGTGTCAAAGCCTGTCCATACTGCAAGCGTGGAATAAGGCGACATACCGCAGTACCAGGAGTCCTTGTCTTCATCGGTTGTACCTGTTTTACCGATTATATCCCATCCCGACACCTTTGCAAGAGGAGCGTGGGTGTGGGTTGCGTGGGTCATATTGTAGTTGAGAAGCCTGTTCATAATGTAAGCGGTTTCAGGAGAATAAGCCTGTTTCGGAATATTATCCTGAGGGCTTAAAATTATATTGTCTTCGGCGTCGGTAACATAGTAGTAGGTGTAGGGCTCATAGTAAAGTCCGCCGTTGCCCATATAGTTAAATGCAGCCGCCATTTCCATAACGGTAACACCGCCGTTAAGACCGCCGATGGAAAGTCCGCCTGTGCTGTATCGGTCGCTCTCGCTTAAATGGGTGAAGCCCTGGAAGGTAACAACCTGGTCAAAAGCGTTTGAGGGACCTATCATATCCATAACCTGTGCGGCTGTGCCGTTAGATGAAATCTCAATAGCGTCCGGCAGGAGCATCTGACCACGGTAGCCGGAGTACCAGTTGTCAGGACCCGAAACATACTGTCCGTTTACCACCTTGTATTTTTCAATAGGTGCATCGTTTACAAATGATGAGAAGTACAGCTTTTTCTGCTCAATGGCGTATGGATAAACAACAACGGGCTTGATTGCAGAACCCGGCTGAAGCACGGAATCCGAGGCTCTGTTAAACCACATATTGCCTGCCTTTTTGGTAGAACTGCCTACAATGCCGATTACCCTGCCCTTGTGGTCGGTCATTGTCATTGCAATCTGCAGGTTGGGGTCGTAGCTTTTGTCAATGTTAAGAGCCGCCTGCTCCATAAATTCCTGGGTTTTAACATCCATTGCACAGTATATTTTAAGACCCTCTGTGTAAAGCTTGTTTGCGGCGGCGTCCTCGCTTATGTTGTAGTATTTGGCAAGGTCACGCTTTAAGTCGTTTACAAGCTGGTCAATATACCAGTTCTGAACATTTGCCGTTTCGTCCTCGTCCTCTGAATCGTCCTCCTGAAATCCTACGAAGGTCATATTGGCGGATTCCGCCATTGCAGCGTCATACTCCTGCTTTGTAATCAAATCCTGGTCATACATTTCCTTGATTATCGTTTCCCGTCTGATTTTGTTGTTTTCGGGATAAATAAGCGGATTCCACTTTGAGGGGTTCTGGGTAATGCCTGCTATGGCGGCACATTCTGCAATGGAGCAGTCCGAAATCGACTTGCCGAAATACAGCTCCGAAGCCGCCTCACAGCCCTGGCAGTTGTTGCCGAAGTTTACTACGTTAAGATATGCCTCAAGAATCTGATCCTTTGTGTATTCCTGTTCAAGCTTCAGAGCCTTAATAATTTCTCTGAGCTTTCTTGTAAGGCTTACCTCGTTGTCGTCGGTTATGTTCTTAATAAGCTGTTGGGTAAGGGTAGAGCCGCCGTAGCTGTCGCTTCCCGTTGCAAGGCTGAACACAGCGCCCAGCGTTCTTGTCCAGTCAACGCCGTGATGTTCATAAAATCTCTTATCCTCAATGGCAACAATGGCCTCTTTCATAGCGTCGGGGATATTCTCAAAATTCACCCAGATGCGGTTTTCTGTTGAGTAAAGGGACTGGTATTCCTCAAATTCGTCGGTATCCTGATTTTTAACATAAATGAAGCTTGTTTGGTTAAGCTCCTTTGCCTTCAGGTTAATGCCCGTAGGCTCCGACGCCATTCCCATAACATAAACGGCAAGAGATGTTCCTATTATTAAAAAGGCGGTAGCAAATACCACCATAAAGGTCAGTACAATTCTCCAGATTGATTTAAAAAAACGCCGAACAGGTCCTTTTTGCGGAGGGATATTCATATTCGCCGGTTCGTTTTTCTCTCCGTATTGACTTATATCGGTTTCACGCATACCAAAACCTCCTGTCAGATTAAGTATATATAGACGACAAATAGTTATTATACAATATAAATGCGTTTTTGGGTGCACTGTTAAAAGTTATTATATCATTATTCAGCAAAAAAATAAATATTTTTTTTATTTAAATTTTCGTTAAATACTAAAATATTAGCATTAAGATTACAAAAAAAATATGCAGTCTGTCGGTATGTGATATTAAAAGTACATATTTGTATATTTTTAGTGAAAAAATATACAGAATATTCAAAATGTGTTTGAATAAAGTCTTTCTTTTGCGGAATAATACCCACAGAGGTGAGGTAATTGAAACAGCTAATAGCCATTACCGGTATAATACTTATGTCGTGCGTTATAATTTCTGCGGTGATTATTCCTGCAAATGCAGACAGCAGCAACGCATATCAGATTGCTCAGGCATTTGACGAGCAGGACAATGTTTATGTCATAAAAGAAAATAACGGCAGTCTTTCGGTTTACCTTGAGGGGGAGTCAGAGCCGATTATAACTACCGAAACCAATGTATCCGTATTGCCGAAAAACGACCAGAAGGAGCTTGAACAGGGCGTCAGAGTAAAGGGAGAAAAGGCGCTTCAAAAGGCTTTGGAGGATTATTGCAGCTGACTTTCGGTCACAGAGGGACGTACCTTTAACGCAAAAAATCCGATTGCTTTCGGGAGCATATTTTATGTTGACTTTTACAGGATAAAATAGTAAAATTTATCTAATAACGCAGTTTATGTTTTGACTTTTTCGGTCTGAAAACGGCAGCTCCCGACTGCTTTGTTTGTTAAGGCTCACTGCGTCAGGCAAATGCGCCGTTAAATAAAACGGCACATAATTTTTGTTAGGAGAGTTACATATGATTTCCACAGTAATAGATCAGCAGTTAGGTCTTGAATTTCCTATTTTTCAGGGCGGTATGGCTTGGGTTGCAGACGCTTCTCTGGCGGCAGGCGTTTCAAACGCAGGTGGTCTGGGCATTATAGCCGCAATGAATTCAAACGGCGAACAGCTTAGAGCCGAGATTAAAAAATGCAGGGAAATGACAGACAGGATATTCGGCGTAAATATTATGCTTATGAGCCCCTTTGTTGAAGAAGTTGCAAAGGTAGTGGCAGAGGAAAAAATACAGGTAATCACAACAGGCGCAGGAAACCCCGGCAAGTATATGAAAATGTGGAACGAAGCAGGCATCAAGGTTATTCCCGTTGTCCCCTCGGTTGCTCTTGCAAAAATGGCGCAGAGAAACGGCGCCTTTGCAGTAATTGCAGAGGGCGGAGAAAGCGGAGGTCACGTTGGCGACCTTACCACTATGGCTCTTGTTCCTCAGGTTGTTGACGCTGTGGATATTCCCGTAATAGCCGCAGGTGGAATTGCCGACGGAAGACAGATTGCGGCGGCATTTATGCTGGGCGCTGTGGGCGTTCAGGTAGGCACACGCTTTCTTGTTGCAGAGGAATGTACCATAAGCAGAGAATATAAGGAAAAAGTAATTAAGGCTAAGGATATTGACACGGTTGTAACGGGCAAACGCCTTGGACATCCTGTGCGCTCAATTAAAAACAGCTTTACAAGAAAATATCAGAAATGCGAATATGACAGAAGCACCTGCGATGACGAAACATTGGAGAAAATGGCAACAGGCGTGCTGAGAATAGCGGCAAGAGAGGGCGATGTTTCAAACGGATGCGTTCTTGCAGGTCAGGTAGCCTCAATGGTTAAAAAGGAACAGCCTGCCCGTGAAATCATAGAAGAAATGTTCACTCAGGCGGAAGAAGTATTAGGCGGTGCAGGAAAATGGGTAAAATAGCGTTTGTTTTTTCGGGACAGGGCGCCCAGTACACAGGTATGGGCAAAGAGCTGTACGAATGTTCACCGGGGGCAAAAAAGGTCTTTGATATGGCTGACAGCATCAGGGCAAATACCTCTGAGCAGTGCTTTGAGGCAGAGGTTTCGGAGCTTTCAAAAACGGTAAACACCCAGCCCTGCGTTTTTACTGCGGATTTAGCCGCCGCCTGTGCCGTTGCCGAAAAAGGCATAAAGCCCGACTGCGTTGCAGGATTTTCTTTAGGAGAAATATCGGCTCTTGCGTTTTCTCAGATGCTCAGCTACGAGGACGCGTTTAAGCTTGTTTGCAGGCGAGGAAGCCTTATGGACAAGGCGGCTGAAAAGAATAAAGGAGCAATGCTTGCGGTTATGAAGCTTACCCCTGAGCAGGTGGAGCAGGTTTGTGCAAAATTTGACAATACATATCCTGTGAACTACAACAGCCCTGCCCAGACGGTGGTTGCAACCTCGGAAGAAAACGCCGAAAAGCTTGCAGAGGCGTTTTCGGATATTAAAGGCAGAGCAAAAAGGCTTGCCGTAAGCGGAGCTTTTCATTCTCCCTTTATGAGCGAGGCGGCTGACGGACTTTATGAATATTTGAAAGATGTCAATGTAAACGACGGATGTATTCCCGTCTATTCAAACTTTACCGCAGAGCCTTATTCGGGTGATTACAAAATGCTCATAAAGGCTCAGGTGGAAAACCCCGTGAGATGGCAGAAGACCATTGAGAATATGATTGCAGACGGCGTCGATACATTCATCGAGGTCGGCGTGGGCAAAACCCTCACGGGACTTATTAAGAGGATTAACGGCGATGTTAAGGCTTTAAAGGTTGAAAATAAATCAGACCTTGACGCATTGGACATACAGTAAAATTTAGATTTTGGATTAAAGGAGTTGTATTATGAGCTTAGAGAACAAAACTGCCGTGGTTACAGGCGGTTCAAGAGGAATCGGTGAAGCAGTTGCATTAAAGCTTGCAGGCATGGGCGCAAATGTGGCAATCGTCTATGTAGGCGACGAAGCAGAGGGAAACGCCGCCAAAGCAAAGGTTGAGGCGTTGGGCGTTAAAACAGAGCTTTACTACTGCGATGTTTCAAACTTTGAGGAATCAAAGAAAACCGTGGAAAAAATAATTGAGGACTTCGGTTCCATTGATATACTTGTAAACAACGCCGGCATTACAAGGGACAACCTTGTGCTGAAAATGGAAGAAAAGGATTTCGACAGCGTTATCAGCGTCAACTTAAAGGGCGCTTTCAATATGATTAAGCACACCTACTCTCATTTTATGAGAAAAAGAAGCGGTAAAATTGTAAATGTAGCTTCCGTTGTAGGTATTAACGGCAATGCAGGACAGGCGAATTATTCCGCTTCCAAGGCCGGAATAATCGGACTTACCAAGTCCGTTGCCAAGGAGCTTGCAGGCAGAGGCGTTACGGTAAACGCAGTAGCTCCCGGCTTTATCGACACAAGTATGACGGAGGTTCTGCCTGAAAAACTCAGAAAAGAAATGGCCGCCGGTATTCCTATGAAGAGAATCGGTCTGCCTCAGGATGTTGCCAATGTTATTTCTTTCCTTTGCAGTGACGAAAGCTCATATGTAACGGGAGAGGTAATCCGTGTTGACGGCGGAATGGCAATGTAACCTATCAGCGTTTGAGAAAAGGAGATAATTATGCGTAGAGTAGTTGTAACAGGCTTAGGCGCAATAACGCCCGTAGGCAACAATGTTAAGGATACATGGGACAATATGTGCGCAGGCGTTTGCGGAATTGATACAATAAAGAAATTCAACACAGAGGATTTGCCCGTACATATTGCAGGCGAGGTTAAGGATTTTGACCCCCTTTTGTATCTTGAAAAAAAGGAATTAAGAAAAACAGATGTTTACTGTCAGTACGCTTTAGGTGCGGCGGCTCAGGCAATGGAAGACAGCAAGGTTGCAGGAACCGTTGACGAAAAGCGTTTCGGCGTTTATGTAGGCGCAGGAATCGGCGGTCTTTACACATTTGTTGAAAACACCGTTAATTTTTACAAGGGCGGAACACGCAAGGTATCTCCTCACTTTATTCCCAAGATGATTGGCAATATTGCCGCAGGAAGAATTGCAATAGAATATAAGGCAAAGGGCCCCAGCCTTGCTCCGGTATCAGCCTGTGCAACAGGCGCAAACGCAGTAGGCGAGGCGTTCCACGCAATTAAGGACGGCTATGCCGATGTTATTATTGCAGGCGGTGCAGAGGCTGTAATTCATCCCCTTACAATTTCGGGCTTTGCAAACTGCAAGGCGCTTTCCACAACAGATGACCCTAAAAAAGCGTCAATTCCCTTTGATGTTGACAGAAACGGCTTTGTAATGGGCGAGGGCGCAGGAATGTTGGTGCTTGAAGAGCTTGAGCATGCCAAGGCAAGAGGAGCTAAAATTTACGCAGAATTTGCTGGCTACGGCAACACCTGCGACGCTTATCACGTAACAGCTCCCGACCCGGAGGCAGACGGACTTGCAAATGCGATTAAGATAGCTTTTGAAGAGGGCAATGTGTCGGATTCAGACAGCATTTACATAAACGCTCACGGTACAAGCACACATATGAACGACGTAACAGAAACAATGGCAATAAAGAAAGCGTTAGGTGACAGAGCAAAGGAAATTTCCGTAAGCTCCACAAAATCTATGACCGGTCATATGCTGGGCGCAACAGGCGCCGTTGAGGCAATGGTTGCGGTTCTTTCCGTATATGACGGCAAAATTCCTCCCACAATCGGAACAAAGAACGTTGACCCCGAATGTGACCTTGATTACACCCTGGGCGACAAGGCGGTTGAGAAGACTGTTGATGTTGCCGCCTCCACAAACTTAGGCTTCGGCGGTCACGACACCTGCCTTGTTTTCAAAGCTTATAAGGATGAGTGAACTGAAAGGACTGAAAATATGTATTCCATTGAAGATATAAAAAATCTTATAACTATTTTGGAGGATTCCCAGCTGGCGGTTATGGAAATTTCCGACGGTAAAGGCAGTAGTATAAGGCTTGAAAAGCCGGCCTCCCCCGTTGTTAATAACTATAATCTTTCTTCCGGCACAGCGGTGCAGACTGCTCAGCCCGACGGAGAAATTATGACTGCTCAGACTCGGAACACATTGTCCTCCGACGACGCAAACGCCATAAAATCACCTATGGTCGGCGTGTTCTATGCGGCGTCCTCTCCCGAAAGCAAGCCCTATGTTTCGGTTGGACAAAAGGTCAGCAAGGGCGATGTTTTATGTATTATAGAGGCTATGAAGCTGATGAACGAAATTACCGCCGAGCAAAGCGGAACCATTGCCGAGGTGTGCGTGAACAACGGCGATATAGTAGAGTACGGACAGACTCTCTTTAAGATTAAATAAACTTTTTTCATATTTTTTCAATATATTTTTACATATACTGATTTTTTTAATTTTTCGGGATTTTACCGAATCTGAAAACAATATTGAGAAACACGCTGACAAACAACAGACAACATAAATTTTTTCGGAGATTATTATGAACAAACAGGAAATTATGGAAATACTGCCCCACAGGGACAATATGCTTTTGGTTGACGAGGCAGAGCTGATTGACGAAAACACATCAAGGGGAAAATACACAATAACCGGCGACGAGTTCTTTCTCAAAGGACATTTTCCGGGAAATCCTGTGGTGCCCGGCGTTATTTTATGCGAAATGATGGGTCAGTCCAGCTGTGTGCTTCTGGCAGATAAGGCAAAGGGCTGTACGCCTTACTTTACAAAGATGAACAATGTAAAGTTTAAAAATGTGGTAAAGCCCGGCGATACGTTAGAGAGCGTATGCTCCGTTACAAAAAGCAGAGGAGCTTTTTACTTTATAGACGCCAAGGGCTATGTAAACGGAAAGCTGTGCGTAAGCGCCGAGCTGTCCTTTGCGCTTATTGATAACAAAGAATAATTTTGGATGTGACATAAATTGTTTTCAAAAATTTTAATCGCCAACCGAGGAGAAATTGCAGTCAGAATAATCAGAGCCTGCCGTGAGATGGGAATTTCTACGGTTGCCGTTTATTCCGAAGCTGATAAAGATTCTATGCATGTTCAGCTTGCCGACGAAAGCTACTGCATAGGCCCCTCTAAGGTTTCCGACAGTTACCTTAATATTCCCGCAATCCTGACGGTTGCCATCGAAAGCGGAGCCCAGGCTATTCACCCGGGGTACGGCTTGCTTTCTGAAAATGCAAAGTTTGTTTCCCTTTGCGAGCAGTGCAACATTGAGTTTATAGGTCCTTCCTCCAAGATGATTTCGCTTTTGGGCGATAAGGATATGGCACGCAAAACCATGAGGAACGCAGGCGTTCCGGTAACCCCCGGAACCGATGTGCTGGAAAGCGTTGAGCAGGCTAAGAAAGAGGCTGAAAAAATCGGTTTTCCCCTTTTGATAAAAGCCCGTTCAGGCGGCGGCGGCAGGGGAATCCGCAGGGTTGATTCAATAAAAGAATTTGAAGACGCCTACAATCAGGCTCACGCAGAGGCGCAGAGCGCATTCGGCGACGGAGCCTTATACATAGAGAAGTTTCTTCATCCGGTTAAGCATATTGAGGTACAGCTTTTGTGCGATAAATACGGCGATACGGTGTGTCTGGGCGAGCGTGAATGTTCCGTACAGAGAAAAAATCAAAAGCTTATTGAAGAAAGCCCGGGCAGCACCGTCAGCGAAAGCGTGCGCCAGGGAATGTTTGACGCAGCTATAAAAGCGGCTAAGGCTGTTAATTACAACAGCGTCGGTACGGTTGAGTTTTTGCTTGACAAAGACAATAACTACTACTTTATGGAGATGAACACAAGGCTGCAGGTTGAGCACGGCGTAACGGAAATGGTTACGGGCATCGACATCGTTCAGTGGCAAATCAGAATTGCCGCAGGCTGTAAGCTTAACAGAACTCAGGAACAGATTTTTATGCACGGCCACACAATAGAATGCCGAATTAACGCAGAAGACCCGGAGTCCGATTTTCGCCCCAGCTGCGGTAAAATTACCGGTCTTCACCTTCCGGGCGGTTCTTTTGTAAGGTTTGACACAGCCTTGTACCAGGACTATGTTGTTCCTCCATTCTACGATTCAATGGTAGGCAAAATAATTGTTCAGGGCAGAACAAGAGAAACCGCCATACGAAAAATGAAGATGGCGCTTTCGGAGCTGAGTATCAGCGGAATTAAGAATAACCGTGACCTGCTCATTGAGATTTTGTCGTCAAAAAAGTTCGTGGACGGTTCATATACAACTGATTTTATGTCTGAATTTGAGGAAAAAAGAAAAGCTAAAAAATAACGAATTGAGGCGATTTGGTTGGACTTGTTTTCTTTTATCAAGCCAAAAAACGAATTAGAAGCGTCTGCGGATACGGGAAGTCAGAACAGACCCTTTGTCCCTGACGCTATGTGGATAAAATGCCCCCGATGCAACACTATGATGCTTGCCACCGATATGGAGGAAAACCTGCGGGTTTGCACAAAGTGCGGACATCATTTTAAAATGAGCGCCAGGGAGAGAATCCAGCTTTTGTCGGATTCAGGCACATTTGTTGAGTTTGACGCCGATATGGAAAGCAAAAATATTCTTGATTTTCCCAATTATGATAAAAAGCTTGCCGACGCAAAGGCAAAAACAGGCGAAAAGGAGTCTGTAATTACAGGCGTTACAAAAATCGACGGCATTGATGTTGTTCTGTGCGTTATGGACCCTTTCTTTATAATGGGCAGTATGGGAACCGTTACGGGAGAAAAAATCACCAGAGCGTTTGAATATGCAACAGAAAATGCCCTGCCGGTTATTGTCTGCACCGTTTCGGGCGGTGCAAGAATGCAGGAGGGCATTATGTCCCTTATGCAGATGGCAAAAACCTCCGGTGCTGTTAAACGCCACAGCGACGCCGGACTTTTGTATATCACCGTTCTTACAGACCCTACTACCGGCGGTGTTACAGCCTCCTTTGCAATGGAGGGCGATATTATTCTTTCCGAGCCCAATGCTTTGGTTGCCTTTGCAGGCCCCAGGGTAATTGAACAGACAATCCGTCAAAAGCTCCCAAAGGACTTTCAGACTGCTGAGTTTGTTCTTGAAAAAGGATTTATTGACGCTGTTGTTAAAAGGGAAGATTTAAAGAAAACGCTGTCAAAGCTGTTGGCTTTGCACGGCTGTTCGGCAAAGGAGGATGAATGATGTCTGCATACGATAAAGTCCTTTCGGCAAGAAAGGCGGATAAGCTTATGGCGGCGGATTACATTTCTCATTTGTTTGCCGACAGCTTTTTTGAACTGCACGGTGACAGGCGTTTCGGCGACGATAAGGCTGTAATCGGCGGTATCGCTATGCTTTACGATACTCCCATAACTGTAATCGGTCTTGAAAAAGGCGGCAATACCAAGGAGCGTATGGAGCGCAACTTCGGTTCTGCCCATCCCGAGGGCTATCGAAAGGCTCTTCGCCTTATGAAAGAGGCTGAGAAGTTTCATCGTCCTGTGCTTTGCCTTGTTGACACAAGCGGAGCTTTCTGCGGAATCGGAGCAGAGGAGAGAGGTCAGGGACAGGCAATCGCTGAAAATCTTATGGAAATGATGACTCTGAAAACGCCTATTCTCTCTATTTTGATAGGCGAAGGCGGAAGCGGCGGAGCTTTAGCTCTTGCAGTTGCCGACGAGGTTTGGATGCTTGAAAATTCCGTGTATTCGGTTATTTCTCCCGAGGGATGCGCAAGCATTTTGTGGAAAGACAGCGAAAAGGCTCCCGAAGCGGCAGAATGTCTGAAAATGACGGCTAAGGATTTGTTCCGTTTAGGCGCTATTGAGCGTATTATAAAAGAGCCCAAGGCGGAAAACCAGAATATGTTTGAAAGCCTGAAGCTTTTGATTGGCAGAACTTTTGAGAAAAACCTTGCCGTTGAGCCTGATGAGCTTATTGAAGCAAGATATAACAGATTCAGAAAAATGGGATGCGGCGAGTAATTTTTCTCAAATCGGCTGTAATGGCGACCGCTTTTCAATTTATAGGAAACTGCTCGTTATAGGAAATTGCTCGGTTGTGCTCGGGCATAAAAGGCTTTTTTCAGCAAAAGCTGTCTGCACGAATTGCGTGTCGAGGTACTCGAACAGTATGCTTTATCGAAAACTGCATTTAACGGTCGGGCAACATAGTGTGTTGCAAAATCAATCTATCTGCCCGGATTGCGTGTCGAGGTACTCGAATAGTATGCTTTATCGAAAACTGCATTTAACGGTCGGGCAACATAGTGTGTTGCAAAATCAATCTATCTGCCCGGATT
>JALFLK010000007.1 GCA_022774755.1 bacterium
AGGGAAACACTGAATAAATCACATCATAAGATTGTTTGCACATCTTGCTTGCATCTTTTCCGTCAGCCTGCCCAAAAAATCCTCGTAATGCGTCAGCATTACTGCGGTTTGTTTGTGCAACCTGACAAAAAAATCTGACGGCGCAATATGCACAAACGATTTAATCAGTGTTTCCTTAGTTTTGGTTTGCTATGCAGACAGATTTCCGCAGAAAAGGTGAGGTGTGCAGTATGGGAATTTACGGCGAGCTTGTGCGGCTGAGTGAGTGTGCAAAAGCCGATGAAAGCTTAAGAAAGGAGCTTTTGGCGTCTGCCGAGGGGGTTGACCCTATGAAGAGCTTTTGTGATGTTTGCCTTAAAAACGGATTTAAAATTTACCTGGGCGAGCTTTTTGCCTACGGAGAAGATATGAACGACAGCAAGCTTCGCAGTGTAAACGGAGGCGGAGTGAACGCCATTGAGGGCTGGAACGACGCTTTTGCTCAGATAATCAGCGAACTGCGTGAAATGGATAAATAAAACTTTATACTGATTTCGATTAAACTGTCGGGAGTTGTCGGAAATTTTTTCGGGTCGTCGGCGTCTTTTCGTAATATTTTGCATTATTTACACCGCTTAATCAGATATTAGTGTTAAAGCTCTGCAAATTATATAAATTATGCAGAAATAATGAAATAAATTCATAAAAATATTTAATTGACTAATCTTGCTAAGTTTATTACAATTTGTTATGATAAACATAAGATGAAAATTTACCGGAACAACGGAAATTAAACTGAGAAAGGGGAGATTTTTTGGTATTTTCGAGTATAATATTCCTGTTTATGTACCTGCCCTTTGTGCTCCTTGTTTACTATATAGTTCCACGCAAATTCAGGAACCTGTTTTTATTTATAGTCAACCTTATATTCTACGGTTGGGGCGAACCGATTTTTGTTTTGCTTATGCTGTTTTCTACTGTGGTAGATTACACACACGGATATTTTATCAATAAATTCAGGGACAATAAAAAAATTGCACGGTGCTTTGTGGCGTCGGCGGTGATAATAAACCTTTCTCTTTTGGGATTTTTCAAATATGCAGGCTTTCTTACGGAAACACTCAATGTTCTGCCCTTTGTCAGTCTGCCTGTGATTAAGGTACCTTTGCCTATCGGCATCAGCTTTTATACCTTCCAGACAATGTCGTATTCTATTGATGTTTACAGAGGCGACGCTCCGGTGCAGAAAAATATAATTAACTTCGGCACCTATGTTTCACTGTTCCCTCAGCTTATTGCAGGACCTATCGTCAGATATAAGGATGTTGCGTATCAGCTTGAGCACAGAAGAGAAACCCTGGAACAGTTTACCCACGGTGTAAAGGTGTTTATGGTAGGACTTGCAAAAAAGGTGCTTATAGCTAATCAGATGGGCGTTATGTGGGACTCCATAAGGCAGTCGGGAGAGGCTAACGGCGTTTTAGGAAGCTGGATAGGCATAGCCGCCTACACTTTTCAGATTTATTTTGACTTCAGCGGATACAGCGATATGGCGTGCGGACTGGGCAATATGTTCGGCTTTGAGTTTTTGAAGAATTTTAATTATCCGTATATATCAAAGTCCATAACCGAATTTTGGAGAAGATGGCACATTTCACTTTCAACCTGGTTTAAAGAGTATGTGTATATTCCCCTGGGCGGCAACAGAAAGGGTGTTAAGCGTCAGATTTTCAACCTGCTTGTTGTATGGTTTTTAACGGGCTTTTGGCACGGCGCTGCCTACAACTTTATTCTTTGGGGACTTTTCTACGGAGTAATTCTTATTTTGGAGAAATTTGTTCTCAAAAGATTTTTGGACAGGCTCCCAGGCTTTGTTCAGCACATTTATGCGCTTTTTATAATTATGATTGGCTGGACAATATTCTATTTTGAGGATATGGGACAAATGATGTTGTATTTCGGCGCAATGTTCGATTTCAGTCAGGGACTTATAGGAGCAAAGGCGCTGAGCATTACAATTTCATACCTGCCTTTATTTATTGCGGCGGCAGTTGCAAGCACGCCTATTGCGTCAAAGCTGTATTCCAAAATTAAGGACAAAGGTTTTATGTGGGCGCCTGACACCATCTACTGTGCAGCGGTGCTGTTTTTGTGTACGGCTTCCCTTGTAAACCAAAGCTACAATCCGTTTTTGTATTTCAGATTTTAATGTTTTTGAGTATGATTTTTAAAAATTTGTATGAAAGGAGCTGTAATTGTGCAAAAAAAGAAAAACGCACTCAGGTTTTTAAAGTATTTGCCTGCGGTGGTTCTGATAGTGTTTATATTCGGTTTGGGAATCCTGCTTTGGGCAACGCCAAAGGCTGATTACAGCTCAACAGAGAAACGATATTTGCAGAAGTTTCCGGAAGTTTCGCCCCAAAGCGTTTTCGGCGGTGAATTTGAGGAAGACTTTGAAAACTACCTTGCCGACCATTTCTTCGCCAGAAATTTTTGGATGGGCGCTAATTCCTATTATAACCTTTTGACAGGCAGAAACGGCGTTGACGGCGTTTACTGCGGAAATGACGGCTGGCTGATAAATGTTCCCGTTGAGGAAAAGGACAGCCGAGTTCAGGAAAATATAGATTCCATAGCAAAATTTAAAAATAAAATTTCCGTTCCCGTTACTGTTGAGATTGTCCCGAGCACGGGCTTTATTATGGAGGACAAGCTCTCCGAAAATCACTTTAAATACAATGACAATGTGTTCTTTTCACAGCTTATTGATGCCTGCAACAAAAACAGTATGAATTTTGTGGATTTGCGTGAAAGCTTCTCTCAGAACGCATCAAAGGGCGAACAGCTCTACTACAAAACCGACCACCACTGGACGACTGAAGGTGCATACAACGGTTACAGAGAGCTTTGCACACAGTGGGACATTGAGCCTACTCCGAAAGAAAATTTTGAAATTGAAGAGTACGGCGGATTTTACGGTACAACCTATTCAAAAAGCGGTTTTTGGTTTACTCCGCCCGACAGCGTACAGATATGGAACAACCCCCGCAACGATGAAAATTCCATAAGTGTTGATATTACCGAGGGAACTCAAACCACAAGCTATAACAGTATGTTTTTTCTCAATCACCTGGAGGAGGACGACAAGTACCCTGTGTTCCTTGACGGTAACCACGCTTTGGAAAAGATAACAAATTCAAACGCACCCGACGGAAAACTGCTTGTAATAAAAGACAGCTTTTCCCATTGCTTTGCTCCGTTTTTGGCGGACAATTTCAGCGAGGTAACTTTGGTTGATTTGCGTTACTACAAGAATTCCGTGTCCGATTTAGTAAACAGCGGTGATTTCGACAGAGTTTTGGTGCTGTACGGTATTGACAACTTTGCCGCCGACACCGACCTTGCCTGGCTAAAATAATTTCGCTCTCGGCAGACAACGTCTGCCGAGAGCAAAATTTTTATAATATAAAACCAACTTTTTTCATTGCTTTATTAAGGGTGCGTTGGCTGATTTTAAGTGCAATTTCGTCGGCTTTTCTGTAACATTCCTCAAGATATGCCTTGTCTTTGATGTACTGCTCGTAGCGTTCTCTTATGGGGCGCAGAGTTTCAACAACAGCCTCGCCGACTGCGGTTTTAAAGTCGCCGTAGCCCTTGCCCTCAAACTCCTTTTCAATCTGCTCATTGGTAAGCCCCGTTACAGCGCCGTAAATTGCCATAAGGTTGTTTACGCCGGGCTTGTTTTCGCCGTATTTTACGCAGGCTTCGCTGTCTGTAACGGCACGCTTAAATTTTTTCATTATAACTTCGGGAGAGTCAAGAAGATGAACGCATCCGTTTACGTTCTCGTCACTTTTGCTCATTTTTCTTGTGGGGTCCTGCAGGCTCATAACCCTTGCGCCGTGCTTGGGATAGTAACCGTCCGGAACCTTAAACACATTGCCGTACTGTCCGTTAAAACGCTGTGCAATATCTCTGGAAAGCTCAAGATGCTGTTTTTGGTCTGCTCCGACGGGAACATAATCAGCCTGATAAAGAAGAATATCAGCCGCCATAAGACACGGATAAGTAAAAAGACCTGCGTTAATGTTATCGGCGTGTTTTGCGGATTTATCCTTGAACTGAGTCATTCTTGAAAGCTCGCCGAACTGCGTGTTGCAGTTAAGAATCCACGAAAGCTCTGCGTGAGTATGCACATGGCTCTGAATAAAAAACAGGCTTTTTTCCACATCAATTCCGCAGGCGAGTATAGAAGCGTAAGCGTCAAGAATGTTTTTCCGCATCTGTGCAGGCTCTTGTCTGACAGTAATTGTATGAAGGTCGGCAAGAGCGTAAATGCAGTCAAACTCCTCCTGCATTTTAACCCAGTTTCTGATTGCGCCGAGGTAATTGCCCAAGGTAATAGTTCCGCTGGGCTGAATTGCGCTGAATACTATCTTTTTCTTTTCGGTTGTTTCCATTTTGTTCAATCCTTTGTAAGTTAGTTTTAGTATGAGATTTGCTTTGACAAGCGTAAAAATTTTGCTGTTAATTTTACTTTATATACTCGTCGGCGATTTTTCCGAGAATTTTAATTCCCTTTTCAAGCTGAACGTCGTCGGGCGTTGAAAAATTGATTCTAAAGCACTGTGAGCTTTGGTTTTCGTCGGTCAAAAATGCGTTGCCGGGCACTACGCAAACCTTGTTTTCAACTGCTGTTTTGCAGAATTCAGGCATATCCGTGCCCTCGGGCAGACTGCACCAGATAAACAGACCGCCGTCAATTTTGTGATATTTAATCTTGGGTGCGTATTTATCCAGCAATTCCATACAGAAGTCGGCTTTTTTTCGGTAAATACTGCGCAGTTTTTCCAGGTGACCTTCAAAATCGTAATTTGCAATAAATTCATAGCAGATTCTCTGAGCCCAGATGTTTGTGTGGACGTCGCTTCCCTGCTTGCATACAACAAGCTTTTGAAAAATCTCACGGGGAGCAACCGTGTAAGCCACCCTGAGTCCCGGAGCGACTACCTTGCTGAAGCTTCCGGCATAAATTACAATGCCCTCGGTATCAAAGGATTTTATAGAGGGCAGAGGTTCTCCGCTGTAACGCAATTCGCCGTAGGGATTGTCCTCAAGAATCAGAACGCTGTATTTCAAAGCAAGCTCATATAGCTTTTTGCGCTTTTCAAGGCTCATTGTAACGCCCGACGGATTCTGATAGTTCGGAATTGTGTAGATGAATTTAACATTTTTGTTTGATTTCAGAGCGTTTTCAAGCTCCTCCATATTCATTCCGTCAGGCTCAACGGTAACTCCGGCAAGTCTGCCGTTGTAACTGCGGAAAGTGTTGAGAGAGCCGATAAAGCTGGGCGCTTCGCAAACTACAACATCGTCTTCGTTGAGCAGAGCCTTTGAACAGAGGTCCATAACCTGCTGTGCTCCCGATGTAATAAGAATTTCGTCTTTTTCCGAGCCTATGTTTTGGGAGCTTTTGAGATAGTCTTTTAGGTATTCCCTAAGGGGCGTGTAGCCCTCGGTTACGCTGTACTGCAGCACCGACGTGGGATTTTCTGCGAAGATTTTTGCGGAAATTTCCGCAATTTCCTTTGACGGAAACGCCTCAGGCGAGGGGTTTCCCGCCGAAAGCGAAACAACCTCCGGGTCGGCGGCGTATTTAAAAATTTCTCTGATTGCGCTGGGCTTTAGGTTTTTGGCTCTTTCCGAAAAAACATAATCCATAAAAATCACCCTTAAAAAATAAAGACCTTTATCCTCTGAAAAACAGGGACAAAAGCCTTGAATACAAACTTCTGCGGTACCACCCAAATTGACGAAAACGTCCGCTTACGGCATACCTTAATATGCCTCCCGAGATAACGACCGGGTGCCGTCAGAGACTACTCTCACAAGGATTTCGTTCTGCCCTCACAAGTCCATTGGGAAAAGCCCTGACTGCCGTTTTGCACCGAACAACGGCTCTCTTAAAGCAAAGCTTAACTTACTACTCTTGCTCATCGGTTTAATGGTATCTTTTAACTGGGTACATTATAATCCCAAAAGCAATCTCTGTCAATAGACAAGACCCATTTTAAAGCTCAGAGCATACAAAAGCATATAAAAACGGGTCGTGCCGACAAAATAATATTTTCCGGCGCAAATTTGCAAAATATAAAAGAGATAGCTTAATAGAAAAGGTCATTTTCGGGCGGAGATTGTTTCGCTTTTATTTGTTGTTTTGGTTTATTTAAGATTGCAAAAAAATATTGTATTTATTTCGACTTTGTTGTATAATAAAATGGCATAAATAATTGCGGTAGTGGAACAACTAATGTGTTTTGGAGGAAAACCGTGGCAAATAACGGATATAACAGGAACTACAACAGAAATTATAACAGAAGCTACACAACAAGTTCCGGTAGACCCGGTGCCTCAGGGCGCAGACCTGTTACCTCGGGACGCAGACCCGTGCGCAGAAGGCGCAACAGAAAGAGAATCAGAAACAGAATCATAATTGTCAGCACAATGCTGATTATGCTGATTTTGCTTATTACTATTATTACGCTGATGTTCAAAAGCTGTTTCGGCGGCAACGATAAGGAAACAATGTCAACGGAAACGCTTTCTTCAACTATAAACAATCAGCCCACAACTTCTCCTGCCGGAGGCGGAAAAGCGGATGTTTCAAGCTATGCTAAGCCCAAGCCTGAGGACGACGGCAGCGGCGGAGAGTTAGAGGGCGGACTGTTTATTTGGAACAAGGCGGCGTTTGAGCTTTTCTACGGTTCGGAAGACAGCGCAGCTGCATATGCAAATGCAGTCAACGGATATGCGGATAAATTAGGCGACGGTATTAAGACATACAGTATGGTTGTACCCAATCATACCGAGATGGGACTGCCCGAGAGGTTTAAAAACGGAGATGTGTCAACATCATCACAGGCTGAAAATATTGCAACGATTTACAGTAAGTTTAATTCAAATGTCACAGCGGTAAATTGCTACAATACCCTTGCCGAGCATTGCAACGAGTATATTTACTTTAACAGCGACCACCATTGGACAGGCCTGGGAGCTTATTATGCTTATACCGATTTTGCAAAAGAAGACGGACAGGAGCCGTTGCTGCTGGAAAACTGCGATGAAAAAACAATAGACGGCTTTACCGGCTCTTTTACAAAGGTGGTTACAAGCGAGCTTAAAACCGACTCTGTTCATTACTGGGAGTTCCCGTACAGCGCAACAATGGATATGACTTCAAAGTCAACGGGAGAAAACGCAAGCTACGACTCTGTGTATTATGAGGGAGCCTCAGCCGGAGGGAATACCTACGGTGTGTTCATTTTCGGCGATAATCCCCTGTCGGTGCTAAAATCCGACAGAAACACAGGACAAAAAATAGCCGTTGTTAAAGAAAGCTACGGCAACGCATTTGTTCCTTACCTAACCTATAATTATGATGAGGTTCATGTTATCGATTTCAGACATTGGGAAGGAAATCTGCCGGAGTATTGCAAAGACAACGATATCGACAGTGTTTTGTTTATAAACGGAATTATGTCGGCAAATACGGCAATTCAAATTAAAGCGATGGATTCGCTGTTTTAACGGAGATTAGACAGGTGAAATTTTGCGAAAGGGGGTAATTATGTGCTTGCTGAAAGAGCGACGGTGAATATTTACGGCGTTTTGTCAGATAAATTGGGACTTTACTCGGGTTATGCAGACGCTGAAAGCGCAAAGCACCGCAGTGCTTATGTATTAACACGCAAACAGCCATCTGATATTGTCAGAGGCGTTGTTATAGCCGTTGTATGGCTTGAAGACGGCGAAGAAAAGCTGATAGTTGCCCCAAACGGAGAAATATACTATGAGCCGGAAATTTTGCAGATTCTTTCTCATCTTAAAAATGTAACAGTCAAAAAGATAAAATGTCTTTACGAAAAGTCCTGCGGAGCGGTGGTTTTTTACCGTGGCAAAAACAAGGTTAATTTACTTCTTGTTAAAAACAGCAACGGAAGATACTGGAGCTTTCCTAAGGGACATATTGAAAAGGACGAATCCGAAAAGGAAACTGCAATCCGTGAAATTAAGGAAGAAACAAATCTTGACATTAAAATTTGCGGAGATTTCAGAGAAATAAGCGAATACTGCCCCTTTGGCAAAATAAGAAAAAGAGTTGTGTTTTTTCTTGCCCAGGCATTTACCGAAAACGTTAAAATACAGGAGTCGGAAATTGACTGCTTTACCTGGGTTGATATTCAGCAGGCACGCAAACTCTGCACATATGAGAACGACCTGCGCATTATTGACAAGGCTGAAACAGCCATTCACCTTATGAAGTGAGCATCAGCACATTTTCGGGCAATGGCATAAAATTGGTTTGGTAGGTCAGATAAATATATTAAGACGAATATATAAAAAGAAACATAAAAGAATAGATAAAACCGGCAAAGCTGAGGCGTTTTCAGCCTTGCCGTTTTTTATGTTATAGGAAATTGCTCGGCTGTGCTCGGGCATAAAAGGATGTTTTCAGCAAAAGCTGTCTGCACGGATTGCGTGTCGAGGTACTCGACTTTTTTATTTAACATATTGACAAATGTCTATATGTTGTATATAATAACACAAGGGAATTATTTTTCAGGAGTGACTTGAATGAATTTAGACGAAAAGAAAACCGCTGTGGTTTTTAAGGCGTTCTGCGATGAAAACCGTATACATATTTTGAAACTGCTCAAAACGGGTGAGAAATGTGCCTGCAAACTGCTTGAAGAACTTAATATTACACAGCCAACGCTGTCGCACCATATGAAAATTCTTTGTGATTCCGGTATTGTTGTCGGACGAAAGGATGGAAAATGGACTCACTACTCTATATCTGCTGACGGCGCTGCAAGGGCAAAAAAATATCTTGACGCTATCACAAGTACTGACCATGACGGAAAAGAAACATACTGCAATAAAGCTGACTGATAGAGGGAACTGTTTCATAATTTTAATTGGTACAAAGGACTTTCACTGCTTTTGTATTTTTTGCAATTTATTATGATTGGTGTGGAAATTGGGTTAAGCTCATTAGATATTTACAAAAAATGTTAAGTGAGCAGAAATAACTTTTATTCGTGCTTTCGGAATACACGGACTAACTCTATATTGTGGAATAATTCGGCATTTTTATATCGATAAATTTAGATATAACTATATGAAAGGAGTATTATGGAAATAATAAAAAACATATGGGAGTTTTTTCAGGACGAAATCCTTGGTATGAACTGGCTTAACAGATTGATAAGCGGGATATTGGAAATCTGCGGTCTTGATACTTCCGAAAAACTCGGCGGAAGTGTCCGTTTTTTTATTTACGATACCATCAAAATTATGATGCTTCTCGGTATTCTGATTTTCATTATATCGTATATTCAAAGCTACTTTCCGCCTGAAAGAACAAAAAATATTTTAGGCAGATTTCACGGAATAGGAGCAAACATAATTGCAGCTCTGCTGGGTACGGTAACGCCGTTTTGTTCCTGTTCGTCAATACCTCTGTTTATGGGATTTACCAGTGCAGGTCTTCCCCTGGGCGTAACTTTCTCGTTTCTTATTTCTTCGCCGATGGTTGACTTGGGAAGCCTTTTGCTGCTGATGAGCATTTTTGGGTGGAAAGTTGCGGTAATCTACATTGCGGTCGGTTTGGTAATTGCCGTTGTCGGAGGTACGGTGATTGAAAATCTGCATCTTGAAAATCAGGTGGAAGAATTTATCCGTAACGGTCATGCCATTAGTATTCCGCAGGAGAGACTCCATTTTAAGGAACGTCTGAAATATGCGTGGGAACAGGTCGCTGCAACTGTTAAAAAGGTTTTTCCGTATGTGATTATCGGAGTCGGAATCGGTGCGGTAATCCACAACTGGATACCCGAAAATTTCATTGTTCAGCTGTTGGGAGATAACAATCCGCTTGGCGTGATACTGGCAACTATTGTAGGCATTCCAATGTATGCGGATATATTCGGAACGATTCCCATTGCAGAGGCTCTGCTTGCAAAGGGAGCCCTGCTCGGCGTAGTGCTTTCCCTTATTATGGCTGTTACAACGCTTTCTCTGCCGTCATTGATTATGCTGCGCAAGGCAGTAAAGCCAAAACTGCTGGTCGTCTTTATTGTAATATGCACGGTTGGTATTATTATGATAGGATATTTATTCAACTTAATACAACCGTTAATTTTATAAAATATTCGGAGGTTATCTTATGTCATTTTTTAAATTTGCAAAGAAAAAGGAAATAGATTCCTGCTCTTGCTCCGCAGAAAACACAAGTAAATGTTGTCCCGAGATAAGGCAAGGTGTTTGTTGCGTCAAAGTGTTAGGGGCAGGGTGTAAATCCTGCCATGAGATGTACGAAAACACAAAGTCAGCGATTAAAAATATGGGATTGAATATTGAGGTGGATTATATTACCGATATGCAAAGTATTATGAAATACGGCGTTATGAGTATGCCTGCTCTCGTGGTTAATGAAAAAATAGCGTCGCAGGGCAAGGTGTTAAAAGCAGCAGATATAGAAAAACTGCTGAATGCAAATCTTGATTAAAATAAAAAACTAAAATAATCGGCAAAAACCGGCAAAGCTGAAGTGCTTTCATCTTTGCCGGTTTGCTTATCTATTGTAAGGTGTTAGTGTAAACTATACTCAATACTTTTCTCGCCGGACTTTACCCATTGAAAGGCGTCCGGGTTTAAATTCATATTGTGATTCATTTAGTTATCCGCCCTAACCTTGTTCCCTGTTAAAAATTCCACGGAGCGTTCCACTGCGTCCTTGCTGTTGCCCCAGTCGCCGCCTCTGTTGCGGTAGTCGTACATACTGCAAAAGTGAGTAACGTCGGCTTTTAGCTCTTTCATATAGTTTTGTGTAAGATTGTAGGTGTCGGCATAAAATTCCCCCATCAGTTTTGAGGGGATTCCTCCCTTTGCCTGTGCGTCCTTGAGAATAAAGCTGTAATGCTTAAGGCAAATATAAGGCTGAGCTTTGTAAAGCTGTTTAAATTCATCGTCTTTTTGCCACTGAACGAACACTGTCGCCATAAGATGGTGCATATCGTGGTCTATTCTTTCGCAGACATAACAGGTGTTTTGAAGATTATCCAAAACCTCCAGCTGTTTTTTATCGGGCTTGCTTTTCGGCGGTTTTGCAAAGCATTTTTCGATGTATTCCTGCAAATGGGTTTCGAGCATTAAAGCGTTGGGAAGCTTTTTTCCGAATTTAAGCATTTTTTGAAAATGCTCTCCGCAAAATCCCGTACGGTTTGTTTCAATACGTATATTCGGCTCCATCATTGCGTCGCCCGTAATAAATTCAACATACTGTTCCTCAAGCATTTTTTTCATTCTGCAAAGGGGACAGCCGTCTTTCGGGCGAAAAATATCGTTAATAGGTATTGTGCAAATGTTTTCTTTCATAGTCTGCCTCGCAAATCCGTTATTTTTATTTTGATTATACCACAGTCATAAAAAATATGATATACTAAAGTTAAAAAGTAACACTCAGAGAGGGAAAATTATGGATTGTGTAAAAACCGAAAAAGGCGTGGCTGTTTATCCTGTTTTTGACCTTGACCTTTCCCAAACCCTCGACTGCGGACAGAGTTTTCGCTGGAAAGAGCTTGAAAGCGGCGGATTCAAGGGGGTTGCATACGGAAAATGTGTAACGATGAAGCTGGAGAATAAGACCCTTTACATAGAAAATGCAACCGTTGAGGACTTTGAGAAAATATGGAAAAATTATCTGGATTTAGATTTCAATTACGGAAAAATCCGCAAAGATATCAGCAGTCTGCACCCGATATTAAAGGAAGCGGCGTCCTATGCTCCGGGAATTCGTATTCTTCGTCAGGAGCCTTTTGAGGCGCTTTGCACTTTTATTATTTCTCAAAACAACAATATTAAAAGAATCAAGGGTATTGTGCAGAGACTTTGCGAAAATTTCGGCGAAAAGCTTGACTGTGGTGAATTTGCTTTTCCAACGGCTGAAAAAATGGCGTCTCTTGAGGCTGAAGACCTTGCGCCTCTGCGTGCAGGATTCAGAAACCGCTACCTTATTGACGGTGCGAGAAAGGTTAATTCGGGAGAAGTGAATCTTGAATTATGCAGAACGGCTCCCTATGAGGAGGCGAGAAAAGAGCTTATGAAAATTACGGGCGTCGGCGTTAAGGTAGCCGACTGTACCCTTTTGTTTGGTATGCACAGGGTAGAGGCGTTCCCTGTGGATGTGTGGATGAAGCGCGCTATGGAAAAGCTGTTCCCCGGGATGACGCCTGAGAATTTCGGCGAGTATGCAGGAATCGCTCAGCAGTATATTTTTCATTACAGCCGAATGCACCCTGAGCTCTTTGAGTAAACAATATTTATTGCCTGTAATCAGCATAAATATTGACAGTTTTTCATTTCCTGAATATCCGAGAACAACAGATAATATGCACAACTTTTAAGATGGATATTTGGTTATATTTTCGGGTTGTTTGTTAATATTTACAGAATTATCGGGAAATCTTTTACTTTTTACCATATTGAACGGAACGATAAAAAGTTATATAATTGTACCGGTAGTATGGGATGTCGGCGCTGTAAGGACAGTTGTCGGTTTCCCTTGTATAATGAAGAATACTGTGCGGGGTATTCGCAAAAGGAAAGAAGGAATAATTATGTACAAATTTAAAAAGCTGGTTTCTTCTGTAATTGTGCTGATGATGTTAATCGGCGTGTTTACAGCGCTGCCGTTCACCGTTTCTGCGGAAGAAACCTCAAGCGGAAACACAATCACCGTGTCTTCAAATTTATGCTCCTCACAGACTTACAGCTACAGCGAGGCTGATAAGCAGGTTACGGTTACCTATTACTTTAAATCCGATTATAACATTGTTAATCAGCAGGCTGTGCTCACCTATGACAGCAGTGTTCTCAGCTATTCAAGCACAAATACTGTAGAAACATTTGTGCCGGCATTTGTAAACGGCACAGAGTATAACGATAAAATTACCGGCGAAGTTTATGCTAACAGCACAAATATCCCGAAATTTTACGATTTAAAGACAAAGACAGTTTATGCTCAGGCTACTTTTGATATTATCGGAACAGGTTCGGCATATGTAAATCTTGATGTTGAATACCTTACCGGCACAGAGGGCACTAATTTCTCTGAGTACCTGACCAAGGGCTCGGTTAATATGATAACCAAGAGCGAGGTACTGTCAAGCAACTATGAGGCTTCCTGCGAGGCTGTACTTTCTCAGGAAGTTCCCGTAACAACAGTTGCCCCCACAACAGAGCCTACAACAGCTGAACCGACAACGGTTGCTCCCACAACAGAGCCTACAACAGTTGCTCCCACAACTGCACCTGCTTCTAAGAAAACCATTAAAGTCGGCGTAATCAGCTATGTATATAATGAAACAAAGGATAGCGAGTCTTCATATCAGGTTCACTACTGGAATGACGGCGGACTCGAAGGCGACAGTGCCTGCACATCTCTGGGCACGACCGAAAGCAAAAGCGTAGGCAGCAGCTACTGGAGCGGTTCGGCACAGACTTTCCGTATGTACCAAGCTTCAATCCCTGCCGAAGCAACAGGATATAAGTTCCATATCGGCGACAGATGGTTCGGCGGTGACGGAAATACAGCGAAGAATAATGCAGTTTACATATTCAATTACAGCGGCGACAAGGCTTTGTACGATACATATGTAGAGCCCACAACAGTTGCTCCAACAACAGAGCCAACAACAGAGCCAACAACAGTTGCTCCAACAACGGTTGCTCCAACAACGGTTGCTCCAACAACGGTTGCTCCGACCACAGTTGCTCCCACAACAGAGCCAACAACAGAGCCAACAACAGTTGCTCCAACAACGGTTGCTCCAACAACGGTTGCTCCAACAACGGTTGCTCCGACCACAGTTGCTCCCACAACAGAGCCCGCAACAACCGTTCCTTCCGGTTCCGATGATTTCTCCTCATACTTAGTTAAGGGCGAAATAACAGCCGCATTCAAAAACAGCAATACTGCAAATATAGTTACAACTACGCTTGACCTGTCTGCAGGTACATATAAGTTTATGATTCAGAATTCCGAGACAGGCGTTAAGTACGGCCGTAAGAGTGAATATACAGATACAGTAACAAAGGCACTCTTCGGTGCAAACTGGGGTTACTGCACATTTACGGCAACAGGCGGTACATATACCTTTACCTATAACACTAAGGCTAACGCACTCACGATTACTTATGACAGCTCATCAGCCTCTTCACTATCGGATATGAAGCTTAAGGGTCATATTTCTCTGGCTATGAAGGATGACGGAACAGGCGTTATCAAGAATACTATTGATTTGCCGGTAGGCGTTTACAACTTCGGTATTTCCGATGGAGACAGCATGTACGGCCGTATGACTACATACAGCGATATTATGCCGAAGTCAATCGTAGGCAAGAGCTGGGGGTACTGCAAGCTTAATGTTACAAAGGCAGGCACATTTGAGTTTACTTACGATACAAATAATAAGTATATGACGGTATTGCCCAAGAGTGCAAATGACTCGGATTATATTGTAATGGGCGACGGCTTTGCAATGGTGCTTAAGAATACCGATACCGCAAATGTAGTAGAAGAAACAGTTACGCTTTCCGAGGGAACTTATACCTTCAAAATTTTTAACGATACTGTAAGCTACGGCAGAAAAGCAACATATACCGATACAATCAGCAAGGCTATGTTCGGTAAAGGCTGGGATTCCTGTACTCTGAATGCAACAGGCGGAACATATACGTTCTCGTATAATACCAAGTCCAACACATTGACTGTTACAAAGGTATAAGAAAGGCTAAGATTTAAAAGCCGGCAGTCGTTATTATCAATATTGCAAAAAGCTCAGAAAGCCATTGGCAGACACTAACTCTGTCAATGGCTTTTTTAATAAAAATTCGTAACCGAAAATGTCCGCTTGTATTCGGTAAACGGTAATGGATTGGGAAAACAATGCACAAAGCTATGAACGAAAATATATGCCGAAATACGAAAAAAATAAATAATTTTTACGGCAGTTTTACTTTTGTTGGACTTTTAGTCACATATTTATGCCAAAAATGGAAATTTGTAAAAGAAAATAATGGAAACTTATACAAAATACACATTGCATTTATGTAAAAAGTGTTGTATCATTAGACTATGCTTTTATGGTGTTCTAAAAGCAAAAACAATAAAGGAGAATCTAAAGATGAGAACATTTAAAAAACTCACAGCTACATTAGTTGCAGTTATGCTCGTACTCTCAATGTGCGTAACTTCTTTCAGTGTAGCAGCAGCAGAGACTTCTACCGAAACAAAGACAATTAAGGTAGGAGTAATCAGCTATGTATATGATGAGACAAAAGCAAACGAATCATCATATCAGGTTCACTATTGGAATAACGGCGGTCTTTCCGGAGATGTTACCTGCACAGCTCTCGGCACAACAGAAAAGAAGAGCGTAGGCGGCGAGTACTGGAGTGGCTCAGAGCAGACATTCCAGATGTACGAGGTTGCAATTCCTGCCGAGGCAACCGGTTACAAATTCCACATCGGTGACAGATGGTTCGGCGGTGAAGGCGACACATCAAAGGATACAGCAGTATATGTATTCAGTTACAGCGGCGACAAGGCTTTGTATGCTACTTCCGAGGAGCCTACAACAACAACTCCTGCTACAACATCTGCAACAACAGCTGCAACTGAAGCAACAACAGTTGCTCCTACAACAACAGCCGGCGAGCAGACAACAATTAAAGTCGGCGTAATCAGCTTTGTATATGATGATACAAAGGCAAGCGAGTCTTCATATCAGATTCACTACTGGAATAACGGCGGATTCACAGGCGACAGCACTTGCACAGCTCTCGGTACAACAGAAAAGAAGAGCGTAGGCAGCGAGTACTGGAGCGGTGCAGAGCAGACATTCCAGATGTATCAGGCAACAATCCCTGCAGAAGCAACAGGCTACAAGTTCCATATCGGCGACAGATATTTCGGCGGTGACGGCGACGCATCAAAGGATACAGCAGTATATGTATTCAATTACAGCGGCGACAAGGCTTTGTATGCTACATCTGAGGAGCCTTCAACAACAGAGCCTGCTTCAACAGAAGCTACAACAGAGCCTGCTTCAACAGAAGCTACAACAGCTCCTGCTTCAACAGAGGCTACAACAGTTCCTTCAGGCGATACAGTTAAGTTCACTGACAACCAGAACTGGGGCACAGTTTACGCTTATTTCTTCTCAGATACACAGATTGATATCGGCGGTGAATGGCCCGGAACTCAGATGACATGGTACGAAACCAACGAGTACGGTAACAACAACTACACAGTCGACATCCCCGAGGGTGCTACAAAGGTTTGCTTCACTAATGGTTCAGATCAGACTGTTAACGTAACACTTGACGGTACAGTTGGTTATTACACAGACGGTTCACGCACAGACGGAAAACTCAATGTATTCGGATGGGCTTCTGTTGACCCCACAACAGCTCCTGCAACAGAAGCAACAACAGTTGCTCCTACAACAACACCCGGCGAGCAGAAGACTATCAAAGTCGGCGTAATCAGCTTTGTATATGACGAAACAAAGGATAGCGAGTCTTCATATCAGATTCACTACTGGAATGACGGCGGACTCACAGGCGATAGCGCTTGCACAGCTTTGGGTACAACAGAGAGCAAGAGCGTAGGCAGCGAGTACTGGAGCGGTGCAGAGCAGACATTCCAGATGTATCAGGCAACAATTCCTGCAGAAGCTACCGGTTATATGTTCCATATCGGCGACAGATACTTCGGTGAAAAAGGTGACGCTACTAAAACAAATGCAGTATATGTATTCAATTACAGCGGCGACAAGGCTTTATATGATACATTTGTAGAGCCTACAACAGTAGCACCTACAACAGCAGAGCCTACAACAGTAGCACCTACAACAGCAGAGCCTACAACAGTAGCTCCTACAACAGTAGCACCTACAACAGTAGAGCCTACAACAGCTCCTGCAACTACACAGCCTTCTGAGTTCTCAGCATATGCAGTTAAAGGCGACATCACAGCTGCATTTAAGGACAGCGACACAGCTAATGTTGTAACAGCAACAGTTGACCTCACAGCAGGTACATACAAGTTTATTGTTCAGAATACAACAACAGGCGTTAAGTATGGCCGTAAGAGCGAATACACAGACACAGCTACAAAGGCACTCTTCGGTGCAAACTGGGGTTACTGCACATTTACTGCAACAGGCGGTACATACACCTTTACTTACAACACCAAGGCTAACGCTCTCACAATTACATGTGACAGCTCAACAGCTTCTTCGTTCTCATCTATGAAACTTAAGGGTCATGTATCAATGGCTTTGAAGGATGACGGAACAGGCGTTATCAAGAATACTATTGATTTGCCGGCAGGTGTTTACAACTTCGGTATTGCAGACGGCGATAACTTCTATGGCCGTATGACAACATATACTGACATTATGCCTAAGTCAATCGTAGGCAACAGATGGGGCTTCTGCAAACTTAATGTTACAAAGACAAGCACATTTGAGTTTACTTACGATACAAACACTAAGTATATGACAGTATTGCCTAAGAGCGCAAATGACTCTAACTACACTGTAATGGGCGACGGTTTCGCAATGGTACTTAAGAATACCGACACCGAAAATGTAGTTGAGGAAACAGTTACACTTGCAGAAGGCACTTATACCTTCAAGATTTCTGACGGTACTGTAAGCTACGGAAGAAAGGCTACATATACTGACGAAATCAGCAAGGCTATGTTCGGTAAGGGTTGGGATTCATGTACTCTTAACGTAACAGGAGGCGACTACACCTTCACATTCAACACAAAGACAAATACTCTTAATGTTGCTAAGGTAGTTGCATAAACGGTTGCATTTTGAGAATGTTTGACCTAATCTAAATACAAAAAATAATTTTCTGCCGGCGGGATTTCCCGTCGGCAGTTTTTTTTCATTATAGGCGCTTACTCGTCTGGGCTCGGGCATAAAAGGCTTTTGCCAGGCAAAAGCACTGTCTGCCCTGATTGCGTGTCGAGGTACTCGAATGGTTTACTTTATTGGAAACTGAATTTAACGGTCGGGTAATATAGTGTTTTTCAAAATCAAGCTGTCTGCACGAATTGCGTGTCGAGGCACTCGAATGTTTTACTTTATTGGAAACTGCATTTAACGGTCGGGTAAAATAGTGTTTTGCAAAATCAAGCTGTCTGCACGAATTGCGTGTCGAGGTACTCGACAAAAAGCCCGACAGAGAAAAGTCTGTCGGGTAAACAAGAAATTATTATCTATACATAATAATCGGTTTGGATTTATAGTATCAAAACTAATGTTTGTTTTTTACATATTCTAAAAGCTCCTGAACCGTTGAAAATTTATTTTCAAACTCGGGCATACTCATATTATCTTTTGCTTTCTTGGTTATGCACCTGAAATTTTCTTTGTTTGCATAATCCGAAAGCTCCTTCTGATTGCAAAATAAAGCCCTGTAAATAATCATTTCGTCAATTTCTGGAAGTCTGCCCTTTACACGGCGGAATTCCTCTGCATAGCAGGTGGCACTTTCAATAAAGTGCTCGCAGTTTTTGTCGTAATGCTCTTTTAATGTGCATACCTTTTTTGCAGGATTTCCTGCATATACGCTGTCGCTTTCAATATTGCCGGAAACCACAGAGCCGGCACCGATAATTACATTGTCGCCGATATGAGTTCCCATAAGAATAGTAACGTTCATTCCCACAAACACATTATTTCCTATAACGGTTTTTTGCTGTTTTCTGGGCATACTGTCAAAGGCGTTTGCAAGCACAAAACAACTGTAATCATGGGCGAGCAAGGTAACATTTGACGTAAACATTACGTGACTGCCTATTTCAATAAATCTTGCGCTGTTTATATCCACAAGTGATGTAGCAGGGGCATAAAAATGCACATCATCGCCTATAATTGCTCCGTTTTTTCTCAATGACTCAATAAGCGCAGGGGAAGAATATCGGTTTGGATACATCAGTTTCTTAATAAAATCTTTAAGCATATACACACTTCCTAAAAGGCTCTGAGTTATTTTTTCAGAGCTTTTTTAATTTTGTTCTTTACTCTGCGATTTATTTTAAATAAGGCAGTTGCGTCTGTGTATTTTTTATATACATACTCAAGTCCCTGTTGCCGGTAGTCACGCCAAAAGTCGTCGCAACAGTCAGGGCGCTTTGTAGGTGATTTAAGGTTAGGCTGAAGGGCATTCTCAAGGGAGCTTTCCCTGTAATTAAAATACGGCAGAATTTCCTTTGCTGAGTCTGCGCCTTTTTTGGTATTTGCTATTAAAAGAGAAACGCCTTTTTTATCGTCAAATTCAGGCATTATTTGTCTGATTCCCCAATAGTCGCCCAAGGTTATGTCAGAGGGGCGCTGTGTGTTTGTATAAACACATTCATAGCAAGAGGGGCGCAAGGTTAAATTTTTTGCAAAAAGGCTGATGAACATATCAATATTAGGAAATTCGCTGTAAGCTTTTCCGTTTTCAAATTCAATATACATATCCTGTGTTTCGCTGTATATTTTTTTACCTCTGAAGTCAAGTCTCTTGATTTTACTGCCGTGTTTTTTCTCCATAAGCGCTTTGTAATCCCTAAAAACTTTCGGGCTTGGAGCACCGTGGCAGATAATATCCACAAGAAAAAGGTTGTCGTAATCTTTTTTTAGGGACTCTCTCAATCCCTGAATCTGACATCCCGTGCCGGTAAACATAACAGGAATGCCGTTTTTAAGGTCGTTTTCAACTTGTGCGAAGGTGTTTTCAAGTTTGCTTTGCACATATTTTGAACCTTGCAGTTTTGAAATTTCTTCCCCGGAGCTGATTCGGATATGCTCAATATCAAAATTATTGTCAAAGCCGGCTCCGTAAACAACTCCGCCTTTTTTAAGAAAATTCACTGCCAAGGCAGGGAACACGCCGCCGGATGAGCTTGCACTGCGTGTTTTTTCGTCCTTGTTTTTCATAGCGTAAACAGGTCGGTTATCAAGAAACAACGGAGGATTATATCCGTTTTGAAAAGCGCAGACGCTTTTGCAAATACCGCAGTCAACGCACAAATCACCGGATATCTCAGGGTACAAAAATCCCTGTTCATCCTCAGCCATTGTGATTGCCTGTTTAGGGCATGCGCTGTAACAGGCGGTGCATCCGCAGCAGAAGTTTTTTTTGCTGAATATTTTATCCATATTATCCTCGCTTTAATTTTTTAAAGAGTATTCCTTTTAATCTTACAAGCTCCTGCCTGTTGAAAAGAAGCGGAACCGACAAAATATAGCCGACAATTCCAACGCCTAAACAGCTTACAATAAGGGTCATCCAGCTGTATAACGGCAAAAACAAGCTTGCACCCTTGAATATACCGAAAATAATGCCAAAGGTTAAGATACCTCGGAAAACAGGAGCCATAAACACAGTAAGCTTTTGCTTGAGTATATGTGCGGCGTACATAGGCACAAATGTTATTGAACGAATACTAAGCAAAACAGAGCTGACGGCGGCAATTACATATACGCCGTCGCTTCCGAGATTGCCGAATTTCAGCGTCAGAAAAACGCTGACAACGCTGACCAATCCGATTGCAAGGTTTGTAAGCACGGGAATAATCAGCTTGTTGCATACGGTAAAAAGCATCATATGGCACTGTGTAATACAGGAGAAAAGGTAAGTAAGGCAGGTGAAAATCGAGATAATCTGAATCATTGTAATTTCTTCGGGCGATTTTGTGGGCTGCCAAAGTGTGTAGAACTGATTACCGAAAGCGATGAAGCCCGCAAGGGGAACAACCATAATAAGGTTCATAATTTTTCCGGAAAATTTTGTTTCTGCCACAAGCCCTTTAATGTCGTTTTTAGCGTATTTTATTGTAAAGTGCGGTGTAAAAACATTTCCGATGGTGATAATCAGGTTTCCTAATGCAGTCGGCACGGTTTTTCCAATGGACAAAAGTCCCATTACAGCCGCACCTAATGTTATGTTGCACATCAGAAGGTCAAGTCCTGTCATTAAGATACCGCTTAGCTGAGATAACGACAGCCATATACCTGCCATAAAGAGAGTTTTTACCAGACCAAAGCTGAAATTGCTTAATTTAACCTTAACGTCCGGCAGAATTTTCTTTTTAACCGTAATATTTGCTATCAAAAGGAACAGTCCGCTTACAAGCATTGCGATTGAAAGGAAGTAAAGCTCCGGAGGGAAAAACACAAAAAGACTTACAACCACGCATACTTTAATAAGATTTGAGATAATATCACGAATCGAGTTAATGTCAAGTCGGTTTTTAACAAATGCGGCAGTAGTAAAAATCGCCGTAACTACGCTTACAATAAAGGTGGCAAAGGTGATTGCAAACGTTATTTTTACATTTGTCACAAGCTCCGCAGGAATATCCAGAAAAGCGTCGATGTAACCTACCGTAAAGCACGAAGCGACCAAAAGCGCCGCCGCCATAAACAGGTCGGCAACAAGCACAGAGCTGAATATTCGGGATGCCTTGTCAATATTTCCACGGTGATATTCTATTGATATAAACCTGCCGGATATGGAGTTCAGCGCAACCGTGATTAAATTGGCGTACTGAACAAAGTTATTGGCAAGTCCGATAAAACCATACGCCTCACTGCCCAGACTTTTAACCAGATAAGGGGTTAAAAAGAAATTGATGCCGATGTTTACTGCAAATGATACAATAGAGGCAATAAGGTTTACGGTCATTTGTCTGCTTGTGGATTTTTCTGTCATAACGTTGTACTTCCTTAATGAATTGCGGTGCGCCGGGAAATTTACCTTGCTTTTTCTATGGCGTCTTTAATTTTGCCGACATAAAGCCGTGATTTTTCCCGTTCAGCCTCCAAAATTTCATCTGCCTTTACCCAGTCAACGGGCAAATCGGGGTCAGGTGAACAATCCTTTGTAATTTCCTTGTTTTCTATACCAAGCATTTTTAAAAGCTCTTCACTTCTGGTATTTCGCTTCGAGTAAGAGTCAAGCTCCATTACAAATTTTTTGTGATATATAATGGAAAAGGCGCTTCCGTGGAAAGAATTTGTAACCACATATTCCGCATTCTTAATAAGACCTATGAACATATCCGGGGAAACAGGCTTAATATAGTTAATTCCGTCAATCTTCGGGAAATGCAGGTCGGTCAGATTATAAACTGGCAGATTTTTTTCTTTGCCCAGCTTTACGGCGTATTGAACCATATTTTTCGGCTTCAGCACGCCAAAAAGCAGTATGTATGGCTTTTTCAGCTCTATATTACAGGCAAGCTTGTCCCACTGACTGCTTTTGAGCAAAAGCGTAGGGTCAATGTTCATGCAGGCTTCCTTGTCGGTTACGCTTTTTACAATATCCTCTCCGCTTTGTTCCCTAAGTGAAATCAGGCTGAAATCCTCCAAAAGCTTTTTGTACTCAGGCTCTTTTTCCTTTGGTATCACGGGAACACCAAAGCTTGCGGCGTATGAAAATTTTTGTCCCGGCTTTGCGAAGTCCAGTAAGTATGCCGTATCAAAGCCTGCGCAGGTGGGGCTCCAGACCTGGTCGCTTCCTGAAATAAAGCCGGAATACTTATCTGCACAGGAGGCGATGGTGGATTTGTTATAGGAAGGACTTAAACGCATATGCTTTTGTCTGAATTCTCTTGAAAGTTTCAGGTTAAGCCTCTTGTTGCCGGCTCTCAAAACAGAACCTGCCAAAGATTTCGGAATATTGCGTTTGTCAATGTTAAGGAGTTTTTTATATCTTTTATTTATGTAATCACATTCATAGTCAATAATATCGTTGTCAATACCGTTTGCGTCTAAAAACTTCTGCAATGCATAGCTTTGCAGCGCAGCGCCGTAGCTTAAAGCGTTGTGAAAAGTAATAATGCCGACTTTCTTCATATTTTTTCATATCCTTCCTTGTTTGGGTCAGAAAATCTGTATTTAATGGATTGAACTATACCCTTGTATCCCTGACTGCGCTTTACGCACAGCATCATAGCAATGGCAAAATACCAAAGATAAATTTGCTGTGATGTGTAAAGAACATTTCCCGATACGCAGTAAACAATGCACATTATCTGAATATACAGCGACATAAGCAGAAAAGCCGACTGGTGCTCTGTCCCTGAATTTCTGTAAATCAATATAATTGTGTAAATCAGCGGAAGAGCAAATGCAACGGCAAACGCTACAGTACCTACGATTCCAAGCTCGCCCAAAATTTCATAATAGCAGTTATGACCGAAGTAATTCCACTGCCTGCCTTTGATAAGCAGTCCGCCGTCGTAAGCAAATTTGTTGAATGACGCAAATCCACAGCCAAAGGCAGGATTGCGCTGATACATATCAAGAGAAAAATCCCAAAGCTCGCCTCTGCCGTTTAAAATATCGGTAGAGCCTGACGAGAAAAATCTGTTGTAAATATTATTAAGCTGAGGGATAAATGCCGAAAGGACAAAAAACAAACAAACGCCGGCTACTGCAACCGTTGTGCATTTTAAAAATTTGTTTTTAACCCTGCCAAGCAAAATCATTACCGCAAAAGCAATAAGAGGAACCAGAAACAGCGTGCGCTTGTTGGTAAAAAACAGCGCCGCAACGAACAAAATCATCTGAATAATATCGTGCTTGCTCAGCTTTTGCCCCGAAAAGAATTTAGAAGCAATCAGCGCTATGCCCACATTCATTATGACGGCGGCGTCGGCACGCTCGGTGGCAAGTCCCGAATAAGCCTTAGAATAGTTAATTTCATTGTGAATTGCCGTTATAATTTCTGCTTTATGATTTGGATTTACAATAAACGAAAAATATGTGAGTATAAAATCGTTAATAAATACCGACAGCACAATCGAAACCGCCATCACTACGCAGACAACACGAATAACAAAAATTATTTTATCAAATATGTTTTCGGGCAGGTCGGCAATAAAAAGCATTGAGCAGGAAATATAAATAACAAAAAAATTAAGCGTAAGCTTCGGGTCAAGGGAGTAAAGCACCGACAGCATAATAAGCCCGCCGAAAATCAGAGAAAGAACCGTTACCGAGTCGAGAATGATTTTTTTTCGTATAAATACAGCCAGCATAAGGCATACAACGGCAGAGGCAGTTATTGCATAAAACCTAAGATGTGCAGGAATAACCGACACACCGCTGACGCATATAAAGGGTATTGCCAGCACCAAAAAAAGATATAAAATATTTGTCAGAGTAATTTTGTATTTTTTGTCCATTGGGTTACCGTCCGTAAAATTGGATTAGTCCATACCTAAAATCAGCGTCTGCCGATTTTTGCAAAAGCCTGTTAATCAGTTTTTTGAAAAAGCCTTTACCGCCAGCTTAAAGCATTGGGGATTTATTCTCAGAGCAGTCATCTTTATTTGCTCGTTTTTAGAAAAATATTTTTTGCAGAACTTTTTGTCAAGAGCTTTTAAAAAGCCAATGCTCTTTTTCCACTCTTCCGGGAATTTTGAGATTCCGTTTTCAAGCACCATAAGCTTTAGAATTTCAAGGTGCGCCCTTGCAAGTCCCAAAAGGGAATAGTCGCTTAAATTGGGGTATTGCTTCTTAACAATAGAATGTATTTTTTCGGCAAAGTAAATTGCGTCAAAAAATTTATCGGAAAATTCGGTGTATGAGGCCGAGCTTGACCGCCTGTGGTAGTCGTACAGCGCTTTGTCAATAAATCCTACCGTATCGGATTTTTGCAGGGCTTCAAAAACATACATTTTATCTTCGTTTATTTTTCTGCCGTATTCAAAGTCTATTGTCTTTGCAAGCTCCGCCTTAAACAGCATTTTGCAGGCACCGAATCCGAAAGTACCCTGCAAAAATTCTTTCATAAATTGGTCCTTGCTGTCCCAGATAATCTCGCCTCTGTTTTTGGCGGTAGTGCTTGTGGAGCCGTCATCAAAAACAATCTTGGTCTGTGCCGTTACAACCTGGCATCCGTTTTTGACGGCAAGACTGTAAAGAGAGCTGTACATATCCCTGTGGGGAATATCGTCGCCGTCGCAAAAGCCGATAAATTCACCGCAGGCAAGGCGTATTCCCGCATTCCTTGCGGCGCTCACCCCTCGGTTTTCTGTATGCAAAACAGCTATTCTGCCGTCATTTTTTTGCAAAGCTTCGCAGATTTCACCGCTTTTATCTGTTGAACCGTCGTTTACAAGGATAATCTCAATGTCCTTTTCGTCCTGATTTGTCAGGGCGTTCACCGTGTTTTCAAGGTGATTTTCCAAATTGTAAACAGGTACAATGATACTTATTTTTGGCATAAATTCCTCCCGTGTTTATTGGAACGGTTATTTGCATCGGAGCTGTTATTTTTTCAGCATATGTTTGATTTTTCCCTTTACAGATATGGGAATCAGCATTTTTATACGCCTTTTCAGCATAAGACCCGGCTTGAGTTTTTGATTAACATATGCCTCAATGTCGCCGTCAAGTCCTTGGTATATGGTATCTCTGCACGCAGGTCTTTGGGACGGATGGGATAAGTTTCCGTTCATCTGTGCGGCAAGCTCCATTGAAGAAGGAACAAACTCGGTTTTATCTTTAATTTTTTCCCAGGCGCAGTTTCCTTTATCAGTATTGATAATTACAACGGACACGCCCTTTTTGTCATAAAATGAGGGGTCAATCTTTTCAATTCCCCAGTAATCCGCCAGAGTTATGTCGCCCGTACGCCTTTCGTTTGCAAATTTGCAGTTGTAACAGCTTTCACGGTAGGTTTTACAGGTCAAAAACGAATAATAATAGGGGTCGAAATAGCCGTAGCCCGTTTTTGTTTTTCCGCTCTGGGAAACTGCCTTGTAATATAGTCCCCAGCCTTGCTTTTCTTTGCTTCTGAAGCTGTAAGAGGTTATTTTGCCTCCTGATTTTTTGCCCAGATATTCAAGATAACGGTAAAACAGCTTTTGACTGGGAACGCCGTGGCATACAATGTCAACATTAAGCAGATTCGGGTACTCTTTGTTTCCCAAAAATGCTTTAAGCCCTGCAACCTGACAGCCTGTTCCGCTGAAAAGCACCTGTCTGCCCGTTTCAAGCTGAGCCTTTACCATAGTATAAACGCCGTCAGTGTTGCTTTGAACATATTTTGAGCCTTGGAGCAGGCGCAAATCTTCAAGAGTTTCAGCCATAATGTGCTTTGCGCTGAGATTTTCATCATAAGCACAGCCGAATACGACGCCTCCTGCATTTATTACGTCGGAAGCAAGTGGATAAAAAATACCGCCGGAGGTGCTGTTTGCGCATACATCGCCGTCCTTTAGCTTTGCGCCCAGAACGGTGGAATTTTCACTTATTGCAACAGGCGATGCAACAGGGCACCCCCTAAGGCACTTTCCGCATTCGATGCAAAGACTTTCATCAACATATGGGTACATAAAGCCTTCGGCGTCCTCACGGAAGTTTATGCAGTTTTTGGGGCAAATTTGTTTACAGCTGTAACAGCCGCAGCAGTCTTTTCCCACAGAAAGTATGTTTTTCATTATCTGTCCTCTGTTTTATTCTTCAATCATTTTCCTCAAAAGTTTAATCGACTTTTTGCGTTCCTCTTCTATAATGACGTTTACCTTGTCAAAATCAATTTTATCCTCAGCCAAAGAAAAATCCTGTAAATTGTCTAAAATTCTGTGTTCAAGTCCCACAAGGGAGAGAATACTGCGGTTCCTTTCGCTGAATTTATTTGGCAGAATATCAATAAACGGCGTGTTAAGGTTAATCGCAAAGGCTGTGCCGTGGAATGAGTCCGTCAAAAAGTATTTTGCGTTCTCAATGTACCACAAAAATTCACCTACCGGGGGACAGCAAATCAGCTTGCCCGTTTTAAAGCGTGCGCTTTTTGAGGGACTTATTCTTAAAAGCTTAAGGTTCTGCCTTTTTGCAAATTCAAGGGAGTATTTTTCAAAAGCCTTATTTGGCTGAAGCTGATATACAAGCACATAGTCTTCTTCGCATTTTTTATTAGGAATAAGATTGCTCCAGCGTTTTTTATCCATTAGCAGGGTGGGGTCAAGCACCTGATTAGCCTCTGCACCCATATCTTCTGCAATTTTAACTCCGCTTTTTTCCCTGACGGAGATGCTGTCGTAGCGTTTAAGCATTGTGCCAATCAGCTCTTTGTCCGTGTCCTTAACGGATTTTCCGCCGAAGCTTGCGGCGTAAGCGGTTTTCTTTTTGCCGTCGGGTACAAAGTTCAGAAAATACACAGGGTCGATTTTTCTGTATGTAATTTCGTTCCAAACCTGGTCGCTTCCGGTCATATACACATCCGCTTCGGGCAAATCTTTTTCCAGCTCAGCCCGGGAATGGTAGGTTTTATCCGTGAGCTTTAATATTTCACGGCGAAAATCATAGAATTTCTTTTCCTCATAATTAAGGTCAAACCGCTTTGTGGCAATATATATAAGCCTTGTGAGGGCGTTTTTGTTCCAGTTTGAAATATAAAGCCTGGTTTTCAGCAGATTTTCGGGCAGTTCGTCCCGGCACACATAATCAATACAAACAGCGTCGTGACCAAGCTCCTCAATTATACTTTGAGTAGCGTATGCCTGGAGCAGAGAGCCGTAATTTGCTACTGCATGGCGTGTGATGAATGCTACCTTTTTGCTCAAATATATCAGTCCAATCAGTTGTTTTTTTCGTATTCTCTTGCACGGAGAGTTCTGTCAATATAGAAATCCTGCAAAAACTTTGCGGTTTCTTTGATGTCGAATCCTGCGTAGATAATCTCCTTTTGAGTATCGTACCGCTTGTAGCTTTGAGCAAGATTCAGTGCAGTATCAGCCCATTTTTCGGGGCTGTCGCTGAGCGAGCAGGTACGCACGCCTTTGGTAATAAGTGCTTCGCTTGTAATTACATCTGTCATTACAATGGGAAGTCCTGCGGACTGAGCCTCAACGGCAGTCAAGGGTAGCCCCTCCCACAAAGACGGGAACAAAAACAGGTCGGCGCCCTGAAGAATACGGTTTACGTCTTTTCTTACTCCCAAAAATCTGGTGCTGTCATAAATATTATAATTGCGTGCTTTTTCCTCGCAAGCCTCACGGTCGGGACCGTCGCCTGCCATAACAAGGAGGGTGTTTGGATTTTTTTTGTGTATTTCGTTGAATATATCAATCAAAAATCTGTGGTTTTTTTGCTGCATAAACCTGCCCACGTGGCAAAATACAATTTTTTCGCCTGCGTTAAGCTCTCTGCGCACCTGAGCTCTTGTCTGTTCGCTGAACTTATATACGCTTGTATCAATTCCGTTTTTGATGAATTTAACATTTCCTTTTTTTACGGTTTCTTCTCCGTAAAACCAATTTCCTGCCGGAGTAGAACACATAAACATATCGGTGCAATATTTTTTCAGCCAAAGTTTTTCATATCTGAAGAAAAAGTACTTTAAATTCAGATTGGATTTTGCATTGTGGGCGTGGGCAATCCTTGTGGGGATACCGCATTTTGCGGCAAACTTCAAGGGCCAGCCGTTAAGCTCGGTGTGAGCGTGAAGCACCTTGTATTCGGGATGCTCCGTAAATACCTTTATCATTGCGTTTTTGTAGCTGTTGTATTTAGGAGGAACAGGGTTAAAGCCCGGCGTGTGATAAATCTTACCGCCTAAATCCGTAACTTCCTGCTCATAATCACCCTGATGAGGTCTGTGTACCATAAAGTCAAACTGCACTTGTTCACGGTCAATATTTCTATACACATTCATCAGCAGAGCTTCAATTCCGCCTCTGTCCAGTACAACATCCTCCTGGAGTACTCTGATTGGTTCCATTTTTCCCTCCGTTTATCTCGGCTCCAAAGCTAAGTTCTGGTTGTTTTTTACCACGGTGTTTTCGGGAATATCCCTATAAATAAGGCAGTTTGCGCCGATAACGCAGTGACTGCCTATTTTTACTCCCTTTAAAATAACAACATTACTGCCTATCCAGCAGTCCGAGCCGATTTCTACGGCAGAGGACGAATATCCCTGGTCCTTAATCGGCAGTGATTTATCTCTGAATTTGTGGTTGTGGTCATATATTTTTACATTTTCACCGAAAATGCAGTTATCTCCGATTTTTACTTCTTTAAGTGAATTAACCGAGCAGTAGTTGTTGAAAAAACAATCGTTTCCTATGCTTACTCTGCCCTCTTTTTCAATGCAAAGCGTAAAGCCCCTGCGGAATGTTACGCCTTTGCCCATACGCAGGTGTTTGCCGTAAATCAGCTTGTATGCCGCCTTTTTAATAGTTGCTTTAATGTGGTTTTTGCCTTTGATAATTTTAAGTCCCATAAAAATCTCCGTTAAATCCGTTAGTTGATAAGTTTTCCGAGTTTTTTAAAGTCGTTAAGGAACAATTAAACAGGATTGCCCTCATAGAGTTTTACATACTTTTCTTTTACATTTTTTGAAATGTTGTAATTATCCAGAACATCACGCCATGCGGCTGACGAAATTTTTTCCAGTTCGTTCTTATCCATAACGGCGATCTTTTTAAGCGTTGCGGTGAATTCATCGGCATTGTTGCAGACAAAGCCGTTTACGCCGTTTTTTATTACATCACGGTTTCCGATGCAGTTGCTGACCACACAGATTCTGCCCATATACATTGCCTCCAAAAGAGAAATCGGCAGTCCCTCCCAGGCGGAGGTCAGCATAAACACGCTGTGTTTTGTCATTAAATCTACGGCGTCATCCTTTTTCAGCCAACCGGTTATTTTAATGTTGGGTGAAGAAAGCTCTGTCCTTAGCTCGCCGTCGCCAATCCAAGTGAACTCTGTTTCCGGCAGTTTTTCGGCGATTTTATTGAACACTCCGGGTTGCTTTTGGTAGCCGATTCTTGCCAGGGTGCATACCTTAAAGGGTGTTTCTTGAATGGGAGTGACTTCCGGACAGATTTTGTCAAGCTTGGAAATATTCACACCGTTGTTAATCCAAACGGCACGCTTGTTCAGCTTTTTTGCCTCTTGATATTCTCCCTTTGAACATCCTACGGTAACCGCCCTGTTGATTGTTGCCGCCTTTTCAATTATGCGGTAGGCTTTTCGTTTCAGCGCAGAGCAATCTTCCATAAGAAAAGAGAACCCGTGGGGATTGTAAATAACTCTCCGCTTTTTACAGTTTGCGGCGAATCTCCCCAAAAACCCTGCCTTGGACGAATGAAGATGCACAACCTGCGGATTTACATCTTTTATTATTCTTTTAAGCTCAAAATAAGCCTTAAAATCATTTTTAAGGCTTATCTCTCTGCCAAAGCTTTCAACGCAAATAAAGTGAACTTTGTCACTGAAAAACTTACGGAAGTTTTCAGGAGTTTGCGATCTGACGCCGTAGGCTATATATATTTCGAAATCATCTGCGGTTTCATTGACTAAATCAGCGAGAAAGCTGAAAACGCCGCCGCCGAAGGCCTCGACTATGTGAAGAACTCTGGTATTGCATTTAGCGGTCATTTAACTAACTCCTTAAAATATCAGTACGCTCCGTTTCCTCTGAAAACCGCAGGGATTGTCATAAACAAAATCTTAATGTCAGTCCAAATACTGCGCTTTTCAATATACTTCAGGTCAAGCTCAACCATACCTTTAAAGTCAATGTTGCTTCTGCCCATAACCTGCCAGAAACAGGTTAATCCGCCTGTAACGGTGAGCCTCTGCATTGCGTAATCGTCGTACTCCTCCACTTCTCTTACAAGGGGAGGGCGAGGTCCTACAAAACTCATATCGCCTTTCAGAATATTAAAAAACTGAGGCAGTTCGTCCAAACTGGTTTTTCGCAGAAATTTTCCCACTTTTGTAACTCTCGGGTCATTTTCCAGCTTAAATGTAGGCCCGTTTGTTTTTGTTTGGATTTTAATCTTTTCGTAGATTTCATCGGCGTCAACGCACATACTTCTGAATTTATAAAAGTTGAATCTTTTTCCGTGTTTTCCTACTCTTTGCGAAACATACAAAACCGGTCCGCCGTCGTGAAGCTTAATTGCTATAGAAATAATCAAAAAAATCGGCGAAAGCAACACAAGTGCTGCGGCGGAAAAGAGAATATCGAAGCATCGCTTGATAAATTCATAAACAGGCTTGTGCTTTGGAAAATCCCTTATTTCATTTTTATTTGTAACAACGTTGTCTGTCTGGTTTGACGGAGTCATTGTTTCCATTGTTTCCCTTCCTTAATGTTTTGCATATCAGTAGCCGTAATAGCCGTAATTGGAGTATTTCTTTCCTTTGCTTGCGTCAACTGCCGACGCCTTGTTGATTACAACTCCCAAAACCTTTCCGTCTGCACGTTTAATTGTTTCGATTGTCTTCTTAAGTTTCGGGTAAGTTGTATAATTGTCTCTTGCAACAATTACCACGCCGTCCGACATTTTAATAAGCGGTATTGAGTCGATAACAATGCCGATAGGAGGGGTGTCAAATATTATGTAATCGTATTGATGCTCAAGCATCTTTACAAAATCTTTCATACTATCACTAGCCAAAAGCTCCGAAGGGTTAGGCGGAATAGCGCCGTAGCAAATTGCATGAAAGTTCGGCAATGTTGTGGGCTTTATTATTTCGCCGATTTCACATTCGTCGTTGAGATAATTTGTCAGTCCCGGCGTAGGTTCAATGTTAAGAACTGCCTGAACCTTCGGGGCACGAAGGTCACAGTCGATTAGAAGAACGTTTGTGTCCACCTGCTGAGCAAGGGCATAGGCGATATTTGAGGAGGTAACGGTTTTGCCGTCGCCTTTCTCCGTGCTTGTAAAGGCTATTTTTTTACAGCCTTTTTTAATAAGCGAGTACACAATATTTGTTCTTGCCGTTTTGTAGGCTTCTCTGACCTGAAATCCCAAAAGCTGTAATTCATCGGGTTTTTCGTAGTTTCTGCTTTGCTGATTTGCCATTTTTATCCTCCCTTATCTGCGCTTGTGCGACTTTTTCTTCTCGGAAACAATGTTTTTGAAGTCAGGTACTGCCGCAAGAACCGGGACGCCCAGCACATCTGTCATTTCGTCGTTATATTTAATCTTAATATCCGTAAATTCCCTGACAAATACGATTACCAAAGAAATAATCAAGCCTGCAAAAAAAGCTAAAATTACATTTTTGGTTGTGTCCGGTGATGACGGAGATGAAGGAACATAGGCTGAATCTACTATTTTAAGGTTGGATTTATCGTTGATTTCCGCAATAACTCTCGGTGCTACAACAGACACGGCGTCGGCGATAAGTTTTGCCTCTGTGGGACTTTTATCAACTACAACAGCTGTAAAAACTTCCGTGTCTTCTATGCTTTTAAATGTGATTTTCTTATAAAGCTCGTTAGAAGAATATTTTTCGTCTAATTCTGAGGAAACATCTTCAAAAAAGTTGTTGGTCTGAAGCATTTGTATGTAAGTCGGTACAAGGCTCTTGGCGTAGTTTACGGAGTTAAGAGCATTGTAGCTGTTGGTATCTTCCGTATTTGTTTCAACATAGAGCTTTACCTGAGATGTGTACTCTTTGGGAATAAAAAATTTGGTTACAAAAAATGAGCACAGAGCAAGTACGGAAGCCGTAACTAGGATAAAAATACAGTGCTTTTTAATAATGGCAAAAACATCTTTCAGAGATATTTCCATAAACAAAATCCTTTCCGGTAATGATAAACTTAAACACAACAATTATACAATACTACGACGCAAATTGCAATACTTGACACCGAATTACCAAAAATATCGTTTATTGCTAAATTGAGACAAATTAAAATCAGTAAGATCGGTTTTTATATTTTGCACATGGTTTTTTACCTGATGGGGCAAAATCAGCGTTTTCTTGTTTTATTTGTCAGGTGATTAGTGTAAAAAAACGCATATTTGCGGCAAAATATATGATTTGATTTCAAGTATTGAGATAAAAAGTACAATATTGTCAAATTTTAAAAGTTTTTCACACCGTAACAAGTGTATTTTCTACAAAATTTATCAATTTTTAATTCTAATAGACAAATTATATTAAAAAGACTTTACTTTTTCTGAAAAGTGTGATAGAATTACTCCCGTAAATATCAAAAAAGGTATTTATTTTATTCCTTATATCAGCGGAAAAAATAATATTGAAGGGAAGAGCAAATATGAAAAAATTATGTGCTGTATTTACGGCAATGCTCGTAGCTTTGCTTTCATGCGCTACTGTTTTTGCTGCAGGTATCAATTCAGCAGAACAGTCAATACTCGACAAGCTTAACACAACTGTTGTTATGCAGGGTCAGACAATGAGAATTCCTACTGCATATGTTAATCAGGCTGAATCATACTTTAACACGGTAGATGTTACCGAGGATCAGGCTAAGGAAATCAATTCAATTATTGATGAGGGAAAGAAATTACTCGAGCAGTCAGGAGCTTCTAACATCGGCACATTGACTGTTGCTCAGAAGCAGCAGCTTCTTAATTACGGTAAAAAGGCTGTAGGCGTTATCGGTATGACAATGTATTACGATTCTTCTACAAGGAATCTTGTAATTAAAGACCCGGACGGCAACATCGCTTTTTGTGCAGAGCCTACTCTTACAAAAGACGGCACTATTGTCAGCAATGACATTGTTAAGACAACAGGCTTCGGTGTAAATACCGTTGCTGCGGCAGGAGTTGCTGCAGTTGTTGTTCTTGTTTCGGCAGGCGTGTTTGTTTACGCTGTTAAAACAAGAAAATTAAACTCTTAATTATGCAGGAGCATACAACAAAAAAACACAGGCATAAGGGCGGCGGGAAGAATTTTTTGATTCTTCCCCTTGTCTTTTGTGGGCTGATTTACGGACTTGCTGCGCTGATTTTCTATCCGGCTTTGTCGCCGTTTTTTTCTTCTGTTGAAATGATGTTTTCCGACGGCGATAAAGATTTTTCTACTGCGTATGAAAATATTTTTGTGCCTTTGCCTGAGGATACCTCCCTTGAATCGGGAGAAAACGGTTCCGACCAACAGATAGACGCCTCCGATGTGCAGTATCCCAATTACGGAGTCTGCTTCGGACAGCTTACAATCGAGGATTGCGGTGTGCATGCAAAGCTTTTTTACGGTGACGGAAATGTGCCGCTGAGAAACGGCGTGGGTATTTACAACGGCAGTTTTATTCCGGGATACGGCAAAACAGTACTTGTTGCAGGGCATAATAATACTTTTTTCAACGGCTTAAAGTATGCCCAACCCGGACAAGAGGTTAAGATTTCTACAAGCTACGGCAATTATGTTTACCAGATTACCTCTGCCGAGGTGAAAAAGGCCTCGGACAATACGGCTTTTGATTTAGGCGCTCAGGAGGAAAATCTTGTAATGTATACCTGTTACCCGTTTGATGAATTGGGACTGACGGAACAGAGGTACTTTGTGTATGCAAAATATGTTTCGGGTCCGAAGATTATAAGGTAGGGGGGAGCATTATGAGAGGTAATTCTGTAATAAAGAGAGTGCTGACGGTTGTGCTTGCCTTTTTTCTGTCAATAGTGATTTTTGTCATGTCGGTTTGCGTTGTTGCGAAGGCAACTGTTTTCAATAAAAGCTTTATTATCAACTGTATGGACAAATGCGGTTATTTTAGCGATTTAGACCACGAGATAAAGCAGAGTCTGACCGATTTGGGTTATGCAAGCGGACTTGACGAGGGCTTTTCCGAGAGCGTTTTTGATGAAGTGTTCTTAAAGGAACAGACCGATAAATATCTTGATGCCTATTACAGCGGTGAATCGACGGTTGTAGATACTGTGGACTTCGAGCAGAAGTTCAGCGCAGCCCTTGACAATTACATATCTGATAAAAACATTGACCCCGATACCGTCAACAGCAACAGCAGGTATGTACTGACAAAAAATGCAGCGGAGATTTTTAAAAATAATATAAAAATACCTATGTTTACAACTATTGCAAACTATTTTTATAAAGCTCAGTTTGGGCTGACGGTGATTATTATTTCCTCTGCTGTGCTGACGGTTTTAATTGCAGTAACTATGCTTTTACTGAACAAGTGGAGACACAGATTTTACCGCAACCTCAGCTACGGAAGCTTGGGAGCTACGCTGGCAGTTTTAATCATTCCCGTTGCAGGATATATTTCGGGTTTTGCATCAAAGGTTAATTTTACACAGCGCTCGGCTTACAACCTTTTTGTGACGACGGTTAATCAGTGCCAGGCAGGATTCCTGCTGGCAGCGGCGGTTTTGGTGATAATATCCTTAATACTTATTTTGCTTTACAGACGAAGCTACAATAAGGTTAAGTGACAGGTGCGGAAATTCCGCAAAATCTGCTTAAAAATATTTCATTGTCTTTGTAACATCAGCGATTTGTGTTGGAGATTAAAACATTAAGTACAAAGTATAAAATAAAAACAATAAATAAAGCCTTCCCGGTGCGAAACAAAGCCGGGAAGGCTTTTTGCTGTGCAGACAAATCAGAATATGCTTAAAATATTATCATAGTTTTCTGTCGGCTCTTTCTGTCGGATTTTAATACAAAATTAAAATATAAGATGTAAATTATTTTACTTGGGGTTTGCGGTGGAGAAAATCTGCGATTCTTGTTACCGTATTTTCAAGATTACCGTTTTTAGCGACGGTTACGGTAATATCGGCATATTTTTTGTAAAGGGGTGTGCGCTTTTTAAAAACATCGTCCAGCGATTCGCCTTTTTCAAAAACAATACCCCTTGTTTTCATATTCGTAATGCGTTTTTTCAGAACATCAAGGGGAACGTCAATATAAACAACGGTTCCGATTTCTTTCAAATGTTCCATTGCGTCGGTGCTCAGCACCATTGAACCGCCTGTGGCGACAACGGTATTTCGGCATTCAAGCTCACAGCCGACCTCGTTTTCCATTTGCAGAAAATAATCAATGCCGTCCTCATCAAGCACAGCCTGTAATTTTTTACCGCATTTTTTGCTTATTATCAGGTCTGTATCGGTAAAGTCAAAGCCGAGGCTTTTGGCGAGGATAACGCCTGCGGTACTTTTTCCGCAGCCGGGCATACCTATAAGAATAACATTTTTCATTTTAAAGCACCCTTATGCTCAGAGTGTCTGTACTTGAAGTAGGCGTGATTTTGTTTGAAGAAAGAACAAGGACAATATCACGCTTTTTAACTATTTTTGTAGAAAGTGCCTTTTCCATGGCCTGCCTTGTAATAGCGTCTGAGGTGGTTTTTTCAGCTCCCAAAACAGCGGTTACGCCCCAGGTGAGGCACAGCTTTTTTGCTACAAGCTCGGAGGTTACAACGGCAATAATGGGACAGGACGGGCGGAAATGCGACATTGCTCTTGCAACTCTGCCTGTTGCGCTCTCAACAATAATTGCCTTGGCGCCTACCCTTTCGGCAACATTTTTTGCCGCAAGACAAAGGTTTTCTCTGAAGCTCATATCGGACGCACCGTCCAAAAGACCCTTGATTATACATTTTTCAAGCTCTCTTGTTTCGTGATTGCTTTCTGCCTCTTCGCAGATATCGTTCAAAGCTCTTACGCTCTCTACGGGATATTTGCCCATGGCGGATTCTCCGGAAAGCATAACGGCGCTTGTGCCGTCGTAAACTGCATTTGCCACGTCGCTGATTTCGGCTCTGGTTGGTCTGGGAGAATTGGTCATACTCTCAAGCATCTGAGTAGCGGTAATAACAAATTTTCCGGCGGAAACCGTCTTGCGTATGATTGTTTTTTGAATTTCGGGGAGCTTAATAAAGGGTATCTCAACGCCCATATCGCCCCTTGCAACCATAACGCCGTCGCTTACTTTGATGATTTCGTCAATGTCGTCAACACCGCTTTGATTCTCAATTTTAGAAATAATTTCAACATATTCGTAGCCGATGCTGTCAATATAGTCACGGAGGGTCTGAACGTCCTCGTGACAGCGTACAAAGGACGCTGCAACAACGTGTGCGCCGTGCTTTAAACCGAACTCAATGTCTTCACGGTCTTTTTGGCTTACATAAGGCATATTTACCTTGTAGTTGGGTATATTTATGCTCTTTCGGTCAGAGAGCTTTCCACCCTTCTGAACTGTGCATTTAATGTAATCAGGTGTAACTTCATTTACAACCATAATTATCTTACCGTCGTCAAGCAGAATTTCTCTGCCCAAAGAGGCTGGTATTTCCGAATTGAACAATTCCACAAGCTTAGGGAAGGAAAGGCTGACGCCTTTTTCATTTCCCTCAACCTGTTCTTTGAAAAAGCAGAATTCCTGACCTTCCGAAAGGGTAACGCTGCCGTTTTCAAAGGTGGCTATTCTTATTTCAGGGCCTTTTGTATCCAGCAAAAGCTCCACATATTTTCCGCTTTCCTTTATTGCTTCCTTAACAGTGTTCATCAGCTTTTCGGTTTCCTCATATGTTCCATGGGACATATTGAATCTTGCTACATTCATACCTGCGTCTATCATTTTTAGGAGAGTATCCTTGTCACTGCAGGAAGGACCTATCGTGCATACAATTTTTGTATTTCTCATAACAGCCTCCGAATATTATAATTGCCTTTTTATATTTTTCCACAATCATAATTGTATTTTATATTATATCCCAATTATATACCAAAAGTCCGATTTGCACAAGCGTATAAAAACTGCGGATTATCGGTACTTGTCATACCGGCTAATAATATCATTTTTGTGACTGCTTGTAAATGCCGGATATGTAAATTTTATGTAAAATATTGCAAAACGCAGGGTGAAATCCCTGCATAAACCTTTAAATCACATAAAATTGATTAAAATTATGAATTTTTTTAAATCAAATATTGCATTTTAATGGTTTTGGTGATAAAATTTACGAGTACTTGTTTTTACGGCAAGAATTTTTATTGGAGGTTTTTAACAATGGCGTTAAAAAATCAGTATCTTATTGACTTACTGGAAACAGTAAAAAAGAGAAACGCAGGCGAGCCCGAGTTTATTCAGGCAGTAACAGAGGTTTTTATGTCTTTGGAGCCTGTTGTTGAAAGAAGACCCGACCTTGTTGAGGCAGGCGTGTTTGAAAGAATCGTTGAGCCTGAAAGACAGATTATCTTCAGAGTTCCTTGGGTTGACGACAACGGAAAAACGCAGGTAAACCGTGGCTTCAGAGTTCAGTTTAACTCTGCTATCGGACCCTACAAGGGCGGTTTGAGACTTCATCCTTCAGTATATTTGGGAATTATCAAGTTCCTCGGCTTTGAGCAGATTTTCAAAAACAGCCTTACCACTCTTCCTATGGGCGGCGGTAAAGGCGGCTCCGACTTTGACCCTAAGGGCAAGAGCGATGGAGAGATTATGCGTTTCTGCCAGAGCTTTATGACAGAGCTTTACAGACACATCGGCCCTGACTGCGATGTTCCCGCAGGCGACATCGGAACAGGCGCAAGGGAAATCGGCTATATGTTCGGTCAGTATAAGAGATTGAGAAACGAGTGGTCAGGCGTTCTGACAGGTAAGGGACTTACCTTCGGCGGTTCACTTGCAAGAACAGAGGCAACAGGCTACGGACTTTGCTACTTCACCGAAGAAATGCTCAAGGCTAACGGCAAGAGCTTCAACGGCAAGACTGTTGTAATTTCAGGTTCAGGCAACGTTGCAATCTACGCTACACAGAAGGCTACCGAGCTTGGTGCAAAGGTAGTTGCTCTTTCCGATTCAAACGGATATATTTACGATAAGAACGGTATCGACCTTGACTGCGTAAAACAGCTTAAAGAGGTTGAGAGAAAGAGAATTAAAGAGTATGTCAATACTCATCCCGACGCTGTTTACACAGAGGGCTGCAAGGGTATCTGGACAATCCCCTGCGATATTGCTCTTCCTTGTGCAACACAGAACGAAATCGACGAAGAGAGCGCAAAGGCTCTTGCCGCAAACGGCTGTTTCGCAGTATCAGAGGGTGCAAATATGCCCTCAACACCTGAGGCTATCGATGTTTACTTTGCAAACGGTATGCTTTACGGTCCTGCTAAGGCTGCAAACGCAGGCGGTGTTGCAACATCAGGTCTTGAGATGAGCCAGAACTCAGCAAGACTTTCCTGGACATTTGAAGAAGTTGACTCAAAGCTCCACAGCATTATGGTTGAAATCTTCAAGTCCTGCGACGAGGCTGCTAAAGAGTACGGTATGGAAGGCAACTATATGGCAGGTGCAAACATTGCCGGCTTCTTAAAGGTTGCCGAGGCTATGAAGGCTCAGGGCTGCGTATAATTTCGCATAAATTATCCCATGAAAACAAATTACCGCAAATCCGTAAGGGTTTGCGGTTTTTTACGTTATAGGAAATTGCTCGGATACACTCGGGCATAAAAGGCTGTTTTCAGCAAAAGCCGTCTGCACGGATTGCGTGTCGAGGCTTTTTGCTCCGGGGAGATAGTTTCATCTATTTGGTAAAGTTTTATGCCCGACCGTTTTCCGCCGAGAAAAGGCCGGTTTATAACATAAAACATATATGTCAGACCGTTTTATTCCGGGGAAATAGATTCATCTATGGTGCTGTTCGCACTTCGCCTACGCCGATAATCTGTAACAGGGTATCTGCGAAATAGATTCATCTATGGTGCTGTTCGCACGAATTGCGTGTCGAGGTACTCGAATGATTGCACTTTATTGGAAACTGCTTTTAACGGTCGGGCAAATAAGATTGAATTACATCAAGCTGTCTGCACGAATTGCGTGTCGAGGTACTCGACTTTTTTATGTTACGGAAATTGTATATGCATTTTGCGTTGTTTGCGTTTAAATTTTTGCGGATTGCACCGACTTTGATAAAGAGATTGATACTAAAATCTAAGGAAACACTGAATAAATCACATCATAAGATTGTTTGCACATCTTGCTTGCATCTTTTCCGTCAGCCTGCCCAAAAAATCCTCGTAATGCGTCAGCATTACTGCGGTTTGTTTGTGCAACCTGACAAAAAATCT
>JALFLK010000023.1 GCA_022774755.1 bacterium
GCCTTTTCTGCGGATTTTCCACGGAGATAAGAGGCTTTTTTAACAATTATATCGGCTAATTCTTCGTTGTTTTCCACCAATACCTCTGTGGAGGGAGTAAGCGTTATTTCGACGGCTTTTCCGCATCTGCGCTGGGTTTCAACCTCAAAATAGTTTATGTCGGTTACCTCGTCGCCCCAAAATTCCACACGAACGGGATTTAATGCGTCAGGCATAAACAGGTCAAGAATACCGCCCCTAACGGCGTACTGACCGTGACCGTCAACCTGGTCAAAACGCTTATATCCCATTAAATTCAGGGCGTTTATACATTTTTCAAGGCTGACGCTTTGACCCGTCTTGATTTTAAGTACAGAGCTTTTTAAAACCTCGGGTGGGATTGTGTACTGCAAGGCGGCGTCAATACAGGTGATTATAACATCGTAATCCTGCTCTAAAATTTTAATCAGAACATTAAGACGCTGATGCTCATAGTCCATAGACTTGCCCTCAACATCTCTGAAGCTGAAATCCTTTACGGTATATACATAAGCTTTTTTGCCCATGGAGCAAAGGTCGTTGCAAATGCTCTGGGCTTCCGGCTCGTCGCCGGCAACACAAAAGGCTCTGACATTTTTATAATGACAGAGCGTGTTAATAAGGTTAGCCTTGTTAATGCCTGTAACCCCGGTTATACACAGCTTGCCACGGGGTTTCAGGGAGTTTTCGACAGACTTGAATTCCTTGGTGTTTTTTAGTGTGTTTACAAGAAATTTCATTGCTTCTCCTTGTCTGATATTTTACCTGAATCAATTATAAAGATTCATAGCCTTTGATATATTGCTGTCCATAATAAGCTCAAGGGCGTTATTGGCGTTATCGGCCATTTTTTCGATTTCCTTTAACTCGCTGTCTGAAAATTTAGAAAGCACCCAGTCGGCAAGCTCCCAGTTCGGATTAGGCTTTTGCCCGATGCCGATTTTAATGCGTGGGAATTCGTCGCTTCCGCTTAAATAAATAATGCTTCTCATTCCTTTTTGACCGCCGTCACTGCCCTTTGAACGGATACGCATTTTGCCCACATCAAGGGAAATATCGTCAAAAATTATTATAACCTGCTGAGGTTTAAGCTTGTAAAAATTCATAGCCTCAACTACCGCCTGACCGCTGTTATTCATATATGTTGAGGGCTTGAGAAAAAGAACCTTGTGAGAGCCGACGGTTGCTTCTCCCACAAGAGATTTAAACTTAAGCCGGTTTATTTTAAAGTTTCGCTTGTCTGCAATATAATCAAGTGCAATAAATCCCGTGTTGTGCCTTGTGCGTTCGTACTTTTTGTCGGGATTTCCCAGTCCCACCACCATAAAATCAACGCTTGAGCTGAATTTGTTTATTCCAAACATTTTGTTCACCTGTATTATCAGTATGCCTAATACTAATTCCTGATAGAAAGTAGATTTTCTACTTTGTATTAGTATAAAATAGTATTCTAAAGGCTTTTAACCCAAATATGGCGGAGCATTTTCGCTCCGCCTGTTTTTAATATTTTAATAATTGCTGTTGCCCCTAAACTGCTAACAAAACTGCTTACATATTATATGTATATTCACACCGAATTATCAGCAGATTGAAAAATCGGCTGATCGGCATCAATAATTGATATAACCGTTTAATCGGTTGTAATTGGTAAAAATCAGCCGAAAGCAGGTGAGAAGGGCTTGTCATTGTAAATTCTTGCGATAGCCTCTGCAAATGTAGGAGCAATCGGAAGAATTGTAAACTTATCAATCATCTTTTCCTTCGGAAGCGGAACAGTATCAAGAAGGATAACTTCCTTGAGAACGCTGTTTTTGATACGCTCAATAGCAGGACCTGAAAGAACGCCGTGAGTAGCACAGGCGCATACTTCGGTAGCTCCGCCTTTCTCCATAATAGCCTGAGCGCCGTTGCAGAGCGTTCCGGCTGTGTCAATCATATCGTCAAGGAGGATAACCTTTTTGCCCTTAACGTCGCCGATAATGTTCATAACCTCAGATACATTTGCTCTGGGACGTCTTTTGTCAATAATAGCAAGAGAAGTGCCGATTTTAGCGGCAAAATTTCTTGCCCTTGTAACAGAGCCAAGGTCAGGAGAAACAACAACATACTCGTCGGGATTCTTTGCAACCTTTTCTTTCATATGGTTTGCAAGGATGCCTGCGCCGTGGAGATGGTCAACAGGAATATTAAAAAATCCCTGAATCTGGTTTGCGTGCAAATCCATTGTAAGAACACGGTCTGCACCTGCGGTTGTAATAAGGTCAGCGCAAAGCTTAGCTGAGATTGGATCTCTGGGTTTTGCCTTGCGGTCCTGTCTTGCATAACCGAAATAAGGCATAACAGCTGTGATTCTTGCGGCAGATGCACGCTTCATAGCGTCAATCATAATGAGCATTTCCATAAGATTGTCGTTTACGGGGGTGCAGGTTGACTGAACAATAAAGCAGTCGCTTCCTCTTACCGATTCGTGAATCGAAACAGCAATTTCACCGTCGCTGAACTTAGCACAGTCGCTTTTTCCCAAAGGCAAGCCTAAACAGCCGGCAATTCCCTGGGCAACATTGACGTTGGATGTGCCTGAAAAAATTTTGATGTCTTTTCCATGAAAATTCATTTTTCGTTCTCCTTTGTCCTTTGTATCTATGTGAATGAAATAACACAACGAGATTTATATAATGAAAATTATACAACGAAGTTTATACATAAAATCCACAGGGATTTTACATTGTGATTATAGGTAGTGCGAAGTGCCTGATGTACCTGCCGAATTTACCGTGACATTGCAGTAATGAGTGTTTGGCACGCTCAGCAGTCAAGCAGGCATTTGTAGCCTTTTTCGGTGGCAATATCGTTAAGCTCCTCAAGTTGTTTCGGGTCGTTTGCGCCCAGAACAGTATCACTGCTTTTTGCGGTGAATGCTCCCACCTTTCCGCCCTGTTCGAGAATCAGCTTTAAAGCGTCGGGCAGATAATATTCGCCTGCTTTGTTGTCAGACTTGATTTTGTCAAGCACCGACAGGAGCATCTCGGTTTCAAACCAAAAACCGCCGGAGTTAACCTCTGAGATTTTCAGGGTTTCTTCATCGGCGTCCTTTTGCTCTACAATGGCTTTAACATCGCCATTGCCGTCACGGACAATCCTGCCGTAGCCTGTGGGGTCATTGACCTTTGCGGAAATTACCGTAGCACAGCAGTTGTTTTCTTTGTGGTATTTATAGGATTCCTCAATGGTTTTTGAGTCCATAAAGGGGGCGTCGCCGTTAAGAATCACAACGCTTCCGCCGTTATTTTCAAGAAAATCCTTTGCCTGCATAACAGCGTGCCCCGTTCCCAGTCTTTCAGCCTGAAAAACAGTTTCAACAAAAAAGGGAAGAGAGGCAGTATATTCGTCAATGTATTCCTTTTTGTACCCTTTAACAAGGCAAAGTCTATCGATTCCTGCATTTTTAACAGCCCCGATAACCCAGCTGAGCATAGGCTTGCCTAAAACTAAAGACAGAGTTTTGGGCTTTTGGGATTTCATCCGCTTTCCCTCGCCGCCGGCAAGGATTACTGCACAAGTACTCATAATACAACGCCTTTCAATTACGCAATCACGCAATAATAGATATTACTATTATCGCATAAATATTATTTTTTTCAAGGTTTCATAACAAAGTTTTCGTAACTTTCGTCAATTTTAACGAAATACACAATAACTTTATAAAAACATCTTCACTTTTTATAAGAAAAAATATTTAAAAATTATGGAATTTTAAAGCATTATTTGTTATAATAACAGACAGGCTAAGAAAGTCTGCAAAATATGAGCAAAATGCTCAACATTATAACAGGAGGATTCAGAAATATGAGTCACAAGTATGTATACCTTTTTAAAGAAGGTAACAAAGACATGCGTAATCTTCTCGGCGGTAAGGGCGCAAACCTTGCAGAGATGACAGGTTTGGGTCTGCCGGTACCACAGGGCTTCACAATTACTACCGAAGCTTGCACACAGTACTATGAAGACGGCAGAAAAATCAACGATGAAATCCAGGCACAGATTATGGAGTACATCACAAAGATGGAAGAAATCACCGGCAAAAAGTTCGGTGATAAGGAAAATCCGCTTTTGGTTTCTGTTCGTTCAGGTGCAAGAGCTTCAATGCCCGGTATGATGGATACAATCCTTAACCTTGGTCTTAACGAAGACGTTGTTGAGGTTATGTCTAAGAAGTCAGGCAACCCCCGTTGGGCTTGGGACTGCTACAGAAGATTCATTCAGATGTATTCAGACGTAGTTATGGAAGTTGGTAAGAAGTACTTTGAGGTTCTTATTGACGAAATGAAAGAAAAGAAAGGCGTTACTCAGGACGTTGAGCTTACAGCTGAGGATTTGGCAGAGCTTGCTGCTCAGTTTAAGGCAGAATACAAAAAGCAGATTGGCGTTGAATTCCCGACTGATCCTAAGGAGCAGTTAATGGGAGCTATTGAGGCTGTATTCCGTTCATGGGATAACCCCCGTGCTAACGTTTACAGAAGAGATAACGATATTCCTTATTCTTGGGGTACTGCAGTAAACATACAGATGATGGCATTCGGTAATATGGGCGATACATCAGGTACAGGCGTTGCATTTACAAGAGACCCTGCAACAGGCGAAAAGAAGCTTATGGGTGAGTTCCTTATGAACGCTCAGGGCGAGGACGTTGTAGCAGGCGTTCGTACTCCTTCTCCGATTGCTCAGCTTAAAGAGGTTATGCCCGAAGTTTACGACCAGTTCGTAGGCATCTGCAACACTCTTGAGAATCATTACAGAGATATGCAGGATATAGAGTTCACAATTGAGGACAAGCACCTTTATATGCTCCAGACAAGAAACGGTAAGAGAACTGCACAGGCTGCTCTTAAAATCGCTTGCGACCTTGTTGACGAAGGTATGATCAGCGAAAAAGAGGCTGTTGCAATGATCGACCCCAGAAACCTGGACACACTTCTCCATCCCCAGTTTGACGCTGCCGCTCTTAAGGCTGCAACACCTATCGGCAAGGCTCTTCCTGCTTCACCGGGCGCTGCTTGCGGTAAGATTGTATTTACAGCTGACGACGCAAAGGTTCAGGGCGGAAACGGCGAAAAGGTTATTCTTGTAAGACTTGAAACTTCACCTGAGGACATTGAGGGTATGAAGAGCGCACAGGGTATCCTGACAGTAAGAGGCGGTATGACTTCTCACGCTGCCGTTGTTGCACGTGGTATGGGTACTTGCTGCGTATCCGGATGCTCAGAGATTAAGATGGACGAGGCTAACAAAGTATTCACACTTGCAGGCAAAGAGTTCCACGAGGGCGACGCTATTTCAATCGACGGTTCAACAGGTAACATTTACGACGGTATTATTCCTACTGTTCCTGCTTCTATTGCCGGTGAGTTCGGCAGAATTATGGAGTGGGCAGATAAATACAGAAAGCTTAAGGTTAGAACAAACGCAGATACTCCTGCCGACGCTGTTCGTGCAAGAGAGCTTGGCGCAGAGGGAATCGGTCTTTGCCGTACTGAGCATATGTTCTTTGAGGAAGAGAGAATCGCCGCATTCAGAGAGATGATTTGCGCAGATACAGCTGAAGAGAGAGAAACAGCTCTTAACAAGATTCTGCCTTATCAGCAGGGCGACTTTGAGGCTCTCTATGAGGCTCTTGAGGGCAATCCGGTAACAATCCGTTTCTTGGATCCTCCTCTCCATGAGTTCGTTCCCACAGAAGAAGCAGACATTGAAGCCCTTGCAAAGGCACAGGGCAAGTCAGTAGCTGACATTAAGGCTATTATCGACAGCCTCCACGAGTTCAACCCAATGATGGGTCACCGTGGATGCCGTCTTGCAGTAACATATCCCGAAATTGCCAAGATGCAGACCAAGGCAATCATCCGCGCTGCTCTCAAGGTTAAGTCAGCACATCCCGATTGGAACTTAGTTCCCGAGATTATGATTCCTCTCGTTGGCGATGTTAAAGAGCTTAAGTTCGTTAAGAAGGTAGTAGTAGAAACAGCTGACGCTGAAATCGCTGCTGCAGGCGCAGACCTTAAGTACGAAGTAGGTACAATGATCGAAATCCCAAGAGCTGCTTTAACAGCTGACGCTATTGCTGAGGAGGCTGAGTTCTTCTGCTTCGGTACAAACGACCTTACTCAGATGACATTCGGCTTCTCAAGAGACGATGCAGGTAAATTCTTGGATTCTTACTATGACAACAAGATTTACGAGAACGATCCGTTTGCAAAGCTTGACCAGACAGGCGTAGGCAAGCTTATGGAAATGGCAGTAGATATGGGTAAAAAGGTTAGACCTTCAATGCACTGCGGAATCTGCGGTGAGCACGGCGGCGACCCGACATCAGTTGAGTTCTGCCACAAGATTGGTCTTGACTATGTATCCTGCTCACCCTTCCGTGTTCCAATCGCAAGACTTGCTGCCGCTCAGGCTGCAATCAAGGACGAGCAGTAATCTGATAATTTGTGTTAATGGGTAAAACCATTTATCAGCCATAAGGCAAAATTAAATATCAAGTTTAGACCTTGTAGAAGCAATTCTGCAAGGTCTTTTTTTACCCGCAAATCATAGAAAAAGCCTTGTAAGCACTGCGTTTTTGTCAATAAAACAGGAATTTTATTTACATTATTTGCGGCGGTGCTGTTGATAACGATTTTACACCGTGGTTGATAAACAGCTTCGCACAATGACAATTGTCCTAATTATTTATGTTGCTTTGAATATCTGCGTCTTTTGCAGATGTTCAGATATACAAAATAATATAAGAATTAAGCCTCCTGTTCAGACAGGAGGCTTTTTCATTATAGAAAATTGCTCAGTTGCGCTCGGGCATAAAAGGTTGCAGTCAGTACAAACTGTCTGCACGAATTGCGTGTCGATGCACTCGACTTTTTCATTGCAATTACGGTATTCAATTATGATATACAATTATATATATTTATTATCTTTGAGCAGTTGGTTTTTAATCTCCCAAAGCTTCGGTGACAAATCCACATAGTATTTATGAGGATTTTCAAATCTTTTTACCTCGTCCCAAAGGGTGTTTATCTGTTCTGCACAGTAGCTTTGAACTTCGTCGATAGAGGGGAGATTATATACAAGCTTGCCTTCTTTGAAAATTGTTTTTTGCAAAGGCTTTGCGGTAAAATTTTGTATGGTTTTTGTTTTCCAGGTAGCTTCGGAATCAAAAATTGTAAGCTCCTTGCTGTCGTCGATTACTTCGTCATATACGCAAAGCTGGTCGGCAATGGCTTTACCGCTTTCATTGTCGTAAAGACGGTAAATCTTTTTGTAGTGAGGGTTGGTGATTTTTGCGGTGTTTTCGCTGATTTTGATTTTCGGTATGATTTTACCGTCGCTTTCAACAGCAGTCAGCTTGTAAACTCCTCCGAAAACTGGCGAGCTTTTTGATGTAATCAGCCTTTCGCCGACGCCGAAGGAGTCGATTTTTGCCCCCTGCATCATCAAATCACGAATAAGGTATTCGTCAAGAGAGTTGGAGGCAACAATCTTGCAGTCGGTTAGCCCTGCCTCGTCCAGCATCTTTCTGGCTTTTTTTGAAAGGTAAGAAATATCTCCCGAATCAAGGCGAATGCCATAATTTTTAATTCCCTTAGGCACGATTTCTTCCTTAAACACCTTTATGGCGTTGGGAATACCGCTTTTCAGGGTGTTGTAGGTGTCAACAAGCAGTACGGCGTTGTTGGGATAAATTTTGCAGTAGGTTTTAAACGCTTCGTATTCGCTATCGAACATCTGAACCCAGGCGTGAGCCATTGTTCCGCCTGCCGGAACATCATACAGACGGTCGCTTAAAGTACAGGCGGTTCCCTTACAGCCGCCTATGTAAGCCGCCCTTGCACCTAACACTGCGCCGTCTGCGCCTTGAGCTCGCCTTGAGCCGAATTCAAGCACCGTTCTGCCTTGTGCGGCACGGACGATTCTGTTTGCCTTTGTGGCAATCAGCGACTGGTGGTTAATTGTAAGCAGGGCAAAGGTTTCGATTATCTGCGCTTCAATGGCAGGAGCCTTTACGGTGACTAACGGTTCGTTGGGGAACACGGGAGTACCCTCGGGAACGGCATAAATATCTCCGGTAAAGCGAAAATCTTCAAGATATTTCAAAAAATCTTCGTCAAAAATATTCTTTTTTCTTAAAAATTCTATGTCTTCCTTATCAAAATGAAGTTCCATAATATACTGGGCTAACTGCTCAAGTCCTGCGGAAATTGCAAAGCCTCCGCCGTCGGGAATACTCCTGAAAAACAAATCAAAATATACGGTTTTGTTGCAGAAACCGTTTTTGAAAAATCCGTTAGCCATTGTAAGCTCATAAAAATCGCACAACAGCGCATTGTTGCCTTTTTTCATACAATCCTCCGTTATTATATAATCTTAATTTGCAGGTTTTCCATGATTGTAAAAGCAAAGCTTTCAAGCTCTTTGTCGTTGCTTGCAACAGCGGCTTTATCCACAAAAATTTCTGCCTCGGGGCAGGCGGTTTTTGCCATTACTGCATTTGAAATGACGCATATATTTGTTACAACACCGCAAAGTTCTATGGAGTCAAAGTCGTTTCCTTTCAGCCATTCAAAAAGTTCTCCGCTTCCGAATGACGGTTTAAGAATAATTTTATCAAACTTATCCTTGTAATCGTTGATTTTGCCGTAAAACCCGTGACCTTCGGTGCCTTTAATGCAGTGCTTTACAGGCAGGTTTTTGCCCTCTCGGGTTTCAAGATAATTCTCGGTGTGGGTGTCCATAGTGGCAACTACATAATCGCCGTTATTTTTGTATCTCATGATTTTGTCGGCGATTGCGTTTTCAATATTTTTCGCACCGTCAAAGCCCAGGCTTCCAGTTACAAAGTCCTTTTGATAATCAACAACAATCAGCAGTTTTTTCATCTATATCCTCCGAAAATGTAATTTATTTGCACTATGATTCTATTATATACAATATTTATTTTAATACAATAGTCAAAACAGAACAATAGTCAAAAAAAGAACGATTCCAAAATAGTATATGAATAAAATTATAAAACAAACATAAACCGTTAAAGCGCACCGGGTAATTGTAATATATTTGTAAATAATTCTTTACTTGAAATATAAAATAATTCTGTTATAATATTATTATAAAGAAATAAGATGTGTTTCGCAGTAAAATAAATTGAGAGGTGTGCTTATGAAGTGCCCGTATTGCGGCTTTGAAGAAAGCAAGGTAATAGATTCCCGTTCAGCAGATGACGGCGAGCGTATCCGCAGAAGGAGAGAGTGCCTAAAATGCGGAAAACGCTTTACTACTCACGAGGTTATCGAGTCAGTGCCTCTTGTGGTAATCAAGCGAGATAAATCCCGTGAATCCTTTGACAGGAACAAGCTTATGGGAGGACTTTTCAGAGCTTGTGAAAAACGCCCCGTTTCGGTATCTCAAATAGAAGAAATGGTAAATTCTATTGAGTCTAAGCTCCAAAGCGGACTTGACAGAGAAGTTACCTCCCAAACTATCGGAGAATATGCAATGGAAGAGCTTAAATCCGTCGATGAAGTTGCATATGTTCGCTTTGCGTCCGTTTATCGCCAGTTTAAGGATATTAACACCTTTATGGAAGAGCTTAACAAACTCCTTTCCGAAAAATAGATTTTTACTTCGAGTAGATAGTATTATACAATTATTTAGATTTATATCCCGAAATAAGAGTTTCTGCTGTTCCTTAACTTCCGTTTTTTTCTCCGAGTAGAAGGGTACTTTTAATTATTTAGATTTGTATCCCGAAATAAGAGTTTCTGCTATTTCTTAACTTCCGTTTGTTTTACTTCGAGTAGATAGGTACCTGTAATTATTTAGGTTTGTTGCCCGAAAAAGCTTTCTGCTGTTCCTTAACTTCCGTTTTTTTCTCCGAGTAGAGAGAATCCTGAGAGAGTTAATTTTGTTTCACGAGACAGACGATTATTTATGCAGTTTCTCAGTATGTCGGCTTTTTGTGCTGTGCAATCAATAATACTCAATTATAGTAAGAAAATTAGGGGAAAGGTATTGACAACAAGGTTGTTATGTGGTAACATAATTGTCGCTGATTGCAAACGGAGAGGTGTCCGAGTGGTTTAAGGAGCTAGTCTTGAAAACTAGTGATCCCGCAAGGGACCAAGGGTTCGAATCCCTTCCTCTCCGCCATTAAATTTTTTTAACTTAACCATACGGAGGATTACTCAAGTGGTTAAGAGGCTCCCCTGCTAAGGGAGTAGGTCGGGTAACCGGCGCGAGGGTTCAAATCCCTTGTCCTCCGCCATAAACGCCCCAAAGCATCGTTAGATGTTTTGGGGCGTTTATCTGTGTAATAAAGAACAAGGGATTTGAAGCCGACCGGCAGCGTGACGCTGCACCCGATTCGCACTCAGACTATGCGCTTTATGCAAAGTTATTTGCCTGCGCCTTACGTTTTACAATATACTAAGGCACTTTTTAGGGAGGAGCGAATTTTATGTTGATTGGACAGAATTACTAAGGGTTAATATAATGTCATAATGTAGCGAAAAATGTGTAAATTTAACACAAAAGTAGATTTTTAAAAAATGCACTATTGAGTATTTTACTTTTAGATAGAAACGAATGGTGTTTCTTTAATCAGACAATGTTGTATAATGTGTGATTTTTGGGATTATTTTAAGTCGCCCGAAAAATTGTTGTTTTCAAGAGGGATGTTTGTGCCGGTTTGAGGAATGACAGCTTTGAGGAGGAAGTAAATTCTATGCGGAAGAAAATTTTAAGTGCAATCCTAATACTTGTTATGTTGGTGAGTATTCTGCCAACTTCGGATGTAAATGCCATAAGCACGGAGGAAACCCCCCACTGGGATCGGTACTATTCAGAAGTCTGTGAATGAGACTATAGAATCGACCGCAATGATATCGGATAGTTATACGCCGGATGCCTCTGAGAATATGGGCGTCTCCGAGGACACAGATGTTTCTGAGACTGCAGATGTTTTGGATTCTGCTGATTCTGAAGAATATACCGATGAGGAGACAACCACACCTTCACCTAAAGAGGGTGTTGTATATATATTGGGAAAAAGGCGTACGGGAAGTATTGAAAAGAAAGTTGAGGGCTATTTCAACGATATAGCAAAACGGCAGTATTCTGTTACCTGGTCTGTAAATGCTAGCGAATCTTATAAATCCAATGGCAATGAGAATGTCTATGTAGAGCAAAAAAGCGGCAAATTTTTTGATCTGTTGCCCAAGGGTGCAGTATATAAAAACGATTCCATAGTAGCCTTTGCTGATGGCAAAAGACTTTCTGAGGGTCAGTACAGTGTGAACACCGTGCTCAATTATAAAGATAGCGGTCGTACTATGCTTATTGTAAATTATGATGCCTCTGCCGATGAAAACTACAGTTTTTCGTACACCACGCTACATCCATGGGACGCTCTTATAGACTACGGCGGTGATGGCGAAGATAAAGAAAATGTTTTTGAAAAATGGATTGATAACGGAGACGGCACATGGACCTACCGCTTTAAGGTGTATGATGAAGACGCAGTATATTACCTGTGGGAGGAAGCAATGGCAAATTATAATTGTGACCACAGTGCTGACAATCCTTTAGAGGTGACTTATGAGCAGGGGACAGGACTGACCGAAGATGCTGTAATTACCAACACAAAAGAAGCAAGGACAAGCTTGACGGTAAGTAAAACCTTAGCTGGATACATAAGTGAAACCGATAAAAACACTGAATTTAGATTTAGTATTTCCCTCAGTGAACCGCTGAGCGGATATTACGGCGATATTAAGTTTAAAGACGGAGATACCGAAATTGGTTTGAAAGACGGTCAGTCTATGACAGCTACGGATTTGCCCGGCGGCATATATTACACGGTCACAGAGATTGACGCTAATCAAAACGGCTATACTACAACGACAACAGGTGACTCTGGTACCCTTGAAATCGGCAAAGTATCAACCGCTGCCTTTACAAACACGAAAGATACGCCGCTGCCGAAGACGGGTAATCTTAAAATTACCAAAACGGTAAATGCTGTCGATGGGGTTGAACTTAGCGAGCTCGATTTGCAAAAAGATTTTATGCTTACAGTAACGCTCTACGATGACGAACAAAATATCAATACAGATATCAACGGCCTTTACGGTGATGTTATCTTTGAATCCGGAAAAGCAACAATGTATCTGAAACACGGTGAATCCAAAAAGATTAATGATCTTCCCGCAGGTTCTTTATATAAAGTTGTTGAAGGCAACGGCAATGCCGACTGTTATTACGGATACATATGTGATAATTCTAATCATGAAGGAAATATCGTAGAGAATACCGAAATAACTGAAGATTTTATTAATACAAAGCAATTAGATGTTACTAACGGATTCACACTTACTAAGAAAGTTATAGGTGTTCAAACCACAAAACCTTTCACTTTCTATGTTTCTTTCTCCGGCTTGGACTACGGAAGTGTTTACCGGTATTCAGATGGTGAGTTTACTTCTGACAATAACGGAAATGCAAATGTAAGTGTGTACTTGTCTGCGGATGAAAGCGTCAGGTTTGATGGTTTGCCAATTGGTTCGGCTTATTCTGTCATTGAGACCGAATCAAATTATATTCCATCATACAAAGTGACAAACTCAGCCTCAATCGGACAGATTGCGTCTTCCGAAAGAAGCAACACTAAAGTCAACTCTGCGCTGAAAACAGCCACAGAAACAGTTGATAAAGATGAGGACATAACAGTTACATTCACTAACACAAGCCCGTATTTCGATGTTACATTCGCTAAAAATGATCCGTCAGGATTATATATTAGCGGGGCAGAACTTCAGGTTCCGGATAAAGAAGGCATTGTAATTGCAGATTGGGAAAGCGAGGGAGAGGAGTACACCATTTCACTCCCGGCAGGAGAGTATATACTCCATGAGGAGAAAGCTCCGGATGGCTATTACCTTGCTGAAGACATACCGTTCACAATCAGCGAAACTGGGGTTCTTACTGTTGGTGAGCAGCCGGGCGAAAAAGTTGAGAGCATTAAGATGATTGATAACCCGAAAGTTATTAATATCAATATGCCGGGCTCAGGCTCAAAGGAAGAATTAATGTTTATACTGTTTGGCTGTTTATTGTTTACAGCCGGCTGTATATATAGGCAGATACTATATAAAAAGGCGTCGCCGTCTTCAATGAAATGTAAAAATAATCATTGAATTAAAACGCTTTTTTATGGTATAAAAAACAAATTTTATTTATTTCAATGAGGAAAAATTATGAAACAAAAACCTTTAAACGAGCAATTAGTATAATGCTTACAGTATTTTTGCTGATTTGCACATCAAGCTTTGCTTTAACAAGCGCATCGGCAGCACAGTCTTCCGTACTTGTTAAAGATGATAGTACAGTAGCAGTTGTGCTCTCGTCAGACAACATCGGTGCAGACAGTACTGACCATACCTTTACGGCTGTAAAGATAATGGATCTTTACAAGATTGACGGCGTTGATGCAACAGCTTATCAGTATAAGCTTGTGTTAGACGAAGCACTTGCGACATCTCCTGATTTTGGTACACTTCTTTCACAGTGTGCATTGAACGCTCTTGCGATTGACAACCCATTAGAGTATCTCGGTTGGTGTTGGACAGCGAGATGCAGGCATGGGTGAATGCGGAAGATAATTTGGAGGTGTGGTGATTTTATGGGGCGGATTGCTATGGATTAGCAGTCTGCCTTTTTCAATATCTTTACGAAAATATAAGTGGAATGTAAGAGATGTGCGTGGTACAATAGGAAGTGAAATTTGAATTTTATTAAGGAGATACCGTATGATTTTGCAATATCGGAAAGAATTGCCTGACGTTCAACGGCAGTAATAATTCTATCCTGTTGAGCCTTTGCTGTCAGCTCTTTTATATATTCCGAAACTCTAGGATTTTCTAGGATTTTGCAAGCGTCTGCATTAGCATATTTTTCCGAATATCCTGCCTTAATTGCACTCTGAACGATATTACCGCTCTGCGCATAATATTCAGCAAATTTCTTTTGCCTTGCGTTTAATTTATCTTTCACGGTAACACCGCCTTTCTGTAAAAATGCAAAAGAAAAGACAGCACATTGCTGTACTGTCTTAACAACAAGCGTCCGGATTTGCACCGGACATTCATATTACTATGCGTGTTCCTCACAACACTTCTACTTGTCAATTTTATTGTACCAAGTATGTACTACTCTGTCAATCATTTTCTGTTCTTTCGGCGAAACTCTTTTATCACCTTTTTGACTATGTTCATATCTGCGGCGGCACCTATTGCGGCTGTCGCACCGGCTAACGCTTTTCCAAAGCCTGCGACAATTCCTTTTACCTTGCTGAATTTGCCACCTGCACTGTCGCTCTGCTTGCCGGCATCATCAATTTCATCACCGAAATCGTCAGCCTCTTTTTCTGCATTGTTAAGCTCGTCAGCCGTTTTATCAAGTGTATCGTTGTTGTCCTTTAATTCCTTTTCAAGGTCGTTGAGAGCTGCCTGTGCGTTATTGAGCTTGATCTGCCATTGCTGTGTTCTGCGGTCGTTCTCACCAAAGGAAGTAGATGCGTTATCAAGTGCCTGTTTCAGAAGGTCAATCTTGTTTTTCTGTTCGTTGATTTCCTTGTTAAGGACTTGATTATGTGCAGTGAACGCATCGACAGATTTATCGTTTTTGTCAAACTGCGAGGAAACAAGCTTCATTTCAGAGCCGAGAACCTTGAAATTCTGATTGATTTCAGCAAGCGCTTTCTTGAATTCCTTTTCACCCTCAACCCCGATTTTTAGTCCGAAATTGTCTGCCATTCTGTCACCTCCTCGTTTTGGGTATAAAAAAGAGCCATAAGGCTCTGTGCTAAATGCATATAAAAAGGAGCAACCCAAAAAAGGTTACTCCTTGAATTTAATTAGTAGATAATTTTTTATTTAATTTAGATGTATTAAACACCCCTCGGTTATTGCTTCCGAGGGGTGTTTTCTTGTGTGTTTTAAGGATTATGCAAGCTCGAAATACAAGCCTTCACCGCCTGATAATTCTTTGGGAGCTGTGTGCCAGATTTCACCGCACTTATAATCCTGCATATTTACATCCTCAATACTGTAATCATATTTGTAAACCTTAGCGCCTTCGTAGCCGTAGTAATGATCCCAAGGGTGACACACAACTTTGCCTGCAATCAGGAAGGTATTGCCAACATACCAGTCTGTGAATCGGAAGCCTACGACTCCTCTGAGATACTGTGAAATTGAACGGTCGCTGAAATTCTTTTGAATGTGTTCGATGATTAATTTTACTTTATCATAGCTCAATGCCTTTACATACTCGTTGATTTCAACACGCTTGATGTCGCCTCGTGAGTTCTCGCCAAGTTCACTCATAGATTTTATATATCTGTAGTCGCAGTGATGACCGATACGGCACCAGTAGTCAAATAAATCGGCGGAAATATCGTTATTGTTTTTGCAGTTATGCTTTACAACGCCGAGATCTTTTTTAAGCTTTATTGCTTTTGAAGCGTCGTCGCTCTTGCCGACATATGTTGTAGTTTCTTCTTCGGTAAGTTCCTGATAATTATTGTATGATTTGAGAACACTTTCCATATCGCCTTTAAGCTGATTCATTGCAGCTGTTATTGCACTTTTATTAAGATTCATATTTTTGATTGTTTGCTGAGTATCTTCGTCAAGTGCTGAAAATTCCTCGTTAGTCATTGACGCAAGCTTAATCTTTGCGTCAAGCGAGAGCAGAGCCGTGAATGCTGAGGCCGAAAAGATTTCCATACTGCAATTTACATAGTTTTCTGCTCTGTAAGCGGCTTCACCGCCGAACATTGACTCATTCTTCATCTTGTTGTAATATGCAGTGAAAACACTTTTGTTGTATCCGAACGGACCGTTGATGTAGTTTTCCAAATCACTTATTCTATGTGCATAGTTTGAAGTGCTTGTGAAGTCGTTATTTACAAGACCTGCAAGAGTGATATTCTTTTTAACTTCGTTCGTTTCGTCTTTGATAACGTCAATTAATTCCAAAGCATATTTCTTGCTGGTTAAAACCTCGTTAACAAGCCTGTTGTATTCAACAAGCGAGCTCTGGTCGTAAATATCTTTTATAATCTTCTGAGTGCTGCTGTCAATCTGCCTCTGAATGTCGTCAAGCTTTTTGTTGATTTCTGTAAGGTTTACTTCGTGAACTCCGCAGATATCTTTGAGCATTGTAGAAATCGGACCTGCGAGGAATGAAAGTCCGGGAACTGTCGATGCCATTCCCTTGCCCCAGTTATTAAGGATTGCACGGATTGAGCCGGTGAAATAGGTGTTTGAGTTGAACTGAGATTCGTTAAGCGAAATTGAATTTGTTGTTGCGGCGTTAGTCTTTACAAGGCTGAGCGTTGCAACCGAGCCGATACAGGTCAGTGCAAGAAATCCTGCAATAATTCTTCTTTTGATGTTGTCTGTGAATTTGATTGATGATGTTTTCATAATTTTTCTTCCTTTCGGTGATTTTTGATTTGTTGGCTTTATTATAAAACAGACATAGGGACAAAACCCTGACAAAAATAAAAGATTTTGAAAAAATTTTTAAAATTTTTTGAGTACCTGTTTTTTAGTTATCTAAACAATAATTTGCCGAGTGCCTCGGCTCGCAAATCGAGTGGAAAAGTTAGTTTGTTTGGAGAAAATTGTAGCCCGAATTTTAAGTTGATATGTAGGTGACGTTTCGGGACTTCATTTCAGAACCCAGCACCTTGAAATTCTGATTTATTTCAGACAAAGCTTTCTTAAATTCCTTTTCGCCCTCAACACCGATTTTCAGTCCGAAATTATCTGCCATTTTGTCACCTCCTTGTTTTGGGCATAAAAAAAGAGCCATAAGGCTCAATGGGTATAAGAAAAGCACCTGCCATTTCCGACAGATGCTCCCATAATTACTACTCAATATTCGTGGTTAAACCCGCATTTGCCGCAATAATAACATTGTTTTTTCTTGCCTAACGCTCCACCGATCAAACCTACTGGTCCTAGCAAAATGCCTCCCACTGCTGCTTTTCCAACGCTAAATCCCTTTTTAGTAGTATCTACCAACTTCCATTGTACTTTTTCTCCACACATTGGGCATTTATCTGGTGCCTTACCCATAAGAAAACCTCCTTGTGTAATATAAATATATTTAATAAGATTATTATACACTTATTGGTTATTATTGTCAATGTTTATTTGAGTTACATACCCATTTTCACACACCATACGGTATAATATCATCAATCGTCAAATCACGTTTCGGTTTTACAAGACCGTTGTATTGCTTATGACATTCAAGTAAATCAAGGAGAAGTCCAAGTGGCATAAGCATTGTTTCGTCAAGTGACAAATTCAGCTGAGCCACACCGTAATAAAGCAGTCGGGTAAAGAATTCCTCGTCACTTACCTGACAGCTGTGTTTTTTGGGCTTTCCTCACTTTTGATGTTTCGCTTTGTACCCTTGTACATCGACTCCATAATTGCCGATTTATACTCCGCTAAATCAAAAGGTGAGGTTAAAAGCTCGACCTGGATATATACTAAAGAAGTGGACAAGTATGATAAAATAGAAGACAAACAAAGGAGGAATAAAAATGACAGGAAAGAAAAACAATAAATACAGCAGTGAATTCAAGCAAACAATCGTAAATTTATACCATTCCGGTAAGTCATACTCACAAATTCATCAGGAGTATGGAGTTTCTCACAGTGCACTGGCAAATTGGATTAAGCAGTATTCAGAGGTTCAGATTGATGACGATACCGTTTTGACTGCCCAGCAAATCAAAGCACTTCAGAAGAGAAATGCTCAATT
>JALFLK010000015.1 GCA_022774755.1 bacterium
GCCTTTGGTCGGGAGTTGAGGAATACTCGGTAAAATAGCCGTTCGGCATTATTTTGTTGCCGAATTTCAGCAGATAGCCTTTGTAATTGTTCGCCATTAATGCACCTCGTTTCTAAAAATGGGTATAAAAACAGCGCACACCCCGAAGAATGTACGCTTTATAAAAATTTTTGCAAAACTATAGCCACCCCGTTTGGAGTGGCTTGTTTTTATGGTGTCCAGTGGCAATTTGGACATTCTCCGCTGTCATTATACGAATTCATTGAATGGCAATTCGGACATTCCCATTTGTTTTCAGCGGCTTTTTTTGAGATTGGTCTTTCATCTTTAAAAGTTTGTTCTGATGATAACCTATCATTATAAGCATTATATGATGTCGGCATATTTGAAGAAATATTTTGACCTGCTCCCAAATCTTCGAGATATTCAAGTGCTGAAGCTATTCCATAAAATATCAAACATAATATAGCAGTAGCAACCCAGCCCTCAATCATCAGCCAAGTATTAAAATTGTTAATCTTCACTGTGTTTCCAAGAATAATACCGCCTATAAAGCCTAAAACTGCGATTATTCCTGTTATCACCTTATAAAAACTACTTTTCATAAATAACCTCTCCTTTATTGTTACATATAATAACTTTACAAACATAATACAACATTATTTGTAATAAGTCAACAATATATAACAATTTAGGGAGAATTATTTATGCAAAAGCCGATTTGCCGCCGTGACGTTTCTTGTAAAGCTCGTTTTGCTTGACGATTTCGTCAAAGATTTCCGAGCCGTTTATCTTTGCAACAAACTCGTAGTGATTGCCGCCGTTGTTGCGGAAAATTACGAACATCTCGTAAATCCGTTTGAGGTAGTCAAGGATTTGCTTTAAAATTACAACGTCCTCACCACTTGAAGTCTTAATCATTGACTGCAACTTTGACAGCGGAGAAATGACCTCGGGGTCGCCTGTGTTCGCTCCTGCGTTATCACCTACAACCGCAAGTGTGGGAGCTTTGACAATTGCGCCTTTTGCAAAGCGAGGCAGTGTAACTTTTGCAAGCTGCCCAACGTGCCATTCCTGACCGAAAATCTGACCGATATTATTTATCGCCCAATCTGCGCCGCTTGCCATACTGTTAATTGAGGAAATAAAGCCGTTGACAAAGCTTTCAAGATTGCTCATTAACGTATTAATAGGATTTTTAATAACCTGCCAAATACCGCCGAATATGTTTGAAAATACAGCTTTTATAGGGTTCAATGCAGTTTTCACATTTTCAATAATTGCCTTAAAAGGTGCAGTAACTTTGCTTACAATTGCTGAAAATCCGTCAATAAGACCTTGCACTGTCCATATACCTCTTTGATACATTGCTTTTGACGGAGAGTGGATTTGCATAATACGGTCATATTGAGATAAAACCGTTGTAGCAAGCCCGTTACTGTTTTCAATAAGTGCGTCCTTGTATTCCTGTGTACCCTCAACAAGTCCGATAACGGTATTTTTGCCTGTATCTTTTGCGGCTTTTTCAAGATTAAATAAAGATTTCCATTGTGATTCCTGCACATCTTCAAGGTTTATCATTCCTGCATTGTAAGCCATCATAACAGCGGCGGCATCGGAATAGTCACCGTTAAGGACTTTTTGAACATCTGATAAATCATCACCGGTCATTATAAGCTTATTCATTTCCTCTGTAGATTCATTAAGTTTAACTCTTAATTCATCAAGTGATTTATTTTCCGAGCTTATATTTTCAAAAAGGTCAATTCCTTCTTTCCAAAGAGCGTCGTTCCTGTCACCGCCACCATAATAGTAATTTTCAAGTCTTTTTTGTGATATACCTTTTTTATCAAGCCATTTTTTTAACTTTTTCTCCTGTTCTTCAACAGTTTTTTTCTTTTCGTCATATTGTGACTTTATTTCATTACGATTTTTGGTTGCAGAAATACGTTCTTTGCTGTTCTCGGTTGACAACTCGCTCAATGCGCTTGAATTCGCCAATCTCTGATAATCTTCGATTGTTTTATTAATAGCACCTTGTACCTCTTCAAGGTCGCCCTTTAGATTAATTTTTCCACCGTCGCTTATTTCTACATATTTTTTCCAAGTATCATCAAATCCAGTAACATTATCGCTGAAATAAGTAACAATAGTCTGCAATTGTGACTGTTCTTCGGGTGTCAATTCGGCTTTAGTCAAAAGTTCATCGAGCTTTTTCTGATATTCATCAATCAACGTGTTGTCGGCATACATACTGTCAAGAGTGTCAAGCGTACTTTCAAGGTTATCTGTAATACCTTGTGTTGTTTCTTCGAGCTGACCTTTGATTATGTCAATTTCAGCGGCAAATTTACCAGCCTCGGAGTTGCTCCACTCAAGCTCGTTATAAGTCATAACAGCGGTAACAAGACCTCCAATTGCGCCTGCAATTGCCAAAATCGGGTGTGCTGAAATTGTAGCTAAAAAGACTTTGACCGCATCCTTAACTTTATTAATTCCTGCCGCAATAGCCGTTCCTGCTTTAAATACAACAATCGCAGTACCTAAAGCGGCTATACCTCCTGCAATTGCATAAAGTGTCTTGTCGCTGATTTTCTTGATAATATCCGAAATTCCTTTAAGTGCGTCAGCGAGCATTTCCACAAGTTTTGGAACAGCCTTTTCAATAGTCCACTTTGCGAGTGGAAGCAAGATATTCTGATAGGCTGTTTTGAGTTTATCTCCACAAGCCTTTAAAAGTTCTCTGAATGCTTCGCCAAGGTCGGAAACTGCCGTTACAATCGGTGACAAATCAAGACTTTCAAGCCATTCAAGACGAATTTGCGACATCTCGTTAAGAAATCCTGTAATATCCTCAACTATTCCGAGAATGGTATTCCAAATCTTTTCGCCTGCTCCGCCCTTTTCCCAAGCAAGCTTGATTTTGTCACGGAGGAGTGCAACATAGTTATTACAATTCTTAATTATGTTCAGAATATTAGTCCAGATACGCTCACCTGCGCCGTTGTTCCAGACTTTCCCGAAGTCCTCCGCAATAACGTCAATAAGACCTATAAGGCTGTTTGCTCTGTCGATAATCGACTGTACAACACTGTCGCCAAGTCCTGCATTATCCCAAGCCTTTTTAAATGCGTCAGCTATGTAGCTTACATTGTCAAAGCAATCTTTCAAAAGCTCTTTTACATTGTTCAGCAGTTTTTCACCGCTACCATTGTTCCATACCCTTTTCCACGATTCGCCTATTGACTGCACAACGCTCTTTACGCTGTTAAAGGCTTTCTTAATACTGTCAATGACTTTCTGCCCTTTGGAATTCCACGAAGAAACAAGCTTGTCCACCGATTTAGACATTGCAGAAGTCAAGTTATTTCCGCTTGACTGTTTCTGCGTTGACGTTGTCGGAGTAGTCGAGTTTGTTTCAGTTTTGGTTTCCTGACTTAAAATATTCAGTTTATCAAAGCCTGCAACGCTCTTTTTCGCCTTTTCTGCGCTGTCTGCAACGCTGTCAAGTGCAGAAGATGTATTGCTTGCTTCGTCTGTCAGGCTCTCTATATTGCCCGAAGTATCAGCCAAGGAAGAAACAGAATTGTTTGCGTTTCCAAACATTTTAGCAGTAAATTCTTCAAACTTTGTTGACAAAACAGACAAACTCTGAATTGCAGAATTTATGTACTTCAACAGCGGCATAAAAACATTATTTAATGCTCTGCCGAGAACCTCTTTCACATCACCGAAGCTATTTTTTAGTTGCTGTACTCTTCCGGCAGGTGTGCTTGCGATAGCCTTGTTCATCTCGCCTACATTATCGGTGATTACCTGTGCGAGCATTGCGGCTCTTTCCTGCTCATTTCCGTATTTCAGGACTTTTTCCTGTGCCTCGTCAAACGTAATGCCCACACGAGTTAAAGCCGAGGTCTGCCCCTGCATAACCTTGCCCATAAGGTTGCCGATATTGACCATAGAACCGCTTGAAACATTAACGCCGTTCTGCTGTACCGCAAGATTATTCATTGCAGGAATAAGCTCTTTTAAAGCTTCATCTGTTTTCAGAAAGGTAGCCAACTGCTGTGCGCCTGCCAGCTGAACTTCGTCACCTACAACGCCGAGCTGTTGCTGTGCGCTTGCATAGTCTTTGATTTTCTGAATACTCTTGTCGGTAGCCTGCATACGCTGTTTCATTATAGTTGTCAGCTTTGTTTCGGCTTCCGTCTGGATATTTGCAAGATTAATGCATTCTTCACCAAATCTTTTTACCATTGCAACGGAAAAAGCCGCCGCAACAGCCGCACCGATTTTCTTAAACGAAGTCGCCATTTTCTGACTTGCCGAATTTGCCTGATTCTGAACGTTGCTCAATTGCTTGCGGAAGTTTGTGCCGTTAAGTACCATATCAAGGCTAATTGTTCCGACTGATGTACTCATAAATATTCCTCCTTTCCCCTGAAATTTTTACATTGAAGCAAAGATATTCTGAAACTGCTTTAATACTTCGTCCATTTCGGCGGCGGTGTATTTCTTTACATTGCGTGACCGCCACTTGCTTCGGATTCTGTGCTGTGCTGACGTGAAGTGTTTTAAAACGTCCGGGTCATCTTCAAGACGAATCTGCACCGTCCTTGCAAGCGGCGTGTCGGGTCCTAATCCCGAAAGGAGAGAGCGGAATTCCGTCCACGTCATAGACTGAAAATCTTTGGAGTAAATACTGACCCCGTAGCTTGATTTAAAAGACGAAACGATTAAATCGAAATCGTCTATTAAGTCGTAGCCGGGGTCGTCATTTCCCCCTTGGTTTCCTCGTTATCGTTAATAACAGCCTGTGCCGCATTAACAACGAGCGTTGAGAAGTCCTCAAAACTTAACTTCAAGCTGTCGATTTTCTGCTGATTTTCTTCGTCAAAGAGCAGATTATAAATATCAAGAACATTTTTAACGCTCACACCTTTGCCGTCATTGTCAAAGAGTGCAATAACTTTCAGCATTGTTACTGCATCATTGTTAGCCTTGATTTCAACGTCCTTAACCTTGATAATCGGCTTTTCTTCAAAGTTTAATTTATCTGTAATATCAATGATTTTTGACATATTTATTTCTCCTTTAGAATTATAAGAATAGCAGTCGGGCAGAATTTATAACCCGACTGCTTTGTTTTAAACCGCAGGTGTGTAAACAGGCTTGCCGTTTGACATAACCTCAAATTCGAGCGGAGCGGCATTTGTTGAAGCTCCCGAACCTACGTTTGTTACGGAAATAACAGCGTTTGAGAAAAGCACGGTTGAACCGTCAGGGAAAGTCCACTGGAAGTCTTTTTCAACTTCTCTGCCGTTCTTAAACGCAAGACCTGCGACAAGGTCGTTGCCTGCATCGCCGACTGTTCTCTTGCCTTTTACGCTGATTATAATTGACTTTGCTGTCATAAGTCGGTTTTTCCAGCCTTTAGATTCAAAAGGATTCCATTCCTCAACGCCGTTGTCAAAAGACACGCCGAATTCTTCGCAGTTCGCAATCTGTGTTGCAGGTGTTCCTGCGCCTGCTTCGCCAATCTGAAACTGATTTTCATAGCAGGGATATACTCCCGATTTTGTTGTTGCCATCGTTTAATTATTCCTTTCGTAGTAAATTTTCATTTCGATTACACGCTCGTAAATGCCCTTGTCGTCTGTGCCGACGTCCACAGGCTCGGGCATTAAGAGCTGTATCATATAAATCTGAGTGTTGCCGATTGTAACGTCCTTGACCGTTCGTAGCTTTTCAAAAAGCCTTAAAGCGGCTATTTCCGTTTCATCGGCATTGTTGTTATAGTGGATTAAAAGCGAAACGCCTTTGATGTCGTATGAGCTGTCACCGCCGATTGCAGTAACAGGCGGCTCACTGCGCTTGAACGAGTAAATACCGAGTGACTTGTCCTGCTTATTGTCAAGCTTGCCGATATAGTAATGCTCGAAAAGGTCGAAACGCTTCAAAAAATCCCTGATATTCGCAAGAGTAATCATAAGCCGCATAACCCCCTGTAAATCTTTGCAAAGGTATCAACGCAGAAATTCTCACGAGTGCCGCCCTTTTGCCACGGAATAAACCATTCTGCACCTGCGTTTTTATGCTCTTTCGTACTGAAATTGTATTCAGGGTGAAAATACAGTCGCCTTGCATACGGTGTTGTTGAAACAATACTCGTAACGCCTTTGTCGGAATTTGAGTAATCAGCAAAGGTGTTATTATCCTGTAAATTTCCGGTTTTAAAAGGCATTACTTGCGAATTTTTGACTTCTGATAATAATTGGTCAGTCGTTATTTCAAGAGCTTTCTGCGTGTTGCGGTCAAGCTCTCTGAGTTTGCCGAAATTCAAGTTTATTTTTGAACTGACATTAAAAACGCCCATTAAATCACGTCCAATTCTGTAAAATTAACAGTTCCGTCAGGATTGCGAGCCTTAACACCTCTTACAATTTCTCGCCGCACTCCGTTAATCTCGGCAAATCCGCCGCTTATCGTCGGACTGTCGGGAACAATATCACCCGGTACAAGTATTACGCCGCTGACCTCGACCTTTTTCTGCTGTGCAGTCAGGACGGTTTTAGCCTTATCCTGATAATTGCAATACAGATAATCACCGTAGAGATTTTTCTGCGGATATAAATCGTCGTCAGGATAAAGCTCTTTACGCTCATAAATGACAATGGGCGCACCGTCCTCGGTTACGCCCTCGCCGTATAATGTTAAATAAATCGGAGTTTTACAGAATTTCTGCCGTACAAGGCTGGGAAATTTCATCTTATCACCCCTAAATTGCAGGATAGCAAAGTCCTGTAGAAACAAGCAAGGAATACAGTTCGGACGGAATTGAAACACCGCAGACATTCTTCACGCCCTGACTTCCGAACGACATTGAAACTCCGTTGAGAGAATAGCTCTGTACCTGCGAATCTAATATATCCTCGTTTTCACGTTCATAGGCTGTCAGCCTGTTATGTACTCGCCTGATTATTCTCTGCTGGAATTCCGTTAAAGAATTAAAATCCTTTATGCGATTGAATGTCAGAGTGTCGATATGCTCTGCGGCTTTAATTGCAAATTCGTCTGTTATGCCCTGATTTTCGATATATACGCTGTACAATCAAATCATTCCTTGTCCTTGCCGTCTGCCTTAAGCTTCTTATTTTCGGCTTTCAGCTTTTCGTTTTCCTTTTCAAGAGCTTCGTACTTTTCAAGGGATACGGTTTTGCCGAGAGCGTGCTCTTTAATTTTGCCGTTATCGTCGTAAATATCAAAGCCTTGTGCCTTAAAAGCCTTTGCTTCTTCGGCGGTGTTTACCGTATATGCCTTATTTCCTTTAATTGCTTTCATTGTCATTCACCCCTTTACGCTTCGGCGTGAATGATAATGCCGTCTTTGAGAAGCTCATCAATGCCGAATGTACCGTTAAAACGTCTGTTCTGATACATATAATTATCGGCTGTTCTGCTGTCTGTGCCGGGAGTAAACACCTTGATGTAAGAGTACTTATTTCTTGACACCTGTGCTTCGGGGTCTACAAGAATGTAGTCAATCTGCTTTGCTGTTTCGTCAGCCACACAACCGTTTGTGAAGTTGAACAACGTCTTGAGCCTTGCGCTCGGTACTTCCTTGATTTTGCCGATGTCGTCAATTGAGCGTACTCTGCGGTCAATGCTCTTTGATGAGCTGATTTCAAGCGTTCTCTGAATACCTTCTGCGTTCTTGAGGAGCTTGTTATACTTCGGTGTGCAGTACATAATTACTCTGTCGAGCGGTACGCCTGCTTCCGAAAATGCCTCAAGGTTATCGTCGAAGTCCGAAAGCACGTTTGCGGCAGTCAAAGCCGATGTCTTGATTTTTGAACCGACTCTTTTAGCCTCTGAATAAAGCTTGCTGTATGTGTAGCAGTCAAGCTCGGGAATAGCCTGCGTCTTTTCAAAACGCTTCTGAATGTTCGCAATCGACACAACGAGATTCGTTTCGTCAACGTCCATAGGGTCGATAGCGAATTCAACATCTCTGTCGTGGTCGAGTGTTTTTGTTTCATAGCCGTTTGAGTAAGTACCGGAATTAAAGCCGCCTGCACCTCTCGTGTGGTCCTTATAACCGCTTACAGAAAGCTTCGGAATTTTGATGTCCTTGCCGTTTACAATCTGAATGTCTGAATTTGACTGGTACAGGTCATTACAAGTAAGCTCCTGACCGTACAGTTCTCTTAATACGTTGCTGAATATTGTTGCATATTCAAGTACTGCCATAATTATTTACCTCTTTTCTTAATTTTTGATTCCGAAGATACCTCTTAGCATATCTTCGGTTGCTTTGTCTGGGTCGTCGCCGTCACCGCCGATTTTCTGAACGCCTCCTGTACTTCCCTGCTTTACTTTGAGTGCAGGAATATCATCGAGAACAGTCTTAATCGCATTGGTGAGGTTTTCGGCTTTGATACTGCCCTTTTCATCGGCGCAGTCTTTAAAATCAGCCATTTTGAGCAGATAAGGAATTGACTTAGTGTCAACGCCCTGCTTAATAGCTTCGAGTGTTGCCGCCTGATTTATTTCAGCCTGCAAGCGTGCACTTTTTGCGGCTGTCAAATCATTCTGCAATGCTGACACATCAGGAGTGTTCTTTTTCTTGTTTTCAAGATAGGTTGCCATAGCGTTGTTAGCCTCGTCCTCTGTCAAGCCTTTCTGCTTAAAAAAGGACGTTAATGCAGATTTTGTCGCTCTGCCTGTTCTTTCGTTTACAATCCTGTCAAGCTCTTCCTGTGTGTATGTTTTTGGTTCAGAACCGTTGCCGCCGTTCTGATTTGCGTTATTTCCGCCGTTGTCAAGGTCGGCGTCACCCTCAGCAAAAAGCTGAATGTTCGGTTTAAGAAATGTATCTTTCATTTTTTTACCTCCGTTTAATGCCCGTCGGCTTATTCCTTAGCTTTTACCCTCGTTCAAAGTTCTGGAGCATAATAAAAGCACCCTTGCATTTAACTGCAAAAGTGCTTACTTTGTTTCTTCGGTTTTCCTCGGTTTCTTTTCTTCCTTTTCAACAAAGCCGAGCTGTTCAAGCTGTTTCGCTCTCGGCTCGTCTGCTTCAAAGGTTTCACCGATTTTACGATGTGTCATATCGTTTTCACGGTCGATAAACTCTTTAATTACTTTAATTTTCATTGTGTCACATCCTAATTTTGTTTTTTTCGCCACGCTTTTGCACGGCTTAAATAAATTTGTTTATTTTCATTATCAAGGCTATATTTAGCAATTCTTTCGCATTTTTTAGCTTGATTTTCATAATATGACTTCTGCTGTTCAAGTGCTTTCTGACGTTTCATATCGTTGATTTCATCTTCCGTTGCAGGCTTTAAGGTTGTAATGCCCTCGTAATATGTACTTGTGCTGTCCTTGCAACGTGGATGAAACAAACCGCCCGATATTGCTTCGGACAAAAGCGGATATTTGCCGTCCTTTGCAGAGCCGCCCGAATAAACATCATCAATAAACACCCTTCCGATATACTGTGCACAGTCCGGGCAACCGCCTTGACGTGAGTTTACGACAACCGTTGTAATGCCGAATTCCTGCCGTTTTTCTCCCTCACCACGCAGATAAGCTCTTTTATTAGCTGTGCGGATTGCCATTTCTGCATAGTCTGACAGCGTATGCCTTGCGCCGTTTTTATACTCAACGCAGTTAAGTCCGGCTCGGAGCATATCTCTGCAAGCCATATCAACAGCTTTTTCATACGTTCCTGCGCCTGAATTTGCATAAACCTGTGCGTTAAAAATAGCACTGCGGTATTTGTCGTTACTCATTCGCAGAACGGCTGTTTCTGCGCTCTTTAAATCGTCTGTAGTCGATTTTATAAGTGCGTTGAGTTTACGGTCGTTGACCTTAAAAAACTCCGCTGTGGACGCTTCTGACGGCTTATCGGGCAACTTAAAACCGTCTTTAACAGCTTGAAGTATTTTTGCTTCCTGCTCTGCGTTTCCGTCAGCTCTTGCGGTTTTGAGCATTTCCTCAACCTTGCCATTAAGCTCCGAAAACTGCTTATTGAATTTTTGAAAATTCTGTTTGCGGTACTGTTCAAGGCTTTTGAGCTGTTCAGCCTGCCATTGCGACCAATTATAACCTTCTTTGAGTTCCTCGGCTCTGTGTCGGCTGAAATTTCTTATCATACTATCGATAAGCTCGTTTTCAATCTCTTCAAAAGCCTTTGAAATATCATACTCACTCATACGTTAAAATCCAATAGGCTGAATATCGTCAGCTTCCGAGGTTTCCTCGGCAACTGCAATTCCCATTTCTTCCTTGATTCGTTTTGCTTCCTCGGCTTTCCAGTCGTCGTCTTTGCTGTCGCCGTAAAGCTCGTCAATGCCTGCCTCAATGCTCATAATTCCGCTTTGTCTTGCCTTGCCGACGGTTTCAACCTGACTTTCAAAGCTCGGATTTGCGTATTCGCCAAATTTCAAAGTAACCTCTAAATCGTCAGGCACAAGAGGTTGATTATTGATTATCGCATTGACATTCAGCGCAGTTTTTACAAGCTGAGGTATAACGCTTTCGAGCAACTCAACGTAGCTCTGTCGTGTGTAGAGCGTTGTTTTTTCCTTTTCTCTCTGTGCTTCTGCGTTGTCGAGCTTTTTAACGTCAATTCCGAGTGTTGACGGACTTATAACACCCTGCAAGCAAAGGTCAAGAGCCGTAATATAGGAGCTTAAATAGCTTTCGTGCTGTATTGCTGGGCTTTCGGTATAAATACGGTTGCCACCGCCGTTCTCGCTCATATCGTTATCAACCATAATAAAACGATTATCGAACGCATTCGGCTTGACAGGCTCGCCTGTATCGGGGTTTTTCGGAATCATACAATCGGGTATGTACTGCTTTGTTCTGCCTGCTCGGAGTGCGTCCATCCATTGTGACCACGCTTCGTCAAGACTGTCAAAGGCTTCATCCTTATCTTCAATCAGGCTTTTTCCTCTGCCCTTGTACTGCGAAGATTTGCCGAGAATTACGGGCACCGCCCACATTACGGACTTGTCAAAGGTCACTCCCTTGCCGTCAATCCAGCTTGTTTCTTCAATGGAGTTGAGCGGTACTTCTCTGCCGTTATCATCTTCAAGCTCATACTTGATATATCCGTAGCCGTAGCTTTCTTCAAAGCGGTATCGTTTGCCGTTGCTTACATATTCGGTGTAAAAATCAATTCCTCTGATTCTGCCCCTGTTGCGCTTGAATTTCACACGCTCGGCAGGAAACCACTCGATAATCGGAAAGTCTGAAACATCCTTATCAAAAGAGATTTTGAAAGCACCGTCACCGACAATTCCAAGGTCGGAAAGTGTTGTTTTCAGAATTTCATCAAGCTTACTGTCCTTTTCAATATCCGCCCACGTTTCGGCGTAGCTTGTACTGCTTTTGCTTGTAATCTCAACTCCGTTATAGTCGGACATCACTATTTTTGCTATCGTATCGACAATCAGCGAAGCAAGCGGAATATGAATTTTACGGATTTCCATTCCTGCTGTCATCGGTGCTTTCCAGAACATTGTATTTGGTACGTCAAGCTGACCGTAAAGCTGTGAAAGCTGTTTACTCTTGCCTGCGTACCATATTCTGTTTTTAGCGCAGGACGTCAAGTAGTCCATATTTTCATCAATGATTAAAAGTGACTTCTGTGCTGGATTGACCTGCAAGAAATGCCACATTTTTTGTCTTATCTTATCAGCCATAAAGTTTATCAGTCCCATTATTTTTCATTTCCTATCTCGTTCTTGTACGGAATCCAGCTGTACTGGTCGGCGTTTATTGTGTGGTCGTGTCCGTCCTCGGGTATATTGTCTTTTTCCTCAAGCCACGAATACAATTCCATTTCTGCAATCGAGTTTACACAATGGTCGAGTATGTAATAAAAGCCTTTCTGAATCCAACCGAGCATTAGCATAATTCTGTCGATAATCGGCAGTTTTTTCCACGCATTTTCAAAGTTGTAAATACAGCCGTGAGTGCGCTTATATTTCTTGAATTCGGTAATTGTAGCTTGGTCTGCACTGTCGATAAAAGCTGTTCTCGCAAAGCCCCATTCCTTTCGGTTGCGTTCAAGAAATTTTATGAACTTATCAACCGTATCAGACGGAGCTATCGGGATTTCAAGCTCTGCATTGTTATAAACCTCTTCATCAAGCCTTATATACCTTCCTCTGTTCGTGATTCCGCTAAAAATCATTGCGATTGTATCGGGCGATTTCTGCGAATATGCGGTGTCAAGTCCTGCGGTAAAGCGCACAAAATGCTCCTTCTTGCGGTCGGAATTAAGAAATTGCTTTGCCCAAGACTTTGACTTAACGTGCTGTTTGCGGTCAAAATTCGGGAATACAAGTCCTGTAGAACGACCTCGCAAGCCTTGTATTTTATTTTTATAAATCTTCGTGCCTTTAGGCGTATTAGTCAGAACTCGGTTAAGCTCTTCTTTTTTCAGTCCTAAATTATGAGCAAAAGAAAAGAACCAATGCACCCAACCGGGCTTTGGCTCTTCTCGTAATTCGTTTAATATTTCAATAGGTGTTTCGTCTTTCCACTCCGGAAGCGGTCGGGCACAGTTTATATACTCCTTGTAAACAGGCAAATTCGGGTCGTCAGGGTTGAGCGTTGCCATAAAATAATCGGCACGCATTGAAGCCTCACGCACAAACTCAATATCTGCGGTGTTTATCTCATCAACATACAAACAGCCGTACTGACCGCCCAGAGCCTTTTTCCATTTCTGCTTATCGCCGTAACCCATTACATAGATTACTTTGTCACCCTTTGACGTATGAAACAGAATATGCGGAATTTTATCGTTCTTCGTTCCGTTGCCGTTATATTTGGCAAGCTCGCCGAAGTCGTCTATAATTCCGAGGTCTTTATTAATGATGTTCTTTTCAGCGGTACCGGTATCTTTAGCGGCTATGATATGGAGTTTTTTCGGCGACTGCGCAACCTTAAGCATAAACTTAAAAAGTCCGACAGTCGTTTTTCCTGCCATTGTAGTGCCTTCGAGAAACTCAACAGGAGCATTACAACGCAGAAACTCTTTATATTTCTTTGACAGAATTAATCTGTTATTCATCTTCGCTCATCTGCTTTATAAGGTCGTCAAGCTTCGACTGCTCGGCTTTGAGAGTGCCCGAAACTTCAACCTTATTGAGATACTCGCCTGTCATTTTGTTGAGCGTATCAATCGCACGAATACGGTCGGGAGTAAGCTCTTCATCTGATTTAGCAATGTCGGAAAGAATTGCCTGACGTTCAACAGCAGTAATAATTCTATCCTGTTGAGCCTTTGCTGTCAGCTCTTTTATATATTCTGAAACTCTAGGATTTTCTAGGATTTTACAAGCGTCTGCATTAGCGTATTTTTCCGAATACCCCGCTTTAATTGCACTCTGAACGGTATTACCGCTCTGCGCATAATATTCAGCAAATTTCTTTTGTCTTGCATTTAATTTATCTTTCACGGTAACACCGCCTTTCTGTAAAAATACAAAAATTTATTAAATTTTCTTACCTGTTTTCCAATCAATTCCCTGCTTTTTCAGCATTCGTCTTGCCGCCTGAGTTGAAGGATTATCAGGGTGACCGTTTGCTTTTGTTATTCTTTTTTCAAGAGGTGTTTTATCTCTTATTTTTCCTGTTGATACTAAACTTCTATATTCCGCTATTGCACTTGCCCTCTTCTGCGAATATTCGTAATTTGCTTTTAAAACCTCTTTATCAAATCTATCCTGTCCTCTTTGAGTTTTCAACACACGATTTCCACGAAGTTTATCAAGTGTGTATCCACTCGAAATATCGCCAACGCCTCTAAGTCCCAAAAATTCATCTTCCGTAATAGCATTTGAAGGAATACAGGCAGGATTTTTAATACGTGGGATTGCAACTCCCGAACTTCCGCCTCTACCACCCACAATTACCACTCCTTAGGCTTTTTGAAACTAACCTTATGAGTTCCTTTAAATTCTTTTTCATAAAGAGAACTGCTCCTGTCTGTATAAGTAGCACCGTTCCAATACCTTTTTGATACCTTTCCTGTTATATCTGTAAATTCAACAACACTTGCTTTTCTTGCTCTTCCTTCCTGCAAAGCATTGCTAAACTGTTTAGCATTTTCTTTAAACGCTGTTAATGGACTTACAGAATAGCTTTTACTGCTACCCGAGCTTCCACCTCTACCACCCATTTACTTTCGCCTCTTTCCATTTATCCTGAAACGCTCTTATTCTGACAATGTTCCCCATACATTCATCAGGAACATTACCGTAAAATATAACCGTTTCGGGCTGTAATCGTTTTATCATTTCGTTATAGCCGTTTATAAACAGCTGTTTTGATTGCTTGTTAAGCTGTGTTCCAACGCTTGAAACTGCTACTGTTCCGCCCTGCGGTTCACCGTCAAAGCACCATTCAAAGCTTTCTTCGTCACTCCAACAGATTGTAGGAATTACTTCAATCCCATTCAACTGCCAGTACGCACCGAGCCAATGCTTACGGTAATGATTGTAAATCTGCAAGGCTTTCGGGAAGTCTGAATACAAACTGAAATCGGGTGACATCACGCACGTGTATTTTTTAAGAATTTCAATATACCTATTGGGATTGTTCCACAAGCGTGTAAACTGGTAATCATCAAGAAAGAAATGTATTCCGCAGTCCGTTTTCTTACTGCTCATAGCCTCATTAAAGCCAATAAACCTATCCGCTTTAATCTTTGTAGGTTCTATCTTCGGAATATCAAAATTTCCCTCGCCGAAAAATACGGCTCGTGTCGTGTTTTCATAATTAAATCGTGACTTATACATATTTCACCAAGAGAAAACCGCCCACGAAACGCAGGCGGCTTGATTAAGGAGAGAATATCAAATGAACTTATCATCTTGTAACTTTCTACAGTTTACATTATACAGCACCTAAAACGAACAAACGAACAAGTTTTAAAAAATTACCACGAATATCGTTCGCACATCATTCTGATTCCGTCTGCGGTATTATTTCCGCCGACCTGCATAGCAATCTTATTCCAACTGTAGTGCAAACTCAGCCGCATAAACAAGCAATTCTCCTCAAAAATATCACGTGATAATCGGTTAAGTGCCGAATTGCGTAATATTTCAAGATTTTGTATTTCTCGCTGTATGTCCGTAATCTGCGTTACTGCGTTCCCGATTTTGTCCGATACGCTTCCTCCACCGGGAGAATCGGACAGCTTCGGAGCAGTGTTTGTAGCTTCGCTTTCAAGGCGGATAACCTTTGCTTTCAGCCTTGAAATCTCCTTATTTATGTGCTTGATTTCTTTCGCAGTCAATATCACACCTCCCACCCTCGCCGCACCGAGGGAATTATTGCAATTATAAAACGTGTATTTGATAACCGCCGAGCGGAGAGGATTGTAAATTAATCGGAGAGCTTATGAGCGAGTGTGATTACAAAAGCTCCATAAGCGATAAATAACAGTCCTGCTAAAATCATTTATCATCACTCCAATCAAGAGCTTGTCCGCAATGGTAACAATAATCTGCAAAACCTGTTCCTGTAAATTGCCTTCCACAAGTAGGACAATCATACGTAAGTGTGTATCTAATTTCTTGTCTATCAGATTTAATAGGCTTTTTCGGTATCTGCTTTTCAAGAGCCTGCTTTGCCATATTGACCGCTATCCATATGGTATTTTCACTGTACGCAAATTTTGTCCTCTCCAAATCGCATTGCTTGTGTAAGAACATTTCTAAAATTTCAATTGCTTCCTGTGGTGTCATTCTTGCTCACTCCTTATCCATTTTTGCGCCGCAGTTTCTACAATAATCGCTCAGTACGTATGAGTTCTTCCCCTCTCTGTATTCTGGTTTATTCCCACATTCTGAGCAATGCTTTCTTGTAAAATGATTTCCCCAATAAACATCTTCGGCATTATCTTCCCACTTTCCGTGCCTGACCTTCTGCACGTCGGCAGTGGGCTGATTTTTAATTATAGAGTATGCTATGTTCAATCCTCTACGGACAAACTCATATGGTGTTATTGAGTACGGGTCAGGATTAGGTCGATAATTATCAATTTCGTCTTTTATTGCAGTAAGTGCCGCTTCACGCTCTATGTATTCTTTTTCAGCCATTTTTGTCACGCTCCTTTAAAATATAATTTCATAAATAACCTCATTGTGGTATTTTCCACATCTGTCTTTTAACACATCAGTTAATACATATTTTTTACCGTGATATTTTTGGCAAAATTTATCATAGTGTTTCTCAACAGGATTTCCGCCTATCATTCGCCATTCTATTCTGTGAATGTGGTAATCGTTGATTAGTTTTTTCAATTTTCGATAAACATCAACACCTATTTGTCGGTTATTCTTGTCAAAAGAATATAAACCAAAGTTACAAACACAGGAATTATACCAATCAATTTGATATGTAAAATAGCCTATCAGTTTATCGTCATCAACGATAGCATATTGATAAAGTTTTCCGTTGGTATCTGCTTCTATCGAAGGTAATGCGTTGCCAAGATAACCTGAGTAATACATCATATCTTCGGTGTAGTTATATTCCTGCATTTTTGTTAGGATTTCTTCTTTGCGTAATATCGCAGGTATTAACATTTGTCAATCCTCCTGTTCCAAGCCTCAATGAGCTGTTCCTCTGTTGCGTTGACATCGTCAAGTGAAAATATTATATCGCAGTTCTCACAATAAATAGCTGTATCTCTAAAATAGCTGTATGCTTTATCCAAATGAACCGAACGCTCTCCACAAAACGGACAAGGTTTTAATTCTTCCGAACTGCAAACATCATAATGCAAACAATCTTTACAACTTGCCATTTTAATGCCTCCTTAATTGTAATCTCAACTATCCGATTTAGCCGGATAGTTCAGCTTCCTTTGATGTTAAAAATATTGTTTTACCGAATTCAGAAAAAGGTATATGCTGTTTATCAAATTTTTCGCTTGTAACAACAACGCAAAATCCACAGGAGATAAAGTAAGAATAATCTCTAACCTTTGCCTCGGCGTAGCCACCAAATTGCATTTTTACATACACTGTAGCGCCAATTTCACACGGCAGATGGATTAGCTTGCCTTCGCTTTCTTCCTGCTCATATTCAAACAGTTTTTCACGTACAGCTTTGTCACCGATAAATTTGCCGTTAATTCTTTCATCAGTGGTATGCGTGTCGCCGAAATCATCTTTATAAATTAATCTTTTACTTGCCATTGTCAGCCCTCCGTATATCTGCAATTTTTTAAATCAGTAACTGGACAATAAAATGTTCGTCCGTCAGCAGTAGCGATAAATGCTGTACCACCCCAATATGTATTTCTGACTTCAATCAAAATACCGTTTACGCCGTGTATAGTTTCCACAAAATCATATATACTAACTTTTCTCATTTGTCAGCCCTCCTGTTCCAAACGTCAATTGCTTCGTCCTCAGTATCTCTTGCGCAAGTAGAAGCTCCACAACCTCCGTAAAATGGAACGCAACCGACGTAATAATAATTATCGCCATAGCAATTATTTTCTTTGACGCACTCAACAGATTTTGTGTTTCCACAAAACGGACAAGGCTTTAATTCTTTTTCGTTCATTCTGATACCTCCAGCTCGTTAAGTAAAATGTTAAGGCAAAAACTTATATCATCATTTGTTTTTATTTTATAGTCTGTTAATTTTTCTAATTTTTTTATTTGAGCTTCCATCAATTTAATAACAGGATATGTATATCCTTCTTCATTAAAACTGAGCATTATATCACCTCCAGCAATTCGGGATTGTCGTGGATATTGCCGATTACCTCGTAATCAGTTCCGTATCCCAGAAGATTGAAACCTCTATATTTGTTCTCAATTCTAAATATGGCAGGGGCATAAACAACTTTGAAAGTATCGTAACCATTTACATTACAATGTCTAACAATTTTCCCATATTTCTTTGTTCGAACAATATCCCCCTCAAAAATCTTCGTGCCGTTCTTGTCGGTCAAGCCTGTGTACTGTCCGACTGTTTCGGGGTCAATGTGCCATATATTCGACTGATTATGCTCATACGGTTCTTTAATAACAAGTCCTTTAGGCTCTACGCTTAAATAGCCGTATTTCCAATCATTCCCGAATTTACCTCGGTATAAAATTTCTCTCATTTTTCTCCTCCTATCTGCCTGTACTGCCAAAGCCGCCGTTTCCTCTTTCGGTGTGTTCAAGTTTATCAACTAAATCAAGGTTAGGTGCTACTATAGGCAATATAATAAGCTGACTGATTTTGTCGCCTGCTTCGACAATATAATCTTTCGGGCTGTGATTATAGAGCTTAACGCAGATACTACCTGTATAGCCTACATCAATAACGCCCTCGCTTGTCAATCCGTGCTTGACGTTCAAGCCACTTTTGCTCTTTAACATTCCGACTGTGCCGGACGGTAATTCAACGTGTACGCCTGTATCAAAAACTGCACTACTATTCGCTCTTATTAACTTTCTTTCTCTTGCATAAATATCAAGTCCTGCGTCTGTTTCGTGCGCCCTTGTCGGCATTATTGCGCCTTTGTCTAAAACTATCTTCATAATTAGTCCTCCCTCAATTTTAATCTGCTCTCGCTGATAACCTGTCCGTTATTTGTGTAATCACGCTCAAACGGTAAGCCGAGTTTATCAACTACAACTCTGTCGATATGTTCCCAGTAAACTTCATCTTTGCTTGATTCTTCAAGCATTTTCGTAAAGCTGTTAAATAGCCTTGATATTCTCTTTATTCCGTAGCCATATTCGGTGTTAAGCGTATAAATAATAGTCTTTAAAACTCTGCGTGTTATGTCGATTGTCTTTTCTTCCTCGACTTTTTCCCACGCTTTTTTAACTTCAATTTCAACCTCGGAAAACATTCTTTTCCTGTCGTTGCCCGATATTCTCGGTATCCTCGCTTTCATTAGTCCTCCTTGAATTTTTCCATAGTATGAGTATTACTGTTTAATTCCGATAAAACTATCGTTTCGGTATTAAAACACACCTCTGTGTTAAACATATTATGTCGTAAATATCCACAAGAAGTTATAACAAGCACTTCTGCATTGTCATCAATTAACAGTTTTATTTCTTTCATTTAATCCTCCTTGATTTCTCTGATAAGTACATTTCCATCCGATTCCGACATATTCAGAATATGGACATTTCTTACAGCAGTACACGCATACGTGCAAGCCTCTTTTACTGTATGGGCATTTGCGAATTTGCAGTCCGCCAAACTCATATCCGCATTTTGCACATTTCACTCGTCTGTTCAAATATGTAATCTTATTCTGCGTTTTCACTCAAACCTCCGCTAAAAATTGTCAAGGGTGTCAATCTTATCAAGCTCGTCAAGGTCATATGACTTTATTGCCTTATTTTCGATTGCTTTCTGCTCGTCTTTATCCTTGTTGAGCCATTCAACAATCTTTGCAAAATGGTTCTTATATACGGTTCCGCTTGATTCCATATAAACGGACAGTCGCTCAATTTTATCTTTGTAACTATTAGGATAACGCTGTTTCAACTGTTCAAGTTCGTTGTCAGATAACAAAACATTATTAAAAGAGCCGTAGGCGGAGAGTGCGGAGCGACAGCTCCTTTTCCTCTCCTTTACTTTACTTTCTTTTACTTTACTTTCCTTTACTTTACTTTGTGTACTCTTGACGTCATTTATTGAGTTTATGTCAACATTATCCGAGTTATTGTCTGTATTTTCCAAAAATTGAGCGACTTTTATTAAGAGGTACTCATTTTTCACTTCAATTTGTTTACGGCGGCTTACCGCTTCAAAGTATCTTTTCTGAATTCCTCTTGACGTGAGAATTTCATACCTGTTAAACAAATCGTTGTTAAAAATACCTCTTTTGAGTGCAGAAGAAACTATTTCAGAAACGACATTACCACCCACCCCGCATTTTCGGGCAAACAATAATGCAACCTCTTTTGTCCATTCACAGTAGTAACCTTGCTCCCCGTAAATCTTCTGAAAGAGTTTAACGACTACCGCAAATCCTGTTAATCCAAACTCCGCTTCAATGAGTTCGATTTTATCATCAAGAACACAATCCAAAGGAAAATAATCAAGTCCTACCTTTGCAGGTCTTGCCATTTTCTCACCTCGTTTTTATTGTGTTGTCGCTTAAAAGTTCAATAATTCTCTTTCCTGTGCTTGCCTTGTCGCAGAAATAGAATTTTGTGTTATATGTTTTCTCAATCGTTGAGAGTGTCTTGTACAGTCTTTCACCCGATACGGCAAAGCGTGATTCTTTCAGGCGTGGATTTTTCCACTTCTGCACATCGTCCAAAGTCCTGATATTTCGGCTGTGTTCGACCAAAAACACAAGCCTTATACCAAACTCATTTGCTCTCTTAAGTTCGTTTATAAAGCGTGTATGTTCCTGACAGACGTTGTTGCAGACTTCAAGTAAATTCTGCTTGCGGTCAATTGCAAATCTTGCATTGTCAAGGCTCATATAGTCACCGCAGGGTAGCTTTGAAACAAAGTGAGTAACGCCCTGTTTGTCAAACTCAGCAACTATATTCTTAATTGCCTTCGGCTTTTCCCTGCTGTCAATCTGTACTGTCATTTCTGCCTCCTTAAAATGATTTTCACTTACAGAGATAAATTAGAAAAAATTGCATATTTTTACGCAATTTCCGAAAAAATATAATTAAAAAGGCAAATCATCATCTACGGGCATATTCTGAAAATCCGCTGATGGTGCAGGCGGAGCAGTTGTCGGCGGTGTTTGAACAGGCGGAGTATATGTATTCTGCGAAGAATTGTTATCGGATTTCTTGCTTAAAGGAAATTCAACATTATCTGCAATAACTTCAACTACGTATCTGTTTGTACCGTCTTTCGCTTCATACTGTCTGCTTTGGAGATTTCCGACAAGATTAATTCCGTCACCTTTTCGGAAATATTTACAGATAAACGCCGCAGTCTGCCGCCACGCTACAACATTGAAAAAGTCTGCTTTGCGTTCCTCGCCCTGCTTTACATAATCACGGTTTACCGCAATTCTGAACGTTGTCGTTTCAATTCCGCTTGTCGTAGTTTTCAGCTCAGGCTCTGCAACCATACGCCCGGTTAAAATTACCTTATTCATATTCGAGTGCCTCCAGACTTATCGGCTCGGTGAGTACCTTAGTAGCTTTGCAGAACGTACAATGTTCACAACGTTCGGGTTTAATCAAGCCTTTTTTGATTGCGTCGAAATATGGCACTTGCTTTTTAAAGTGTTCAAGCTCCACATCAAGATAGCTTTGCGGTATTTCAATAATTTTCTTATCGGGATAGTCAGCTTCCTTTGTTCCTGCCGCAATAAAAAACGGTAATGTTTTGCCTGTGTTCTGCCTTACGATTTCCTGATATACTGCGCCCTGCAAGTCGTATTCCCACGCTTCAATAAAATTCAATCTGCCTTTTTCGGGTACATATATCGGTTCAAAATCTTTTATAATTTTAAGGTCAACAATCTTGTCGGGTAAAAGGCTGTCAACCTTGATTTTTACGGCTACACCCTCAATCTCGCCCGTCATAATGACCTGTTTTTCGCCCGACATATACTCCATAAACAAATCATCATTCTCAAGATAATTGATAATCTGTTCAGCGTGAACATACTCGGCTTTAAGGTTTCCGTCACGCTTTAATAATTCCGGGTGCTGTGCCTTAAAAATATCAAGCGTACCCTCAAAGTGCGAATCAACGTAAGAGCCGACAAGCAGAGCAGTCTTTTTCGGTAAAACGTATTCGCCCTTGACCTCGACTGCAAGAGCCGAGGCAGGGCATTTTTCAAAGGCTTTGAACTGGGACACGCCCATATATTTCATCTGATTTTCGGGGCTGAAATAGTTTTCATTCGTCAACGACATTGTTCTTTACCTCCTGAGCCTTTTTGGTTGCACACGCCGAACAGAGAGCCTGTCCGTATTTGCTTTTTGTGTATGCGGCAACCTGTTCGGATGTCATACTGCTTAATGGCTGTATATCGCTTCCGCAGATTTCGCATTTCGAAAGTGTTGCAGGCTGAATATTCGGGATTTTGTTTCTTACTCTTAAAGCCTCTACAACATCACCGAAAGCCTTGACTTTTTCAACGCCAATTTGAATTTTCTTTCCTGCCCATTCTTCAATGTAAGGAGTTTTGTACAGCTTTGTAATAGTTTTCATATTTGTAGCATTGAGTATCATCGGCTTTGCGTTCTCTACAAAGTGACACACAACACAATCATCTTTTTTGCCGTCAGTTCCTGTTACTTTTTCTTCTTGAACGTACTTAATTGTCAGAATCAAATCTTGTCCGTTTTCGATTGAATACGCTCCGAGATAATTCGGATTCGTGAGTTTTTTCCAATGTGTAGGCATATGTAAACCTCCTTACAGCTCTGTCACGATAAGCTCATTATCGTTTGTGGTGCGTGTAGCAATAAACTGCAATCCCTTTTCCTTGCACCTTGCATAAAGTCTGTTACGGCTTTCATCGTCGAGCTTTTCTGCGCCGTCAATCAGAATTATCTGCAATCCGCTCGGATTGTTAATCGCAATATCAACGCAGAGTTCGAGCAATTCGCCGTCGGAGCGGTTAGATACAGGCAAGCCGTTGATAAGCGGAATACCGTTTTCAACTGTCAGCCCCTCAACGGGTAATGTAGCTGTTTCAAGGATTTTGCCCGGAAGCTTTCTTGCAAGCTCAATTTTTTCAGTGTACTCGTCTGATTTTGCCTGCAAGTCTGCGATTTCGTTCTGCATAGCTACCATACGATTATATTCGTTGAGGTGCTTAATCATTTCTTCGGCTTCGCTGATTTCAGCCTGCAAGCCGTCAATAGGTGTAATATCAAGATATATGTACTGGTTTGCAATTCCAACATCTGAATCAAGTTTTGCTTTTGCTTTTTCAAAGTCAGCTTCTGCAACCTTGATTTTGTCATTGAGTTTATCGTCAAGATTCAGAAGCTTGTCCTTTGCCGCCCTGATTTCAGCTTCGAGCCTTGCAATTGTGGAATTAAGGCTGTCACGCTCTGTATTTATTGCCTGTTCAGCCTCTGAAATTGCAATCTGCTTGTTTGCTTCAAGTCCACGAAGTTTATTATCGTAGTTATCCTTAAAAGCTCTGGCTCGTTCGATTCTGCCGTTGCTGTCCTTGATTTTCATCAGCTCGGAATACTTACCTGAAAGGTCGTAATTCTTCCACTTTTCAGCCTGATAGCCGCTCGGAATATCCTTTGCAATATCTTCAATAAACGCTTTTTTGTTGCGGATTTCACGGTTAATATCCTGCCTGCTCTGAAAATATGCGCCGTTATCCGCCTGAATATCATTGAGCACCTGAAGAATGTTCTGCTCGTAGTTCACACCCGGAGGAATTTCGCCGAACTGCTCTCTTATCCAGTTCAAATCCCACTGAAATTCAATGAGGTCAAGTATTGCCCTGTTCTGTTCGTCCTTTGACATCTGCGTAAATTCAACAGGGTTGAGCTGTAACGGAGTGATAATTGTTTTCAGAAACGTTTCAGGCTTTGTCACCTTTGTTCCGTTGTCCTTGACGGAAACAAAATCAGCCTTGTTACTGCGAGCTTTGCGGTCTATGGTAAGTCCCGAATCGGTTTCAACGATGATTTCGCCCTCGGTTTCGCCGTTCTTGATTATCCAGTCACGGTTTGAAGAGTTCGTAAGGGCGTAACGGATAGCGTCGAGAACGGACGTTTTTCCAGCTCCCTTTCGTCCCGTGAGTTCAATACTCCTGCCGCCGATTTCCTGTTCCGATATTCCGAAAAGTGATTTGATTATAATTTTGCTCGTTTTCATTTTTAAAACTCCTCCCTTATCACTCTGTTAAAAAAGTATGTAAAGATATTAAACGGCTTAAATCCGAGAGTTTTACATACTCTGCGATGATGTAAGTATCTTTTCATCAGCCAGTCCTCCTGCGTTCTAAAATCTTGCCGAACAAGCCGCACTCCGAAAGCGGTACTTCTCTTAAAACTTTTGCTTCGGGAACTCTGACTTTTCCGTCTGTGTTTATCGGCACAATAATATCTTTAATCTTTACTTCCAGTTCAAGAATTGCAAGATTTGACCAGTTTCTGCCGAAGTCAAGTGCCCAAGCAAGATGAGATATATGTATGCCTTTACCGCAATCATCAGTTACTTCTGTACTGCAATGAGTTTCTGCGACTTTATCACCTATCGTATACCTAAAGCCCTTGTCATAATTTGAAATAAATTCATTATCAACCTTATGGACAGCCTTATAAAAAATAGCTGTAGTTTTATCGTGCTTGATACCGTAAAAGTTCATAAACTCTTCGATATTTTTAGGCATATAAACCTTACGAGCATTGCCGGACATCTGAATACGACCTCCTGAAAGCTGCCTATCAACAATCTGAACATTTCCCCACGCTTCAACGGAGCTGTTTCCCCACGCTTCAACGGAGCTGTTTCCCCACGCTTCAACGGAGCTGTTTCCCCACGCTTCAACGGAGCTGTTTCCCCACGCTTCAACGGAGCTGTTTCCCCTCGCTTCAACGGAGCTGTTTTCCCTCGCTACAACGGAGCTGTTTTCCCTCGCTACAACGGAGCTGTTTTCCCTCGCTACAACGGAGCTGTTTTCCCTCGCTACAACGGAGCTGTTTCCCCACGCTTCAACGGAGCTGTTTTCCTTCGCTTCAACGGAGCTGTTTCCCCTCGCTTCAACGGAGCTGTTTCCCCACACTACAACGCTATAACGATATTTATTTCTTACAATAGCAGGAGCAAAATGATTGCCAAATTCAATATAAATCTGCTCATCTGTATCAAGCGGAATTCCATCAAGTTCCGCCTGCGATTTAACTGTAATGCTCATTTTTAAATTTCCTCCTTGACAAATCTTCTGAATTTGTCTACAATTAAGTTAAAGTTATTTTGTTTTGACCGTTTGAAGAATTGCCGTTATTCTGCGGTCTTTTTCTTTTTTTGTAGCAGTTGCATACAATCTCACGACTTCGAGCCGAGCAGTGATTGTAATGCTTGCAATTTTTACAGCATTTTATTTTTTATCACCTCGGTACTCTAAAATTTTTACTTTAATCAGCGTTGCAATCAAAACAATCAGTATTATGATAAACAGGATAGCCGTTGTGTAATTGATTGCCTCTTTGTCAAAAGCGTTTGCGGCGGCTACCATACCGAGTATGCTTACAATCATTAAAAGCTCCGTAGTGTGCCTTATAAGCCGCTTACAGACGTTTTTTAAGCCGTTAAGCAAAACTAACAGCGCACCGATAAAATAACGATATACCGCCGTTTCAGAGCATTTCTGCTCTGCTTTGCGTAAATGTTTCAAATTAATCACTCCTTCGATAAGTAATAATAAACTTTGCCACCTATTCTTTTCATTTCAACAAAATCAAACTCTGTGATTGCGTTGAGGTCGTCATAAAGAGTTGTTCTGCTAACATCAATCTGATAATAGCTTGACAGTCTGCTTTTAATCTCACGCAAAGTCAACATATTATTAACTTTTAAAATCCTGTAAACCGCTAATATTCTGCGTTTGGTGTCAGCTTTACTTTTACTCATTATTTTTTACAGCCTCCTTGAGTTTCGGGCAAAGTCCGAGAGCACCGGGATAATATTCCCTAGGTAATCTCTGATAAAGGTTCTTGTACGGACAGTTTTCCGACTTTTCGCAGGCGTTACAATCACAATAGAGCATTTTTTCACCTGCCTTTCTTAACTCCGCCGTATCTAAAAATTCCGACATCGTACTCCGCTTTTGTTCTAAAAAACGGACAGTTGCCTTTTTTCTTGCACATTAATTCTATTAATGCGGTACAGCCTGTCCTCTTGTGTCTAAAAATTTCATCGGGATAAGCAAAGCACTTTGTAAAATCAATCGCATTTTCAGCGGAGCTGTTAGGCTCTTTTGTTTCGTCCATCGGTTATCACCTCTCTTTTAACAAGTAAATCCGCAATAGTTGTATGTAAACGTTTTGCGATGTCAAAAAGATTGTCATATGTATATTTGCCTGGATTTTTTCTACACTGTCTGTACTGATAAGCACTCAGTTTTGCGGAAGCGCACAGGCTCTTTATAGATACGCCCTGTATTTTGCAGAGATATTCGATATTTGACTGCAAAATGTTCTTTTCTTTGTCCTCGGGCGGTTTAATAAGCTTCGGCATAATCTCACCTACCTTTCTTCTTTGCCGCTGTTATGCTGACTTCTGCTGTTCGGCAATCTGCTTGCCGACTACCATACCCTGCACATATCCGTTGACAAACTCCTGCTTGTCGTTCGGTAACTGTTTGAGTAAATCAATTAACTGCTCTGATGTTTTTTTAATATCTGTTGCTAACATATAATCACCTCCTTGTTATCCTGTGATAACATTATATAATATAAAATGTTATCTGTCAACACCTTTTGCGAAAATATTTTATCTTTTTTTACTGTAATGTTGTTGACAGACAACACCTGTTATAGTATAATATAAGTGTAAAAAGGTGGTGATAAAATTGACAACCGGTGAACGTATAAAAAATTTGAGAAGTGCTCTTAATTTGTCTCAACCAAAATTTGGCGAAAAAATCGGAGTTTCAAAAGCTGTAATCGTTAATCTCGAAATTGATAGAGTTGAGTTAAAAGATTATATGATTAACTTGATATGTAGGACTTTTGATGTTAATCCCGCTTGGCTTAAAGACGGAGAAGGTCAGATGTTTCTTGATACGCCAAACATATTACTCGATAATTTAGCAGTTGAATATAATCTTAATTCGACAGAAAAAAAGATAATCTCGAATTTTGTTAATTTGTCAGAACCCGAACGAAATCAGATTATTGAACTTGTAAAAAAATTGATTACATAAAAAAGAGGGCGGCTTAATCGCCGCCCCCGAAATTAAAATATTAGTATTTCAGATATACAAAGCATATATAGTCGTATATCATTTTTAATTTTTTTTCGCTCTTGATTTTTGATAACATTTTTATAATCATATCGTACATTTTAAATCTCTCCTTTGATTTGATACTTTAATTATAGAACAGTTGTTCGAGTAAATCAAGAGTAAAATCAAACGAAACGGAGCAAAGTCCAATAATACGGACAATGCACAAATAAACTAAAAAAAATACCGCCCACTAATGCGAATAGTGGACGGCTGTAAAAAATAGGACGTGAGAAATGTATAAAAAAATTAAATCCCGAGTTTTTGAGATTATTGAGGTAGGCAAGAGTCTGCCGAGCCGTATATTTGATGTTTTTATAATCATAATGATTATATTAACTTTGATAACTGTGATTGCCGAAACATTTGATATACCTAACTTTTGGCAGGATATTTTTAATAAATTTGAGATTGTATCTGTAATTGTTTTTACGGTTGAGTATATTTTGAGGGTCTGGACGGCTGACTTACTCCACTCGGAACTATCACCGTTGCGAGCAAGATTAAAATATATAACGTCGTTTATGGCAATTATTGATTTACTTGCTATTTTACCTTTTTACTTGCCGTTTTTTATCAAAATCGACCTCCGAGCATTGAGAGCTTTGCGAGTGATAAGGCTGTTAAGAGTTTTTAAAATTAATAGATACACTTCAGCTTTAAGCACAATTGCGCAAGTGTTTAAAAACAAGGCAAGTCAACTTGTATCGTCAATGCTTGTTGTAGGACTATTGATGATAATAGCCTCAATCCTTATGTATAACATTGAGAGTGCGGCTCAGCCTGATAAATTTGCAAATGCTTTTGATGCGCTCTGGTGGGCAATTGCCACTCTTACAACCGTCGGCTACGGCGACGTTTATCCGATTACGGTTGCAGGCAAGATATTGAGCATTATAATTGCAATACTCGGTATCGGTATGGTAGCTGTTCCGACTGGTATTATTACGGCAGGATTTTCCGAGGTCCTTGACAAGCAGAAATCCGATAAAGATGATAAAAAATACTGTCCGTACTGCGGGCATAAATTAGATGATTAATAAAAAATCCGCCCTACCCTGCGCCAACAGGATAGAGCGGGTAGCACGGAGCTACAAAATATACAAAAGAATAATACTATTTTATTATAAAACAATTTTGCCTCCGTGTCAACGAAAATTAATACGGAGGTTATTTTTATGGCAAAAGCAAAAAAATTAAAGAGCGGTAACTGGCGTGTGCTTGTCTATGAGTACACCGACGAGCAAAATAAGCGTCACTATAAATCTTTTACCGCACCTACAAAGAAAGAAGCCGAGTATATGGCGGCAGATTACGCTCTGAATCGCAAGGAAGAAACTTATGAGGACTTAACCCTTAAAGAAGCCTACGAGCGTTATATAGCGAGTAAATCGGCTGTTCTGTCACCGTCCACAATCGCAGGGTACAAAAAATTGAGCAAAAACTACTTTCAAAAACTTATGCCGATGAAGCTGTCAAAAATCACAGCAAAGCATATCCAAATAGCAGTAAATGAGATGTCGGCAGACCATTCTCCAAAATCAGTTAGAAACGCTCACGGTTTACTACATTCTGTTATCCGTACTTATCGCCCGGGCCTTGAATTTAATACAACATTACCGCAAAAAATCAAACCGCAATACACAATCCCTACTACCGACGATATTACAATTTTGCTTAACAATGCAAACGATAAAATCAGGGTGCCGATACTGCTTGCAAGTCAAGGCGGATTGCGCCGTTCCGAGATTTGCGCATTAACTGTTGATGATTTTACAGATTTAGGAGTAAATGTTAATAAAGCCGCAGTTATGGACTCCGATAAAAATCTTGTTATAAAAACAACTAAAACAGTTGCAGGCACTCGTTTTGTTCCTTTGCCGCAAAGTGTTATCGCTGAAGCTAAAAGTTGGCAATACTTCGGGATGTCACCGACTGTCCTTCAGGGGCAATTTAATAGACTTGTAGACAAGTCAGATGTTCCGCATTTTTCATTCCACAAGCTCCGACACTATTTTGCTTCGGAACTACACGCCAACGGTGTGCCCGATAAATATATCGCTGAGATAGGCGGCTGGGAAACCGTAGAGGTTTTACACAATATTTATCAGCACACTTTAAAGGATAAACAAAAATCAATGACCGATAAAGTAATAAATGTTTTTAACACAAATTTTAAAAATGCAACACGAAATGCAACACAAAAAATAAAAACGCCGATATAATCAGCGTTTTAGTGGTGGAGGTGAGGGGAGTCGAACCCCT
>JALFLK010000020.1 GCA_022774755.1 bacterium
ATGACTTACCGGAATGGTATAAATTTACGATTGTTTGCTTGAATTCACTGCTGTATTTATTGTTTTTCTTTCCTGTCATTTTTATTCCTCCTTTGTTTGTCTTCTATTTTATCATACTTGTCCACTTTTTTAGTATATATCCAATTCAGTTAAGAAAATGCCCGAAATGCGGAAAGCTTTTCAGCGAGCGAGGTGCAGTTTCAAGGTTGGATAATGTGATGATTATCTGCTCCGATTGCGGAACACGAGAGGCACTTGAAAGCATAGGTGTTGATGAAACGGAGCAGGAGAAAATTCTTGATACTATTCATAATTCCGTAATGTGAATTATTAAGAATTTTTTGCTATCAATTGATTTTTAACAATGAATTTGATAGGATAAGTTGTGTAAGGATAAAAGTCGAATTTCTTTTGATACAGGGTATGGAGTATGACAAGAAGAATTTTGATAATAAAATCTCTAGATTTATTTATACTGAAGCCATGAAAGGCGCTGTTATTTCGTTATACTATAAGGGTGAGAAAAAGGACTTATGAAGTCAGATTTACTGGGTGTTTCATAAGGTGAAATTTAATCTCTAATTATAAAGTACTAAATAACTAGAAAGTAAATTATTCAAGCATAACGGGGTGATGATATGATTCGAACTGACCGAAACGCAGAGATAAATGAGATACTACGAAATGAGTATTATAGTTTTACTGATCCGTTTCTTACGGAATGGTCTGCTGCGTTTGATAAAGAAGTCCCTCCTTCCAGGATAAATGAGTTCGGTATAATCGACGAAAATCGCTACGATACTGACAAAGGAGTCCTCTTTGTTGGCAAAGAAACAAATAATTGGGATAATGAGGACTATGAAAAAGGGATACTTTTTCGTGGTTGGATGGAGGGTATTTCTAAGCATGGGCTTGCCGGTGGAGATCATATCAGCCGGCATCCGAATATGTGGTACAACATAGGCAGATGGGCAACACTGATTTGTGGTCCATCCACTTCTATTGATGAGATAGCTGATATGAAGGCTTCTGCTATTTCTGCTATTGGTATGATAGCATTTACAAACATAAACAAAGTTCGTGGGAAAAAAAGCAGCAGAAACGAATACCATCAACTTGCAAAGTCCCGTATTGCAGGAGAACTGCTGCGACGAGAAGTTGAAATAATAAAGCCTCAACTGATTGTCTGCTGCGGTACATATAACACAGTTGTTAAGTCACTCCATGATTACGAGGGGCAGATCATTAAAATGCCCCATCCGGGAGCAAGAAAGAAAAAAATCAAGATGCTGTATGAATTACTAAGACAGATAACGCCAAAAAAGAAGGACTACTGTAATGACTGAGAGTTTCCCTTACATATACAAAGGAAAGTCAAAAGATGCAATTAAACAATTTATAAAATTTGAAACTAGAATAGAAATATCAAATCTGCTAAATAAATATATTGCTAACACCACTTTAGTTCATACAGCTAATAAGCAAACCTTATTGCTATTGGCAGAAGAATTCGAACCTATATATCAAAAATACATAGGAATATTAGATGGTCCTAATGAGATTGGAAAGAGTAAATTATTTGGATTTTTTCTAAAATCTCGAATTGAAAGAATACCCGAACTACAACAATATCTTATGTAAGGATTATAAAGTACACTTTATTAGCTTGCCAATATAGGCAGGCTATTTTTATGCCCTTTTGGAGGTGATTTTACGAGAAAACTAAAAAATTACAAGCCTACAAAATTTAAAGCTAAGGACAGCTATTACGATAAGGAATGCGCTGACTTTGCTGTTGCCTTTATCGAAAGCCTTTGCCACACCAAAGGCACTTGGGCGGGTAAACGGTTTGAGCTTATGGACTGGCAGGAGCAGATTATTCGTGACCTTTTCGGCATTTTAAAGCCTAACGGATACAGGCAGTTTAACACTGCATACATTGAAATACCGAAAAAGAACGGCAAATCGGAATTAGCGGCGGCTGTTGCACTTCTCCTCACCTGTGGTGACGGAGAGCAAAGAGCCGAGGTTTACGGTGCGGCCGCCGACAGACAACAGGCGTCAATCGTATTTGATGTTGCCGCCGATATGGTGCGTATGTGTCCGGCTCTGAATAAAAGAGTGAAGATACTCGCCTCACAGAAACGGCTGATTTACGAACCCACAAACAGCTTTTATCAAGTTCTATCTGCCGAGGCATACAGTAAGCACGGCTTTAATGTTCACGGTGTTGTGTTTGATGAGCTGCACAGTCAGCCGAACAGAAAACTTTATGATGTCCTTACAAAAGGTAGCGGTGATGCACGAATGCAGCCGCTCTTTTTTCTGATCACAACAGCCGGCACAGACACACATTCAATCTGCTATGAGGTTCATCAAAAGGCACAGGATATCATTGACGGGCGAAAAATTGACCCTACATTCTATACTGTCATTTTCGGTGCTTATGATACCGAGGACTGGACAAGTCCGAAGGTCTGGAAAAAGTGCAATCCATCTCTTGGTGAAACTATCGGAATGGATAAAGTTAAAACCGCTTGTGAATCGGCAAAGCAAAACCTGGACTATAGTCAATAAAGTGGACAAAAAAACAGGGAATTTTAAAAATATTTGCGAATATTTAAAAATCTGCGAAATTTTGCGAATTAAAAAATTCAGGACTTTAATTCATCTCATTGCTGTTACTGTATTCGGTAGTGTTGATTTTCTAAAGATAATCCTCGTTATTGAACTTTGAAATTTCTTGTGATAAAATTTATAAAGGTGGTGCGTATATGAACAGAGGCTTTAAAGATATCAAGTTAATATGCTTATTGACAATTTTAATCTTTTGCGTTTTTCTATTTGGTTGTTCTGAGAATAAAGCAAAAACAAAGCCTGCCTCCGAAAAACAAAGTACGACTGAAAAAACTGATAATGATGATTTTACTCTTCTTATTTATATGTGCGGAAGCTCTCTTGAGAGTAAGAACGGCTCTGCATCAGACGATATTTCCGAGCTGTTAAGTGCAGAAATTCCCGATAAAGTTAATGTTGTGCTTGAAACAGGCGGCTCTTTGAGATGGAAAAAACACGGTATTTCGAGCGATAAACTGCAGAGGTATGAGGTGTCTGACAATAAGCTTGTACTTCTTGAGGAGAGTAAACTATGCTGTATGGGTGACTCCTCAACGCTTAAGGATTTCATTGACTGGGGGATAAAAGAATTTCCGCCTGAAAGGACTGCACTGATTTTATGGGACCACGGCGGAGGATTCCTCAAAGGTATTTGCAAAGATGAGATGTACAATAATGACTGGCTGACGGTGCAGGAGTTTGATGAGGCACTTTCAGAAAGCACTTTTTCCGGAAGCTTTGAATTTATAGGATTTGATTGCTGTCTTATGGCGAATTACGAAACAGCGCTGACGGTATCAAAATATGCTGATTATATGATAGCATCAGAGGATGATGAGCCGACAGGCGGCTGGGACTACAAGGCTGTTGCAGAAGCTCTCGGTACAAAAAGTTTTTATGATGTTATTCTGAACAGCTACGAAAAATCTCATCAGGACAGTGATGATTACACTCTTTCGGTAATTAAGCTTAATGAGTTCGATAAGGTAAAAGCCGTATTATCGCAATGTATTGACAAAGCCGAAAGAAGTAACAACAAGCTTATTATGTCAAAGGCAGTTCAGGAGTGTGAAAGCTTCGGTTCGTCAATTGCATATTTATATGATTTCGGCGATATTGCAGATTACTTTGATGTTGATTATGATTTCAGCAGAATAATAAAAGCTGTGAAATCCGAAACAAAAAGTAACATCTCGGGGTTGAATATATGTTTTCCTTCCGATGATGAAAAAGCTCTTGAAAATTATCTGATGATTTCAGAGGACAAAAATTACTGCGATTATCTCAAAAACAATTATTAGGGAACAGGGGACAGATATGTGGAAAATCTCAATAATAACATTGAACTTAATATCGGCTTGCTCTGGTTTTCGGCTGTAATCACGCTGTTTATGTTTTTGGGAGTGGTGACTGACAAAACACGGAGCAGACCGTTTATGAAGTGCTTTTCAGCCTTGCTTGCAACAAATATTCTTATGCTTCTCGGTGAAAGCGGCTTGTGGATTTTCGGAGGTTTACCCGAGAATGTTCCGCTTTTGAAATTATGTGCGTTTCTTTCATTTGGATTAGGAGCGGTACTTGAAGTTTTGTATGCTTATTGCCTGATAGGCTTTGTCAGAGAACGGCAGAAAATATCGTGGAAATATGCAAATGTAATTGCGGTAATCGGTGTAGTGTATCTTTGCATTGTTGTAATTTCCCTGTTTAACGGAATGCTGTTTGACTTTGACTCAAACGGATATTATGTTGACGGAGAGTATTACTTTATAGTGAGATTTCTTGATTTCATTATCCTATTGCTTGAAATTTTTATGGTAATCAGATTCTGGAAAATACTCACACTAAAAGGCACGATTTCTCTGCTTTCGTTCAGCGTACTGCCATTGCTTACAATGCCGTTGCTTTCATGCTGGGACCCGACTCCTCTGTATATGGCAACCACGGTTTCTTTGCTTTTGATTTATATGCTGTTCCGAGGAGAGCTGACACGACAGCTTTCGGAAAAGGAAATTCAGCTTGTTGAAAAAAACAGGGAGCTTGCGCAAAAGGAACGGCTGATTACCGAAAACCGCATTTCAACAATGATAAGTCAGATACAGCCGCATTTTATATATAACACCCTCGGAACAATACATCAGCTGTGCCTTGAACAGCCCGAAAAGGCGGCGGAATTAACACGCAGCTTTTCTCAATATCTGCGAGGAAATTTCAGCGAGCTTAACAACAGCGTGCCTATTCGTTTTTCACAGGAATTGAATCATATAAAATGTTATATGAGCATAGAGCAGGTTCGCTTTCCCGACATTCAGACAGAATACGATTTGAAAGCTGAAGATTTTAATCTGCCTGCGCTTTCGGTTCAGCCGCTTGTTGAAAACGCCGTAAAGCACGGACTTATGGGACTTGAAAGCGGCGGTAAAATAACCGTATCTACTTATGAAACCGATACAGATTACTGCGTGTGTGTAAAAGATAACGGAGTAGGCTTTGATAAAACAGCCTTTTATGATAAAAATAAGCATATCGGTATTGAGAATATCCGTGAAAGACTTACTGCTATGTGCGGCGGCACTCTGACGGTTGACAGTGTTTTAGGCAAAGGCACAACTGCCGTCATCACTATTCCAAAGGAGGAAGCAATATGAGAGCATTGACTGTAGATGACGAGCAGATTATGCTTAATGCATTGACTTCGGCTGTAAAGGAGTCGCCCGATATATCGTCTGTTGCACAGTTTACATCCTGCACGGCAACTCTTGAGTGGGCAAAAACCAATCCGATTGATATTGCGTTTCTCGATATAAGTATGCGCGGAATGGGCGGACTTGCACTTGCAGAAAGATTGCTTGAAATTCAGCCAAACTGCAAGATTGTTTTCTGTACAGGCTTTTCGGAGTATGCGGTGGAGGCTTTTAAAATTCATGTTTCGGGTTATCTTTTAAAGCCGATTACGGCAAAGGCGGTTCAGACTGAAATTGACCACATAAAGCAGGAAAAAGCCAAGGAGAAAACCACATACAAGCTGTTGACGGTTAAATGCTTCGGAAATTTTGAGGTGTACGCACAGGGAAAAATTCTTAACTTTAAGCGGTTAAAATCAAAAGAACTGCTTGCAATTCTGGTTGACCGCAGAGGTGCGGGTATGACGGCAAAGCAAATCTGTTCTATAATGTGGAGTGCTGTTGATGATGACAGTAAGCATATGACATATATGCGCCAGTTGTTTGTAGATTTGCGAAATGCTCTTCGCTGTGCAGATGCAGAGGAGGTTCTCCAGCAAAACGGCTACAACTATTTTCTTAATACTGAGCTAATTGACTGCGATTATTTCAGTTATCTGCAAACCGGTGAACCAAGGTTTCACGGCGAGTATATGATGCAGTACAGCTGAGCAGAATCAACTTGCGCAGGTCTGATGCAAAATAACAACTGAAAATATATTTATCACGGTTGGGCAAAAGCTCAATCGTGTTTTTATTTTTTATTGAAAAACATATCAATTTGTCACGCATTTGTCACACCCTGTATGTTAAAATAAGAAATAACAGATGATATATACCCGAAATTTTATAAATATTGAACATTTGTCCGTATTTTGTCATAGTGGGTATGTTATCATCAGTACATAAAATAAATTCATTAACGGAGGAAAGTATTATGAACATTTTTGAAACAATTCCGGCATACGATTACATTATTGCAGTCTTAGGCGTGTTGGGCGTGATACTGGGTATTGCTCAGCTTGGTGCAAAAAGGTGTATCGGTATTATGAAAATCGACCAATACACAGGAGAAAGTGCAGGCAGATTTGCCGTTATATCTTCTGTAATTTACATACTGGGCGGAATATTAACTGCCGCCGCACCGTTTGCAGTAAGCTACATTAATTCGCAGAATTTCGGTTTCAGTCTGCCCACACAGCTTCCAAGCTGGATTCTGATTGCAGTAGTTGCAGTGGTGTTAATTGCGCAGACTTCAACTCTCAAGAAAAAGTTTTAATACAGCTTTGACAATAAACCATAAAAAGGAGGCTTTAAAATGAAAACAAATTTGAAAAGAATGGTACGCTGTTGCTTGCTGTGATAACCTGCCTTAACATTGCGGCGTGTTCAAATGCGCCGTCGTGGGACGGAAAATGGGAGATTACAGACGCTGACTATGAAAATATGAAGATTGCCGAAGTAACATCCACCGAAAATGACGGAACAAGATATGTAACTCTTTCCGCTGAGGATATGAGCTACAAATCAGAGGTCAAAAGCGACAGTGTTCGTGTGGTTGCCTATCCTGTTTCAAAGGCAAGCATTAAGTCACTAAGTACTAATGATACTGCACAAAGCAGTAAAGAGCTTTTCAAGGAAACCCTTGTTGAGGGCGTTACCACCCAGCGCAAGGACGACAAAACGCTTGAGCTTAGCTTTAAAGAGCCTGAGTACGATTACTACTGTATGTATCTGTACTATGTGCATAAGGAGGCGGTTGACGGTAAGGCGTTTGTCTTGGGATTTGACAACATCAGTCTTGAAGAAAGCACCACGCCCGAGGCAAAAATAACGACAAAGCTTAAAAACGGTCAGGAAAACCCGACCTTGGAATTAAAGCTTACAAATGCAAAAGCTTCTGAAAAAATAAAACCCGAAGATATTACCTTATCAGGTGCATTTGAAAATCTGAAAGCAACCGCTGTAACATCAGACGGGGACACTATTACAATCAAGACCGAGGGCGAGGTTGAGGTAACCTCTGCCGCATACGGATATGTTCAGCTTTCGGAGAATGCTACCGATGCAGGAGCAAAAATTCTTGCAATGCTCGAGGTTGACAATCTTGACGCATATATTGATGCGGAATCCTTTGCACTTGAAAACGGACTTTTAGGCTTTGATGTAGATGTTTACGGCAAAACGCTTGAAATTTCAGACGATGAGCTTGCACCTCTTGTAACGCTTGAGGGTTATAAGGTTGACAGCGTAAAAATCAGTGATGACAAAACCTCATTCAAGCTTTATGTAAAGACGGAAAAATCAAGTATTGATGATGCAGTAAGTGCTCTAAACGGCAAAGCGCTCGAAATCGACTCAAAGGCAGTCGGCGGCGACGGAATATATGTTGAGATTACGGCAAGCTGTTCATCACTCGGCGGCATAATAAAAACACTTGATAAGCCCGAGGGCGACTCGGACAAATTCAAGGCGACAGCACAGCTTTTTGCACGCAACGGCGAGCTTAAGGAGCTGTCGAAGTCTGATATAAAATTCAGCGGTGATTTTGAGGGTGCAGAGGTGACCTCTGTTAAAAATACCGACAACGGCTGTGACATTGAATTTACATTCTCCGCAGACAAGAAAAGTTCTTTATTTAACGGCTATGCAGAGATTTCAGAGGGCAAGCTTGTTGATTTGTGGGGAACAGAGTCTGATAATAACAGCGCAGGACTTTCCTATGCCTTTGAAACGAGCAAGGCCGGCGGAAATGCTATTGATAATCTTGTAGAAAAATTCTCGAATTATTCATCCGAAGATTTGATAAACGATATTGTCAATATTGCTACAATTATTCAGTCTACCACGCTTTCCGAGTTTTATTCCGGCGACTTTGTCGGGGCGATTTGCTCACTTTTGGGTGTTGATTCAGGCTCTGACGGAGAAACTGCACAGATTCTGTCAATCGTCACCGACATCAAGACAATGGTTAATAATCTCGACTGCGAGATAAAGGATTTAAAAAGCACAGTTGAGGAATACGGCGATGATATAATAGCTGAATCAAAGAAAAACACTCTGATTGCGTTGGAAAGCAAGTGGAGTGCTTTCAATACAAATTATGTTGAAAAGCTTGACAAAACCGTTAATTCATACATTTCAAATTGCCGCAGGTCCTTGGTGGATTATATCCGATCCGGCCATGGAGATGAGCTAAAGCTCTATTACGACAATGAAGGCAAATTAGCTATACCCGATAAAAACAATTCAGCCTACAGTGTGGATGCAAAGAAGATTAGCAAAACAGTAACAATCAAGCTTGATGATGACACCTTCCAAGCCTGTGATGATGTATTCGGCAAAAAGGGATTTAAATACAGCGACGAGCTTGTAAAGGCGCTCAAGACAGACCTTGGCAATGCGGTTAAGAAGATGAATGAAAACGGAGATAAATCCATTGAATACACCGATGATACAGGAGAGATACTCTACGGCTATATTTATATGCAGATGTCATTCAAAAATCTTACAAACGATTTTATGAACAACATCAGAAATGATTATGTAAACTTCTGCAAGCAGATTTACGAGGGACAAGCTATACTTAATACCTTCGATGAAATGATGAAGTATAAGTATAATTTCCAGTCGGAAGCAAAGCAGGATATGGAAAACATAAGAAAATCCCTTGTAGTAATGCTTTACAATTACGGCATTACAGCAAGCTTTGTGGAAAAATATGATACATCAACGGACAACAAAGATATAACCGAGGCTAATCACAAGGCGATTGATTACATAAAAAATCATAGCGGTTTATATGACGAACCCGAGGGATATTCATATTGCTATGTTGTAAACAGACCCATTACCTTGCGTGTAAGCGGTGTTAGGTATGAGATGAAAATCAAAACTAAAGGTAAACCCGAAGTCGGTGATTATATAAACCCCGAAGATCAATTTAAAACAAGTTTGTGGGGATATTCCGATTATGAAGATGACGGAACAGACGCTTATGTTTATTACTCCTATAACCATGACGGTAAGGATTCTGTGTATGAAGACCCTGCTACACATATGCGTACTGTATGGCGAATGCCTAAAGGTGTTTACTTCCATATTAATCGCAGTACAGACAGCGAGGATAAAACAAATCTGCTTTCAAATAATATACTCTCATCAAAGGATTTAAAAATTATAAAAGCACGCTTTAACAGTCTTAAGTCAAACAACAGGTTTGCGTCCTACAAGGATATGAGCTTTGGCGAGTATATGACAAACGGTAAATTGATAAATGCTCCGTCAAAATATATGGTACATCAGGTTGAAGCGGAAGAAGCGGTAAACGGTTATACTGTAAAGCCGACTAAAATATTGACCTCGGGCGTTCTGGAAAAGGAGCTTCCCCTTGACGGCTCACGCACTTTGGTTTGCAACAAAGACGGATTAACTTGCGGCTTTGAGATAGAAACACGTAAAATTCTTGAGAAATATAAATACGGAGGAGGATACTATTTTACTCCGGGTAAGGAATACAGTCTGATTAATCCGAATTCATCGGACTATGACAGAAAGGCGTCCAAGGATTACTTCCATATACACAAGGAATATGACGCAACCGTTTATGACCTTGAAAGCGATTCAATGAAGAACAATTATATTGTGCTGCAGGCGGCTCTTTACGGAGAATCACATGATTACTGGCAATGTGACCAGGGCGCATACTTCTACAACACAAATTATCGAGAGCCTTATTTCATCTTCCCGATAGGATAACGAAAAATTTATAATCAAAATTGCAAAAGGAGAAGTCTGATGAGGACTTCTCCTTTTTGTTTGATATTTTTTACAGTCTGAATTTTAAAAATTTTTTAAACGCAAATTGCAATAGCAAGTTGAAACATTTTTTTAGAATATCATGTTCAGAGGATGTTATTACAACAAGCACTAGTGACCCAGTGCTCGAAGAAAATGAAACTCCGATTCTCTAAGACTCTTCTATATAAATAATGTAAATAATGTAATACAAAAAATCATTGTTCTTGCTGTTCTGACATTGCTGATTATTGTCGGCACGGCATTACTGACAGCGTAATTGATATTTTACAATACAAAATAAGATATTATTTTCTTAATAAAGATTTATAATGTTAAGGAAATGGGCTGTTGTAAATTTTACTCATTTGCAACAGCCCATTAATAATCTGTATGAAATTTTGTTCTGTGGAGTAATGCCTAAGTAACCGATTAATCAGTGTTTCCTTAGTAATCCTCATCATAATCGTAGTCATCAAACATAAAGTCTGCCCAATAATACTGCGCCATATATTCGCTGTTGTAGGAATTAACGGCACCTGAGTCAAGCTCCTTAAAGCGATAGTAATCGCAGTCAAGCTTGCTTA
>JALFLK010000034.1 GCA_022774755.1 bacterium
GTATGTAGATTTTTAATATTTTTACAAGATGCATATTGAACATAACTGTAGGCTTGTTATGTTGAAAGCAGCAATTTAACAATAAAGCGTTTATCGCATAAGAAAGGCATACACACAATCGTAACAGAAAGTGTGTATGCCGTATTTTTATTTTGCCAGTTCATAAAGAGATTATATATTGGCAGACGCAGAAAAAATGAGCAGAGCGGTATATGAACCGTTCTGCTCATTTTAAGGCAGCCCATAAAATTTTGTGTAAATAATAATCCTTCAAACAATAACAGAATACTGTATTGCGGTTGCAATCAGGCTTTCTGATTTGCCCCGTGTCAACTTTTCATTCCTGTCTGCGGAATGTTATGCACGCCGTGCGTGAATAACATTTTGCGGACAGGAAATTCTATTCTTGGGGGCAAATCAAGCGGGTATTCTATCCTCAAATATTATCGATAACTGGCTTAAAACTACATCCCAGTTTCGACATCTTTGTGTCCAGCGTTCGACAATTTTTTGCGACGCTAAATACAACATTTTGCGCAGGCTGTCATCATTTGTGAATGACGGCTTGTTCTTCGTAATCTGCCTGAACTGACGGTTCAAGCCTTCGATAATATTCGTTGTATATATTATCTTCCTAACCTCGGGAGGATATGCGAAAAATGTGGAGAGAATATCCCAATTTTATTCCCAGCTTTTAACGCAGGTCGGATAGGTTTTGCCCCACTTATCCTTGAACAAAATCAGGTTGTTCATAGCTTCTTCCTCGCTGATTGCCTGATACACTTTCTTGAGGTCAGCCATCAGCTCTTTGATGTGCTTGTAGCTTACAAATCCTGTGCTTGAGCGTATCTGATGAATGATACAACGCTGGATTTGTGCATTTGGGAAAGCCGCCTCAATGGCTTGTCTGAAGCCTGTCAGACCATCCACGCAGAACAGAAATACGTCCTTAATCCCACGGGTTTTGAGTTCATTCAACACATTCAGCCAGAATTTACTGCTCTCATTTTCGCCAATCCATATGCCGAGAATATCTTTCTGACCGTCAAGGTTGATGCCCAGAACTACATATGCATCCTTCGTAATATACTGATGATTCTCCTTGACCTTGTAATGGATTGCGTCCATAAAAACGAACGGATATACTGCTTCAAGAGGTCGGTTTTGCCATGCAGTAACATCAGGCATAATCTTCTCGCTTATCTTGCTGACAAGCTCTGGCGAGATTTCAACATCATAAAGATTTTTGATTTGCTCGGCAATGTCACGCTGGCTCATTCCACAAGCGTAGAGCGAGAGGATTTTCTCTTCCATACCATCAACATTATGATTGTATTTGCCGATTATTTTAGGTTCATATTCGCCGTTTCTTTCCCTCGGAACTTTAATATCAAGTTCTCCCATCTGTGTTTTTATCGTCTTTTTTGAGTAGCCGTTTCTGTAATTTTTCGACTTAATGCCACATTCACAATTCGACACTCTTTCGCTTTTCTCGTAGCCGAGCTCATCTGCAAGCTCACATTCCATAACCTCCTGAAGAATGTCCTTGAACATATTTTTCATTGCTGTCATAACTTCATCTGTTGAGGTGAATTTCTGACTTCTTACAAATTCTCACATAATTTCTGCCGGTACTTTTTCCATTAAAAAACTTCCTTTCAAGCTTTAATTTTTCTGTTTCCATTATTGCTTGAAAGGAAGTCTATTCTTCACTTTTACACAAACTTTTCGGCGGTCTCGCGTTTTTGTTATCTCTCTTCAGGCGGACAGATCTTCGGGAGGATTTCAAGGAAGTGCTGGCCAATCTTCTCTGCGTCATAGCCGTTGGCCTCGCAGATGAACCGGACGGTATCCGGCAATCACACATGGAGTGCATACTATCAACTGTAAGGAATTGTTTATGGACGCAAAGGAGGATAACGCCATGACACAGTACAACAAGATCACCGCGCTATATAATATTTTCAATAAGGCAGATTTTATTGCCAGAAAGCGTATTCGAAATCATCTGCAAATGTCGGGGCGTCAATGCCAATTCCTGCGGTATCATGCATTGACGCGGGCGTGCAGAATATTCAGCAAACCTGAATTAATGGCCTAATCATTTTTTCTTTTCTTTCCACATTTTTCAACAAGGGAATTATATTTTATATTCTGTATCGCCTTGGTTATCGGCGTTGACAATGCACCTGCGGCAATTCCGATAATCCAGACGTATTTCCATTTTGTAAGCAGTCCGAAAAGAACAATCAGTGCAGCAGAAGCCAGCCAATACAGAATCTGAATTTTGCCGCTTGACTTATTAAGCTCCTCTAAGATATCAACACCCGCGGATTCGTGCGGTGCGGTTTCAATAAAGGCTGCCGCTCCGGCAGGTCCTGAACACGAGCGAAAATCTTCGCTGCATTCCTTAGCTCCTGCGGCGTAAGTATTATTGTTAAGTATTTCAAGAACCGCAGAACGGATTCCCTGCGCCGAATCGTTTGTAAGCATAACTCCCGCCCCGATTTCTTTTGCCCGTCTTGCAACCGCCTGCTGTTCGCTTGTCTGCGGATACAGAATCATCGGCGTCGCCATATACAGACTTTCGGAAACACTGTTCATACCGCAGTGCGTAATAAATGCATCCGCTCTTGACAAAACATCAAGCTGATCAACATAAGGATATACTTTAATATTTTCGGGCAGCTCTCGAAGAACGGAAATATCAAGTGCATTTCCGCAGGAGATTATGACATCAACCTTTTCGTCTTTGAGAGCATCAATGCATTTGGCATAAAAATCAGGTCTGTCGTTTATAACCGTTCCCATTGAGATATATACGAGCGGCCTTTCTTTTTTTTTGAACGGCTCAGTCTTGGAAAATACAGATGGACCTACAAAGACATAGTGGTCAGAAAAGCTTTCGGAGTACGGTTGAAATCTTTCCGATGTATAAACAACCGAGTCGGTTTTGTTATCACTCTGAACAAGAGACAATGCGTTCTTTACCTTGTAGCCGTAAGGTTTAAGCATTTTCAGTTCCTTTGATATTTTCGGCAGCCCGAAAACCATATCCGCAAGTTCCTTGGGGGAGTTTTTCATATACTGCGAAGCCATCTGATTGAATGCAAATGTGCTTGTCGAAACAACCAACGGAACATTGTGTTTCCATGCGTTCAGCTTGCCCCAGAAACAGACGGAATCGGCATACACGACATCGGGCTGAAAGGTTTTGAATTCCTCATCAAGAAAAGCGTCCATACTAAGAGTAATACGGATATCCTGAATCGTCATTTCCGTAGTGGAAACATTTTTAAGTCCTGTTTCTTCCTTTTCCGTTAATTCGCCGAGGAATGCGTTGCACGAAACGAAATCCGCACCTGTCGCCTTTATTTTGTTCTCAAACTCATCAAACGAATAAAACCTGACAGTATTGCCGCGCTTGACTAATTCAGACGCAACGGGAAGCATAGGATTGGTATGACCGTGAGCGGGAATACAAAAGAATGCTATCTTTTTCATTTGTTATCATCGTCCTTTTCAAGAAACACCTTGCCAAACAGCTCCGAAAACTCCTCTTTCGGAGGAATTACAATTCCTCTTTTCTCATCCCCGAAAAGAAATAAGGTGTCGCCGGGCTTTATTCCGAATATCTCGCGTGCCTGCTTGGGTATTACAATCTGTCCCTTTTCACCAACTGTAGCCATCCAAGCATATTGACCTTTCTGTGCACTCATTTCATTCACCTCCAAAGTATGATTTGTTATACAAATTATACTCCGAATTTATTAAAATGTCAATAAATACGAAAAAACACTTGACAAAACGCTACCGGGCTCTTTGCTTTTTCCGCTTTCAAGCTTTAATTATTCTGTTTCAATTATTGCTTGAAAGGAAGTCTATTATTCACTTTTACACAAACTTTTCGGCGGTCTCGAAACACCAAATTTTTTTATATAATTTTCATCTGAAATTGCCCAATAACTTGGATGATATTAAAAAACTATTTTTGTGTTGTGTTATTAATATTCTTGTCATAGTTCCATACAAGATAGTATCTGCCGTTTGTAGCAACAATCTGATACGGATTAATAATGTAGTTTCGTACTTCATTATTGCTTGTCCTGCGTGGATCCAGTTTCTTATCAATGTCATATGAGTTGTATGTAAACGATACCTGCAAGCCTCGGCTTATCGCCTTGTCAAGTGTTTCAATAGTCATAAACAGTTCACTGTTTGACGGCTGATTCTCAGGCAGATTGCGAATGTGCTTTACCCTTGATCTGAAGTAAATATTTGAAAGTCCCTCAAGCTTTTCGACAAGATCCCTGCACTGCGAATATGAGATATGGTTTGAAAACAGGACGCTGTCTATTAAAAGTCGCAGTTCACCGTCTGTAAATGGTCTGTTGATATAAAAGTCGGACAGTATTTTGCTTTCCACTTCCTCACCGTTTTTATCCTTTACAAGCCTTATTGACTCACTGTACTCAATAGCGTACCCGAATTCAATCAGGTTGCGCTTGACAGACTTTCTGTCGATTTTCATACAGTATTCTTTGTCGAGAATCTCAATTATATCCTTCTGGCTGAGCCTGTGGTTTTTGTCTGAATATTTTTGAGGATATCGAGGATATTTATAATCAGCAGCTTTTTCGGCAGCGGAGCATACATACAATCAACTCATAACAAAAATATCATTATTTTACGCAACAGTAAATCAGTTCTCTTTCGGTTTTTGTAATTATTGCGAACAAACAAAATTTACGAGCTTGGCGGCGTGCTTCACCTGTACATTAAGATTGATATTGAGCAGAGCTACAGTTTTCTTATAAGAAAAAGACTTGCACGCTTCGGATATGCCAAAATATTCTGTGCAAGTCTTTGATTTTTCATTTTATAGTTATTATTTCTGATTATACTTCTTTTTTAAATATGAAGGCATCTCAGATTCAATTTTTATATAGTATGAAAGTCTTTCGTTTCCTTTCTTCAAATCTACAATGCATTTCAAATTATTTTTCTTCAAGTCAATAATTTTGATTTGAGCATATTTCCACAAATATGTATCAATCTTTTTATTTGATATATCTGGATTATTACCAAAATAGCGTTTCTTGAACGCCATATACATTTCATAGAACACTCTATAATCATTCAAGCTTACCTTGCTTGGCGTTTTAACGCCACCTATTTTATAGAAAGGATCAGCTTTGTTTATATAAAATAACATCCCTTTTGAATAGCTGTCAGCGATAGGATATTCCGGATTGTGCCAACTGCAATATTTCGAGGCGAATGAATATACATTGCTGATTTGTATATTTAAATCTTCCGCATCTTCTTTCTCTTTGTCAAAGATTTTTTTCTTATATTTTGATGTCCCGTATGCAATATCATTTACCAAATCAACATCAATCTCTTCATTGTACAGTCTTTCATCAATGTTCATAGCTTCAATATGTCTTGCTATCGGAACAATATTATTTGCAGGAATGCGTGTACGATAAAAAATATCCAGCAAAGCAGCCTTAATCAGCACTTCTTGTAGATCAGTGTTTTTTGAACCTTCAAAACGTTTTTCCAACACCACTTCTCTTAATTTATTGTTAGTGAGTTCGCCATCTTAAAAATTAATTTCGTATTCGTGTTCATAGTAAGTGTAAAATTCTTGACTATAGTTTTCCATCACATCAGTTGGGTTGTCAATTTCGATAGAAACCTAGTCTGAAATTTGCAATGTAATATTTTCCATAATTTTCATCTCCTTATAAATTTATTCTTATGTTTATTATACCGCAATATAGATAAATTTCACCGATTAGTCTATATTTTTTCGTACAGTTTGATTATTTCATTAAAATTTATAAGGAAAACTCCTGCCCAACTTTTAAATATGCGTTATTATATGAATCTTTCTGACCGGATTAATTCAGTCCACTACCTGCTAAAAGCCCCTTGCCGTTTAAAGCAAGGGGCTTTTAATTAAGGTAGATTTATATCATTTTATCCTAACGCACTGCTTAAACGTGCAACATACATCTGAATTTCTGTTGCGTCCTTGATACTGATTACGCCGTCTTTATCGACATCTGCAGCCTGCATCTGCTGACTTGTCATCTTTACAAGCACTGCAATATACATCTGAATTTCTGTTGCGTCATTGATATTGATTTTACCGTCACCCGTTACATCGCCCTTTTCAACTGATGGAGTTGTTGGCTGTGTTGTTGGCTGTGTTGTTGGCGGAGTTGTTGGCGGAGTTGTTGTAGGCGGAATATAGCTTGTTATATCGCCGTTTGACATATTATATGAATATGTGTCTGACTTCAGACCCTTTCTCTCAACATCAACCTTGATTACAGATGAAGCTGTGAGCGCAGGTGCCTCAACAGTAAATTCGCCTGTGATTTCATCTGAATGTGTTGTGTAGGACTTGCCGTTCACTGTTACAGTGATGTCTGCGTCCTGAACTGCAACACCAACTATTGTAATTTTGCCCTTAACAGCATATGAAAGACCTGCATTTGCAAGCACGAGTGCTGATTTTGCATTTATAAGCGACTCAAGTGTGCTTTCAACAAGCGCTTCGTCTGCAACGCCCTCGCCCTGTGCGATGAGCTCATTGGCTGTTGTCATAACAGCAGAAACATTGTTCCAGCTTGAGGCAGTATAGTCGCTTGATGTCATTGCAAGTACTTCTCTTGCCTCTTTCTTGAGCGTCTGGAATTTTGAAAGAACAATCTCAGGCTTAGTGAGCTTAAAGGTTGTGCAGTCCTCGTTTGTTATTTCAATGCAGGAACCGTCGATAATGCCTGTAATATCTTGGGTCCTTTTGCTGTCGCTGCCCAAACCTACGATTGCGCTAACCTTATCGTAGCCGTTTACTGTGAATATATAGTTACCGTCAGCGTCCTTTTCTGTAAGTTTCATGCCCGGCCATCCGCCTGCCGGTTCGCTATTGTCGGCAGTCCAGACATAGAGATGATAGCTTGCCGAAGGGCTGTACGGCTTAATTGTGAATGTAACTGACTTTTCAGACGGATCGTCAGCGCTTGTGCCCATAACCTTTGCCGCACTGTAATTGCCTGACGGAATTTCAAGATATGTATCTCCGTTGAGATTTTTGAAGTCGCGGCTCTTCTGTGCGTCGCTGCCGTTATTGAGAACAACATTGTAGGTATCTGTTGTGTTAAGCTCCATAACATAGTAGCCGTCGCTGTTCTTTTCTGTTATCTGTGTTCCCGGCCAAGAACCGCAAAGCGCTGTGCTGTCACCTGTCCAGACATAAATATAAGGTGCGCTGTCGCTCTTTACATAGATCTTTCCTTGCTGAGGAGGAACTGTAGGATCAGGATCGCCTGTTGTCGGCTCTTGTTCGCTCTCAAACATCTTATAGAAGGATGCAACCGATCTTGATGAACCCTTTTCGTTTGTTGCCTCGAGTGTGATTTTGATTGTGTCGCCCTCGTAAGCAGTTTTACCGATTTCAAAGGTTGAGCCGTTTTTAACAAGGAACTTATTGCCGCCGTCGATTGAGCAGGTTGCGCTGTCACATTCCTCAAGTGATACCGTAACAGTCTGTGTACCCTTGAACTTTGCCCCGCCTTTTACGCTCATAATAGGTCTGCCGTCCGGCTCCTGAATGAGAATTGTTCCGTTTTCACCGCTGTTAAATGTTACCTTGCCGTCTGTAACTGTTGCAGATGACTGGTCATAGGCGTTCATAAGCCGCTGACCGTCGTTCCATAATGTAGAAACATCAATAGTTACATCTGCATTTGAAGAAGCAGCGATTACAGCTGCTACCTTGTCAGAAACACCGTTCTTGTCATAAGTTCTTGCAAATGCAACGCCGCTTGTTGCAGAAAGCTTTGTGTTGCTGCCTCCACCGACTGCAACATGGTTGTTACGGAACTGACCAACCTTCTGCCAGTGAGCGAGAACAGTTTGGTCAAGGCTGTCCCAGTTCATATCACTGCGCAGTGAGTGACCAGAACCACCGGCGCCGTCAAAGGCTAAGCCATCAAACATCGGACGGTTTGATTCGTCACCGTAGTAAATCTGAACGCCGCCCGGAGCCAGGAGAAATGCCGAGCCGTTGTAAATCATTGTGTTTGTATCACCACGGGTTAAAAGCGCATCGTGTGATGAAATGAACGAAAGCGCATTGAAATCTTCCTTTGTGTTGATTTCATCAGCATAGCGCTGATACAAACCGGCAACCGTTGAACTTGCAAACACGCCTGCGCCCCAGGTCTCGAAGTTAATCATGGAGTCAAAGCCGCCCTGGGTATAGTAGTCATCATAGCCAACGCCTTTGTCCCAAGCCTCGCCTGTCATCCAGAAGTCCTGCTGCCAGTTTGCACCCGGCTTGTCAGGGTTGTTCTTACGCCAATCTGTAAGTGCATCTACGCAGGCAGTTTTGAGCTGTTTCCACGAGCTCTTCTCAACATGCTTTGCTGTGTCACAGCGGAAGCCGTCGACACCGTATTTTCTTACCCATTCGGCAAGCCAGCTTGTAAGATAGCCTGTTACGGTATTTGAACTGCCGTACTTTTCGATTTTTTCGTCGTATGTGCCCTCTTTTGTCCACTTTGTCTTTAAGATCTCAGGAATTGAAACAGGCGTTGTCTGCTCTGTTCTGAAGTCAGGCAGGCCGGCGAGGCTCATTGTTAAGTCACTGCCGCCGCCTTCGGTGTATCCCGGAAGACCGCTTCTTACCCAGTCGGGGCCCCACCATTTGCCCCAGTCTTTTGCTGATGTTTTGTAATCAATATGGTTGTTGAAATCACTGACATTTTCAATGACATACTTATAATCAGTTGCACCCTCTAAAAGTGTACCGAAACCATACTCCTCCATATCAGCTACTGTATTGTAGCCGCAGTGGTTCATAACTATGTCCATGATAACTCTGAGGCCGTGCTCGTGAGCAGTGTCAACCAAAGTTTCAAACTCCTCGGGTGTACCGAAGTTTGCGTCTGTTTCGGTATAGTCAAGCACATAATAGCCGTGATATGAATAGTGCGCAAAGTGGCCATTGCCTGAGTCGCAGTATCCGTGAGTCTGCTCATACGGAGCGGAAATCCACAGTGCATTTACGCCGAGGTCGCTGAAATAGCCCTCCTCGATAGCCTGTGTAATACCTGCAAAGTCACCGCCGTGGAATGTGCCCGGAGCAGTGTTCCAGCCGGAAATCGGCTTACCGTCTTTGTCGAGTGTTCTGCCGTATGAGTGGTCGTTTGATGTGTTGCCGTTTTTGAAACGGTCAGTAAGCAAAAAGTAAACTGTTGCATTGTCCCAAGTAAAACCGTCGTTTTCAACAACAGAGCCTGCTATTGCAGAACCAGTTGCTTTGTCATTGACCGTCACAGCCGATACATCGACAAACGCAAAGGACATACAGCAAATTACCATACTAAGCGCAACAAGCACGCTTATAAGCTTTACTGTTAATTTGGTTTTCATTTGTTTTACTCCTTTCAAAACTTTTGTATTTATTTAGAAAAACCTAACAAAGTTATAATATCACATTATGGCCAAAATTTCCATTAACTTTCCATTAATTTATATAGTTATAAACAAAACGGCGATTTGAATAGATTTACACACAACTTTTTATGCAATTTTTATAACAAAAATTACTGATTATGTGAAAATTATACAAATATGTTTTTATTATATTATGCTTTTTGCTAAGTGTATTTTTTAACAGTTTTCAAAAATTTCATATATAAAAAAGAAAAACGACTGCCAAAGACAGTCGCCCGAATTCTATGTTGTTTATTTATATAACGCTTACTGAATAAACGGCAACACGCCGTTGCCGTTTTGTAAAAACACCGAAAAGCAGTAATGCTTGCTTATGGTCTTGACTTTTACACACCTCAGACGCTTTTAATAAATGACGGCAGACGAATTATGATAGCGTGGATGCTATTTGATGAATAGTTCGATAATGTAATTTAGTCTGGACAAAAAGGTATTTCTGTGATATCAGAAATATTGATTTTAAGAACCAAACAGACAAAAAACAATGCCCGTCAGGAACAATTTATAATTATAAAATTGCATAAAAAATCAGCCCGAGGGAATACCTAAAAATCGTATTCTCGCAGGCTGAATATATTACTCCTACATAATTTGAATATTAATTTTTTCATAAGAAATCCATTTGGAATATTCCTTATATTTAAAGCTATCCTATTATATTAGGACAGATACAGTAGCTTGTTATGTTACTGTAATAACAACAAGGAAAGGGATTAAATCAATAGACACGAAAAAGGAATCAGTTTACAAAAACGATAGGGAATCGATATTCTTGACCTTCAATTATACAGATACCCTTGAAAGTGTGTATTGCATTGATCCAGATAATATTAAGCACATTCACGGTTATGTGAAAAACAAAAATGAAGAATTAGTCATAGGTCATTGTAATCAAAAAGCTATTTCCTATAACTGACACAAAGGCTGATGTAGTCCGTATTGGATTACATCGGTCTTTTCGTTTTCTGGAAAAGAAAAGTGTTACAGGTTGCAAAAGTCTCTTTTAGGAATTTGCAAACAGAAAACATAATAAATAATCATTGACACCTTGGGGAACATTATGATAAAATAATCATATAAAAGTTCCCCAAAGGAGAAAAAACAATGAATAACAACTACCCTCAAATCCAAGAGCTTCTTCACCAAAGAGCAGATTTTCAGGCAAGGCTGAATTTGATCCCCTATGACGGAACTCCCGAAGTCAAAGACCGTGAAGGGAATAAATATCTGTATATCCGAAAGCGTGTCGGCAGCAGGCTTACTTCAACTTATGTAGGTGAGTATTCCGACGAGTTATATCAGCTGCTCCTCAGAAACGCCCGTGAAGCCAGAGAACTGAAAAAGAATATCCGGCACTTGGATAAAGAGCTTGCGCTTCTCGGTTACTCGGATGCAGAGCTATCCGAAAGGGTGATGCTTAATCTGGATTTTGCCAGAGCAAATTTGAAGTCGAATATTTATGTCCAGGCTGTGCTTGAAGGCGTTGCTACGACTTTTCCGCAGACAGAAGATATTATAGAGAACGGCAAAGTCAACGGTGTATCTGCAACAGACGTTCAAAAAATCTTAAATCTGAAACACGCTTGGGAGTTTGTTCTGGACAAGGATGTAATCAGTTATTCATCTGATTATTCGATTCTTTGCCATATCGCAAAGCTCGTAAATGAGGGTTTTTACGAAAACGGCGGAAGAATCCGCGGCGTACCTGTTACAATCGGCGGCACAAGCTATATTCCTCCTTTGCCAATCGAGAGCGTTATCAAGGAAAGGCTTGAAGCACTTCTCGAAGAATCGCTCCCGGATGACGAAAAAGCGATCAACCTGTGCTTATACTGTATGAAGGCGCAGATATTCAATGACGGAAACAAAAGAGCGGCAGTCATTTTTGCAAATCACTTTCTGATTTCACAAGGAGCCGGTATGCTTATCATTCCCGAAAAAGAAGTGCCTGAGTTTAAGCGACTGTTGGTATCTTATTATGAGGATAAAGACAAAGGCGAAATAATGGGATTTATGAAATCAAAATGTATTAAGACATTTTGATTGGTAGGGAACTTCTGAAAAGATTTCTTTGCG
>JALFLK010000016.1 GCA_022774755.1 bacterium
CGACTACACGAAGGAAGAAGCCGAACAGCTATGGGCAGAGGTAGAAAGGAAAGTAGATCTATTTATAAAAAACCGCATAAAGCCGGATATGAGTCCGCTTGCCAAGCAGCTCAGTGTGCATAATTTTCTGTATTCCATCCACACGGCCGAGGAGCCATTTGACAGCGACTGCTTTTCGGTGGTCGGTGCATTGCTCCGCGATCGGTGCGTCTGCGAAGGATTCGCCAAGGCATATAAACTGTTGTGCGACAGACTTGGAATAGCCTCAATTGTGGTTGTAGGAGAGGCTTTACACGAAAACGGGCGGCGGGAGCCTCATTCCTGGAACATCACCCGTATAAAAGGTGTAACCGCCCATACCGATGCAGCCTGGGATTCCCGTTTCGGCGGAGCGGCTTATGATTATTTTAATCTGTGCGATGCCGACATTGCCGCCGATCACTGCTTTGATACCGAGCTTTATCCGAAATGCGTTCCCAATAAAATCAACTATTTCTATAAAAACGGACTGATTGCGCGGGACGAGGACGAACTGCGAAAAATCATAGCAGACAAGGCGGACAAGCCTTACTACTCGGTCAAGCTGTTATTTCCGTTCTCACGGGAGCGTCTTGCGGAGTTTCCTTTTGATATTGGAACTCTGCGGTATAATGCCGCACAGAATGTTATCGGTTTTATCAAAGCGATGACGGAATAGGCTTACAGACAGGAGGAATACCATGCCTTTTTTGCAAGAGGATTTGGAAAGAATCGCAGAATTATACAATATCATTGAAAGCCATAAGGAACACGAATATGCGTCGCCTACCTACATGGACAGCCCTTATCTTTCGGAAATGGCGGAGCTTGTGCTTCGCCGGCGGGATAACGATATAGAAACGCTGGAGGAAACCATTCCTGCACTTTGGTATCTCACCCAAGCATATGACAAAATGTGCCGGGCGGGAATGTCCGTGAAATATTACACACCGCTGCTTCAAGCTCATACCGAGCTTATGAAACTCAGAGAATATGACAGTGAGGACATGGAAGGGTTTGAAAACTGTTTTTATTTGGCGGTCAAAGCAAGAAATTATTATGAACCGGACGATTGCTCCGACCTTGTCGCAATCGTGTCCGGCAGTCTGCCGGATGAAAGGATTTGCGAATTGCTTTTCTCAGCACAGGAAAACCGCCGGGGATTCATAAAAAACGATCCCGTTGAAAAAACGGAGGAATACCTCGCGGTGATTGATAAGGTGGAGGAAAAAATAGATAAAGCCAAACAGATGAATTTCTGTCTGGAATACTGGAATTTAAAAACTCAGTTCTTGTTTGAACACGGTATTCTCTGGCGCTCCCCGGCGCAGCTCAATCCGGGTGTAATGTTCGATTAAAAATGCCTGCATTTGAAACAGCGGCAACTGCATTTTATTTATAAATTATTTCTGCATTGATATACCCAGAATAAACAATAATAATGGGGACGGCAGTCAAACCATCCCCAAGTTCATCTATGCATTATATATAAGCTCACGTAATACGATTTCGTTTGCTCTGATTCGTATGTTATTCATTTGGCGAACCCATTCCATTTGATTCTCTGCCTTGATCTGTTCTGTTATACCCTCACGCTCTGCCATCTGCTTAACCAGCCGGGAACACATTTCTTCTGCCTGTTTGTCAATATCAGCAAGGTAACTATTCAATTTGCCACTGAGCTGCAAGCCGGAGAGAAGAACCCGCTTGTTTTGGCGCAAATAATTCAAGTGCCGCTGCCCCCATATACCGATATGCACCTGTTCTTCCTCCGGAAGTTTTAGACGCGGCAAATAATAATCACCCTCCAGTTCATACCACAGTCCGTTGCTTTCGTCATATTTGTACTTTTCCATAAAATCTTGACCTCCTAAAATCTTGTGCTACCATCATATCAAATAGTTACAATGCAAGCAAATGTACGGAGAAATATGTGAGCCATCAGCCGGTTTTTTAAGTATGAAATTTAGGTTGGTTAAGAACACCCGCACCACCCTGAAAAGTCCGATTAAATCGGGCTTTTTCTTGTTTTTGGGCAAAAAATAAAGTTGGCAGACGCATGACATAAGATGACGATTTTGTCGTTTATATTGTACAAATCATCACACTTCAATTTAGCTATAATTACTAAATTGAAAATTACTAATGTTATGCGTCTGCCAAAGTTTTATGTTGTAAATGTACTCTCTGTAAGATTGCAATTCTCGTCATAGCAATCCTTATGCTTTCGAAATTTTGCATTTAACTTTATTTTGATTTTCAGCTTTTTGCCTTTTTCAAAGATTATTATTTTATCTACAAGCAACCTGAGGTTTGCATCGCTGATTGCCTCATCTTTTATAATTTCTTCAATGATTTGAACGCTGTCTTTCATTTCAGCTTTGCGCTTTTTGATTGTGGAATTGTAATCTTGTATGGATTTGATTTCATATTCAAGCTTTTGAATGTCCGACTCGCATTTTTCAAGCATTTCCGTGTAAACATCTGCGTGTTCCCTATCCCTGATTCTCTCAAGCAGGATTTCCTTTTGGTCAGATTTACGCTGTTCAAGGTTTGTATTGAGCTGTTTCAGCTTATTGTTTACCGTGTTTTATCTGTTCGTACATTAAAATGCTAAAATTGAATATCAGGATTTTTAAAAATTTTATTGTAGAGGCTAAAGAATTATGATAATATAACAAATAAGAAGTTTTAGAAATATTTATGATTGTTCTGGGTTAATAAGAACATAAATTCCTTGCCGAAAACTGTGAACAAATCAAGGAGAGGAGATTTACAAATGGATAAGCGGTCGGTGATTCATTATCTGGAGGAAAGAGCTGAGGACTTCTATAAGTTGAGTGATAAAATCTGGGAAAATGCTGAAATTCGGTTCAAAGAAAAGCAATCGGTAGAGGACTATGTTGCTTTTCTGAAAAATGAAGGCTTTTCAATAACCGTTGGAGAGGCCGGTTTAAAGACGGGATTCCATGCCGAATGGGGAAGCGGAAAGCCTGTGATTGGCTTTCTGGGAGAGTATGACGCACTTGCAGGGCTGAGTCAAAAGGCGGGTGTTTCCGTTAAAGAGCCTTTGTTAAGAGACGGAAACGGACATGGCTGCGGTCATAATCTTCTTGGAGTCGGTGCGCTAATGGGCGCAGTCGGATTTAAGCATTATCTGGAAACGGAAGGGAAAACCGGAACCGTGGTGTTTTTCGGATGCCCGGCCGAGGAGGGCGGAAGCGGAAAAACATTTATGGCTCGGGAGGGCTGCTTTGATAAACTTGATTTGGCATTAAGCTGGCATCCTAACGATTGCAATATGATGCCTCCCGGACCGGTTTTGGCTAATGATGCCGTCCGATATAGCTTTACCGGTAAAGCGTCTCATGCGGCGGCGGCGCCGGAGGCGGGAAGAAGCGCACTTGATGCGCTTGAGTTGATGAATATAGGGGTTCAGTTTCTCAGAGAGCATATTCCGTCAACTGCAAGAATTCATTATGCCATAACGAACGCCGGAGGAATTTCGCCAAATATTGTTCAAGCCTATGCAACGGCACTGTATCAGATTAGAGCGCCCTTTGCACCTGAACTTTCTAATCTTTATGAGCGTGTCAATAATATAGCAAAAGGCGCAGCCATGATGACCGAAACACAGGTTGAAATCAAATTCCTAAAAGGAACCAGCAATACAGTACTGATTCCGGCGCTGGATGAGGTAATGTACAATAATATGTGCGAAATTCCAAACCCTGTTGAGCGTGCGGACGATATTGCGTTTGCTCGTGAAATCGTCAAAACGCAGATGCCTGCCGACAGAGTTCCGGAAAATGTGTTTGATTTAAAGCCCCGGAATTGGAATAAGTCGGGAAACATTCCAATTCCGGGTTCGTCCGATGTCGGAGATGTGAGCTGGATTTGTCCTGTTTCACAGTGCGGAATAGGCACTTGGCCGGTAGGCACTGCTGCCCACAGCTGGCAGGCTGTAGCCTGCGGCAAGAGTGATTTTGCGCACAAGGGGATGTTGTATGCCGGTCAGATTATCGCAGCAACGGCTATTGATGTTTGCAATAACCCCGAAATCATAGAAACAGCATGGAGACAGTTAAAAGAGAAGACAGGGAATCATACGTATCATTGCCCGATTCCGCCGGAAATTACACCGGAAATTCTGGAGTCTGAAACAACATAAGCACCAAGCGGTTTTTAGGGCTATTTGTCAATAGTTGGGGTAAACCCGGAAATGAATAATTGAACATAACAAGCGATGACAAGTCAAGCTGTCGCTTGTTTTTGTGTTTTATCTGTTCGTACGCTAAAATGCTGAAACATATTGAAATTAAACCGGATTTATGCTATACTTTTATTCAAAACGAACGATTTGAATAAAAAGGGCGATTAGGCGGCGAATTACACAAAAGAACAATGGAATAGAAAAATTGAGTTTATGGAAAAATGTTATGACAGTTTTGCCGATTTAGGACTTCACGGCACCGGTATTCGAGTGTTGGCAAAGCATTGCGGATATAACACATCAATGATTTATACATGCTTTGAAAATTCAGATGACCTTATCATCCAATCCACGGAATACTGTATGAGTAAGGCAGAAGATGATTTTATGGCGAAAGCTCCCACAGATGTTGAGGACTTGTGGCGGATAAAAACATAACGTATGCAGTACCCCGTCTGTTTCAATTCTCTGACGCTGACCGCCGGAAAATCTTTTTCGACTTCGGTTATTTTATAGCTATAACTTCCTTTACGCTGCATAATATCATAGTGATGATTACATCACTTTGGTGTAAAAATATTGATTAACCATTATGATTTGTCATTATTTTGTCAGTTTTATTAGTTTATAATATACTTATGAACTTGCAATTAAATTGGTTAATTTTTCTTGTGATTAGACGAAATTTCTGTTATAATTAAATAAATGTTTTACGTTGGAGGCATCATTATGGAAATCACAACTAATATCAGTAATCAGAATCTTATAATTTCATTAAGCGGCAGACTTGATACTATTACCTCACCGCAATTAGAGGAGGAGATTGACCGCAATTCTTTTGATGAAATTGAAACGGTTACTCTTAATATGAGAGCACTTGAGTATATATCAAGCGCAGGACTCAGGGTTATTTTAATGCTTCATAAGAAGATGACAAGTGTCGGAGGTAAGCTCAGGCTTGTTAATGTAAATGATATGATTATGGAAATATTCACTATGACAGGAATGGACAGTTTTCTTGAGATAGATAAAGCATAATATTTTTAATGAGAGTGATGTTATGAGTGAAACAGCGTTAAAACGTAATTCTGTCACAATAAACAGGAAGTATTCGGAATATTTTTTGCCTACTGTTCTTACGGCTATGGCTACAAATATTGCAATGATTGTCGATTCAATAATAGCCGGCAATATTCTCGGTAAGAATGCTTTGGCTGCAATAAACCTGTTATCACCTGTTGCTCAGCTTTATTTTTCGCTGACAATTTTGTTCGGACTCGGAGCTTCAAGCGTTATAGCCGTTGCAAAGGGCAAGAATGACAGAACGCTTGTAAACCGCATTTTTACGACAACATTTATTGCAGTTGTGTTGTTATGTATCGTGTTGATGGCAATACAGCTTCCTCTTGCAGGCGGAATATGCTCTTTACTGACTAAGGATAAGGTTTTGAATCCGCTTTTATATCAGTATTACATACCGTTTATAATCGGAACGCCTCTTAATCTGATTCTGCTGTGTTCAACTTATTTTATCAGAACTGACAACAGACCGAGATTTGCTTCAAATATAATTATTGTGGCAAATATAATAAATCTGATTATGGATTATGTATATATGGGCGTTTTCAATATGGGCATTGCGGGCTCGTCAATAGCCACCGTTACCGGCTATGCGGTAGGCTTTGTTATGATGATTACACATTTCGCTTCAAAAAAGAGCACGCTGCATTTTGATTTTTCAATTCTGAAAGCTCCGAAAAAGTTTTTTGGGATTTTCTACGAATTGATTACGGTCGGCTTATCCGGAGCGTTGGGAACGCTTCTTATAACGGTCAAAATGCTTTTTCTCAACTGGATTATCATGAGCACAGGCGGAAGGGACGCAATGGCTTCGTATTCAATATGCTCATCAAGTCAGATTTTTATGTCTATGTTCATAACAGGTGCGTCGCAGACAATGATACCGATTATTGGCGTTTGTCTGGGAGAAAAGGATTTTGACGGAATACGGTATGCCTTCAGACGGGCATTCACAATTCTTGCCGTAGTAAGCGTTGTAACTATGCTGTTTATTCTAGTTGCGCCCGAGCCTGTAATAAGACTGTTCGGAATAACTGCTGAAAACGATATTGCAAATGCAGTTCCCGCACTAAGGATAAACGCTCTGTCGTTTCCTGCTCTTGCTTTTTCATTTCTGTTTCTGTATTACTATATGGCAACTCAGAGAAAGTCATTATCAACAACAATTGCTGTTGTCAACGGCATTTTAATACTGATTCCTTCAGCTCTGATTCTATCAGTATTTTTCGGAATAACAGGCGTGTGGATATCACTTGTGGTGGCTCAGGTCGGCACTTTGATTGTATTATATTTTATAACTCTCGTTATTAAAAGAAAATCAAAAGGTAAGTATGACAGCTTTTATCTTATTGAATCCAATGATAATAATGAGGTTGTTTCATTGTCGTTCAAAGGCTCAAAGGAAAACGCCTCCGGTGTTTCTTTATATTTAACATCGTTTCTTACAAGTCACAATATTGAAAAAAACGTTGCTAAC
>JALFLK010000024.1 GCA_022774755.1 bacterium
AATTTATACAAAAAATAAAAGCCTTTCTTTCCAAATATGCCAAAACAACGGCAGAAACAAAGGCTTATATTGGTGATGTAGAAAACATTACAAAGCTTGCTGAAATGGTAAAAAACAGTATTATTGATACCGATAGAAAATCCGAGCCAAAAAATAATACCTCCGAAAACAGCAATGTGAAATATTCTATTCGAAACACAAAAGATATTACCTGGGGCGAACAGATTAATAATTACTTCTCAAAAAACGGTTTAATCAAGCATAGTGACACACTGGTAGTTGAAAAAAGCACACCTGATTATTTATTGCAATATGTTGATAATCTTCCGTTGGTTTTGCCTATAAGAGTAATTTCTAAAGCTCAAAGTAAAAAAGATATTTCACATTCCGTAAATACTTCAGCCATTAAAAAAATTCAAAGTGGTGTAAGAAATGCCGTCGCAACGATTTATAACGAGGGTAGGAATTCTATTTTGTTCATAACAGATATAAAACAAGGAGAATATCCGTTGGTTGTTGCATTTGAAATTAATTCTGTTTTTGACGGTGATTCAGTACACAAGTGCACCTCAATACATTTAAGAACAAATTTGGCTTCTTATTTAGCGAATCTAAATGGTACTACTGTTTTTGTGAAAAACAAAAATGAGCTTAATGCACTTTGTAGGGAGGTCAATATTCTTGACCGCTTGCAAAAAAACAATAAACTCATTGACGTAAGTTTATCACAAGGAAATGAAGATGTCAAGAATGAATCAGAAGATAATAATGAATATCAATCCCTTAATTCTGATATTACCCAAAGTCAGCAGTTCAAAAATTGGTTTGGTGACTGGCAAAATCACCCTGAATCTGCAAGCAAGGTCGTGGACAGCAACGGTGAACCGCTTATTGTTTATCATCAGACAGATAAAAACTTCACTGCTTTTGATACAAAACAAAAAGGCGCAGGTGAATTTGATAGTGAAATGCCAACAGGAATATTTATGAAACCGACAAATACCGATATTGGGGTCAGCGGAAATATTCAGATGCCACTATATGCAAATATAAAAAATCCTCTTGTAGTTAATAACAGAAGTCAACTTGTAGATTTTTATAATAAAACTGTGCAAGGCTACAAAGAGGCTAAAACCTCTATAAATGATATTGATAGTGAATATAAAGGTAAATTTCAAGAAGAGATGAAAAGGGAAAATGAAGAATATCAGAAGCTGTGGATTGCTCAAAAGAACGGTGAAATAACTGAAGAAGAATACCAAAAATCTATATCAAGAGATGCACTTGATGATATTTTGGAAGAATGGAACAACAAAGTTAATGAAGCAAATCTAAAAGCTAAAAGTCTGATTGATAATTTTTTTGAAAACAGCAACTATGACGGTGTTATTGTGGATAACGATACAGGAAGTTTTGGAAGAAGCACAAAAACATTTATTGCGTTAAAAAACACGCAAGTCAAATCCGCAACAGACAACATAGGTACGTTTGACGGCAATAATCCTGATATAAGATACAGTTTAGAAGAGCCTGGCGATTATACGGACGATGATTTTTCTGAGCTTGACAGTGATAATGACCTTGATTTTTGGGAAGCAGCGGAAGGAAGGACTTTAACTGAAAATGAGCGCAGAATCTTAGAGGGAGAATTAGCTGACCTGGACAGGAAAGTATCTGAAAAAGTTAAAGATACTACGGCAATTCTTGAGGAAATGAATAATCTTACTCGTGATATGAATGTAAATGAGACTGATTTGAAAAAGATTTTGCGTAAATATTGCAGAGAGTATTCAAGTAAGAAAAATGTAGATGCGTTTACAAGAGACGCAAAAATAGTAATTAACGCCCTTAAGGTATCTAAATCGCAAGAGGAATTTAATATCAATTTCCGTTTAATGTGCGGACTGTTCAAAGATATGCTTGAAAAGTCCGAAGGTACAGATGATATTTTTAAAGAGGAAAGAGAAGATATTAAGTCACAGCTTAAGAGAATAAATAAAATAGTCCTAAATCAAGTTCAATATGAAGAAGCAGTATCAGCATATGACGGTTGGAAAAACTATCGAAATCAAATATTTCATACTGCTAATATATGCAAGCCCGGGTCTAAAACCAATAGCATTGTTCCCGGACATGGTGATATGTCACTGGATGAAGTTTGGGCTACGCTTGCCGAACAATATCCTGAGTTTTTCGACAGTTCTATTTCTGACGGAGATCAGCCTCTTGAGCTTATTGCTGTATTAAATAGATTAAAGCCACAGGTAGTAAACCCGGTTGAGCAATCCGGACTTAATCTTAATGATTTATCACTTGATTTAGCACTTAAATTTACTGCAGATGTATATGATCTTCAGTATAAAAATGTTAGCGATGAAAAAGTTCAACAATTAAAAAAGCAGTTTAAAGAGAAAGCAAAAGAACTTAACGACAGGCGCAAAGTTAGGTTTGATAAGCGTGTCAAAGCTCTGCAGGAAAAAGCAAAAGAAGAAAAGAAATTGCTTAACGCAAAATTTAAAGATGCAGTAAGAACAAAAGGAGTTGATAATTGGCTTAAGCAACAGGGTAAATATGTTTTATCAGAAGAGGATATATCCGGGGAACGAGCTTATGCTATTTACGAAGTTACTGCCGCAAATCCTGCAAAAGCGTTGATAAAACTAAACAAGAAAAAAGCTACTGAATATCGTGAGAAGATTAGAAAGCTTGCTGTTTATGTAACTCGCTGGGGTGTCCGACCAATGATTTTAAAAAAATTAACGGCCAAAAGCATTAAAAAACGGATGGAAGCTCTGTACTTCCATCCGTTTTGCTGATTATGCTGAAAAGAATATTATAATCATTGTTATTGATTTGGCGGTTGCTTAAATATCGTAATTTTCTACCGCTTTGCCTGCTTCAAGGGATTTCTTTACATCAATAATCCTCTGATTACTGCTGCCCCGGAAATGGAGCATAAGGCTTTTCTGCTCCAGAATAAAGGGGCCGTCGATAAGAAAATCGGTTTGTTCAAGCAGACGCTTCCACTGGGGATGCTGGTCAAAACCCTCCGTAAGCTGTTCAAAGGTATAGCCTGTAAAGGTTACCACATTAAGTCCGTTTTCGTGGCACATTTTGCCAAGGTCAGCCAAAGCGTCAGCCTGACAAAAGGGCTCACCGCCGGAAAATGTAAGTCCCTGCAAAAGAGGATTGCGTTTTGCGGCATTGATTATAATATCAATATCGCCCTTTTCACCGCCCTCAAAGCTCCAACTCTGGGGATTCTGACAGCCCTTGCAGTGGTGCGGACAGCCCTGAACAAATACAACCATTCGTATTCCGGGGCCGTCAACGATAGACTCTTTTATAATGCCTGCAAGATTTAGAATTTTACCCATAATTACACCTTAGCAGCAGCTGTGCCTTTTAATATGCTCAACAGCAACTCCGCCGTCTGTGATTTTTCTTCCGCATTTGGGGCAGTAGTCGCCGATGATTCCCGTGTATCCGCAAACAGGGTCACGGTCAACAGGGTGATTGATTGAGCCGTAGCCGATACCGGATTCCTTCATAAATCTTATAACCTGCTCAAAGGCGTCAAGATTTTCCGACGGGTCGCCGTCAAGCTCAATGTATGAAATATGACCGCCGTTTGTAAGATTATGGTACGGAGCTTCAATTTTGATTTTCTCAAATGCAGTTATATCGTAGTAAACGGGAACATGGAAAGAGTTTGTATAATAATTTCTGTCGGTAACGCCGGGGATAATTCCGAACTTTTCTTTGTCAATGCGTACGAATCTGCCTGAAAGACCCTCGGCAGGTGTTGCAATAAGAGAGAAATTAAGGTGATACTTCTCAGAAGCGTCGTTCATCTTTTTGCGCATATATCCCACAATTTCAAGACCCAGCTGTTGTGCTTCGGGGCTTTCGCCGTGATGCTTGCCGATAAGAGCTTTAAGACATTCTGCAAGTCCGATAAATCCGCAGGTAAGGGTACCGTGCTTTAATACCTCCCGTACCGAATCGTTGGGGTTGAGGTTTTCGCTGTCAATCCAAACGCCCTGTCCCATAAGGAACGGATAGTTTTTAACAAGCTTTGAGCATTGAATTTCAAAACGAGCAAGGAGCTGTTCAATAACCAGGTCAACCATTCTGTCAAGCTGTTCAAAGAAGAAGTCTATGTTCTTGTTTGAAAGAATAGCAAGTCTGGGCAGGTTTACAGAAGTAAAGCTCAGGTTGCCTCTGCCGTAGGTGATTGCCTTAGAAGGGTCGTATGTGTTAGCCATAACCCTTGTACGGCATCCCATATATGAAACCTCAGTTTCAGGATGACCTTCTTTGTAGTATTCAAGATTAAAGGGAGCGTCAAGGAAAGAGAAGTTAGGGAACAGACGCTTTGCGGAAACTTTCATAGAAAGCTTAAACAAATCGTAGTTGGGGTCTTCAGGGTTGTAGCTTACGCCCTCTTTTACCTTGAAAATCTGTACGGGGAAAATAGGCGTTTCGCCGTTGCCCAGACCTGCGTCCGTAGCAAGAAGGATATTTTTGGTTACAAGGCGTCCCTCGGGAGAAGTGTCTGTGCCATAGTTTAAGGAGCTGAAGGGAACCTGTGCGCCTGCTCTGGAGTGCATTGTGTTAAGGTTGTGAATAAGTGCCTCCATTGCCTGAAATGTAGCACGGTCTGTTTCTGATTCGGCGTGTTTAAAAGCAAAACGCTGGATTTTTCCGCTGATTTTTTCTCCGTATTTTTCGTTAAGGAGTTTTGCCTCTTCTTCGACATATTTTGTGTTTCGACCCTCAAGGGCAGGCCATTGACCCGATAATTCCTCGGCTTTATCACAAATAGCTGTTGCTGTTTCCTTTGCGTTTTCGTCGTCGCAGAGAAGCTCTACGGCTCTTGCAAGATTTTGTCTGTAACGCCTTCTGTAAGTCTTCTTAACTCCCGGAGCAAGACCGTAGTCAAAGTTCGGAACGCTCTGTCCGCCGTGCTGGTCGTTCTGGTTAGACTGGATTGCAATGCAGGCAAGGGCAGAGTAAGAGGTAATGTCGTTAGGTTCTCTTAAATATCCGTGACCTGTGGAAAAACCGCCCTTAAACAGCTTGAGAAGGTCAATCTGACAGCAAGTGGTGGTAAGAGTGTAGAAGTCAAGGTCATGAATGTGTATGTCGCCGTCCCTGTGAGCCTTGGCGTGCTTGGGGTTAAGGATATACATATCATAAAACTGCTTTGCACCCTCTGAACCGTATTTAAGCATTGTGCCCATTGCGGTGTCGCCGTCAATGTTTGCGTTTTCACGCTTAACATCATTGTCTTTAGCTGACTTAAAGGTTAAATCCTCGTAAATTTTCATCAGCTTAGTGTTCATTTCTCTGACACGGGTGCGCTCTGCACGGTACAGAATGAACTCCTTTGCCGTCCTTGCGTGTCCTGTGTCAATCAGCACCTTCTCAACGGTATCCTGAACATGCTCAACGGTGGGCGCCTTGTCTTTGCTTTCGCTGTCAAGATATTCGCAAACCTTGTCCGAAAGCTTTTTAGCTGATTCATAGTCCGTGCCGCCGATAGCCTGCGCCGCTTTGAATATAGCCTGCGTGATTTTTTCCTGATTAAAATCAACGGATCTACCGTCACGCTTAACGATTTTTGTTAGCATAATAACCTCCCAAATAGTTACAAAATAGTTAATAACAAATAAAAAACCACAACATATTGTGGTGTAAACAGTTTGCTAAATAATTATAAATAATAATCCTCCGTTAGTCAATTATCACAATAACCAATTTTAAAAAATTTTTCTGTCTAATATGAGTAGAATTTTGAATATTATTTTAATTTAGAAAAATAAATAAAAAGTTCCATAAATTGTATATTTCTGATAAAGAAGATACAATATGTAGTGGTAAATAAAATTGTAACATATTAGTAATTATATTGTCTGCCTTGAAATAAAAAGAAAGCCGATACGGAAAATCCCGTACCGGCTGACTTAATTTAACTTGTTTGCTTTAGTTTAGTTGTTTTAATTAGTTCGTTATAATTTGTTTGTTCAATATGTTTGTTGTAATTTATTTGCTTTTAATTTAAAAAGCTTGCGAAAAATCAGCTTTGAACTTTATGGACAAAGCAAGAGAATTGCTCTTAAACCTTTGCGTTTTTAACTGACTCAAATGTGTCGGTTATTTCCTTGGAGGGAGCCTTGGTTGCAAGAGATACAACAACTGCGGTAATCAGCGCAAGGAAGAATCCGGGGATAAGGGAATACAGGTTTGTTGCGGCACCGATTGTAAGACCGTCCACAACAGGCGGATAATCCCAGACAATAACCGTAATCGCTCCGACTACCATACCCGAAATTGCGCCGGGGGTGTTTGTGCGCTTCCAGAAAAGCGCAAGCAGTACTATGGGTCCGAAAGCAGAGCCGAAGCCTGCCCAGGCGTCGGAAACAAGACCCATAATAGAGCTGTTGGGGTCAATGGCAATTAAAAATGCTATAACGGCAACAACCAAAACAGCTACTCTGCCTACTAAAAGGGCGCTTTTTTCGCTTGCTTTCTTTCTGATTGCACCCTTGTACATATCTTCCGACACAGCCGAAGCTGTAACAAGAAGCTGGCTGTCTGCGGTTGACATAATAGCGGCTAAAATTCCGCAGAGGAAAACTCCTCCGATGAATATTACTGCAAAATTGCCGGAGAACAACTGCTGAATAGAGCGTATAAACGCCGTTTCGCTGGTAGTTGCGTCAAGCTGAGGATTGAGGTAGCCTCTTGCAATCAGACCGATAAGGCAGGAAGCCGCCAACGAGAGCACAACCCAAACGATTGCAATTTTTCTTGACTTTTTGATTTCAGGCTCGCTTTTAACAGCCATAAATCTGACAAGAATGTGGGGCATACCAAAGTAACCGAGACCCCAGGCAAGGTTTGAAATAATCGTTGTAAACGAAATCGGCGAGCCGTCGTCATTTTTAAAGAAGTTAAGATAATTTTCGGGACTTGCAACGCCGTGCTGTGTCAAAGCCTGAGAGAAGCCTGTGTCAAAGGTAAGTATTGCATAGGCCAGAATCGGCACTGCAAGAATTGCAACAAGCATAAGAAGCCCCTGAATAAAGTCTGTTGTGCAGACCGCCTTGAAGCCTCCCATAAATGTGTAAACAAGAATTACTACTGCGGCAACCGCAAGACCGATAAGATAAACAGAGTTGTAGTTTGAGCCGTCCTCGTTTGCAAAAAGGGTCGCAAAAAGCTTTGCGCCGGAGCTGAATGCGGAGGCGGTATATACGGTGAAGAAAACCGCAATAATAACAGATGAGATAATTTTGATTACGCCTTTTTTGTCGCCGAAGCGGTTTTCAAAAAAGCTGGGAATGGTAAGCGAATTGCCTGAAATAATTGTGTATTTTCTCAGCCTAGCAGAAACCAGATACCAGTTAAGTATCGTACCGATTAAAAGTCCGACGGCAATCCACACCTCGCCTGTGCCGGCAAGATAAACCGAACCCGGCAAGCCCATAAGCAGCCATCCGCTCATATCAGACGCCTGCGCAGAAAGGGCGGCAGTCCAGCTGTTCAGGTTTCGTCCGCCGAGAAAATAATCCTCGTTGTTTTTAGTGCTTTTTGAGTAAACAAAGCCGATTACAATCATAATTAACATATAAACGGCAAATGCACTCAGCACAATAATGTTGTTTACAGACATTTCTTCCTCCTAAAAAATAAAAATGAATAATATACTAATTTTATCAAAAAAATAATACTTTTGCAATAAGTATTGACAATTATTGCAGGGCACAATGATAATTGTCGCAAATTGCATAAATACAGAGGCAATTTATTGTTGATTTAATAGACATAAGGTATTATAATTATCATAGATTAGTTTGGATTTCAGAGGTGTAATGATGGATATAGTCAGGAGAACTTGGACGGAGATTTCGCTGAACGCCATTGAACATAATTTTTGTGAAATAAAAAACAAGGTAAAGGACGCCAAGGTTTGCTGCGTTATTAAGGCTGACGGCTACGGCCACGGAGCTGCGGAGCTTGCAAAAGAGTATGAAAAATCAGGCGCGGATTACTTTGCCGTTTCAAATATCGACGAGGGTAAGGAATTGAGGGAAAACGGAATTACCCTTCCCATAGTGATTTTAGGCTACACTCCCGCCTGTAATGCAGGAGAGCTTGCAGATTTTGACATTTCTCAGGCGGTTTACAGTCTTGAATACGCAAAGTCACTTAACGAAAACTGCAAAAAAGGCAAGGTTAAAATCCACATCAAGCTTGACACGGGAATGAGCCGAATCGGCTTTATGTGCCAGCAGTTTCCCAGAGATAATTATTCTATCAGCGAAATAAAACAGGCGTGCAGTTTGGAAAACCTTCAGCTTGAAGGCATATTTACTCACTTCTGCGTTTCGGACGAGGATGAGCAGGGCAGGGAGTTTACCGAAAATCAGTTCCGCTGTTTTAAATATGTTATTGACGAGCTTAAAAAGTTTAACATCAATCCCCCTGTGGTTCACTGTTCCAACAGCGGAGCCATTGAGGACTACCCCGAAACCTACTGCAATATGGTGCGTGCAGGCATTATCCTATACGGCTTAAGCCCGTCGCCGAAGCTTAAAAACAGGCTTGACCTTATTCCTGCAATGACCTTAAAAACCTCCGTTGCTCATATAAAATATATTGAGCCCGGCGCAACGGTTTCTTACGGAAGAACCTTTAAGGCGGAAAAAAAGATGAAAATCGCCACCGTTCCCATAGGTTACGCCGACGGATATATCAGAAAATACGCCGAAAACGGCTATATGATGATTAACAATCAAAAGGCGCCGATAGTGGGCAGAATATGTATGGATCAGACTATGCTGGACATAAGCGCAGTAGAAAATGTGTCTGTGGGCGACGAGGTTATTGTTTTCGGCGACGGAGAAAACGGCACGCCTACTGCCGACACTCTTGCTGAAAGCGCAGGCACTATAAATTATGAGGTTGTGTGCCTTGTTTCAAAAAGAGTACCCAGAGTATTTGTAAAAGACGGAAAAATAATTGATGTTATGTATAAGCTTTAACTAAAAATAAAGGCAGGTATGGCGATGACATTACTGGTAGTTGACGGAAACAGCATAGTAAACAGAGCCTTTTACGGGGTTCGCCCCTTAACCACAAAGGACGGCCGTTTTACCAATGCGGTTTACGGTTTTCTTACAATGCTTGAAAAAATAAAGAGTGAAACCAATCCCGACGCAGTGGCGATTGCCTTTGACCTTAAATCGCCCACATTCAGGCATAAGGCGTATTCCGGCTACAAGGCTCAGCGCAAGGGTATGCCCAATGAGCTTGCTCAGCAAATGGAGCCTTTAAAGGAGATGTTGAGAGCGTTGGGTTATACTCTTGTTACCTGTGAGGGCTTTGAGGCTGACGATATTTTGGGAACCTTGTCAAAAGCCTGCGAGGACAGGGGCGACAGGTGCTTTCTTGCAACCGGCGACCGTGACAGCTTACAGCTTGTGTCTGAGCTTACCACCGTTGACCTTGCCTCCAACAAGCAAAACATTATATATACTCCCGAAAAAATTATGGAGGATTACGGCGTTACGCCAAAGGAGCTTATAGAGGTTAAAGCGATTCAGGGCGACTCCTCGGATAATATCCCCGGCGTTGCAGGAATAGGCCCAAAGGGCGCTTCGGAGCTTATTTCAAAATACCATTCCGTTGAATATATTTACGAAAATCTTGAAAACCTTGATATTAAAGAGGGCGTCAGAAAAAAGCTGACCGCATCTAAGGACAATGCTTTTTTAAGCAGAATGTTGGGAGAAATCCGCAGGGATATTCCTGTGGATACAAATATAGAGTCTTACAAAATTACGCCCGAAGACCCCCAAAAAGCCCTTCGTCTTATGGCGGATTTGGAGCTTTTTTCCCTTATAGAAAAGCTGGGACTTCGTGATGCCGATACTTCTCAGGTGCAGACGAAACAGGAGGACAAAAAGGAATTTAGGGCTAGTTTGCTTGATGAGGCTCAGACAGAAACTTTAAATTCTCAAAATGAAATATATTTCACCTTTGATAATTCATCAGAAAAAGCCGAGCTGGTGGTTTCGCACGACAACAATGCCTATTATACAAGCGACGGCAGGCTTATAAATTCAATACTGCAAAATGCAAAGACAAAAAAATATGTAAACAACAGCAAAGGTATTTATTCTTACGGAGAAAAAAACGGCTTTGATGTTGAAAACATAGCGCTTGATGCAGAGCTTGCGGCTTATTTGCTTAATCCGTCGGCAAGCTCCTACGATTTGGCAAGACTGCTTGAGGAGTACAACATAAGTATTCCCAAAAGTGCAGATGAAGAATCCGAAAAATACGCTTCAAAATTTATGATGCCAACGCTTGCCAAAAAGTTAAGCCGGGAGATAAGGGCAAACTCTCAGGAGCATTTGCTCAATGATATAGAACTTCCCCTTGCAAAGGTGCTGGCAAGTATGGAAAATCAAGGTGTTGAGGCTGACGCCGAGGGCATTGAAAAATTCGGCGAAATGCTTGCCGTACAGATTGACAACTTGCAGAACAGTATTTACGATAGCGTGGGCGAGGTGTTTAACATCAATTCTCCCAAACAGCTCGGCACGGCGCTTTTTGAGACATTGGGACTGCCCTGTAAAAAGAAAACAAAAACAGGCTACAGCACAAACGCCGAGGTGCTTGAGGGGCTTGCGAACGCCCACCCTGTTGTGCCTATGGTGATACAGTACAGAACACTGACCAAGCTGAAATCCACCTACTGCGACGGATTGCTCAAGGTTATTGCAGAGGACGGCAGAATCCACTCGAAATTCAATCAGACCGAAACCCGAACAGGCAGAATAAGCTCCGCCGAGCCTAATTTGCAGAATATTCCCGTTAGAACAGAGCTTGGCAGGGAGATGCGTAAGTTTTTCAGGGCAAAGCCCGGCTGTGTGTTTGTTGACGCTGATTATTCCCAGATAGAATTAAGAGTGCTTGCCCATATTTCCGGGGATAAAAATATGATTCAGGCGTTTAAGGATAACGAGGACATCCACACAATCACCGCCTCTCAGGTGTTTAATATGCCTGTTGAGATGGTCACCCCCGTAATGCGTAGCAGGGCAAAGGCGGTAAATTTCGGCATTGTTTACGGAATCGGCGCATTTTCTCTTGCAAAGGACATAGGCGTAACAAACAAAGAGGCTAAGCATTATATCGACTCATACCTTGCCCACTACAGCGGAGTGGACGAGTATATGAAAAATGTGGTGGAAAAGGCTAAGAAAGACGGCTATGTAGAAACTATGTACGGCAGAAGGAGATACCTGCCCGAATTAACCGCCGGAAATCACATTACCAGAGCTTTCGGCGAGAGAGTAGCAAGGAATATGCCCATTCAGGGTACTGCGGCGGATATTATAAAAATCGCTATGGTAAGGGTTTTTGACAGGCTGAAAAAAGAAAATCTTAAATCAAAGCTGATTTTGCAGATACACGACGAATTGATAGTAGAGGCTCCTCAGGACGAGGCGATGCGTGTTGCTATGATTTTGCAGGAAGAAATGGAAGGCGCCGTCAAGCTGGATGTACCGCTGGTTGCAGAGGCGGCTGTGGGCAAAACCTGGTATGACGCAAAGGGATAAGGTGACATTCAATGAAAAAGGTTTTATTTGTATGCACAGGCAACACTTGTCGGAGTCCTATGGCACAGGGTATTTTTAACAGCCTTGCAAAAGAAAAATCTATTGATGCAAAAGCCGACAGCGCAGGACTTATGACAGCAAACGGAATTCCCTATTCGGAAAACGCCGTGAAAGCCTGCGAAAATATCGGAGTTAATATAAAAGGCGGTCATTCCGTTTCAATTCAGGATGTAAACCTTAACGCTTACGATTTGCTTTGTCCTATGACGGTGAGCCACGCACAGGCACTTGTAAATTTAGGCGCAGACAAGGACAAAATTATGCTGTTAAGTGCAGACGGAATCTCCGACCCTTACGGCGGAGATATTAAGGTTTATGAAAAATGCTGTCTTGAAATAAAGCAGGCAATCGAAAAGCTGATTGAAAAATTATGATTATAAAAAAAGCAGATATTGTTTATCTTGAAGAAATTGCAAAAATTGAAGAAAAGGTTTTTGCTCACCCTTGGTCAGCAGATAGCATAAAAAATCTTCTTAAAGATGATAAATCCGCAGTTTTTGTTGCTTTAAAAGAAAATAAAGTCACAGGTTACTGCGGAGTAAACACTGTTCTTGACGAGGGCTACATAACAAACATTGCAGTCCTTGAGGAGTACAGGCGAAAGGGCATAGGAGAGGCTCTTGTAAAAGCTCTCTGCGGTTATGCAGAAAAAACCGGTCTTGCCTTTTTAACCCTGGAGGTGAGAAAATCAAATCTTCCTGCAATTAAGCTTTATGAAAAAAACGGGTTTAAAAAAGTCGGAGAAAGAAAGGATTATTATTCTTCTCCAAAAGAAAATGCGTTGCTTATGACTAAATTTTTTGAGTAGGCTTGTTGTTTATGCGGAATCAGAAAGGAAAATGGTAATGAAAATTCTTGCAATAGAAAGCTCCTGCGACGAAACAGCCGCCGCAGTTGTTGAGGACGGAAGAAAGGTTTTGTCCTCGGTGGTAGCGTCTCAGGTGCCCGAACACAGAAAGTACGGCGGAGTAGTTCCCGAAATAGCCTCACGCCGTCACGCAGAAAATATCGTAGGCGTGGTGCAAAAGTCCCTGGAGGACGCAGACCTTGCCCTTGAACAGGTTGACGCAATCGCCGTCACCCACGCTCCCGGCTTAATCGGAGCTTTGCTTGTGGGCGTTAATTTTGCAAAAGGGCTAGCCCTTGCAGCGGAAAAGCCCCTGATTCCCACTCATCATCTGCGTTCCCATATTGCTTCAAACTACATAAGCAATCCTGAATTAAAACCGCCCTTTTTGTGCCTGGTGGTTTCCGGCGGTCACAGCCATATTGTTATGGTTGAGGATTACACAAAAATGAAAATTATCGGCAGAACCCGTGACGACGCCGCAGGCGAAGCCTTTGACAAAGCCGCCCGTACAATGGGAATGCCCTACCCGGGCGGAATTGAGCTTGACAAGGTTGCCGAAAAGGGTGACCCCAATGCGTTTAAGCTCCCTCACCCGGTAGTACACGACGCTCCCTACGATTTCAGCTTTTCGGGGCTTAAGACTGCCATAATCAATCTGATTCACAACGCTTCTCAAAAAGGCGAGAGCCTGCCTGTGGAGGATTTGTCGGCTTCTTTCAGAAAGGCGGTTGTAGATTGCCTGACCGATAATTTCCTGAAAGCCGCCAAGGATTATAATGCGGAAACGCTGGTTGTTGCCGGAGGTGTTTCGGCAAACTCTTTGCTGAGAAAAAATCTTAAAAAATTGTGTGCAGACCGTGGCTTAGCCCTTTATATGCCGGAAAAATCCCTATGCGGAGATAACGCCGCAATGGTTGGTTCTCAGGCTTATTATGAGTATTTAGCCGGTAATATTGCAGGCTCCGACCTGAACGCAGCCGCAACCCTCCCCATAGATTTTTTCGCTCCGAGTAGATAGAATCATCTGAAAAAATACTTCTATGCCCGACCGTTATTTTTCTGCGTAATTTACCCTTTGCTTTCGCTCCGAGCAGATAGACTCATCTAAAAAAGACTCAAATGTACGACCGTTATTACCCTGCATATCTCACCTTTTTTTGCTCCGAATAGATAGCGTCTTATAAACATAACACTTCTATTTCCGAAAATGGGAATACAAAAAAGTTCATATAATCAAAAGACACCTCATATGTCAGGCGATATATCTAACGCCCCATATATGGGGTGTTTTTTATATGCAGGCAAGGATTAAATCCCTCAGCCATTTTGCAGAAAAATTCCGGTTTCCTTTACAAAAGGGAGCTAAATAAGCAAGTCGGAGAAATCAAACCCATTACTAAGTAATAATTATAAATAGGAATAAACCGAAAATAATATAGTCGGGAAGTGATTTTTTGAAAAAACTGATTATATTTATTTCGATTATTTCGATTTTAATGACGGTTATGTTGTGTTCCTGCAACGCCTATCCGTCAAGAAATTCCGAAGTCTCAAATGAATCGGAGCAGGAGTCAACGGGGATAATTCCTGCTAATAAACAATACCAAGGGGAAGAAACAGGCGGTTATGAAAAAATAGAATTAAAGAATTCCTACGGAAATCTTGCAAACGACTGCCAGCGTCAGATATATGACGAAATTAAAAATCAATGCCTAAACATTACCCACAGCAAGCGTGAGGACGGCGAGCTTTATACAATCGACGCTGTAAAATGCCCCGAAAACACAGAAAAAAGGGATATTAAAATCGCTTTTAACGCTTTTAAAAACGACAATCCCCGGTGCTTTTGGATAAGCACAGCCTGCGTAATCAGCGAAAGTCCCTATTTTGGCAGCAGTTTATATCTGCTTTCTTTGTATTCTCCCGAAGAAACAGCAGAAAGAGAGCAGAAATTTACAGATAAAATCGATGAAGTTCTCAATGAAATGCCCGTGGGTATCACCCCTTATGAACGAGAGCTGTATCTTCACAACTTCTTAATTGAAAATTGTCAGTACGAAGACGGTGCCCTGGATGTGGTTTACGGTGACGATGATTATATGAATTACTGCGACTGTTTTAATGCTTACGGTGCGCTTATAAACGGAAAGGCAGTCTGCCAGGGTTATGCGGAGCTGTACTCCTGTTTGCTTTCCCGTGCGGGAATAAACAACGCCTTAATATCGTCAAAAGACCATGTATGGAACGCCGTAGAGCTTGAAAATCAATGGTACAATGTGGATGTTACCTGGGACGATACGGCAAATACCAACCGCTATTTTAATCTGTCACAGCCGCTTTTTTCCTGCGACCATACTGCTGCGCCAATGTATTGGGAAATGACAGATGAGCAGATATTGGGCGACAGCGAAAACTTCGGTCAGTGGTTCAATACTTTTATTCCGAATTGTGACGGAGAAAAATACCTCGGCGTTCAGGTTTGAATTGCATTGTGCTCGGTTTATGTTTAGGCAATTCACTCTTTGATTTTTGTTTTTTCAGACAATTTTTTCAGACAATAAATTTATAGTTAGTTTGACTAAAAAACTCAGTAAATAAAGTGGTATTTTTCTAAATTACCGCTTTACTTTAGCAGTGTGATAATGTTATAATGTAGGTGCATTTTTTATCAACAGGAGGAATTCAAATGAAAAGAATTATTGCACTTATGCTGGCTGTAATTACAGGCTTGTTTGTATTTGCAGGCTGCAGCGGTCAAACAGCAGAATCATCACAGGCGTCATCTCAGCAGTCTTCACAGGCGGATGCTTCAAACGGAGACTGGAGTTATATCGAAAACAAGGGCGAGCTTGTTATCGGTATTACATACTTTGAGCCTATGAATTACAAGGATGATAACGGCGAGCTTACAGGCTTTGAAACCGAATTTGCACAAAAGGTTTGCGAGAAAATGGGAGTAACTCCCAAATTCCAGAAAATTGATTGGGATTCAAAGGAAGTAGAGCTTAACGCAAAGACAATCGACTGCATCTGGAACGGCCTGACAATTACAGACGAAAGACAGGCTAATATGGATATTTCCGTTCCTTATATGGAGAACAAGCAGGTTATGGTTACAAAGGCAGAAAATGCCGATAAGTATAAAACAGCCGAGGGCTTAAGCGGAGCTACCGTAGTTGCCGAGAAAAAGTCTGCCGGCGAAGAGGTTGCACAGAGCGACGAGTTCTTTAAAGAGGCAAATTATGTTTCTGTTGATTCACAGGCAAAGGCTCTTCTTGAGGTTAAGTCAGGCACAGCCGATATAGCCGTAATCGACTACGTAATGTCAATCGGCACTATTTCATCAGGCTCCGACTACTCAGACCTTAAGGTTGTTGACGGCAAGGATTTTGCAAAAGAGCAGTACGGTATTGCATTGAGAAAGGACAGCACAGAAACTCTTAAAAAGCTCAACGACGCAATTCAGGCTGTTGCAAACGACGGCGAGCTTGAGAAAATTGCAGAAAAATACAGCCTTCAGGATTTGCTTTTGGTAAAACCACAGTAATTTAAATTTAACAGCAGTACAGGAACAGGTTTTAGATAATGGAACAATTTTTAAGCGTAACACAACAGCTTTTAAAGGGCTTCGGAGAAAACTGCTACATATTTGCAATCACCCTTTTGCTTGCTTTGCCCTTGGGGCTTATTGTATCAATGGGCTCAATGTCTAAATTCAAGCCATTAAGGTGGCTTACAAAAACCTTTGTATGGATTATCAGGGGAACACCGCTGATGCTCCAGCTTTTTGTGGTTTTCTACATACCGCCCCTTGCTTCGGGAGGACAATTTTCATTTCCCAGAATGAATGCGGCGCTGATTGCATTTGTAATCAACTATGCAGCATATTTTTCAGAAATTTACAGAGGCGGAATTGAGGGAATCCCCAAAGGACAGTACGAGGCAGGTCAGGTTTTGGGAATGAAAAAATCCCAAATCTTCTTTAAGGTTGTGCTTTTGCAGGTAATCAAAAGAATCACTGCGCCAATCGGCAACGAGATTATCACTCTTGTAAAAGACACCTCCCTTGCCAGCGTAATAGCAATTCCCGAAATATTGATGAACGCAAAGGATTTTTCTATGGAAGGTCTTATCTGGCCGTTGTTTTATTCGGCTTTGTTCTTCCTTGCTTTCTGCGGAATCCTTACCTTGCTTTTTGCATTTGTCGAAAAAAAGCTGGACTACTACAAGGGCTAAGGGGGCGATTGTATGGCTATGTTAAAAGTTGAGAATATCCAGAAAAGCTTTGGAAAAACCAAGGTTCTGAAAGACATCAGCTTTTCCCTTGAAAAGGGAGAGGTGCTGGCGATAATCGGCTCTTCCGGTTCGGGAAAAACCACCTTGCTCAGGTGCCTTAATTTCCTGGAAACGCCTCAAAAGGGAAAAATCACCGTCAACGGTCAGGCTCTTTTTGACAGCGACAGCAAGGATAAGCAGAGCGACAGCGTAATAAGAAAAAACAGACTCCATTTCGGACTTGTGTTTCAGTCCTTTAACCTGTTCCCCCAATATAAGGTGCTTGAAAATGTAATGCTTGCGCCGATGCTCCTTGCAAAAGAACAGATAAAGAAAAACGGCGGATATATGGGGGTTAAAACCTCTAAGGAGGCGCAGGAGCTTATTAGGAAAAACGCCCTTAGGCTTCTTGAAAAGGTGGGGCTTTCCGAGAAAAAGGACTCTTACCCCTGCAATTTAAGCGGTGGTCAGCAGCAGCGAGTAGCCATAGCAAGAGCCCTTGCTCTAAATCCCGATGTTTTGTGCTTTGACGAGCCTACCTCAGCTCTTGACCCGGAGCTTACCGGGGAAGTGCTTAACGTGATAAAGGGACTTAAAACCTCAGACAGCACTATGATAGTGGTAACCCACGAAATTGAATTTGCCCGTGATGTAGCGGATAAAATCATTTTTATGGCAGACGGAGTTATCGCCGAAGAGGGAACGCCTCAGCAGGTTATTGAGAATCCGCAGAATCCCCGTACACAGGCATTTTTGTCAAGATTTAATCAGAGTTTTTCATAAAATACTCGGAGACGGTTGTTGCTGTCTCCGATTTTTTGTGTTATAGGAAACTGCTTTTAACGGTCGGGCAAATAAGATTGAATTATATCAAGCTGTCTGCCCGGATTGCCTGTCGAGGTTCTCGACTTTGCCGAATATTTGAGTTTATTTTTTTATTCTATTGCATATTAGGAAAAAATTTAGTAAACTTAATTCAGACGCCAAAGAAAATTTTGGCGATAATATTTGGCGGTGATATATTGAAAAAAATCGTAAGTGCGGTTTTGTTGCTGTCAGCAGTAACAATGACATTCTGCTCTTGCTATTATAATAAAAACGGCAATTCCACAGATGTTACGCAAAATCCCACAACAACATCAAGTATTTTTAAAACGGACAAGGATGATTTTACCGAGTATTATTCGGCGATAGACCTTGATTTTGGCTATAATAACCTTGAAAACGACAATCAAAAAATTGTGTATAATGCAATGAAAGGAAAATCCAGTTCCTTTACAGACGAGCTTTCTGAAAACGGCAGGTATCTTTCTGATGCAATCGTAATTCAAAAGGAAATTCCCGAGGAGGATATTTTTATTGCATTTACGGCGTACAGGTACGATAACCCCGGCGATTTCTGGCTCAGCGAATCCTTCAGCAGCGGAAGGTCCAACAATACAACGGTTATCAAGCTGTCCTCGTACTATTCTCCTCAGGAGCTTGTGCAAAAACAAAGTGAATTTAATAGCAAGGTTAATGATATTATAAGCCCTCTTGCAGGGGGAATATCGGAGTATGACCTTGAACTGTATTTTCACGACTATATTATTGACAACTGCCAATATGATTTTGACGCAGCAGAGTATGTAAACAGCGATGAGTTAGGCGACAAATACGCCGAATCCTTCACTGCTTACGGTGCGCTGATAAACGGACGGGCAATCTGCCAGGGATACACCGAGGCTATGGGGTATTTGCTTTCCTGCGTGGGAATTGAGTCAAGTCAGATAACCGGCAAAAGTCAAGAGGGCAATCATATTTGGAACAGCGTGAAAATCGACGGAGATTGGTATCAGCTTGATGTAACCTGGGACGATACCGATTCCCTTTCTTCAAACCACGACTACTTTAACATAACCACTGATGAATTAGAGTACAACCACTCCGTTGCTCCCGTTTTCAGCGAGCTTTCGGCAGAGCGCATAACAGGCGGCGAAACAAATCTCGGATGCAGTTTTAACATTTTTCTGCCTGAGTGCAATTCCAAGGACAGCAACTATTATGTAAAAAGCGGTGCTGTTCTTCGTGATTTTGACTATGAAAACGACGCTCTTATAGGGCAGTCGCTGGCTGAATGTGCAGAGTCACAAAACGAGTATTTTCATATTTACGCAGACCCGGATTATGTTGATTTTGATTATGCTGTAAGTCAGCTTTTTGATTCATATATTTATCATTTTCAAACCTATGTTGACAAGGCGAACGATATTTTGGGATATAAATGCCTTGAGCCCTCTGCGGCAATAGTGGAGAAACAGCGGCTTAATGTTATTACGGTGAAACTAACCTATGTATAAGGAGCATAAAAATGAAGTATGACGCACAAAGCTTTACCCTTGTTGAAAATAAGGAAATTGCAAAGGGTATTTTTGACTGGAAAGTAAAAAATGAAAATCTTGCAAAGATTTCCCTGCCCGGGCAGTTTGCCCATGTTTCCGTACCCGGAAAACCTTTGAGAAGACCTATTTCAATATGCGATGTTCAGGGGGATACCCTGAGGCTTGTTTTTCAGGTTAAGGGTGAGGGAACGGAGATTATGTCCCGTCAGACTCCGGGAGCAGAGGTTGACATTCTTGCGCCTTTGGGCAACGGCTTTAAAATTGAAAAGGGAAAGCGTTACTGCTTTATCGGCGGCGGTATAGGCGTTCCGCCCATGCTGTACTGCGCAAAGCAGACGGAAAACCCACTTGTTATTACCGGGTTCAGAAATAAAGACCTTGTGATTTTGCAGGAGGACTTTAAAAATGCCGGAGCTGAGCTTTATATGACCACAGACGACGGCTCGGCGGGAATTCACGGTTTTGTTACAGATGTTCTGAAAGAAAAAATAAATGAAGCAGACGAAATCTGCGCCTGCGGACCTTTGCCTATGCTGAGAAATGTTGCAAAGCTTGCAAAGAACTTTAACAAGCCCTGCTATGTTTCTCTTGAAGAGAGAATGGGCTGCGGAGTGGGAGCGTGTCTTGTGTGCGCCTGCAAAGTTAAGCGAAACCAAACGGAGGAGTACCTGCACGTGTGCAAGGACGGCCCTGTTTTTAACAGCGAGGAGGTTGTATTTTAATGGCTGATTTAAGCGTAAACATAGCCGGAGTTCATTTTTCCAACCCTTTAATAGCGGCGTCGGGAACCTTCGGCTTCGGCAGAGAATACAGCGAGTTTTATCCGCTTTCACAGATAGGGGGAATTTCCTGCAAGGGCATAACTCTCAAAAAGCGTGACGGCAACCCTCCGCCGAGAATTGCAGAAACTCCGTCGGGAATTTTAAACGCAGTGGGTCTGCAAAATCCGGGTGTTGACCATTTTATAGAGCAGGATTTGCCCTGGCTTAAACAGCAGAATACGGTTATAATTGCAAATATCGCAGGCAATACGGAGGAGGAGTACTGCCAAATGGCAGAAAAGCTCTCCGACAGCGATGTTGATATGATAGAGCTTAATATTTCCTGCCCAAATGTAAAAAGCGGCGGAGTTCAGTTCGGTACAAGCTGTGAATCTGTAGGGGCTATCACAAAGGCTGTGCGCAGTTACTGCAAAAAGCCTTTAATAGTTAAACTAAGCCCCAATGTTACGGATATTGCGGATATTGCCAGGTCGGCAGAGGCAAACGGCGCAGACGCAATCTCTATGATAAATACCCTTACGGGAATGAGGATAGATATTGATTCCCGCCGTCCCATAATAAAAAACAACACAGGCGGACTAAGCGGTCCGGCGGTTTTCCCCGTTGCGGTCAGAATGGTGTGGCAGGCTTCAAATGCCGTAAAAATCCCCATTATCGGTATGGGCGGAATTTCTACTTGGCACGACGCTGTTGAAATGCTTATTGCAGGCGCAAGTGCACTGCAAATCGGCACCGTGCTTTTCTCTGACCCCTATGCGCCGTTAAAAATCGCCGAAGGACTTAACGACTATCTGGACAAAAACAATATTAAATCCGTTACTGAGCTTTCGGGCACAATAAAACCCTGGTAAAATAAATTTTAAAAAACCGTTCATACTATATCTATAAAAATTAAAGGACGGTTTTGCTATGGATATTCTCAAGGTAGTGCTTGCCTCTTTCGGCTCTTTGGCGGCACTTTTCATACTTTCAAAAATTATAGGCAACAAGCAAATTTCAGAGCTTAATATGTTCGATTACATTAACGGCATCACAATAGGCTCAATAGCGGCGGAGATGGCGACAACTCTGGACGGCGGTTTTATTCTGCCCTTAATCGCAATGATAATCTATGCCCTTGCAACCTTTGCACTTTCTGTCATTACAAATAAGAGTATAAAGCTCAGGCGCTTGTTTTCGGGCAGAGCCATTGTTCTGTACGATAAAGGTGAGATTTTTTGTAAAAACCTTAAGGTTGCAAAGCTGGATGTCAATGAATTTTTGTCCCAGTGCAGAGTAATGGGGTATTTCAGCCTCTCACAGATTGAAACGGCAGTTTTAGAGGCAAACGGTAAAATTTCCATACTGCCGAAATCGAAGAATCGCCCCTGCACTCCCGGGGATTTGGCTCTTGCGGTGCCAAAGGACCGACCTGAGGTTAATGTAATACTTCAGGGCAAAGTTTTGGAAAGAAATTTAGGATACACAGGCAACGACAAAAATTGGCTTGAAAAACAGCTTAATAAGCAGAAAAAGTCGCTTAAAGATGTTTTTCTCGGTGTTTGCACATCCGATAATCAGCTGGAAATTTATAAAATAAGCGATAAAAAGCCGTTAAACGATATTTTTCTGTAAAATAAGGGTGATACAATGATAATTGCGTCGGTGGATTTGGGAAAGGCACGGACAGGAATTGCAGTTTGCGATAAAACTGAATTTTTGGCGTCGCCCCTGACCGTAGTGCAGGAAACCTACACTCCGAAGATAGTACAAAAAGTGGCAGACGCAGTAAAATCCGCAGGCGCAGAGCTTGTGGTTGTGGGCTTGCCGAAAAATATGGACGGCTCAGAGGGAGAAAGCGCACAAAACGCACGGGCTTTTGCCGCAGAGCTGGAAAACACAACGGGAATAAAAACCGTAATGCAGGACGAAAGATGCACAACCGTAACTGCGCACAATTACCTGAATACCACAAATACCAGGGGCAAAAAGCGCAAGGCGGTGGTGGATTCTGTGGCGGCTGTGATTATTTTGCAGGATTACCTTGATTCAAAAAAGTAAAAAACGCAGAATGCGTAAATTAATCTACAGAAGAAATTATAAAATTTAAAATTTTTTGCAATTCTTTCTTGCAATTAAAAATGTTTTATGATACAATTAAGCAGAAGTATTTTTTCTTTAAGGGAGGATAACAATGGCATTTTGTCGAAAATGTGGAAATCAATTGAGTGACGATGCAAAGTTTTGCCCTGCATGCGGTCAGAATGTTCAGCCTGCAGAACAGGTAAAAGCAAATGATACTCAGCAGAATGTAAATCAGCAGAACTACGCACAACAACCAAATACCGGAGCTCAGCCCAATTATAATCAGCAGTCAAACAATCAGCAGACTAATCAAAATTTTACGAAAAATCCCGACGGTACATATGTTTTCACGGGTCCCGTTAATGAAGACGGAATGTATGTTAGCGATGTTGAAAAAAATAAGTATCTGAACATTTTTTCGTATCTTGGAATACTGTTCTTGATACCTCTTTTTATGGCGAAAGGCTCAAAGTACACCAGGTTTCATGTAAATCAGGGAATTATTCTTACAATATGCTCGGTAGCATATACGGTAGCTCAGAATATAATTCTTGCAATTTTGAGAGCTTGCCTGTTCGGTAGTACCTATTACTGGGAATTTTCTCCAATGTTTGGAATTTACAGTGTAATCAGTACAATTTTGGGACTGGCAAGTCTTGTGTTTGTGGCTTTGACAATTTACGGAATTTACAACACTTGCACCGGAAAGGTTAAAGAATTGCCTGTAATCGGTAAATTCAGAATTTTAAAATAATAGAGTATTAAAAAATAGAATAATATTTTATGTTCATATCGGCGGTGCTTTTGCACTGCCGATTTTTTGAGGTTGAATTTTTAAGCTTGATTTGTTAATATAGTCTTATACTAATACCTAATAAAAAGTAGAAAATCTTTGCGGTTTAATTTCCGTAATACTGCGTTGTCGTCCTTGCAAGGCGTCAGCCTAGCGGCATCCTCCGCCTTGTCTTGCGATAATTATCCTCGGCAAATCTAAGGAAACACTGAATAAATCACATCATAAGATTGTTTGCACATCTTGCTTGCATCTTTTCCGTCAGCCTGCCCAAAAAATCCTCGTAATGCGTCAGCATTACTGCGGTTTGTTTGTGCAACCTGACAAAAAATCT
>JALFLK010000029.1 GCA_022774755.1 bacterium
GCTACTGTCCGAAGAAAGAACAGTCGATACCTTTTCAAGCAGCGGGTCAGGCGGCTCTGTCCAAACTTCTGTTTCGCTTTTTTCAAATTCCCATATAAGTTTTTGCGGATTGCGAACAAGGTGTATTCGCTGATCCTGCTGGTCTCTGCCGGTGATGTCAAGCGTTGCGGCATTGGCGGTTCGTTTCTCTTTGCTGAGGACAAAGGCGCCGTCTGCCGCACCGAGCAATCCGTTTGTGCCGGAGATTGTATCAAATTTGTCGTCAGCCTGCTGTTTGCGTGTGTGATGGACGATAAGCATTGTTACCTTGTAGCTGTCGGCAAGCGCTTTCAGCTTTGCAACGACATCGTAATCGCTGCCGTAGCTGTAATCCGCACCGCCTGTCTCTCGAATACGCTTGAGGGTGTCGATTATGATTAGACCTGTATCGGGGTGTTCCTGTATAAAGCCTCTTATCTGATCTTCCAAACCGCCGTTTACGGTTTTGCTTTCTGTTGCAAAATACAGGTCGTCTGTTCCGTCTGCACCGTACATATGATAGAGCCTGCGCTGTAAGCGAGGGTAATCATCTTCAAGGGCAAAATAAAGAACGGTTGCTTTGCGGACTCTGTAATTCCAAAGCGGAGTTCCAGTGCTGATATGGTAAGCGAGCTGTGCCATCATAAAACTCTTTCCTACTTTCGGAGAACCCACGAACAAGTAAGTTCCCTGATAAAGCAGACCGTCTATAAGTGCGATTTGTGTTTCGAAATCGGTATCATACAGAGCCGACATTGAAACGGTTTTCAAATATGACGGATCCATTTGCCTCAGCATTTCTCTTTGCATTTCACGAAAACTTTCGTCCAAATCCTTGATATTTTCATCGTTATCGTTTATACTAATGTCAGTACATTTTTGGATTGACTGCTCCGTATCTGCGCCAACAGATACAACCGGAGCGGTCTTTTCTTTTTCTGTCATTCCGATGCCTCCTTTAATCCGCCGAGAATATCTGCAATCATTTTGATTAAGTCAAGTAATTCGTCATTGACTTCACCGCCGTTCTCAATCCTCTGTAATTCCGTAAGTACATCTGCAAGATTATTACGCAAAGCCTTATATACTCTCGGATTACCTTGCACGATTACTTCTCGGTGCGTTAATCTTCGTGTTATATAGTCCTGTTTTGTCAAACCCGAAAGCTGAACATAGCGTTCAATCTGTTCCCACTCCTCTGGTGAAACTCTGAACGCTGCGGTTTTATTTCTCCAACGGTTGTGTTCATCTTTGTTTTTAAGGGACATAATTATTTACCCCTTTCCATATCTAATTTTTCCGCCATTTCAGTCTGCTTTGAGGGAAACAGGTGTGCATAGTTATAAGTAATATCAATGCTTTCGTGTCCCACTCGGTCTGCAATAGCTGTTGCAGAAAATCCCATATCAATCAGCAAACTAACGTGGCTGTGGCGGATGTCGTGAATACGGATTCTTTTTACGCCTGCTTCTTTTGCGCCTCTGTCCATTTCTCTGTGCAGATAGCTTTTTGTAATTGGAAACACTCTGTCCTCCAAACCCACATCGTAAAGCATTTTCAGATAATCCTGCATTTCATCACAAAGGAACTTCGGCAACTGAATTGTGCGGTTACTTTTCTCTGTTTTCGGTGAAGTGATTATACCTCTGCCGTTTAAGTGCTGAAACGATTTATTAATTGTTACCGTTCGCTTTTCAAAATCGAAATCAGCAGAAGTAAGAGCTAACAGCTCGCCCTCACGAATACCCGTCCAATAGAGCATTTCAAACGCATAGTATGACATCGGCTTATCCATCATCACATCGGCAAATTTAAGATATTCATCTTTTGTCCAAAAGAGCATTTCACGATTTTTCTTTTTGCCCATACTTCCTGCCTTTTTGCAAGGATTTTCTTTCAAATTATAGTACCTAACTGCGTGGTTAAAGATTGCAGACAACTGATTGTGAATTGTTTTCAAATACACCGGCGAATAAGACTTGCCTTTATCGTCCTTGTAATTGATAAGTTCATTTTGCCAAGTGATAATTTGCTGTGCCGTTATGTTGCACATTTTCAGCTTACCGAAATATGGAACAAGCTTTTTATCAATAATATGTTTCTTGGTTTCCCAGGTGTTTTCTTTAAGTCGAGTCTGCATATCTTCAGAGTAATGTTCAATAAAACTCTTGAAATTCATATCCAAATCTCCACCAAGCTTGTTAAGCTGTTCTCGCTCCCAAGCCTGTGCTTCACGCTTTGTTTTGAACCCTCGTTTCTGCGACTGCTTGCGTTCACCGTTCCAATCGGTGTAACGGTAAAGCACTCGCCAAGTGTTTGTTTTTTCTTCTTTATATACTGCCATTGTTTAATCCCTCTCTTTCTTAGTTGCACCGTAGCAGGTGCGTTCCATAAAATATTGTTTGTTTACTCTTCCGGAAATTACCATATAGCCTTTTTCGGCTAGCTCGGCATTGAGCTTTTGGACGATTTTGTAAGCATAGGATTTGGAAACACCCAATTCCTGCGCCACCTCATCTACTTTCATAAAGCTTGCACTTTCCATTTCATCACCCCTTTCTGTTTTAGATATAATTTTCTTATTTATTGTCGGATACTTTCTGACCGCATTCCGATTTGTCCGAGCGGATACACCATTACCGTGATGTATGACGGTTATTCAATTTTCGCAAACAACTTAACGCTATTTGCTTAATGATTATACTAAACATATTCCGTTATGTCAAGTGGTTTTCGTAAAAATGTTAAACTTTTTTGTTTTATGTTGCTTGACATATGCTAAACATATATGATATACTGATTGCACATTACATAAGTAAGGAGTGCAATTTTATGTCAATCGGAGAGAGAATAAGATTTTTTCGTAATCTTTGCGGAATGACACAGAAATATTTAGGACAGGTGGTGGGATTTCCTGAAAAGACTGCTGACATTCGTATGGCACAGTATGAATCCGGCTCAAGAACACCAAAAACAGATTTAACAAATAAACTTGCAGAGGTTTTTGATATATCTCCGCAGGCTCTTTCTGTTCCCGACATTGACAGTTATATAGGCTTAATGCACACCTTGTTTACATTAGAGGACAGATACGGGTTAACAATAGAAAAGACCGAAAACGGTGTTTCAATGTATGCAGACCCTCGCAAGGGGACGGACGCTGCCGAGCTTTCGGAAATGATCGCTGCGTGGGCTGAACAATCCGAGAAATATCATAACGGCGACATTAACCGTGACGAATATGACAAGTGGCGCTACAATTATCCGAAGTATGATGAAACTTCCGGTTTTGTGAAAGTACCGTCACAGAATCTCAGCGATGCTATGGTTGAAGCGATTAAAGATAGGTTGAAGAGCGAATGAGTGAATTGAAAACCAATAGCTGTATCTCAACTGGAAAGGGTGGCTGTCAATGACTGAAAAGGAGAAATATGCAAACGAATGGAACAACAGCGCCGAGTATTTTTCGGAACACAATAGCTACAAACATCTGGCAGCGCAAATATCTCGGTATAAGACGGTACTGGAAATCGGTTGCGGCACAGGGCAAAGCACACTTGCTTTGTTAAAGGAAGGGCATTCGGTTATTGCTTTAGATCAAAACCCTTATTGCATAAGTAAAGCCCTTAATTTGATTTCTGCATCTCAATATTCAATTAAGGATTCACTGTGTGAGTTGACAGAGAATAGCGTATGCTTTATTGAGTGCGACGTTACAGACGAAGCAAATGTTAATGACCTACTTTCTGGTGCCAATATTGATATTGTTATATGCTGGAATGTTGGAACATACTGGGACATTGAGAAAGAAAAAGATATCTTACCAAAGATGCTTCAATATGGACTTACTATTGAACAAATTCGGCAAAATCCGGAATCCTCGTATGGGGAATTGGTAATTTGGAATTCCTGCAGGATTGCAAAGGATAAGAATTGTGCAGTTCAAATTGTTGATCGAGCAGTACAGAAATTGACTAAAGTGTCAGATCCTTATTATGTAACGCTGAAAAAAGAGTTCGGATTTAAGAGTATTAAATATATCAATATGAAGGCTAAAACGCTTTCGTTCGGAGGACGACAGCTTATTACAAACGGAAAGGTCAATATTGAGCGGGAAATACCAATTATTTTTACATCTATCTTAATGAACTAAAAAAGAGCTATCAGACTTTCAAAAAATCTGATAGCTCTTTACTTTTACAATAATTCAAATAATGTTGCCATTTTGTTGCCACAGAGGGCATTCAAAAGGCGAAAAGCCTTTGTTTATGGGCTTTTTTAAGGGTGTGAAATCATTCCCACTCGCTCCCGAAAACCACCTCTTAAACAATTCTGTATAGGTGATTTAGTTTGTGGTATTATAGTTATCTGTATTATCCATAAATTATGGACTACACAAATTTCTGTTGTCATTTTGTTGTCACGACAGTTTTATGTTTTTATAGAAAGCCAATATTACTATCCGATAAAAGAATAATTGCGTGTGGTTTTCTTGGCGGTTGATAGTATAGCATAGATTTATAATTTTTTCAAGTAGGGAGACAGTTAGAACCTCAAAATCGGCATAGGCAATACAAAAGCATTACCACGCTCAATTTGTAGCTCGTAAAGCCCATAAATACAGCCTTTTTTCATCTCTAATGTTCTCCATTGAATTTTTTTCTATAGCAAAAAACTATTTGTTTTCAATTGTATGAGAAAAAATTTTTGTTTCAATCTGATTCGTCAACTCAGTAAGGTAAAAATATAATTTGTCTTTTGCAACGGAGTAGTCCAGATTAAATGCTTTATTTGTAAGCCCTTTTAATACATCGTCTTCTATCAAATCGGAGTCTGAAAGATACTGCCCTAATCCGTAATGTGCAAGGCAATTTCTAAAATTTCTATCTTTTAAAGAATCGTTTATGTAAAAGGTTGTTCCATTAATTGCATTTAATTCCTTGATAAAATTACAGAGATAGTAATACTGGATATATGCAAATTTAAACTTCTGTGGAATTTCCTCAACAAAATAATTTTCTATAAATTCTATAACATAATTTGTGCTACAAAGTACAGAAAACAAAATGAATGCCAAATCCGTGTTCATTTTTAGAGGTGAAGATTTGAAGAAATGATAATCCTTAAATTCTACAACAAGACTGTCATTATACTTATAAACAGGTAATTCTGTACATCCAAAATGTGCTGCTAAACTACCTGCAATATAGCTCATATCTCTTAACCACGGGCCAGCCTTATCATTACCTAATGTTTTTATTGGAATATACATTGAACATAAAATGGTATTTCCACAAAATTTATTATCGTAAACATCAGTCCCAACATTGTAGTATCCAAATATTTTTTCTCGTAAACTGCATATCGAATAAAAATAGTTATCACTTTCAGCAAGTTTACTTAATAGCAATTGTTTATATTCTGCATAGTTTTTATCGAATAATTTATGCCCTTGTCTTATTTGAGTATAAAAGTTTTTTTCTTCTTGATTAAATGTAGGAAAGCTTAATCCAACTTTTTTGCACCACTGCTCAGAGCCATCAGCAAAAATTCCTATATAGGGTATACTCATACAAACATAGTTGCTACTGATGTTTGTAGCATTTTGCATTATATGGGTTATTGCATATAAAAATCTTGCATCTTCATGTATTAAATCAAATGCTGCCTGTTGTACTTTATTCAAATGGACGCCCCTCTTTTAGATACTTATTGTGTGTAGACTTATAGTGTTCAATTCTATTATAATATAAAATTAGGAGGATTGCAACTATGGATATTGTAAAAGTTTTTGGCACCAACCTCAAGAAATATCGTACTGCTATGGGTTTATCTCAAGAGGCTTTTGCCGATAAATGCGGTATGCACCGAACATATATCAGCGCAATCGAATGTTATCGCAGAAGCATCTCTCTTGAAAACATTCAGCGTATTGCTGATGCACTTGGAATTGAAACATATAAACTATTTTTGGAGGATTGAACATTATGGAACACAGAGATAGAGCGACTGGTTGGCAACATGCCAAATTATCCGGTCATAAGAACGAAGATTTAGTCAAAAATCTGTTGGATGAAAATATAGATTTTCAACGCAGCTTTCTTTGTAGGGTTAACAGAGCGAATGCAAGAATCACCGATACAAGCATCGGTGGTCTTCACGAAACCAATGTACCAAGCGTCAATGGTAGAAAAACCAAATCTAAAACTGACCTCAAGGTTTTTCTCGATACCAATGAAGTAATCAATGTGTCTATCAAGAAAAGCCTTGGTGGACAGGTCTACTTTGTAAGGGCAGGTCTGTTTATTGATACATTCGAAAAACAGTTTGGTGTCAAGATCCCTGTCGATGTTCATCGAGCCATCAATCTGTTTTGGGCTGCTGCTGACGATGCCGTTTCCATTATTGAAGAATATGGTGACAGAAGCATCCCCAAAAACTATGATTTACAGTTGAGACATAAGAGCTTAAATGCTACTACCTTGAGAGCTTATGACGAGCATCTCTATGATGTATTGTTGAGCTGGTTTACCGACAATGCTTACGAACTTGCTAAACTTTCGTTTTCCATGGGTGCAGTTCGTGATCGCAGCGAGTGGTCTGATTTTGTCTGGTACATAAATCTTCTCGGTGAAAATGACACCGATAATATTTTCTTCATCGAGGATGTATGTAATGCTGTTCAAAAGGTTGCGCACGAAGAAACTTATTATGGAACTTCCTACGGCGGTACCACTATACAATTGCCATTTGGATTTGTTCAGTGGCATCAGGGACAGTTGCAATTCCATCATGACTACGATAAAATATGTGATTTACTAAAGTAAGGAGGACAATTTATGCCATTAGACAGGCGTTCTTATCGTCTTTTACTTGGATTTCCAAACAAAGAGAAGCTAAAGAAATACCTTAAATTTACCGACGAAATACCGCTCGATTGGGAGCGATTAAGAGGCTGCAATGAAAGAGTAAAGGCTATTTTTTCAAAAATCAACCCTGTAATACATGAAGATATCCAGGTAGACCTGACAGCATTCAATCAAAAAATCGACAATGTATTTGAAGAAATGTGTCGAAACGAGCTGTTCCAAAAACTAACTAACAATGGGCGAAACCCTGTTGATGTTTACTATAGTTGGTTAAGAGGATATGCTGTCTGTGAGTTCTTTTTTAAAGCCATTGCATATATTTTTGAAGTTCCAGAAGCGTCGGTAAATAGAATCGGCAAAGACGACTTCACAAGTGTAGAGGTTTTTAAAAGAACCTCTGATGCAGACCTGGAAATTGTAGTTAATGATTCATTACGATATAAATTGGAAGTGCAGTCTGGATATACTGGAGCCAACGACATAAAGCGAACAAAAATTGACAGAGCCATTAGTGTCAAGAAAACAGAGAATATTGATTCTTATTTAATACACTTTGATATATACAATGGTCAAGCAGCGCTCTACTGTACATCAAATATTCAAACGAAGAATATATCATGGACGATAAAATTTGAAAATTCCGAGACAATCGAAATACCAGAAGCGGCATTTAAGTGGTCACTGGAAAACAAACCAGATAAATACCGTACATTAGTTTATAACTAATCCTTACAAGACGCCACAGTTTATTCGGTGGTGTCTTGCTCTTTTAACGCCTCAATCATTTGTTTTGCAATGGCCACAGAAAGAAGCGGAGGAACAGCGTTTCCAATTTCAAGACGCTTCATACCGTCGGAGCCGTAGAATTTATAATCATCTGGGAAACTTTGCAGACGAGCACCCTCACGAATGGACATTGCTCTGGAATCTCTGGGATGAATACATCTTGAAGAGGACGGACATGCAAAGTTTCTTGTAATTGTTGTTGACGGTTTATCCCACCAAAGTTTGGCATATGTGTTTCCGTAACCACTTTTAGGGCGAATGTCTTCTGGTAAATCATCCTTAGACTGTCCGTCTTTTAACGCTTCCATAATTCTTATTAAATGTGCACCATTTTTTGGAGCAGCGTGTTCTGCAACACTGGTAGCCCCAGCTGCCCGGACAAACTCCAAAAATTCATTATTAGCGGGAGCTTCGTAGTAATCCTTAGCTTGACCGCTTTTGAGAACAGGAAGATCACCAATGGCTTCTTTCAGAGTTACATAAGGTTTCAATCCTTCACCATGAGTAGGCTGTGGATATCGATAACGATTGATGCCTTTAAATCCAACAAGAATCACTCGTTCTCTTTGTTGGGGCACTCCATAATCGACAGCATTTAAAACTTGGTGTTTTAGGGAGTATCCAAGTTCCTCAAATTCCCTTTGGATTTGCTTGAACAACTGTCCTTTGTCCATACTTAAAATGCCAACAACATTTTCAAAAACAAATGCACGAGGTTGAAGAATTTTGAGAATTCTTTTATACTGCATAAACAGGTTGGCTCTCTCATCCATTTGGCGTTTGCCCAGCGTTGAGTAAGATTGACAAGGTGGCCCACCAACAACAATATCAACCTTTTTTCCTTTCAGTGATTCCGTTAGAACCTCTTCGGTTAAACTATTGATATCGCAATTTAGCATTTCCACATCTGGATGGTTTAGTTTGTATGCAATTGATATATCTTTTTCGATTTCATTTGCAGCCAAGATATTAAATTGAGGAAGTTTAGAAAAACCATAACTTAATCCGCCAACGCCTGCAAACAAATCTATTATATTATATTGCTCCATATTTTTCTCCTTAAACTAGTGCTGACACAATATTTTTTGCTATTCTATCGACTACAGGAACACACACAGAATTGCCAATTTGCTTATATACTTGTTTTTCGTTTTCTTTTGGCAAAACATAACTTTCGGGAAAGCCTTGAAGTCTTGCGCACTCACGGGGAGTCATAAGTCTTACAGAATAATCATCATAAAAGAAAGGAATTCTTTCAAAGCGGCTTCCCATAGCAGCCAAAAGAGTAGGGCAAATTCCTTCCATACCTCTAGAAAGTCCCCAATCGGTAAATCGGTATACTCTTTTGCGATCATTCATATATTCCATCATTCGCTCCCACATACGATGACCATCCATATAGTACTTTTCATCTTGTTTTTCTTTATCAAACAAATCAAAAGCTGTTTGAGTTAACGGGATCATATCTGGAAATTTAAATTTATTAAGGTGTTTCTTGTACTTAAAAGAAACAATGTAAATTCTATTCCTTTGTTGAGGAATATTTCCATATTCTTTCGCATTCATAACTTTATAAACGGTATAATATCCTAAATTCTCGAGTGTCTTGAGTATCACATCAAAGGTTTTTCCTTCATCATGTTTCACCAGATTGGCCACATTTTCAAGAAACACAACTTTTGGTTTAACTGCATTTATAACTCTGGCCGTTTCAAAAAACAAATTCCCTCTAGGGTCATTAAAGCCTTCCAGCAGTCCAACAGACGAAAACGCTTGGCAAGGGAAACCGGCTGTCAATATATCGAATTTAGGTATATTCTTTGTGTCTATCTTTTGTATATCTCCTTCAACAAGGTATTCATCTCCGAAATTTAATCTGTATGTCTTGCAAGCATACTTATCTATCTCATTTGCCCATACTAATTTACATCCGTTTTTCTTAAAAGCTAAGCAGATTCCGCCGATTCCGGCGAACATACTGCCTGCTGTAATTTGTGTTTGCATCATTTATTCCTTTTCTTTTTTCATAAATTCTAAGCATAGCGTTACGGTTCTTTTTAGTTGCGATTTAACAAACATAGAACTTGCCTTAAACTGTTCATTTTGTTGAAGAAGTTCTAAGGAGTTTTCGTCAAGGGTGTCAACACCCAACATTCTATAAACTCTACCGCAACGAGAAAGGATATCTTTTGCAGAGCGGGTGCCCATTTGCTTTTCAACAACTAGCCATTCAACCAACTTATCGGAATCCATAATTAGCCTCCAAAAATTTATTGTATAAGTATATCATATATTTACGTCAACGTCAAGTTATCGCCATAAAAGAACGGCAGGGATTTCTCCCTACCGCCGCTTCGCTTATGCCGTATAAATTATTTCCGCATTTACAACTTCCGTTGCACGATTGCGGATATTGTTCATACGCTGTACCCAAAGCATTTGATTTTCGGCTTTGAGCTTTTCGGTTATATTTTCTTTTTCGGCAAGTTGTTTTGCCAGCCGGAAAAACATTTCATCTGCCTGCTCGTTAACATCTGCGAGATAACTGTTCAGCTTGCAGGAAGTCAGGAGAGTGGTATAGAAAACACGCTTATGCTGCTTTATATACCGTAAGTGGCGCTGTCCCCAAATGCCGACCGGCTTGTCTTCTTCTTCGGGAAGTGACAGGCAGGGGATAAAATAATCCCCCTGCTTTTCATACCAAAGACCGTTCTTCTCATCGTAAATTCTGTTTTCCATTGTGTGTTCCTACCTCTCATAATTGTTATTTTTTCTAAAGCGTTCATCACGCTGTTTAGACTTTTTAGATTCTTTCGCTTTTATTAAAAGGTCATCAATTTGTTTACTTCCGAAAACCTTGCGGAACAGTTTATAATCCTTATTTTCCGCACGCAGATTTTCATTTTCGTGGGACAGCTTTTTGTTTGCCCTTGTCAGTTTTTCATTTTCACGGTAAAGGTTTCCGTTCGTAATATTCAGTCGGTTATAACTGTCTATTGCTTTGAAATATCGTGCAAATAAGGTGCTTATCAGCGACTTTAACCGAGATATAAGTGGCTCAACAAACTTTGTCTTATAAGTTCTTGCCGACATCATTGCTGACGGCTCCGGCAACTGATATTCAGGTTCGTTCATTATACTTTCATCAAGGTTCTGCAACGCTCTTTCACCGTTATCAAAATTTTCTATACGGTCTGCCATAACTCGAAACTCGTCTTTTTTCTCGGCGAGCTTGTCCTCTAAAACTTCTATTTCTTTCTCTCTTTCCTGCTTTTTGTAGTCGAGAACAGAGAGATGTTTTTCGTGCGTGCCTTTGTGTTCCCACTCAATTCCGTAGCGTTCCATTACAAATGCGAGAGCAGATTTTTCCGCACTTACCCATTGGCTCCACTCGGTATCTCCACGGGTTCCGCCCTTAAAGCCCTGTGCGGCAAGCGCCTGTTTCAGGCTGACTCTTGTATCAAGTCCACGCTTGCTTCCGGTGGTGAAAGGGACAAAATCTATATGAAGATGCGGCGTTGCTTCGTCCATATGAAGATGAGCAGAGAATACCTTTAACTGCGGATTTCGTTCCTGAAATCCCCGATAATATTCGTCCAAAATCTGCCGTGCAAGCTGTCCGTTTTCGCTTTCGGCGCTCATATTTTCCTTGTCGCCTATCTGCAAAATCAGTTCGTGAAACGGTTTTTCCTGCTTGGAATTGCGTATCTTTTCATAATAGTTTGCAATTTTTCTGTCAGCTCTCGTCTGCTTGTCGTTATATCGTTTGAGAGCGTCATCAAACAATTCGTGATAGATTTTCTTTATCGGCTCGTTGCAGTAATCTATATTTAGATGACTGCGTTCACCGTCAACATTTTCAGCCTTGAACTTTCGGCTGTTGTGATTGACCGAGCCCTTTCCGACCATTGCGCTTATCGTTCTTTGCATAATATCTATCTCCTTTCTTCTGAATTCTACCTTTCTCGGTTCTGTTACTCTTGTCAAGAGTAACGCAAAAGCACTTTTGACAGCCTGCGGCCATCAAAAGATGCTGTTGCGCTCTCCGAGGGGGTGCGGGTCGCCGGTGGTGACCTCTGCCGATTTCAGTCGGCAGAAGCACCGACCGAACCGGCAGGTGAGACAGAGCCGCCTTTGAAAAGGGTGCGGGTGTCCGGTGGACACCTCTAAGCGTTAAGCTTAGAAGCACCGACCGAGCCGACAGGCGAGACCCCTCTGCACACTCCGCTAAACTTTATCCGTGACGATGTGTGTCGATGGTGACGGTCTTTTTGCTACCGCCTGAAACATCGACACGACCGTCACGCATCGTCACGCCTGCGAAATCCACAAGTGTATCTTTCGCCCATCGTGACAGCGTTTGTTCTCATAACAGATACCATACTCATTGAACAAACGCCCTGCGTTGATATTCAGCTTCATCGACAAAGCGTTGGCTTTCATATCCACACCGAGCACCGCTACAAGCTCCGTTGGTGTTCCGTACCACTCGGCATTGTCTGCGGTGATAAATTCCGCTACCATTTCAAGCAATGGTTCGGGCGGCTCTTTCCAAAGTTCCGTTTCCACTCTGTCTAAATCCCAAAGCAGCGTTTCGGGATTCCGGTTGAGATAAATCTTTTGGTCGGGCTGGTCTCTGCCGGATACTTCAAGAGTGGCGGCATTACTTGTGCGCTTTTCCTTTTGCAAAACGAAGCCGCCGTCTGCCGCACCGAGCAAACCCGTCGTGCCGGAAATCATATCGAACTTATCCTCAGCGGTCTGCTTTCGTGTGTGGTGTACGAGCAGAACACAGATACCGTGACAGTCGGTAAATTTCTTAATGCGGTTGATAATTTCGTAATCGCTTGCGTAACTGTACTTATCTCCGCCAACCTCACGCACCTTTTGGAGCGTATCGATTATAATCAGCTTCGTATCGGGGTGTTCCGTTATGAAACCCTGCAACTGTTCATCAAGTCCGTTACCGAGTTGACTTGCCGAAACAGAAAAGTAAAGGTTATCTGTGCTTTCTGCGCCGAACATTCGGTAAAGGCGCTCCTGCAATCTGCGGTAGTCGTCTTCGAGCGCAAGGTATAACACCGTCCCTTTTCGGACAGTATAATTCCAAAGCGGCGTGCCCGTGCTGATATGATAGGCAAGCTGAGCCATAAGAAAGCTCTTGCCGAGCTTCGGCGCACCTGCGAAGATATAGGTGCCGGGATAGAGTAAGCCGTCAATAAGCGGCGGCTTGCTCTGATACACATTCTCATAAAGCTCGGTCATAGAAACGGTTTTGAGATAGCTTGGATTCATCATCAAAATCATTTCACGCTGAAAATCTTCAAAACTATTGAAATCTTCGGCTTCTTCGGTTATAATATCATCAGTGGATTTTTGAGAAGGCTGTTCCGTATCTGCGCCAACAGATACATTAGGAACAGTCTTTTCGTTTTCAATTATCATTGTGTTTCCTCCTTTAATCCGTATAAAATTTCGGTTATAAGCTCGATTATATCGAGCAGTTCATCATCAATAGTTTTTCCTGCTTCAATTCTTTTGAGTTCGTCGAGAACGGCGGCAAGTTCATTGCGCAGCGCTTTATAAACTCTTGGATTGCCTTGCACTACAACATCACGGCATAATAGATGCCTTGTGATATAATCCTGCTTTGTAAGCCCCGAAAGGCGTACCGCCGTTTCAATCTGCTTGTCTTCCTCCGGAGATACACGAAATGCAACTGTCTTGTTTCTCCAGCGGTTATGGTTATCTCTGTTTTTTGCTGACATATTAGATTACTTCCTTTCTGAAATTATTAAGCTTATCCGCCATATCGTCCTGCGTGGACGGGAATAGATGAGCGTAGTTATAGGTTATATCTATGCTCTCGTGTCCCACACGGTCCGCAATAGCAACCGCCGAATACCCCATATCAATCAGCAAACTGATATGGCTGTGCCTTAAATCGTGAATACGAATACGCTTTACCCCGGCTTCCTTTGCACCACGCTCCATTTCACGGTGTAGATAGCTTTTCGTGATTTCAAAAATTCTATCGTTTTTACCAATTCCGTAAAGCTGCTTAAGATATTCCTGCATTTCTTCTATAAGAAACTGCGGCATTTTGATAGTGCGATTGCTTTTTGTTGTTTTCGGGTCTGTAATTACATCACGCTTTCCGATACGCTGATACGATTTGTTAATGGTTACCGTTCCACGCTCAAAATCGAAATCAGCCGGAGTCAAGGCAAGCAATTCACCTTCACGAACACCGCACCAATAGAGCATTTCAAAAGCATAAAATGATATAGGCTTGTCCATAATTGCAAAGGAAAATTTCTGATATTCTTCCTGTGTCCAAAAGAGCATTTCTCTACCTTTCGCCTTTCCCATATTTCCGACCTTGGCGGCTGGATTTTCCCTAAGCCCGTAAAATTTTACAGCGTGGTTGAAAATAGCACTTAATTGATTGTGGAGCGTTTTAAGGTAAACAGGCGAGTAAGGTTTGCCTTGCTTATCGGTTGCCTTAATCATTTCATTCTGCCACGCTATAATATCCTTCGGGCGTATTTCGCTGATTTTTCGCTGACCGAAATAAGGCATAATTTTCGTTCTCATAATATGCTCTTTGGTATGCCAAGTGTTTTCTTTTATGCGGTTTTTCATATCAACCGTATAAATATCTACAAAGCTTTCAAAGGTCATATCTAAATCGGTTTCAACTTTATTTAACTGTTCTCGCTCCCAGGCGAGAGCTTCTCTTTTTGTAGAGAAACCTCGTTTTGTTGATTGGTGAACTTTACCCTGCCAATCGGTATAACGGTAATAGACCTTCCAAGTGTTTGTTTTTTCGTCTTTGTAAACTGACATTGTTTAATCTCTCTCTTTCTGCTTTTCGCCGTAACAGGCTCTTTCTAAAAAATACTGTTTGTTGATTCGTCCTGAAATCGTAATAAAGCCCTGCGCTTTCAGCTCTTCATTAAGTTTTTGGACTATTTTGTAAGCATAGGACTTCGAAATACCTAACTCGTCCGCTACATCCTGAACTTTCATAAAAGTTGCACCCATTGCAATCCCTCCTTTCGATTTAATATTTTGAATTTATTTAGTGTCGGAGAACTTTCTGACCGCATTCCGATTTGCCCGAGCGGGTACACCGTTACCGTGATGCACGACGGTTATTTAGTTGTTCGCAAACACCTTAACGGTATTTGCTTAATACTATTATACTAAGCATATTCCGTTATGTCAAGTGGTTTTTAAAAAATCTTAAACTTTTTTGTTTTATTTATCTTGACAATCACTAACTGTATATGCTATACTTAATTTCAGGAGTATGAAAGGAGTATTTTTATGGCTATCGGTGAAAGAATTCGCTTTTTCAGAAATTTAAAAGGTATGACTCAAAAATATCTCGGTATGCAGATGGGGTTTCCCGAAAAGACCGCCGATATTCGTATGGCGCAGTATGAGTCGGGTTCAAGGACGCCTAAAGCTGATTTAACAAATAATCTTGCAGAGGTGTTCGGCATATCTACGCAAGCACTTACCGTACCCGATATTGACAGTGACCTTGGACTTATACACACATTGTTTACGCTCGAAGACCTCTATGGTATGAGAGCCGAGAATGTAAACGGAGAAGTACATTTATGCTTTGATGAAAACAAGCCGACAGCAAGCAAGTCTATTTTTGCAATGCTCGCCGCTTGGGCAGAGCAAGCTGAGAAATATCGCAACGGCGAAATCACAAAAGAACAGTATGATGAATGGCGTTATACATATCCGAAACTCGATACCACACAAACTTGGGCAAAAGTACCGTCGCAGGAATTCAGCGATGCAATGGTCGAAGCATTCAAGGACAAACTCAAAAATATGTAATCGGGCAAAACAAAAAGAGCTAACAGACACAGAAATCTGTTAGCTCTTTATTTATGAATAATTTTCAGATGTTGTCAAAATGTTGTCACGAGGACATTTCGCCTTCTAAAAACCCAGTATTTATGCGGGTTTACGGCGTTTTGACTACTATTCCCACTCGCTTAATTCATTCTAACACTAAACATATCTGTTTGGTGTTAGCGGTTATTGATACATCTTTTACCGCTATTCTGCCTATTATTTTTGGCTTCAAATTATAACAGTATCAAAAAAGTATCAACGGTACTGCAATCATTATAACAGAAACAAGCCGTAAAATCAACACTTTAAAGCGATAAATGGTTTGTAGTTTTATATTCTGACTGAATCGAAATAGTGTAACGCTTTTGGGCTTCAAAAGGCACTGTTTATGCGCCCTTTTGGGAGCATAAACTTGATTGTTAGGGTAATATCATTACCTTACGAGTTTAGGCGTTACAGAGCATATTAGAAATATAATTTCAATTAAAAATGCATTACATATTTGCTTTATCAATAAAATATTTAAGTTTATTTCTATCCCAAAGTATGACAAGGTTTTTTCTTGCTAATTCTTCAGCAGCAGGAGTAAAATAATTATTTGTAAGTACACAAGCAACGTGACAATCGTGCAGTGATTTGCTGGCAATTACCTCTTGAACAGCGGATACGCCAACAGAGGAATCGTAACGTTTACATTGAATAGCATATCGGACATCATCTTTTTCAGCTATCACGTCCGCCCCAAAATCACCCGAAGAAGGTGTGACGTTGATATTTATAAATCCATTTGAGCGAAGAAGATTTCCTGTGAAGATTTCAAAATCCCTTCCATCCATTATATCCACTTCGTTTAGTTGAGGAATATCGCACGATTTTTCATATAATAATTCGTAGTCGATAACTTTAACTCCCTTTGACAATGCACGATTACGCAGCCTGATCACTCTTGATTTTAGTACATTATTACTGACTTCGTCCTTGCATAATGCGTTCAAAACATTTTCTTCTGCTGTCAATCCGCTTTGTTGAAGAATATCAATTATGATACTTCTGCGAGTATCAGGCTTATACGCGTTAAAATCAATTTCATAAAAACATTCTTCTTCCAACTCGTCAGGTAAATCCTGCTTGCTATTTATAAGGAAGAAACAAGTAAATGACGGTAAAGGAAGGTGATAACTCGCTGCCATCTGTCCTTTACCTGTAATAATGTCAATAGAATAATCGCTAACTGCTTGTATCAATATATCCAATAGTTTTTGATTTATGAGTTGAATATCTGAAAAGATTACAATATCTCCTTCATTAATATATGTTAAAAGCGCAGCCAAATCACCTTCTTTTTCAATCAAAGCCGCAGATACAAAACGGGATTGAACATTTAACTCTTCGGCAATACTTGAAACAAATGGTACGACCAACCTTTGAGGACACCCAATCAATACACAGTTTGTCAGTTTCTGATTGGTTTTACCCACACGTTTTGCGTATTCAACATATTCATCTACTTTATTTTTCAGACTTAACGATAGTGTGGTGTCGTTTTTGGCTTTCGCAAACTTAGGAGCTGCCAAATTGAAAGCTATTTCCTTTTTATCATCGTTAAAGTAACCGTCCATATTTACCACCATATTATAAGTATCACACATACGTTTCAATAACTTATTTTATATTATTCATTAATTCTTTAAGTTTTGTCCTGTCCCAAAGCAATACAAGGTTTTTGTTAGCCAATTCCATCGCTGCGGGAGTAAAAATGTTATTTGTTAGAACGCAAGCAACGTGACAGTTATATATTGTTTTACTTGCTATTACTTCCTGAATTGCAGATATGCCAACAGGAGAACTATATTTTTTGCATTGTATAGCGTATTTTATTCCATCCTTAAACGCAATTACATCAGCGCCATAATCACCACTTGATTTTGTGACCGATATATTTGTAAAACCATTTTTCTGTAATAGTTCACCAGAAAACTTTTCAAATCCTGTACCAGTCATATTATTATCGATATCTTCAATGGAGAAGATATGCGCTTCATCAAATGTTTTATTAAAAATATGTTCCAAATCAACAGAATCGCCAACTTTTAATAAATCCGCTTTTATCCCTAACGAGAGATTTCTAAAAGAAAAGCGAGAAAAGAAATAAAAGATTATACCTGTTCTTTTAGAGTTTAGCAACAAGGGAATTAAAACTTCATCATTGTTTGAATTATTAAACAAATTATAAGATTCATTTACAATAACAGCTATATAAGGCATTCTCTCAATATTATTAAAACCATTGACCATTCGATCATTATACGAATTTATATCTTTACAAGATGAATCTGCAAATATAGCAAGTCGGCTCTTCATTTCATTTAACAGCCACGCAAAAGCACCATCTGCCTTTTTATTATCCGTTACTATTGGTATGAGTAACGACGGTATTCCACGAAACATAGAATAGCTTACACCATCATCAATAAGGAGTAGCTTTAGTCTGTTTGGAGAAGCATAAGTGACCATACGAGTGATAAATTGTGTTTGTATTGTATCAGATGACTGGGGAAACACAAAATTATCGAGCTTATTCAAGAAATAACCGTTGTCAGAATAATCAACATCAATCCTAAAGTTATCTTTATAGATTTTTTCCACAGGTGGCATATTTGCTAATAGCTCCCTCAGCTCTGCCGTAAGTGAATTATCATCTTTTTTTGTGTGTGTATCAGGATTGTGTGATGATTCTTTATTTGAAACACAATTATTACGTCTTTTTACCCACTCATCATAGGTAATAATAACCTTTCTTGGTGTGCTTCCGTTATGAGGACCTACAACGCCTTGCTGTTCCATTTCATCAAGCAACCTACCTGCTCTGGCGTATCCAACTTTTAGTTTTCTTTGTATGAGTGAAGTAGATGCTGTACCAGCTTCGATAACACATTTTACAGCTGAATCCATCATAGAATCTGTAATCTCTACATTATCATTTCTTATGACAGGCTCATTTATTATATCAAAAATTCTTTTTTCTATTTCATTATAATCATTGTTATTTCCCATATTCACAGCTCCAAGATTTGTTAAGAATATAGTATCATAATCTGCTTAGATTTGCAACAGGAAACGTATCCATTAGGCAAATAAACAAGCCGTCAAGTAGGAGATTGTCCCACTTGACGGCTGTGCTGATTAGGTGTAAATCAACTCTGCATTTACAATCTCGGTTGCACGGTTACGGATATTGTTCATTCGCTGCACCCAGAGCATTTGATTGTTAGCTTTGAGTTGTTCGGTTACGCCTTCCTTTTCGGCAAGTTGGTTTACCAACCGAAAGAACAAATCCTCTGCCTGCTTGTCAATGTCGACGAGATAGGCGGTCAGCTTGCAACTCGTCAGCAAATTGGTATAGCGGATTTTATGGTGCTGCTTGATGTACCGCAAATGCCGCTTGCCCCAAATGCCGATTTCTACCTTTGGCTGTTTGGGGAGCGTCAGACACGGCAAGTAATAATCGCCTTGCAGCTCGTAATGAATGCCTGTTTTCTTGTCGTAAATTCTTTTTTCCATTGTTCATCAACCTTTCTGTATTAATTAGCGTGCATCACGCTGTTTTTGCTTTTTGAATCCTCTCGCCTGCTCAATAATCTCATTGAGCTTACGCTTTCCGAAAACCTTTTCCAACAAGCGGTAGGCTTTGTTTTGCTCTCGGAGCATACCGTTGACCTCTTTGAGCTTGGAGTTTTCATATTTCAGATGTTCGTTCTCACGGTATAATCTGCCGTTCATATTATTGATACGGTGGTAATTTTCCCAGCCTTGATAGCTTCTGGCGAGGACAGTTCTGACAAGATTTTTCAGCCGACTGATTAAAGGCTCCACTATCTTTTTCTTGTAGTTCTTTGCCGTCATCAAACCCTGTGGCTCAGGGAGTTGGAGCTGTGGATCTTCGTCAAGTTGTTTTTCGACATTGCCAAGAAGCTCCTGCGCTTCCTCGATTTTCTCTACCGTCGCTTTTAGTCCTTTGACCTCAAGCTGCTTTTCTTCAATCTCCCTGTCAAGCTCGGCAACCTCTTTGGCTCGCTCCTGCTTTTTGTAATCAAGGACGGACAGATGCTGCTCGTGAGTGCCCTTCTGCTCCCACTCGATACCGTGCCGCTCCATAATCTGAGCAAGGACTTTCTTTTCGGAAAGTATCCAGCGATTCAGCTCATTGTCGCTCCTGCCCTCGCCTTTGAAGCCCATATTGAGCATGGCCTGTTTCAGCGATACTCTTGTTTCCAAACCTCTCATGCTGCCGGTGGTGAACGGTACAAAGTCGATATGGATATGCGGCGTTGCTTCGTCCATATGAAGGTGAGCGGAGAACACTCGCAGAAATGGATTGCGCTCTTGGAAGCCTTGATAGTATTCGTCGAGGATCGTCCTCGCAAGCTCGGCGTGTTCTCCTGTTGCCGACATATCTTCCTTGTTGCCGATTTGGAAAATGACCTCGTGGAACAGCTTCTCCTGTTTCCCTGATTCGATATGCTTATAGTAATCGGAAATCCTTCTGTCCTTGCGTTTCTGCTTATCGTTGTACTGTTTCAGAGCTTCATCAAACAATTCGTGATACACTTTCTTGATTGGCTCATTACAGTAATCTATATTTAAATAGGTACGCTCCCTGTCCACGTTCTCAGCCGAAAACGCTCGGCTGTTGTGGGTGACGGAGCCTTTACCCGTCATTGCGCTAATCGTTCTCTTCATTTATCTACCTCAAATTTGTATTAAAATATGGTTATCTTACTGAATTATCTCTAACTCAGGTTCTGTTACTCTTGCCAAGAGTAACGCAAAAGCACTTTTGACAGCAGAGCCATCAAAAATGCGACCTGCAAGCAGGTTTTGCGCTCTCCGAGGGGCAAGGGCAGCCCTTTGAAAAGGGCTCCCTGCACCCCGCCTAAACTTTACTGCGTGTCAGTCCGTGTCAGCTGTGTCGGTGTTTTACACACCCCACAATCGCTGTCACAGCTGTCACGCTTTGACACGCCGCCCTCATAGGTCAGCGTGATTCTGCGCCCTTCGTGAGTGCGCTTGTAGTGATAGGCGATTTTGTATTCGTCCATCAGACTGTTAACGTTGACGTTCAGCTTCTGCGTGATAGCGTTTGGCTTGATGTCAACGGCGAGATACTCGCACAGCTCTGTCGGCGTACCGCACCATTGCGGATTGTCGGCGGTCACCCTTTCGGCAATCCTTTCAAGCAATGGCTCTGGCGGAGCTTTCCAAAGCTCGGCTTCGATTTTGTCAAACTCCCACACCAACGTTTCCGTGTTCTTCTTCAAATACACACGCTGGTCTTGCTGATCCCTGCCCGATACTTCAAGCGTGGCATTGTTACTCGTGCGCTTATCTTTGTAAAGAACAAATCCTCCGTCAGCAGCGCCGAGCAAGCCGTTAGTGCCTGAAATCATATCGAATTTATCATCAGCCGTTTGCTTGCGTGTATGATGGACAACCAACATACAAATGTTGTGCCTGTCCGTGAAACTCTTTAGCTTCGTGATGATTTGGTAGTCGTTGGCGTAGCTGTAATTCTCGCCGCCGACCTCCCTAACCTTCTGCAAGGTGTCGATAATCACGAGCGAAGTATCAGGCTGCTTCTGTAAGAAGCCGTCAAGCTGTTCATCCAAACCATTGCCAAGCTGATGAGCTGATACCGAAAAAAACAGGTTTTCATTTTCGGATGTTCCGAACATACGGTACAAGCGTTTCTGTAATCTTGGATAGTCGTCCTCCAGAGCAAGGTACAGCACCTTCCCTTGCCGAACATCAAAGCCCCACAGCTTTGTACCTGTGCTGACGTGATAGGCAAGTTGTGCCATCAAAAAGCTCTTGCCGATTTTCGGCGAGCCGACAAACAAATATGTTCCCCGGTAGAGCAAGCCGTCGATGATCGGCGGCTTACTCTTGTAGGTGCTATCAAACAGCTCGGTCATTGAGACCGTGTGTAAATACGATTCGTCTATATCGCAGAGGTCATTAATTTCATCAAACCTATTGAAATCTGAATCGTTATTGTTTATAATAGTGGTGTTAGATTTTGTGAATGGCTGTCCTGCTTCTGTGCCAACAGAAGCGTTGAGGGCAGTCATTTCATTTAAGGCGTCCATTCGCATTCCTCCTTCATACCGTTTAGCGTAACGGTGATTAATCTGATATTATCGAGTAGTTCGTCATCAACGCCTGCTCCTGCTTCTATGCGTTTCAGTTCATCCAAAACTAAGGTGAGCTGTGTTTTCAGTGCCTTATATACTTTCGGATTGCCCTGTACGACAATATCCCGATTCAGACATTTGCGGTAGCAATACTCCTGCTTCGATAAGCCTGAAAGCGCAACAGCAATATTGATTTGCTTGTGTTCTTCGGGTGATACCCGAAATCCCACGGTGATATTTCTGAAACGGTTGTGTCGATCTACATTTTTAGCTGACATTTTGCAATCCCCTTTCTACATTTAATTTGTTAGCCATATCGCTTTGTGCTGATGGTAGCATATGAGCGTAACGATAAGTAATGTCGATGCTCTCGTGACCTACTCTGTCAGCGATTGCCACAACGGAAAATCCCATTTCAATCAAAAGCGAAACGTGGCTATGCCGTAAATCGTGTATGCGTATGCGTTTTACGCCCGATTCCTCACAACCACGCTTCATTTCACGATGAAGGTAGCTTTTTGTGATAGGAAACAATCTGTCGTCCTTCCCAATCTTATACAAGGAACGGATATAGTCTTGGAGCTCCTCTGAGAGAAAGTCAGGCATACTGACGGTACGGATACTTTTTGGCGTTTTCGGATCAGTGATTACATCTCTCTGCTTGATACGCTGATAGGATTTGTTTATCCTTATCGTCTGCTTCTCAAAATCCAAATCGGCAGATGTTAAGGCTAACAACTCTCCTAACCGCAAACCACACCAATATAAGATTTCAAAAGCATAATAAGAAATCGGCTTGTCCATTATCGCTTCTGCAAATTTCAGATATTCAGGTTTAGTCCAAAACTGCATTTCCTTTGTTTGCTCTTTACCCATATTGCCAACCTTAGCCGCAGGGTTACTCTTTAAGTCGTAGAACTTAACGGCGTGGTTAAAAATAGCGCTGATTTGATTATGAATCGTCTTTAGATAGGTTTTAGAGTACGGTTTTCCTGCAGAATCACGATAACCCATCATTTCATTTTGCCAAGACATAATATCTGTCGGCTTGATTTCGCAGAGCTTTTTGTTTTGAAAATAAGGCAATACCTTTTTCTCAATGACGGATATCTTTGTGTTCCAAGTGTTCTCCCTGATTTTTTCTTTGAGATCCGCCTTGTAAAGCTCCCAAAACGCTCCGAAGGTCATATCGACGTCATCACTTCTTTGAAGCAGGAATGTACGCTCCCACTCGCTCGCTTCACGTTTGGTCTTAAAACCTCGCTTAACTTTTCGGTCGTTACTGCCCTGCCAGTTCTTGTAATAGACGGACACATACCAAGTGTTGTTTGATTTATTCTTATAAACAGCCATTTATATCACTCTCCTTCTTCGGCTGATTGTACACCGTAAAATTTTTCCTCAAAATACCGGCGGCTCAATTTGCCTGCTACGGTATAAAAGCCTTTGGCTTTCAATTCCTTGTTGAGCGTATGCATAATCTTATATGCACTTGATTTTGATACGCCGAGACACTCGGCGATTTCATCAGCGGTAATCACGTTCTTGTTTGCTGTCATAGGTTTAACCCCCTTTCTTATTTTGATTTAAAGTTGTAGAATTGATTTACAAAGCCCCGGATTTACTTACCGAGCCTCTCACCTCATTGCCTGCGACGCTTCTAACGCTCGGACTGTGACTGGTGGGGAGTATCCCTCCTGCTTCTGCACTCGTTCCGTTGGAAGTCTTGGCGCATTTGACAGGAGTGCGTTTACTCGCTTTACTAAACTTATTAGTTTAGCGTATTTCTATTATACTAAACATTTTAGATTAGTACAAGTGGATAAAACATAGAAAATACTAAACTTTTTTGCTTTGAAACTATTGACATTCACTAAACATATATGTTATACTTATTATATTCTTAGGAAAAGAGGTCTAAAGATGTCGATTGGTGAAAGAATCCGTTATATCCGTAATCTGCGTGGTATGACACAGAAAGAACTCGGAAAAGCTATCGGCTTTGACGACAGAACGGCTGATATCCGAATCGCTCAATATGAAAGCGGTACTCGCACCCCGAAAGCAAACTATGTAGAAGCGATTGCAAAAGCGTTAAATGTTAAGACTTACGCTTTGAATGTACCCGAAACAGATACCTACCTCGGTTTGATTCATACGCTTTTCGCTTTGGAAGATACCTATGGTATTAAAATCAATTCCATTGACGGCGAGCTTTGCCTGACGCTTGATAAGCACAACAAAAGCTATGTGACTATGTTTGAAATGCTCAACGATTGGCGTAATCAAGCTGAGAAGCTAAAGAATGATGAAATCTCCGAAGATGAATATAACGATTGGAAATATAATTACCCAAAAACGAGGTAACAATTATGTATCTATATGTAGCAGAAACAAAAAAAGATAATGATAACCATTTGACCGCTGAAATTATAGAGGAGATAACTCAAGAAGAATTAGATGATTTAAATTCTGCTTTTACCTTTTGCGGAATATATCATCGCATTAATCAAATAAAAGATATTGTAATTGAAAATGGTATCGAGTTTCAGCAGTATATGAAAAGCGATAATTTATCAAGTATGAGTTTTCAAGGAGTTTCTCCAGAAAAACTCATACTAATCGCAAATAAACTTGTATTTAATTACGCTTCATCTATAAAAACCTATATTGATATGGAAACTCGACTTCTTAGAAAAAACAAAGGTGAGAATGAACTGAAACTATTCCGTTCAATTTGCAGTCAAATGTATGATAATAGCATTGAATATCGGTTTTGGGCTAATTTTAGAAACTACGTAGTACACTGCGAGTTTCCATATGCTGTATTTCACAATTCAATTGATGATGGGTGTAAAGTGATTTGCTTAAAGGATCACTTATTAAAATTTGATAATTGGAAGCATTCAAAAAATGATATTGAGAAGATGGACAATGAAATTGATATACCTTCATTAGTTAATAATATGAGTTCAAAGATTATTGTTTTATTTTGGGATTTCTTTACTTACTTTGGGCAAGAAATTGTTGATGGAATTGAAAAATATGGTTCTTTTTGTAGACGACATAACGTGAAAGCTCCTGCTATTATGAAATCCGAAGAAAAAGATCAATTAGAGAATATGAATATGCAACCACTTCCTGTACAAAAACTTTTTGCATCATTTGAAGCATTAAAACAAAATCCTAATGTAAATATACATTATAAATAAAATAACCCCTCTCGAATGAACTAAGCGTTCAAACGAGAGGGGTTTCCTCTTGCTTGTTTTATTGTAAAGAATAGTAAACAGTATCAAAACAGTATCAACAAGACTTTTGAAGTGTCAAAAAGTCAGTGTTTAAGCCATTTCTTTGACTTCTGTTCTTATTCCCACTCGACGGTGCCGGGGGGTTTAGAGGTTATGTCGTAAACTACTCTGTTTACATGCTCTACCTCATTTATAATACGATTGGATACTCTACCTAAAATCTCGTATGGTATCTTTGCCCAATCCGCTGTCATAAAGTCGTCTGTTGTGACGGCACGAATTGCCACAAGCTCGTCGTATGTTCTTGAGTCGCCCATAACACCGACTGTCTTTACGCCGGGCAAAACTGCGAAAAACTGGCTCATTTTATCTTCGTAGCCACAGTTTTTCATCTCATCTCTCAGGACTGCATCCGCCTCCTGCAAGATTTTCACCTTTTCCTTGGTTATTTCGCCGATTATCCTTACTCCCAAGCCCGGTCCAGGAAAAGGCTGGCGCCAAACAAGGTCGTGAGGAAGTCCAAGCATCTCACCTACCACTCTGACCTCGTCTTTGAACAGGTCTTTCAAAGGCTCGATTACACCCTCAAATTTTATATCATCAGGGCGTTTTACCTGATTATGATGGGTCTTAATAACGGCGGCATCTCCTTTTCCGCTTTCGATTCTGTCAGGATAAATTGTACCCTGTGCAAAATATCCGCTGCCGTAATCCTCCCTGATTTTATCCCAAAACACTTTGTAAAATTCTTCGCCAATTACCTTACGCTTTGCTTCAGGCTCGGAGATGCCCTTGAGCTTGCTTAAAAATTCGTCACCGCAATTAACTCTGACGAAGTTCATATCAAAAAGCTTTGTAAAGGTTTCTTCTACAAAATCGCCCTCGTCTTTTCTCATAAGTCCCTGGTCAACGAAAACGCAGGTAAGCTGTTTGCCTACTGCTTTGCTGAGAAGTGCTGCTGCAACAGAGGAATCAACCCCTCCGGACAAGCCTAAAACTACGCCCTTATCGCCTATCTCTGCTCTGAGCTCGCTGACGGTACGCTCAATAAAATCTTCCATTTTCCAGGAGCCTTTGCAGTTGCAGACATTATACAAAAACGACCTTAGCATTTCCTTGCCGTTTTCGGTGTGATTTACCTCCGGGTGAAACTGTACACCGTACAGCTTTTTCTCGGGGCAGGACATTGCCGCAACAGGGCAAACATCGGTATGAGCAGTAACGGAAAACCCCTTAGGAGGCTCGCTGATGTAATCACGGTGACTCATCCAAGATATACCCCGGCTATCCAATCCGCTGAACAGCACATCGTCGTTGTTATAGTAAGCCAAAGCCTTGCCGTATTCGCAGGAAGAATTATCCGCCGCCGCAGTAACCACTCCGTCAAGGGTATAAGCCATAAGCTGACAGCCGTAGCAAATGCCCAAAATCGGAATACCTAAGGAGAAAATCTCTTTGTCGATATGAGGGGATTTTTCGTCGTAAACGCTGTTGGGACCGCCTGTAAAAATCAGTCCCGACGGCGATAGCTCTCTGATTTTTTCGATACTTGTTGTGTAGGGCAATATTTCGCAGTACACGTTGCACTCACGAACCCGCCTTGCAATAAGCTGATTATACTGTCCGCCGAAATCAAGAACAATCACAAGCTCTTTCTCAACAGAATTCATTGCGTCAATCTCCTTTTATAAAACAATAATACGATTATTTATAGATGATATCTTCCCTTGCAGGTCCGTTAGAAACCATTGTTATGGGTACGCCGATTTCTTTCTCTGCAAATTCTATGTATTCTCTGCATTCTTTCGGGAGCTTGGAATATTCCTTTATTCCTGTAATATCGGTTTTCCAGCCTTTTAAGGTTTTGAGTACAGGCTTGCATCTCTTAAGCTTAGTGGTTGACGGGAAGTAATCTATCACCTGACCGTCAAGCTCATACGCAACGCAAACGGGAATTTCATCAAGATAACCCAAAGCGTCAAGGACCGTAAAAGCAACCTGTGTAGCACCCTGTACCTGACAGCCGTAGCGAGTAGCAACAAGGTCAAGCCAGCCCATTCTTCTGGGGCGTCCTGTTGTTGCGCCGTACTCTCCGCCGTCTCCGCCGAAATTCCTCAGCTTTTCAGCCTCTTCTCCGAAAATTTCGCTGACAAATTCGCCTGCTCCCACTGCGCTTGAGTAGGCCTTTACAACCGTTACAATATCCTTAATTTCGTAGGGAGGAATTCCGCCTGCACCTACTGCGCCGTAGCCTGCGATTGTATTTGACGAAGTTACCATAGGATAAATACCGAAGTCTGTATCTTTAAGTGCGCCTAACTGTCCCTCTAACAGGATATTTTTTCCCTCTTTTACCGCATTATGAATAAAAGTAAAGGAATCGCCTACATAGGGTGCAAGAATCTCTTTGTATTCCATAAGCTTGTCAAAAACTTCCTGAGTTGTTATTTCAGGCTTATGATAAAGATTTTTGAGAGTTGCGTTTTTAATCTCCAGTGCGTGTTCGATTTTAGCCTTCAGGCTGTCCATATCGTCGAAAAGCTCGTTAATCTGGAATCCGATTTTGGAATATTTATCGGAATAGAACGGTGCGATACCGCTTTTTGTTGAGCCAAAAGAATTTTTGCCCAAACGCTCCTCCTCATAACAGTCAAAGTCAACGTGATAGGGCATTACAACCTGAGCTCTGTCGGAAATCAGAATCTTAGGCTCGGGGACTCCGCCGTTCTTTAGTGTTTGCATTTCTTTTACGAAATTTTCTACGCTGAAGGCAACGCCGTTGCCGATAACATTAGTAATATTGCTGTGAAAAACACCTGAGGGAAGCTGATGCAAAGCAAACTTACCATAGTTGTTTTTGATTGTATGACCTGCGTTTGCACCGCCCTGAAAACGGATTACAACATCGCTGTCATTTGCAAGGACGTCGGTAATTTTCCCCTTACCTTCGTCACCCCAGTTTGCTCCTACTATGGCCTTTACCATATAAAAAACTCCTTTTGACCCTTGTTTTATACCGACGCTCTTTTGAACGCAAATTATCGGTATTAAAGGTTATTAAAAATTAAGCTTTGATTAAACATTGATTTCCGGCTTTTCTGTTTCAAGATTTTCGTAAGGAGCTAAGGCATTCTTAACATCGTTGTTCAAGAAATCCTCTGTCTGCTCCTTTGCCCTGCCGGTATATTTTTCAGGCTGAAGAATCGACTCCAGCTCCTCGTATGTTACGCCGAAGGCTTCGTCGTTTGCAATACGCTGCAGCAAATCATTTTCTCCGCCTTGCTCCTTGACAACCTTAGACGCTTCCATTGAATGAACACGGATTCTCTCGTGGAGAACCTGTCTGTCTGCTCCTCTTTTCTTTACGGCGTCCATCATAATATTTTCGGTAGCCATAAAGGGAAGCTCTTTTTTAAGTCTTTGCTCGATTACCTTTGGATAAACAACCAATCCGTCGGCAACATTTGCATAAAGATTAAGAATTGCGTCAACTGCCAAAAATGCCTCGGGAACGCTCAGACGTTTATTTGCGCTGTCGTCCAGGGTTCTTTCAAACCACTGTGTTGCAGTTGTGAAATATGTATTAAGCACGTCCACCATTACATAGCGTGACAATGAGCCGATTCGCTCACTGCGCATAGGATTACGCTTGTACGCCATAGCAGACGAGCCGATTTGATTCTTTTCAAAGGGTTCCTCAACCTCTTTAAGATGCTGGAGAAGCCTGATGTCGTTAGAAAATTTTGAGGCGCTCTGGGCAATTCCTGCAAGAACGTTCACAAACTGAGCGTCAAGCTTTCTTGAATATGTCTGTCCCGAAACGGAGAAACAGCCCTTAAAGCCCATTTTTTCGGCTATTTTTTTATCAAGAGCCTTTACCTTTTCGTGGTCGCCGTCAAAAAGCTCCAAAAAGCTTGCCTGAGTGCCTGTGGTGCCCTTTGAGCCTAAAAGCTTTGCCTTTGAAAGCTGATACTCAACATCCTCCAAATCCATAAGCAAATCCTGAATCCAAAGGGCTGCTCTCTTGCCTACTGTTGTAGGCTGAGCAGGCTGAAAATGAGTAAATGCCAATGTGGGCAGAGCCTTGTACTTATCGGCAAATTCCGAGAGGTTTCTGATAACGGTAACAAGCTTGTTTCTGATAAGCTTTAACGCCTCTGTCATAATGATAATATCGGTATTATCGCCTACATAACAGGAGGTTGCTCCCAAATGAATGATTCCCTTAGCTTTCGGGCACTGAACGCCGTATGCATATACATGGCTCATAACATCGTGACGGACAAGCTTTTCTCTCTCGGAAGCAACATCATAGTTAATGTCATCCTTGTGAGCTTTCAGCTCGTCAATTTGCTCCTGAGTAACGGGAAGTCCCAGCTCCATCTCTGCCTCTGCAAGAGCAATCCACAGTCTTCTCCATGTGCGGAATTTCATATCGGGTGAGAACAAATACTTCATTTCTTTGTCGGCATATCTTGAGGACAAAGGTGATTCGTAAATATCTTTAGCCATTCTTCTTCTCCTTGATTGGGATTTTTTTATCAAAGTTCATTCCGCCGCGTTCCTTGCCCTTAAAGGTTTGCTTAGTAGTGGCGGCAGGATATTTTCCGGTAAAGCATGCGTCGCAGAAGCCGTCAATCTTATTAAACACCATCTCGCCTAAGCAGTCGGCAGGGAGATAACCCAAAGAATCGGCACCGCTAAGCTGACGGATTTCTTCAACGGTATGGTTGCAGGCAATAAGCTCCCCTCGTGACGGAATGTCCGTACCGTAGTAGCAAGGCCACAAAAACGGCGGTGAGGAAATCCTCATATGAACCTCTTTTGCGCCTGCCTCACGGAGCATAGTTACGATTCTGTCAACCGTAGTACCACGAACGATACTGTCGTCAATCATAACAACCCTTTTTCCTTTTACGGGATTGAGAAGGGGGTTGAGCTTGATTCTTACGCTTTTCATACGCTCTTTCTGGCTCGGCTTAATAAAGGTTCTTCCGATGTAATTATTCTTGACAATGCCCTTTTCATAAGGGATTCCCGATTCTTCGCTGTAACCTATGGCGGCGTCAATTCCCGATTCGGGAACGCCGATAACAAGGTCTGCTTCAACGGGGAATTTTCTGGCAAGAATTCTTCCTGCCTGCTTGCGTGCTTCATATACGCTGACGGAATCAATTACCGAATCCGTCCTTGCAAAGTAAATATATTCAAAAATACAGGGGGATTTTTTAACATTACTTTGAGTCTTAATACTTTTTAAACCGCTTTCGTCAACAACGATAATCTCACCCGGTTCAACATCTCTGACAAACTCTGCTCCGCAGGCGTCAAGGGCACAGCTTTCGCTGGCAAAGCAATATGTTCCGTTTATCCTGCCGATACAAAGAGGCTTAAAGCCGTGGGGGTCTCTTGCGGCGATAATCTTTCTGGGGCTCATTACCAAAAGGCTGTATGCTCCCTCTATCTTCTTCATTGCATTGGCAACCGCCTCTTCTACCGAGTGGCATTTAAGGCGTTCCCTGGCTATAACATAGCAGATAACCTCGCTGTCGATGGTTGTCTGGAATATTGCTCCTCGCTTTTCAAGATCCTTGCGGATTTCAACAGCGTTTGTCAGGTTGCCGTTATGTGCAACGGCGATAGTACCCTTTACATAACGCATAACAAGCGGCTGTGCATTTTCCAGCACAGAGCCGCCTGCTGTTGAATAGCGAACATGGGATACCGCCATTTGTCCCCTTAGTGAATCTAATATTTCATTGTTGAAAACCTCGGTAACAAGACCCATATCCTTGTGATAGTCTATTACACCGCAGTCATTTACGGCTATGCCGCAGCTCTCCTGCCCTCTGTGCTGGAGGGCAAGCAAGCCGTTATAGCAAGCGTAGGCAGGGTCAAGAGTGCCGTCGCTGTATATTCCGAAAACTCCGCACTCCTCATGGAGCTCTTCGCTTGGGAATTTATCAAAATTACTAACCAAAGGTTCCACCATCCGATTTAATACTACTTTTGAAAAATGTTTTGCTTATTCTTATGAAATCAGCCCAAGCCGATTCTCCTCATCATCTCGGCATAAGCCTCTTCGACACCGCCCATATCACGGCGGAAACGATCCTTGTCCAGCTTTTCCTGAGTATCCATATCCCAGAAACGGCAGGTATCGGGAGAAATTTCGTCGGCAAGGATAATATCTCCGTGGAAACGGCCGAACTCAATCTTAAAGTCTATTAAATCAACATTACATTCCTTAAAGAAGTCAATCATTACGCTGTTGATTTTAAGCGCCATTTCGGAAATTTTTTCAATTTCTTCTTTTGTTGCAAGGTCAGCGGCAAGAATATGGTATTCGTTTACCATAGGGTCGCCCAAATCGTCGTCCTTGTAGCAGAACTCAAGAACAGGCACTTTCATTACCGTACCCTCGGGGAGTCCCAAACGCTTTGACAAACTGCCGGCGGCTTTGTTTCTTACAATAACCTCAAGAGGAACAATCTCTACTTTTTTCAGAACTGTCTCTCTGTCGTTAAGCTCTTCAACAAAATCGGTTTTAATTCCCTTTTCTTCGAGAAGCTTAAACATAAAGTTGCTCATTCTGTTATTTACAACGCCTTTTCCCACAATAGTGCCCTTTTTTTCGCCGTTAAATGCGGTAGCGTCGTCCTTATAGGAAACGATGCAATAGTCGGGATTGTCGGTTGCAAATACCTTTTTTGCTTTTCCTTCATAAAGTTGCTCTTTCTTTTCCATCAGAGATTCCTCCATACATTACATAGTAAGCCGAAAAACAAACAAAATATACAGCTTATTAAAGATACAGGTTAATTATAATACAAAAAGCATTTTTAAGCAACTATAATTGCAGGTAATTTTTAGTTTTTGATATATTGTGAAAAAATTAACAGTATGTATTTGTAAATATTATATCAATTTACCTTTAGTGATTATAATTTTAAAATAATTAAAATTTTTATTTAGAAATAATAAAAATTTTCCTTGATTTTTGTTCTTAGTTATTGTATAATACATTTTGTCACACGCCGGTGTGATGGAATTGGCAGACGTAGTGGACTCAAAATCCACCGGTAGCGATACCGTGCCGGTTCGAGTCCGGCCACCGGCACCAATCGAGAGCCCCGACACGCAAGTGCGTTGTTGAGGCTCTTATTTTTTTGAGCCTTTGGCTTTGAAACTGTAAATTTCTTATTTTATCCGGACGGATATAAAGCCCCACAAATGGCTCATCAAGGTCATTTACGAGGTTCTTTTTTGCGTTTTGGGTAGTAGTTGGGTAGGAACAAAGTATTTTTTGCAAAAGTATTTATTGAAAAGTATTTAAAAACATGTCAGAATATTGTCAGCAAACATTCGGAGGATATACTGTGTCGGAATATTATAAAATTGAGGCAATCGGTCATATTGAAAACGACTTCACGGATAAGTTCGGTATTCCCAGACAAAGCGGAATTGTGGATTCAGTTCTGTCTAAAATAATTTTTGAGCCTGATTTCCGTGAAAAAGAGGCTTTCAGAAAAATTGAGCAGTTCTCCCACCTTTGGCTGATTTGGAGATTTTCGGAAAACGAGGGCTGCAGATGGAGTCCCACTGTAAGACCTCCAAAATTAGGAGGTAACAAGCGTGTGGGAGTTTTCGCCTCCCGTTCTCCGTTCAGACCTAACGGACTGGGTATTTCCTGCGTTAAATTTGAAAGAATTGAATTCACAAGGGAATACGGACCGGTTTTGTATGTAAAAGGTGCTGATTTAATGAATAAAACGCCGATAATTGACATTAAGCCGTATGTTCCATACTCAGACGCTGTTCTGAATGCATCGGGAGGATTTTCACTTAATAAATACGAAATTAATTTTGAGGTTGTTGATGCAGACGGATATTTAAAAACCGTCTCTGCCGAAAAGGCAAAATCCATAATCGAAATTTTAAAACAAGACCCCCGCCCCGGATACCAAAACGACGAAAATAGAATTTACAAAATGAAATTCGGCGGATATGAGATACATTTCAGCGTTATAAATGAGAAAATTAACATTGAAAATATTATAAGGACAGACCGATAATAAGCTGTAAATTTATATTTAATATTGTAATTTATGTTGTTTTTTGGTAGAATGGTGGAGAAAAATATTCAGACCAATTTGAAGGCAGATGATTTGTATGAAAAATAAGAATGTCATTGATTTGGAAGCGCTGACGCCGGAACAGCTGGAAAGAATATGCAGTCTTGCGGAGGAGATTAAAAGGGCTCCCGAAAAATACCGTCACTCCTGCGACGGAAAAATTCTTGCTACATTGTTTTACGAGCCCAGCACAAGGACGCAGATGTCCTTTCAGACTGCAATGCTCAGGCTTGGCGGACGAACAATAGGCTTTGATGACCCTATGAATTCCTCAGTTGCAAAGGGTGAAAACCTGAAGGACACCATTACAATCGTAAGCGGTTACGCAGACATTATCGCAATGCGCCACCCAAGCGAGGGCTCGGCTACAGCAGCAACGCTTTGCAGCAGTGTGCCGATTATTAACGGCGGTGACGGCGGACACCTGCACCCGACTCAGACGCTTACCGATGTAATCACTCTTAATGCTGAAAAAGGACGACTCCACGACCTGACAATAGGTCTTTGCGGAGATTTGCTTAACGGCAGAACCGTACATTCGCTTATTAAAACAATGGCTAACTACAAAAACAATAAATTTGTTCTGATTTCTACAAAAGCGCTGTCAATACCCGGGTATGTGCGGAGCATATTGGAGCGTAAGCACTGTGAATACAAGGAGGTCTCAAGCCTTAAGGAGGCTATTGCAGAGCTTGATGTGCTGTATATGACAAGGATTCAGCAGGAGAGGTTTGCAAGCGAGCAGGAATATATGGATCAAAAGGGGATTTTTGTTCTTGACTGCGAGAAGCTTGCCCTTGCAAAAAAGGATATGGTAATTCTTCATCCCCTGCCCAGAGTTGACGAGATTGATGTTAAGGTTGACAACGACCCGAGAGCCTGTTACTTTAAGCAGGCGGTTTACGGAATGTACGGCAGAATGGCGCTGATTTATCTTTTGCTTAACGACAGAGACTTTGCCTTTGACTGCTACAAGCCTCAGCTTTCGGACAGCAAGTGCAAAAATCCCAAGTGCATAGTGCAAAGCGAAAGCTATCTCCCCTACAACTGCAAATACGACTCCGACGGCCATTTGGTATGCAACTACTGCGACCATATTATTGAATAATCTTTTTTGTGTTCATAGTTTTTTCAGTACATCTATTATATCTTTATATATTTTTCTGTATATCTCTTTGCGCCTGTATTTTGGTGCAAAGATTATGTGACACGGACATCTGCACTTTAACACTAACAAAAAGACTGCAATTTTAGTAAATGCACAAATCTACTAAAATTGCAGTCTTTTTAATTATATAGTTGCTCTTTTTCCGGCTGATACGATATACCCATTTTTATATATAAGTTCATTAAGTGTCAGTAAAAATCTTTAATGAATCTTTTTTACAACTATACATTACCACATTTTAAAGCAAAAAACAAGTCTTGTATTTTTTTATTTTTGGGTGTATTAAGTATTAAAGCTATTAGAAAAGGAGAGTTTGTATGGAACACATAACCGCTAAGGTAAGCTGCTTTGCAAGAGCCTACCATCTGAAAAACAACAAGACCTGCGTATTTTGCGACGATGTCTCCGAAACACTTCTCGGTAATGACTACCGGGTAATTGCTGATAATCTAAAACAGGGAGCATCTTTTTTTCTTCCTGACTTTTCAGGCTCATCCGACGACGCACTCCGTTTGATTACAGAAAGACAGCTAGCTCCGTCCGTATTAGCCAGAAGCGCATTTTGCGAAAATGCACTGGAAAATGAAATTAGTTTGGGCACAAAGCAATATGTCATCTTTGCATCAGGATTCGATACTTGGGGAATCCGAAACTCAAAACGGTCGATTAGTGTTTTTGAGCTTGACCTTCCTGCAATGATAAAAGATAAAAACGCCCGAATTGCTTCTGCGAATTGTATAAGCTCCTCCGTATTTGTTCCGTGTAACCTTTCAGACACGGCATGGATTTATGCCCTTGAGCAAAGCGGTTTTGACAAAAAGAGCAAGGTCTTCGGCAGTCTGCTTGGTATAAGTTATTATCTTGATAGTGCCGAATTTTCGTCCTTACTTAAAAACATCAGCAGGATTTTTACAGAAGGTTCGGCTTTATGCTTTGATTATCCGATGAAAAACGGCGGAAAAGAAACTCAAATAAACAGCAAACTTGCAAGCGGTGCCGGCGAGCCGATGAAGTCTGAATACACTTACGGAGAAATTGAAAAGCTCCTGTCTGATACGGGTTTTCTTATCTATGAGCATCTTGACTCAAAAGAAGCAACAGACCGTTTCTTCACAAAATACAATGCCTCCAATCCTAAGCATCCTATGTATGCGCCCGAAGGCGTAGGATACTGCCTTGCGGTGAAAAAGAATTTTTAAATTTATATTTGCAATGCGATCAGACCTGATGATAAATCTCATTTTCGGTTACTTCCGGCTTGCCCATACTTTTTGCCGAAGTGTTTTTTACTCCTGTATATCCGAGGTGCATTTTTACCTAAAGGTACAAATGCTTATCCCTCATCTTACGATGGGGGATTTTTTTATGTTATAGGAAATTGCTCGGCTGCGCTCGGGCATAAAAGGATGTTTTCAGCAAAAGCTGTCTGCACGGATTGCGTGTCGAGGTACTCGACTTTTTTATGATTTGTAAACTGTTATCTCTTTGCTCAGGTGCAAAGAGTAAATTATGCACTCCGACACCTTTTTGTCGGTTGCCTGTTCCATTGCGGATTTATAGAGCATAAGCTGACTTTTATACATTTCGGCAAGCGATGAAACATCCTTTACCCTGTCGGTTTTATAATCAACAATAACCAAATTTCCGTCCTCTTCAAAAGCAAGGTCAACCGCACCTTGAAGAAGAATTTTGCTGTCTTTAAAATCATCCGAAATATCCGGGCGTATTGCAGAAGCGTCAATTTCAGTCATAAATCTGAATTCTCTCAACACATTGGGCGACGACATAATCCGCTGTGCCAACCCACCTTCCAAAAATCTGCGGACATTTTCGAGGTTTATTGAATCAGCCTCTGCTTTCGTAAGGCGGTTACTTTGAACAAGGCGTTGAATTTCTGCCTGCATATTAAGCTGTAAATTCTTAAAATCGCAAAATTGCATCAGCTTGTGCATACCTGTTCCCTTTTGGACAGCCGTAAGTTTTTCTCCGCTTAGAAATTCCGGCTTTCTTAAAATTTTGGAGAATTTCGCCGAGGACTCTTTATGGGCAATATCCGAAGCAGAAACCTTAACGGGTAAATCGGTTAAGGGGGCGTATTTATAGCGGTAGTTTATTCTTTCAATCAAAGTTTTGATGAAATCAGGCGGCGGACTTTGCAGTATATTTTCCTCACCAAAAATATCCGAATCAAAAATTCCGCTGTAATCCTCAAGGGGATATTTCACGCTGTTAACAAAATCAATGTTCCAGTCGTATTTACAGGAATTATCGGGAGCCTTGTATATTTCTGACATACCTGCATAGTCGCTTAAATCCCGTGTTTTGGGATTAGCAAGAGCACATATAGTCATCCAGTCGCCGATGCTTTTTGCGTTTTTTACCGCATAGGGCGGAATCTTTCCTCCGACTGCAATTTTGGGCAAAAGCTTATCTATATATCCGGAAAGCGATTTTTGAGAATTTACTACAATCAGCTTTTCTTTAGCCCTTGTAAGAGCAACATAGAGTACACGCAGTTCCTCCGACATCTGGTTATCAGACATTGTAAGGGCAACTCCCTCACGGGGCATAGTGGTAAATTTGCACAGTCCATCGGTTTTTCTTATGCCTATTCCCATTTTTGAATGGAGAAGCACATCCTTGCCAAGGTCTTTTTTATTAAACTCTTTGGAAGAAGCGGCAACAAAGCATACGGGAAATTCAAGTCCCTTGCTTGCGTGTATGCTCATAACCTTTACGGTATTGGTAACAACTCCGTCCAAGGGGGCGCCTGCCTGAAAATCACATCCGCATTCCTCGATTTTATCAATATAGCGCACAAAGGAAGAAAGGCCTTTGTATCCCTTAGATTCATAATCGGAAGCGTATTTGCACAAAAGAGAAAGATTTTTGGTTGCATTGGTGCGTGTTTCTGTTGCAGAAACTATTGCAGGATACGCCGTAATGTCATAGATATATCTGATAAGCTCTTCAACCGTGTGGGTTATTGCGTAGGTGCGCAGAAAATCTAAATCATCCAAAAAAGATTTTGCCTTTTCATTTTCTTTTGCAAAGGCAGAAACGGCTGAATACAGGTTTTTATGTTCGCCTGTCAGCTTTGCAAGTGCCATTTCATCTGCCGTAAAGCCGTAGATTGGGCTCATCATAACCGAAAGAAGCGGAATATCACGAACGGGGTTGTCAATTATCCGCAGAAAATTAAGCATAACTTTTATTTCTTTGGCGCTTAAAAAGCTCTCTTTTTTCTCTGAATAGGCAGGTATTCCCATCGATACAAGTTCGTTTACATATATCTGTGAGGTAAGCTCGGTACTGCGCAGAAGGACGGCAAAATCCGAATATTCTGCTTTGCGCATTTTATCCCCGTCCTTAACTTTATACCCCGACATCACCATCTCGTGGATTTTAACGGCGATATACCTTGCCTCAAGCACAGTAAAATCTATCTCGGAATCATAGCTGTCTCTGTCAAGCAGTGCAAGGCTTAATCCGGCGTCGTCAGAGGGCTCGAACTTTGCGGCAGCTTGGAGCCTTTCTTCTTCGGTATATTCCATCTCGCCTACCTGGGGTGACATTAAAAGCGAAAACACAAAATTCACACCGTCGGCAATTTCTTCACGGCTTCTGAAATTCTTATCAAGAATTATTTTAGCGGGATAGTTATCTGTATTTCTGTCGTAAAGCGGATACTGTTTTTTCATTGACAAAAAAAGCTCCGGCATAGCGTGTCTGAAACCGTAAATGCTCTGCTTTACATCGCCTGCCATAAAACGGTTATTGTTGCTGACAGCTCGGAATATTAGGTCCTGCACCAGATTGACATCCTGGAATTCATCAACCATTATGTAATCAAAACGCTTAGATATTTCTTTGGCTGTTTCGGTAAATGTAATGTCTCCGTGGGAATTTTGCCGTACCAGAAGCTCAATGGCAAAATGCTCAATGTCGGAAAAATCAGCTATGTTTTTTAGTTTCTTTTTTTCTTTTATTATCTCTTCATAGTAATTGACGCATTTGAAAATTGCAGAAATCAACGGTCTTGCCTTGGCAATATCATCATTACATTCCTCACTTGACCAGGCAAAAAGCTTTTTTAATTCTTCAACCGCTGCTTTTATATTCTCTCTTGAATTTTTAATTTGTTCTTTTTTGACGTCATCTTCAAATTTACGGGGGAATGTCAATCTACCTGCATCAAAATTATGAATAGTATTCCCAATTTCGTCCCAGCTTCCGTTTTTGAGGATTTTGCTCGCCTTATCCAAATATGCGGAGTAATCGCACGCTAAATCAAAACACGAGTATTTTTCAAGAACAGGTGCCTCCCTGATGCTGTGGAGCATATTATCGCATATTACAAGGCAGTAGCGGATTGCTAAATCGGCATAAGCGATTATTGCTTTTCCCCAAGGGGTTAATGATGGGTCTTTATCTTCACCGTACATATTAAGCTTAAGGGACATCCAATTTTCCGGAAAGGGGTCTGAACGCAGAAAGTTATAGACTTTTTCTATTATATCTCTGACTGCTCTGTCGTTTCTCGGAGAGGAAAAAGCCTCCACAAGTCCAATAAATTCTTCGTCAATATTGTCATAGAAATGTTCAAGGGTTTCGTCCATAGCCTCGGACTTTAATATTGCAAGCTCGTTTTCGTCTGCAATTTTATAATCCTTGTTTATGCCCAGAAGGTAAAAGTACTCCCTTGAAATATCAGTACAAAAGCTGTCTATTGTAGAAATATTTGCCTTGTAGATTAACTGCTTTTGACGGAGGAGATTATAATTTTCCGGGTCATTTTCAAGGAGCTCGTCAATGGCATTGGAGATTCTCTCTTTCATTTCCGACGCAGCCGCCCTTGTAAAGGTAACCACAAGGAGTCTGTCGGCGTCAACGGGATGTTCCGTATCTGTAATAAGCTCAATAACCTTCTGCACAAGCACGGCGGTTTTGCCGGAGCCTGCCGCCGCAGAAACAAGTATTGTTCCGCCGTTTGAAAAAATAGCGTCCTTTTGGCTTTCCGTCCAGTTATTACTCATTGTTATCCTCCTCTGGGTCAGGCTCTTTGCAAATTCTCTTCAAGGCGTCTGAATCCTTTAAGTCTTCTGCAAATTTATATGGGCTCTCTCCGTCAACATAATTACACACAGAATCATAAGGACAATACTGACAGCCGTCGTGATGCTTTCCCTTAACGGGTACGGCGGATATGTTACCGCTGTATAGATTTTCTGCCATATCGGTAATGGTTTTGTCAATACTCTTAAAGATTTTTCCCATTTGCTCCAAATCGACCAGGCTCTTTGAAGAATAAGGAAGACCGCTTTTTACTTTTACCGGAATATAAATTCCGCTGCCGGATTTGTCCATTCCCTCAACAACCGAGATGTCGTTTAACACAAGTCCGTTCATTTTGAGCTTTGATTCAAGCTTTTCTCTGATTTTATCCTCGTCTGTGTTAATTTCAAAATTTTGGGGCGAGGCAGTGGAATACATATAAAGTATTCCGGCAGGGACGGTATTTTCTCCGTATCTCTCTGCGCCGTTTTTCTCAATGGCGCAAAGATAAATAAGCATTTGCAGGTTAATTCCCCAAAGTATATCGGTAATTGAAAACTCCTTGACGCCTGTTTTGTAGTCTATAACACGAATGTATTTTGATCCGTCCTTTTCCATTACGTCAACACGGTCAACGCTTCCGTAAATGCACACGCTCCTGCCTTGGGGAAGTTTAACCGTATATGCCGGAATATCTCCGCCGATTTCCAGCTCAAAATCCACGGGAACAAATTTGCTTTGGGAAAGCTCCGAAATCAGGTGCTTAATAATGATAAAGGAATTATCCTCCAGCCGTTTGTATAAATTCAAAAAGCTGTTGCTTTTATCCCCAAGTCCGCCCAGATTTTCTTTGGCATATTGGATGTATATTTTTTTAATATCGTCCGTTATTTTTTCATCGCTTAAATCGGGCAATACTTCCTTTGGATTTATTTTCAGGAATTTTTCAAATACATAGTGGGAGATTGTTCCAAATTCAAGAGCGTCGATTTTGGCAGGTCTGGGTAAAGATGCTTTCAGACCGTAGGTGCAAAAATACTGAAACGGACAAAGGCTGTACTTTTCTATTCTTGACGCAGAAAGATTCATAGTCTTTCCAAAGAGCCGTTGTGCAATTTCCGGATTCATAATTTTTATGGGTTTGTTGCTGATGATTCCGTTAATGGTTGCAAGGCTGTCTGCGTATTTTGGATTTGCGGAAAAGTAGTTTTTTAGAGATTTTTCAAATTCCGAATCCGATTTATAGTTTTGCGCGCAGTAATCAAATGCCGATTGTTCTGACCACAGCTTGCTTTCAACGGTCAGAAGTGCGGTTTCCTTAATTTTAATTTTCGGGAACATTTTTAAAAGTGAAAACACATAATCCGAAGGTCCTGCGGCTTCGCCTGAAATATCGGTTGAATGAAAAACAATATAAAGCTTTTGAGAAGCCGAGGAAAGACAGGTATAGGCAAGAAATTTCTCGTGATTTGCGATTTCTTCGGCAGAATCTCTAAACGGAAGCTGGCAAAGGGACAGACGCTTGCGCTCTGTTTCGGTAAAGACGCCGGTTACGGACGGTACAGGCGGAAATTCGCCACGATTAAATCCAATTACAAACACAGCCTTGGTATCGCTGTCAAGGCGTATTCTCTGGGCGTCGCCGAAACGCACGCAGTCAACACTTTGGGGTATTTCGGATATTTTTTCATTTTCAAACTGCATTGACAAAAGCTCGCCGTAACGCTTTAATGAAGGCTTGAATTTATTAAGCACCGCCGACATTTTATCAAGCACCTGCATAAGTATGTTCCAAAGCCTTATTTGCTGGGCGGCAAGCTCTGTTTTGCCTGAACTTTCCAGACTTTCATACATTTTTATAAGCATCTTGTCTGCTTTGAGATTAAGCAAAAGCTCATAAAGATTGCCGGTGATTTTTTCTCCGTCTGCATCCTTTGATTTTTCTTTAAAGGCAACAAGAGGACCGATAACCGATTTTCTTACCTGTTCCAAAGCGTTAAGATTATCCTTGTCATCTTGTGTAAAATCCCCCTTTAAGCCGTCGGGATTACGGGTAAATTCCGAGAGAAAATCTTTTCGGTTTAAATTCCAGGTAAACAGATAATTTTCAAAAGCAGAAATATCCTCAACGGTATTCTCGGTAAGTCCTGTTTTTAAAATTGTAAGCACATCTTCCCTTTCAAAGCCGTTTGTGACCGCCTTTATGCAGGAACACACCAGTCTTACAATAGGCTTGATGAAAATATCTTCGGGATAATCCATAAAACAGGGAATTTTATTTTTCTCAAATGCAGATGCAATCAAGGTTGAGTATGCGTTCGAATCATGGCAAATAACGGCAATTTCCCTGTATCGCAGGTTTTCTTCCATAACAAGGCTATTGATAGTATTTGCAACATAATCAATCTCCTGATAAACATCGGGGGCGTTTACTATGGAAAAATCAGCGGGCGTTTCGCCGTACTCATCTAATTTATCCAGCACAAGATTATTCTCAAGGTGAAGAAGCTCCGGGGATTTTATGCGGTAGTTTTTATCAAGCACCACTACAGGGGCAATTTGCACAGCAAGCTTTTCAGCTATTGAAGTAAACTTAAGCCTGGTTTCTTTGGTTATTGCAAAAACAGAGTTAGGGCTGTGGTTGGCAGCTTCCAGGTTCAGAGAAACATAAAAATCTGCGGAGTTTTCCATAAGGCACTCCAATACCCTGTACTGCTGTGCAGTAAATCCGCTGAAAGAATCAACGGCAATTATGTAATCCTCAAAAACAGGCGTTTCGCATAAAATTTCAAACACCCTGTTAAGATTTTCGCACGGGTCGATGTATGTGTTGGCAATAATGGCTTCATACGCTTCAAGAATCAACGCCGTTTCATTAAGCTTTTGCCTAAGCGACTGCTCGGGCACAGTCACGGCGGTATTTTTCAGCATATCTGCTGTAATTGTGCATTTCTGACATTCACGGTAAGACTCTGTCATAAGCTCGGTAAGAGACGATTTTTGCTTTGAAAAAAGCTCAAGATTATCGGACACCTGCTCGATTGCCATACTCATAATGATTTTTCGTGTGCCGTCGTCAATAGTATTTGCGGTTTTGTATCCGACTTCGGAGAAAACATAGTCGCAAAGACGGGAAAATCCCAACACCTTAATATTTCGGCACAGCTTTGGTCCGGCAGATTTCAAAAAGGATTTTTCGGTTTCAAAAGAGCTTTGATCCGGCACAATCATCAGCAATTTTTCACTGCCTGATTTTGCAAAATCGGTAAATAATTTGTTTAAGTATTGGGTTTTGCCTGTTCCGCTTCTTCCTAAAACAAACCTGAGCATTTAAAGCCTCCGTGTTATGTTATTTTTACATTAAAAATGTTTTTTTCATTTTCCACCCTAAAAATTGCAACTTCACTTTGGCAATTTAGGTTAGGTTTTCCTTAATTATATCATAATCAATGTACCATAAACATCCCGTTAAGTTAAAAAATCTTTAATTTTTTCATAGTATTCTACTATTTTAAATTTATATATACGCTTTTCGCCGGTCAGCAAATTATATTCACGGTCATCGGTACATTTTTTAAGAGCCTGATAATCTGCGCTTGCGCCCACGCAAAGGGACGGATACATTACGCACCACCAGTTATGCCCTTTGCCCTCACCGATTATTATACGGAGTGCCGGATACTCGCCCGACGGCATAGTTACATTACCGTAGGTACGGGTATCGAAAAAAGTATCGGCAATCTGCGCTGTTACGCAGTAATCAAAGCCCTCGTCACGGACAACCCCCTTTGCCCTGTCGGCAAGTGCCTGCAAATTTTCGTCGGTCAGTCTGATTGCCTCGGATTTTGAGCTTGCATTTTTATACATCTGCTGTGTATATTTAAGTATTTCGTCACGGACTTTTAGCTTCAGCGCCTGGTCGGTATCCGAATCGGAATTAGCTAAAATATGAAGCCTGAAAACATCATTTTGAACCTCTTGGCAAACAGCCTGAAACGGCACCATAGAAATAATAACTGCAATTACAAAAGCAGAGGCTAATGATTTTAACAGTATTCTGATTTGCTTTTTCATAAAAACACACCTGTCCTCTCAAGTTACAGCTTGATTATGGACAGGTGAAGAACAATTTATACCGAAACCATTGACTTTTACAGGAAATTAAACCGAATAGTCAACTATTGCACAGCCGTGCTTGATAGGACGGCACAAATGTACGCAGGAATATTTTTCTTTCAGCATATCTACACATTTTTCGGCTCGCTTTGCCGAAGAAAAAATACCAAAAACAGCAGAGCCTGAGCCGGTCATAACCGCTCCCCTTGACTTTGCCTTATACATAATTTTTTTGATATCCATTACCTCGTCAAGGTTAAGCGCAACCTCAAAATCGTTGTAAAGACTGGAGGTAATCATAAACATATCCCTTAGATACAGAGCCTTAACAAGCTCCTGAGTAAAGGGTGGATGAGTAAAATTCATCTTATCGCACAAAGCATACGCCTCTGCTGTTGAAACCGAAACGGGAGGCTTGCACACAACAATATAGCAATCGGGAAGCGGCGCAAGCTTGTGCAAATCCGTTCCCGTTCCCGACGCCCTTACGGTTCCGCCCTGTACGCAAAAAGGAACATCGGCTCCTAATCTTGCAGAAACTTCCGTCATTGTTTTTACAGGCAGGTATGTACCGAACATTTTATTAAGCCCCATAATCACCGCTGCGGCGTCGGTGCTTCCTCCTGCCATTCCTGCCTGTGTGGGGATTTTCTTTTCAATATCTATAACAATTCCCGGGTTTTCAATGTGGGTATATTCAAAAAACAGACTTGCCGCCTTATAGGCAAGATTATGCTCGTCGCAGGGCACGCCCGGATAATCGCAGGATATTGTTATTTCTTTCGAATCATCGGCGGTTATGGTAACCGTGTCGTACAAGTCTATGGTCTGCATCACCATAAGAACATCGTGATAACCGTCCGGGCGTCTGCCTAAAATATCCAGAGAAAGGTTAATTTTTGCAGGCGCCTGTACTTTAATCTTCATTTTTCAGCTCCTCTAAGAAGGTTTCAATTCTATCCAAAGCAAGCTTTAAGTGCTTTAAGGAATACGAGTATGACATTCTTACATATCCCTCTCCGCTTGAGCCGAAAGCATTGCCGGGAACAAGGGCAACGTGCTTTTCTTTAATTAAACGTGTGCAAAACTCCTCGGAAGACAGCCCGGTTGATTTAATGCAGGGAAAAGCGTAAAATGCGCCCAAGGGTTCAAAACAGTCAAATCCGATTTTTTCAAATCTGCCGAGAATATACTTTCGCCTCATATCATACTCACTGCGCATATTCTCAATATCCTTATCTCCGTTTTTCAGAGCGTCAATGGCGGCGTACTGCGCCGTAGTAGGCGATGACATAATTCCGTACTGATGAAGCTTTGTCATCTGGTCAATTATCTGACAAGGACCTAAGGCATATCCCAATCGCCAGCCCGTCATTGCATAAGCCTTTGAAAAGCCGTTGATTACAACTGTTCTTTCCTGCATATCATCAAGGGAGGCTATTGACACATGGCGCTGTTCGCCGTATGTAAGCTCGGCGTAAATTTCATCGGAAAGCACAAAGATATTGTGCTTTTTAATTATGGGTATTATTTTTTCAAGGTCTTCACGGCGCATAATACCGCCTGTCGGATTATTAGGGAAAGGAAGAATCAAAAGTTTTGTTTTATCGGTGATGTTTTCTTCCAGCTCCTGTGCCGTCAGACGAAAGTTGTTTTCCTGCTTTGTTTCAATCAAAACAGGTTTTCCCCCTGCCATAATCGTCAAAGGCTCGTAGCAAACGAAGGACGGCTGGGGAATCAGAACCTCGTCGCCTTTATTGACAATACATCTTAGAGCAAGGTCTATTGCTTCGCTTCCTCCAACGGTTACAAGAACATCGCTGTCCGGATTGTACTCCAAATCAAACTTACGCTTGTAATATTTTGCTATCTCCGTCCTAAGCTCGCCGAAACCTCGGTTAGGAGTATACCACGTTCTTCCCTTTTCAAGGGAATCTATGCCTGCCTGGCGTATGTGCCAAGGAGTTTTAAAATCAGGCTCTCCGATTGAAAGGGAAATAACATCGTCCATTTCATTTGCAATATCGAAAAATTTTCTGATTCCCGAAGGCTTAACATCCCTGATAGTCCCGTTAAGTGTTTTATCGTAATCTATCACAGTATTAAACTCCTTTTATCGTTGTCATCTTCGGAGTCAACCAGATTAACTCCGCTTTCCTTATAACATTTAAGTACAAAATGAGTTGCGGTGGATATTATTCCGTCTAATGCGGAGAGTTTTCTGGAAACAAAGGCGGAAACATCCTGAATTGACTCGCCCTGCACAAACAGCGCCAAGTCGTAGGCTCCTGCCATCAAATATACAGACCTTACCTCGCTGTACTCCATAACTCTCTGTGCCATTTCTTCAAAACCCGATTCGGGCTTTGGAGTTACTTTTAATTCAATCAGCGCCGTAACATTGGAATTTTTAACCTTTTCCCAGTTAATTGTGGCGTGGTATCCCTTAATAATGCCCTGCGCCCTGTATTCCTTAATCTGGGCGCATATATAATCCTCGGGCTCGCCCAGCATTGAGGCTAACTCCTCTGTTGTAAAGTCGGAATTTTCGCTTAATATTTGCAATAGCTTGTCCATAGTTAATCCTCCTTAAAGGTTTAATTTTATTAAAACTAAGTTTTTCTATGTTGGTCGCAGTTCCTTTTCTCCCGTAACCGAAACCAAATTTGCACATACGGCGGACGCAAGGCAAAACAGTTCATTTTCGGGATTCATAATCTCAAGCATACAGCAGTTTTTTTCAAAAGCACAGCTGTGAACAGCAATAATTGAATTATCTGCGTCAGCAATATCAAAAGATTTTGACAGGATATTCCCCCTTATATGCCAGCTTACCCCGTAAAAGCCTGCGTCGGCGCAAAAGCTGGAGGGCTTAACCGTAAACTTAATATTGCGCTTAAAATCGCTTATTGAATACACCTGAACAATCGGAAGCGGTAACTGAAGAATTTTTACCGCCGTTTTGCCGTCCGGGGTCGTGATTTTTAATCGTTTAAATGATTTTTTGTCTGCGGTTACGGTGTATTTTTCCCGATATAAATCGTCATACACCACAAAACGAGCCGAAACATTATGAGTATCACGGTTAATATAAAGCTTCATAAAATCACCGATTCGGTTAAAAATATTTATATTAAACTTTATTACAGGTTATCAAGCTCTTTCAGCCAGAGCGAAACCGAGGCGTCGCTGGGCATTCTGAAATCTCCTCTCGGCGAAAGTGTTACGGAACCGACCTTAGGTCCGTCGGGAAGGCACGAACGCTTAAACTGCTGTGTAAAAAACCTCCTGACAAACACCTTCAGCCACTTTTTTATTTCTTCAACAGAATAATCGTCCTTAAAAGACCTTTTCGCTAAATAGAATATTTTTGACGGAGTATAACCGAAACGCACCAGATAGTACAGGAAAAAGTCGTGGAGTTCATAGGGTCCCACTACATCTTCGGTTTTCTGCGAGATTGTGCCGTCTTTTTCCGGCGGCAAAAGCTCGGGGCTGACGGGAGTGTCGAGAACATCAAGCAACACGGTTTTTAAATCTTCCTGTGAAACCGACGCTTCATACGCAGTCAGATAGCGCACGAGGGTTTTCGGCACGGAGCAGTTGACGGCATACATAGACATATGGTCGCCGTTGTAGGTTGCCCATCCCAGAGCAAGCTCCGATAAATCGCCTGTACCGATTACCAATGCCGACAGCTTGTTGGATAAATCCATAAGCACTTGTGTGCGCTCACGAGCCTGACAGTTTTCGTATGTTACGGAGTGTTCCTCCTCATTCTGACCTATATCCTTGAAATGCTGTCTGACAGAATCGGTTATATTCACTTCGGTAAACGATACGCCGTAGGAAAGCGCAAGTCGTTCGGCGTTTGATTTAGTCCGCTGTGTTGTTCCGAAGCAGGGCATTGTTACCGTGTGTATTCCCTTTCGGTCAAGGTTAAGCATATCAAATGCGTGAACACAGACAATAAGAGCCAGGGTGCTGTCAAGTCCGCCGGAAAGTCCCAGAACAACATTTTTTATTCCGATATGTTCAAGCCTTGTGGCAAGACCTGTTGCCTGTATGTTGAGAATTTCACGGCATCTGTTCTCCAAATCTTCCTTTGAGTCGGGCACAAAGGGCGTTTTTCTAAAATATCGGGAAAGGCTAAAATCATTAACTTTTATATCAAATTTTATTCTTAAAATCTTTTCTGATTTTTCTTTTTCGGAATTAAATGTTGTAATACGCCGTCTTTCTCCGTCAAGACGCTGAAGGTCAATGTCGCCGTAAATTATTCCTGTTGAAAACCTTTGGCTTTCAGCTAAAACAGTAGCGTTTTCACAAATCAGGTTATGCCCGGAAAAGACCAAGTCGGTAGTACTTTCGCCGAAACCGGAGTCGGAAAAAATATATGCACAGCTTAGCTTTCCGCTTTGCAAATTCACCAGATTTTTTCTGTATTCCGCCTTGCCGATTACATCATCGCTGGCGGATGAGTTAAAAATCATCAGCGCTCCGCCGTTTTGAGCAAGATTAACAGAAGGAGAATCGGGAACCCACAAATCCTCGCATATTTCACAGCCGAAACGAAACTCCGGAATTGAGGTATGTTCAAAAACCGCATCAGCGGTTAAGAAGGTTTTTTGACCTGCAAAGTAAAAATCTTTTTCAAAAACATCTTTTCCCGAGGTAAAGTGCCTTTGCTCATAAAATTCCGTATAGTTAGGTATATTTATTTTCGGCACAAGGTCAAGAAGCTTGCCTTTACAGCATACTGCGGCACAGTTATACAACGCCTCTCTGAAAGCTACGGGAACTCCGATAACGGATACAATATCAAGATTTTTTGTGTTTTCCAAAATGTCCTCAAGAGCCTTTTCGCAGGCGTCTAAGAGGCTTTTTTGCAAAAACAAATCGGAACAGGTATAGCCGGAAATACAAAGCTCAGGAAGCACAACGACGCTTGCGCCGTTATCCGCTGCTTGTTTTATGATTTCCGTTATTTTTTTGCCGTTGTTCAGGCAGTCTGCAACTCTTATTTGCGCAGTTGCAGAGGCAACACGCAGAAAACCGTATTTCATTATTCTTCACCTTAAAATAAAATATACCGCAAGCACAAATATGCTTACGGTATATTATAACCCAAACAAGAAAAATATACAAGAAGAATATCCTTTTATTAGGGTAACATCAGAAAATGTTTCTGCGAAGATGCTTTTTGTATATAATGTACTCGTTATCGTACATAGGCTCATATTTATTCAAATATGTACTGGCAACGCCCATAAACAGCCAGAACCACACAACCATAAACGATACATCGTAGAGCAGAGCCTTTTCAAACAGGGCATAAACAAGATACGCCGCCAAAAAGCTGAACAGACACGGGAAAATGTCGTTTTGAAGTCCCGATTTATCTTTAAAAAGGTTCTGAATAATGTGCTTTGCAAAGCGAAATCCGAAAATCGCAAAAATTGTAAATCCCAAAAATCCGGTGGATACAAGCAATGTCAGGTATCCGTTATGTAAATCCGAAAAATGATAGGAAAAGCTCATAGCTCCGTCGGAGTATTCTTCGCTGTAAAGGACAATGTTGCCGTTGCTTATTCCGATAAAAGGAGAAATCTTAAACAGGTTGACGGACTCTTTTGCAAGCTTAAATCTGCCGCTGTCAATGTTTTCGTTTATATGCGTAAAGGTTACAGGTTCTTCCCCTGATTGGGCAACCTTTTCGCTGTTTTGTTCTGCCACAACTTCTCTCGTGTGATTAACCACAGCGGAAAAGCCCTGCTGGCATATTACCCTGAACATAAACGCCGAACATACTACAAATACGCCTAAACAGCACAGCGCAGTCAGTCTTGCAAACAGCTGTTTTTTTGAAAACCGTTTTTCCTCAGAAAAAAGCACATACACAACATATGCTATAACATAGCATATAATCAGCACCATAGAGGCGTTTGAGTCGCACAGGAGCAATGAAAACAAATCAATTCCCGCACAGGTTAAAATCCAGATAATGCTTACCCTGGGTCTGCCGGCCTCGGTGTAAAACTTCTTTTTTGTAAGCATATGACAACAAACAATGGAAACAACCGATGTAAACCCCAGTAAATTCGGATTTACATAAACGCCTGTAAATCGGTTCTCGTAGATTATAAACTTTATCCACGTAAACTCCTGAGAATCGTAGGAAACTCCGCAAACAAGGCAGGTTATGCCGATAATTCCCAGTATGGTGGTAATGTAAACAATTAACCTGCAAATTGTATAAAACTCGGCTTTGATGTTTGTCTGCGGTTCCGTGTGCATTCCGTAAAACAGAAAAAAGCACATACATAAATTGAGAAAAACTATTCCGCTGTATATTACCATAACGGAGAAGTTAATAATCATTGTGATGAGATTGCATAAAAGGAACGCACCTATCCAAATGCCGAAGCGCATTTTTGTAAAGGTTTTGTATTTTCGCTGGTTGACGCAGCAAAGAATAACTCCCCATATAAAAAACGGCAACATAAGCACATAGGCAACTATTTGAAGATATGATATATTACAAAAAAACAAATCAATAATATAGCATATTCTAAAAGCAGACGGACTGCCGAAAAAAGATTTTAACCTTTTCATTTTGCATCTCCTAAGCGTAAGGGAAACATTCAGGACACCACTTCTTTTACGGTTTTAAGCATAAGATACAAATCTCTGCGGAATCCGAATCGGCTGATATATTTAAGGTTGTACCGCATCTTTTGGGGCAGAATTTTATTTACATAATCCTCGTCGATATTTTCCGAAGACTGCAAAAGCTTTTCTTCATCCTTAAACTTTATGCTTGCAAGAGAGGTAATGCCTGCCGGCATTAAAAGCGTTGCGTACATTTCGTCGGTATATCTCTCCACATACTTAGGCACCTCGGGACGGGTTCCCACGATGCTCATTTTGCCTGACAAAACATTAAAAATCTGCGGAATTTCATCAAGGCGGTATTTTCGCAGGAATTTTCCCACCGATGTTACCCTGCTGTCGTTATTTCCGGTAACAAGCGAACCGATTTTGTCTGCGCCGTCAACCATAGTTCTGAATTTTAAAATATTAAATATTCTTCCGTATGTGGTAACCCTCTTCTGCTTGTAAAACACAGGTCCTTTTGAGGTCACCTTAACCGACAAAGCAATTATTATCATAGGAATTATAAGAAATACAAGTAAAATTGAGCACAAAACTATATCTGTAACCCTTTTCAGAAACAAACTCCTCTTTTTTTTGCTTAAAATATCATAATAAGGCTTTACCGCCTCAGTCTGCAAACGCTTTGGGAGTTTATCATACGGCAAAATCATTTAGATACCCCTAATTCTTAATCTATATTCAGGTACATTTACCCACAGTAATATGATTTTAAATTATATATCAAAACGCTTGTATTTTCAAGAAAAATTTAATTATATTGGTACATATCATAATAGAGCATATTGTTTTATGACAAAACCGCGTCACGAATAATCAAACATAATTTGGTGAATTTTACAATATATGGTTAAATAAAATAAAAATTTATATTTATTCTATTTAATAATCAAAATCTCTTGACTAATTAAAAATATAGGGTTAAAATAATTACAGAGAAACAAAGCTAGTTAAATTTTAAAATTTTTAGGAGTTTATAATGGATAACGAATATGCACCTGATTTGATTACCCTTTTGGACGAAGACAACAACGAACAGGAGTTTGAAATTCTCGGTGAAATTGAAGACGAGCGTGGAAAATTCTATGCTCTTTACCCTGTTTTTGACAATCCTAAGGACGCACTTAATGACAGCGGAGAATATTATATTATGGAAGCCATTGAGGAAGACGGCGAAGAGCAGTTGGCGACAGTTGAGGATGAGGTTCTTGCCGATGAATTAGCCGCAATTTTCGAGGAGAATTTTGAAAAGCTTTTTGAAGACACCGAAGAAGAATAATTAAAGAATAATCTTAGTTGTTTAATGTCCTGCTTGATGCGTGAATGAAGCTAAAATAACCCTACAACTTTTAAATCGGGAGCTTTTCTCCTTGTGTGGTGTGCAGACCTCCCGCATCTCGGATGAAGGGAGCCTAAAGCACAAGGGATGGCACCCACCTGTTCTATTTCGTAGGCAGGTTATGCAAAGCTTCATACGGTCAAGCGGGATTTTTATATTTTTTATTATCTGCTTTTTACGGTTTGTTTTTTTATTTTATTTTTAATTTTAGTTTAGGTTTATACAAGCGATCTGCCTGCGGCAGTGCTTTGGTTTATATGTCTGAATTAACGGACAATTTTGTTTATCGGAGAAAATATTATGAAAATTTCTGTTTTGGGATGCGGCCGCTGGGGCAGCTGTATTGCCTGGTATCTTGATAAAATCGGTCACGACGTAATAAGCTGCGGTCTTGCAGACGCTCCTGAGCTGATTGAGCTTAAAAATACTCATAAAAATTCTTACCTTACATATCCCAAATCCATCGAAGTTACAAGCGATTTGACAAGGGCTGTGGAACACGCCGAAGTCATTGTAATATCAATCTCCTGTCAGCATTTGCGTGAATATATGGAGGACATTGCAAAAAACAATCTTGACGGAAAAATAATAGTTTTATGTATGAAGGGCGTGGAGGTTACCACCGGTAAAAGACTAAGTCAGGTAGTCGCTGATTTTGTTGACGAGAAAAAAACACCCATAGCCGTTTGGGTTGGTCCCGGTCATCCTCAGGACTATGTCAAGGGAATACCAAACTGTATGGTAATTGACAGCAACAACGAAAAAGTAAAGGCTATGCTGGTGGACAGCTTTACAAGCGAGCTTATAAGATTTTACTACGGCACCGACCTTATCGGCAGCGAAATCGGAGCTGCGGCAAAGAATGTTATCGGTATTGCGGCGGGAATATTGGATGGTCTTAACTATTCTTCCCTGAAAGGTGCGCTTATGGCAAGGGGTACAAGGGAAATTGCAAGGCTGATTAAGGCTTTGGGCGGAAACGAAATGAGTGCCTACGGACTTTGCCATTTAGGCGACTATGAGGCTACTTTGTTCTCACCCTGGAGTCACAACAGAAAATACGGCGAAGATTTTGCAAAGGGCATAAAGTATGACAAGCTTGCCGAAGGCGTTATGACCTCCAAGGCGCTTATGAAGCTTGCAAGCCAATACAATGTTGATTTGCCCATTGTCGGCAGTGTTTACAGGGCTCTGTTTGAGGGGTATTCTGTTAAAGAACAGCTTGATTCGCTGTTTGTGCGCAAAGTAAAAAAAGAGTTTTAATTATAGGCAATAATGGTTTTTACGCTGATTTCATAATAATAAAGAAACAATAAACAAACCGTGACTCCTTTGGGAATCACGGTTTGTTTTATATGGGGTTCATTATATGAAAATTAGTACATTCCGCCGCCCATATCAGGTGATGCAGGAGCTGCCGGAGCAGGCTCTTTAATATCTGCAACAAGTGACTCGGTTGTGAGAACCATTGCTGCTACGGATGAAGCATTCTGCAAAGCGCTTCTTGTTACCTTTGTCGGGTCAACAATACCCGCGCCAATCATATCGGTGTATTCTTCTGTAAGAGCGTTAAAACCGTAGCCAACCTTGTTTGCTTTCTTAACATTCTCTACAATTACAGAACCCTCAAGACCTGCGTTTGCAACAATCTGGCGGAGAGGCTCTTCGAGAGCTTTAAGCACAATCTTTGCTCCTGTTTTCTCGTCGCCGTCAACTGTTTCTACAAACTTTTCAACAGCAGGAATTGCGTTCATACAAGCAATACCGCCGCCTGCTACGATACCCTCTTCAACTGCTGCTTTTGTAGCTGCAAGAGCGTCCTCAATTCTGAGTTTCTTTTCTTTCATTTCGATTTCTGTTGCTGCGCCGACCTTAATAACTGCTACGCCGCCTGCAAGCTTTGCAAGACGCTCCTGGAGCTTTTCACGGTCAAAATCAGATGTTGTGTTTTCAATCTGTGAACGAATCTGTGCAACTCTGCCCTTGATAGCATCTGAGTCGCCTGCGCCGTCAACAATGATTGTATTCTCTTTTTCTACCTTAACCTGGCGTGCGCTGCCAAGCTGGTCGATTGTAGTATCTTTAAGCTCAAGACCTAAATCAGATGTAATTACAGTACCGCCTGTAAGAGTAGCAATATCCTGTAGCATCTCTTTTCTTCTGTCGCCGAAGCCCGGAGCCTTAACTGCAACGCAGGTAAAGGTACCTCTTAACTTGTTGAGAACTAAGGTTGTAAGTGCCTCGCCTTCAACATCTTCTGCAATAATCAGAAGCTTTTTGCCTGACTGAACAATCTGCTCCAACAGTGGAAGAATCTCTTGAGTATTAGAAATCTTTTTATCTGTAATAAGGATATAAGGGTCGTCAAGCTCAGCTACCATTTTGTCGGTATCGGTTACCATATATGGCGCAATGTAGCCTCTGTCAAACATCATACCCTCAACAACCTCGCTGTATGTTTCGGCTGTTTTAGACTCCTCAACTGTAATTACGCCGTCGGTTGTCACTTTCTCCATTGCCTCTGCAATAAGGTTGCCGATAAACTCATCTGCTGAAGATACGGTTGCAACTCGTGCAATATCATTTGCACCCTCGACCTTTTTACTGTTGTCGGAAATTGCCTTTACTGCAACATCAACAGCCTCTGCGATACCTTTTTTAAGAACCATGGGGTTTGCGCCTGCTGTTACATTCTTCATACCCTCACGGATAAGTGCCTGAGCAAGCAGAGTAGCGGTTGTGGTACCGTCGCCGGCAACATCGTTTGTCTTAATGGAAACCTCTTTAACAAGCTGAGCGCCCATATTTTCAAAAGCGTCGTCAAGCTCGATTTCCTTGGCGATTGTTACGCCGTCGTTTGTAATAAGGGGTGCGCCGAACTTTTTATCAAGAACAACGTTTCTGCCCTTAGGTCCCAATGTGATTTTAACTGTGTCTGCAAGCTGGTCAATACCTCTCATAAGAGCCTTTCTTGCGTCTTCACCGTATGCGATTTGCTTTGCCATAATTATTACCTCCCAAAATTTATTCTACAATAGCAAGAATATCAGACTGGCGAACGATTGTGTAATCTTCTCCGTCAATTTTTACCTCTGTACCTGCGTACTTGCTTGCGATTACCTTATCGCCCTCTTTAACATACATTTTAACTTCTTTGCCGTCAACAACTCCGCCTGGGCCTACTGCTACGATATTAGCAAACTGAGGCTTCTCCTGAGCTGCTGTTGAAAGAACAATTCCGCTTTTCGTTGTCTGCTCGGCTTCTTCAAGCTTAAGGACAACTCTGTCAAGTAATGGTTTAATAGTCATGATATATCCTCCTTAAAAGTTTAAAAAATACATTTTTAGCACTCTCTATCACCGAGTGCTAACTATATTCTACACCATTTTATGTAAAAGTCAAGTGTTTTTTGACTAAATTTGACCTTAAAATAAAAAAATTATTTTCCGTTTCAGTTTAATCCCTTTAAAAAGCCATTGTTATGCGGAATTTTAGGGATTTTTAAAACTGTATATCAACAAAAATTCCCCGCCAAAAAGGCGGGGAACAAGTAAAATTTTAACAATTTCAGAAAATTTATTTAACAAATTTATGAATTATCTTTTAATCTCATTAGAATATCTAAAACTTTCAGATAAAGCCAGATAATTGTAAAGGCAAGTCCAAAGGATGCAATCCACTCGTATTTTTGGGGAAGTCCTTTTTCAACCATGCGCTGTACGGTTTCAAAATCACACAGCAGGAACATACAGGCAATAATAATGCCCACGATTGAAAATCCTATACTGAGAAAAGGATGACCCACAATCATATCCACAAATCCGTTAAGCCCCGGAATAAAGTACGCAATCAGAATAAGTACACTTGAAATAATTGAAGTAATAAACAGCGTGGTAATAACTGTTCTGAACTTTTTGTTGGGCTTTACCGTACCTATGGTATAAAGCAAAAGCATTGAGAAAACAAGCACCAATGTAATTAAAACAGACAATATTATAACATCATTGTACTGTCCTGCAAAAGTGTATGAAATCCAACTGATTAAAATGCCCTGACTGAAGGCATACAGCGTTCCGGTTACCGGAATTGAAATACGGATAATCCAAGCAAGAAAAGGTGTAACTATGGTAAATACTGCGGCTACAAGCATCAAAATCACTTGCGGAATGTAAAAGGTATACTCTTCTTCCACAATAGGCTCGCCTGTTGCAAGCATAGGCGCAATCAAATAGTACGTTGCAAACCCTACGCCCGTCATTAAAAGGAAAAACAGGGTCTTAACGGTGATTCCGCTGTATGTAGCCTTTTTATCTCCCTCTGACGCACGATCTTCCACGGTATTAAACTTGCGGAGAATCGGATTTTACCCCTTATAGATTGTATCGTTACCGCTTTGCTGTGTATTGACATTTTTCAGAGTTGCCATAATCCATCCTCCGTTCATTGGATGTAAAGATTTTATTCGGAAAGCAGTACACGGTCATTTGCAAATTTTTTGTGACTTAGCTGTTCAAACTTCTGCAAAAGCACTTCTACTGTAAGCTGCTTTTTTTCTTCTCCCGAAATATCAAGAATAATTTTGCCCTCGTTCATCATTATAAGTCTGTTGCCGTGGACGATAGCGTCGTTCATATTATGGGTTACCATCAAAGCGGTAAGGTTATTTTCTGCAATAATCTTGTCGCTTAATTCAAGCACCTTTGCCGCAGTTTTCGGGTCAAGAGCCGCAGTGTGCTCATCAAGGAGAAGAAGCTTAGGCTTTTTGATTGTAGCCATCAAAAGGGTAATAGCCTGGCGCTGTCCGCCTGAAAGAAGGCCTACCTTTGAGGTCATTCTGTTTTCAAGACCCAGTTCAAATTCTCTGAGCATCTCTTTATAGGCTGTCTTTTCCTTAGATGTTACGCCCCAGCCGAGACCTCTTCTGTCCCCTCTGCGTGCGGCAATCGCAAGGTTTTCGCCTATTTCCATATCGGCAACGGTACCGGTCATAGGGTCCTGAAAGACTCTGCCCAGATACTTTGCACGCTTATGCTCGGGCAAGCCCGAAACATCCGTCCCGTCAATAATAATAGCACCGCTGTCCACAGGCCAAACGCCTGCGATGGCGTTAAGCATTGTGGATTTGCCTGCGCCGTTTCCGCCGATAATAGTGCAGAAGTCTCCCTCGTTAAGGGTAAGATTAACGCCGTTTAAGGCGGTTTTTTCATTTATTGTACCTTTATTAAAGGTTTTGTAAATGTTTTTAATTTCAAGCATCAGCTGTTACCTCCCTCTTGAGAAACCGACTTTGCGTTCTGCTTTGCAACCTTTTTAAAGGAGGTTCTGCGCTTGTTTTGCAGATAAGGAACAGCTAGGAAAATCGCAACAATTACTGCTGTAAACAACTTCATATCGTCCGAAGGCATCTTCAGCCAGAGAACTATACCCATTGAAATATAGTACAAAATTCCGCCGACAATGACAAAAATGAGGCGAATAATAAAATTCATCTTCTTGCGGAAGATTGCCTCGCCCAGCACCTGACCGATTATTACCGCTGCAAGTCCGATTACGATTGCGCCTCTGCCCATATTGATGTCTGCAAAGCCCTGATACTGAGCAAGCAAAGCACCCGACATAGCAACAAGTCCGTTGCTAAGGGCAAGGGCGATAACCTTTGTAAAGCTTATATTGATGCCCTGCGCCTTACTCATAGCAGGATTACAGCCAGTTGCACGAATTGAAGCACCCTGTTCAGTACCGAAGTACCAGTACATTGCGGCTACAACTACTGCGGCGATTCCCAGGGCAACGATTATTGCCATGGTAATATTGCTTGACGAAAGCAACAAGGAGTAGTTGCGGTAGCTGACCGGCAGATTTGCACAACCCATTATGTTAAGGTTTATTGAATAAAGAGCAATTTGAGTAAGAATACCTGAGAGAATATCGGGTATTCCCAAAAGCGTATGTAAAAGTCCTGTAATAAGTCCTGCAAGCACGCCTGCGATTAAAGCCACAATTACTGCAAGCCACACGGGACATCCTGCTACAAGCAGAACAGCCGTCACGGCACCGCCGGTTGCAAAGGAACCGTCAACCGTCAGGTCTGCAAAATTAAGAAGCTTAAAGGTTATGAATACACCCAAGGCCATTAAGCCCCATATTATACCCTGCGCAATATTTCCCGGCAGTGCGGTAAAAAATGCAACGGGGTTAAGGGAAGAAAAATAAGAAATTATAGCGTCCATTAAAATACCACCGATTTAAAAAATTACAGGGGTGACCGCATTAACGGCACCCCTATTTGAATATGTTTTTGATTATTCAGCCTTAATAGCCTCGTAATCTTCAGGAATCTGAACATTAAGAGCGGCAGCTCTGCTCTCCATATACTTCTTTGTTGTTGAGGGAGCATACTGAACATCCATTGTTGAAATGTCTTTGCCGTTTACTAAAATGTCGTAAGCCATCTCGCCTGTTTTGTAGCCAAGGTCATAGTAGCTGATTGAAAGTGTTGCTACTCCGCAGCCCTTGCAGATACCCTCTTCGCCGGCGATAATCGGGATTCCGGCAGGCTCTGCAACATTGTTGATTACTGCTGCATTTGAAGCGGCTGTGTTATCGGTAGGAACATAGATAACATCACTGGATTCACAGGCATTTGCCGTTACGGACGCAACATCGTTTGAATCTGCAAAAGAGAATTCCTTAACTGTCATTCCCATTTCTTCAAAGTTCTTAGTGATTTCTTTTACCTGGAACTTTGAATTTGCCTCAGCAGAACAATAGAGAATACCGATATTTTTAGCGTCGGGGAAAAGCTCTTTGAGCATTTTTGCCTGCTTATCAAGAGGAGCAAGGTCGGAAGTACCGGATACGTTCATTCCGGACTTACCTGTCCACTCCGGAATATCAAGAGCTGTGCCGTAATCGGTAATTGATGTTCCGAGAACGGGAATAGTTGGTGTTGCTGTATATGCAGCCTGCAAAGCGGCTGTACCGTTGCCCATAATCAAATCAACATTTGAAGAAACAAACTGGTTGCAGATTGTAGAGCATGTAGGTGAATCGCCCTGAGCGTTCTGAACATCAAACTTTACCTTATCCTCGCCCATAAGCTTTTTGAGAGCATCCTGGAAACCCTGAGTAGCGGCGTCAAGAGCCTCGTGCTGAACGAGCTGGCAGATACCTATGTTATACACTTTTGAAGAATCAGCCTTTGAGCTTTCTGTGTCTGACTGTGCGTTGTTGCCGGAACATCCCGCAAAACACAATGACAAGGTTAAAGCAGCCAGAATAACGGCGATTGTTCTTTTTAAACTTTTCATCATTTTTTCCTCCTGTAATACTTTTATGCTTTTATGTGTTAAAATGATTTAACATAGAGTATTCTACTACACCTTGGGTCAAATATCAATAGCAAGAAATATTTTTATACAAAACTCATAATTTAATCATATGCTTTTTGTCTATTTAGCCACCACATTTTGGTCGCCGAGCTGATATTTTAATTCTTTAATCATAACGCTGTTAATGTCAACCCACATATTCCTTGGAGCTCTCACCTGGCGTTTTTCATCGGAAAGGTAAAAAATAACCGGTGTTGAACCTTCAAAAATATCAAGCACACGCTTTGCCCGGTAAAAATCCTCCGATTCAAGGCTGTGAACCTTAATATAAAGCGCACCGGGGTTTTGTAATGGATTAGGAATTTTATTGCTGTTGCCGGTGCCGTTTTCCCGGATACTCCTGTTATGCCCATTGTTACTCTCTCCGCGAGGGGTATTATGGGAATTAAGGGTTTCGGGCTTTGAATTTTTATCCACGGCTTTAATGCTTTCGCAGACAAGCTTTGGGTCTTCGTCCTCTTTTTTATTGACAACAGCCTCGGTATATACAACCTGACCGTTTCTGACTGCCAATGAATAACGCTCAAAAGCATTCGGGAAAACAAGCATTTCAATTACGCCGTACCTGTCCTCCAAATTAACAAAAGCCATCATTTTATTATTCTTTGTAACCTGAGTTTTTACATGAGATATAATTCCCAGAATTCTCACCTTTTGACCGTCTTTATAGCCTGTATGTGAGTCCTCGTTTAATATATCTCCGATTCTGTCTGCCTTGACGGCTTTGGCGTAATCGGCATAATCGTCAAGAGGATGACCGCTCAGGTACATTCCGGCAACCTCGTTTTCCATATACAAAAGCTCGGAGCGTGAAAATTCCTCCAGTACAGGCATTTGAGGCTCGGAACTTTCCATTGCGTCTGAGTCCATATCAAAAAGCGATATTTGTCCTACGCCGTTTTTTCGGCTTTCAAATGTAATGCTGTCCAACACCGTTTTGGAAACAGCAAGCATCTGCCGTCTGTTTGCACCTAATCCGTCCAATGCTCCGCATTTTATCAGGCTTTCCAAAGCTCTTGAATTCATATTTTTGCTGTACATTCTTTGGCAAAAATCATACAAAGAGCGAAAGGCACCATTCTCCCTCTCTGCAATAATGCAGTCAATAAACTGTCTGCCCAGATTTTTAATCGCAAGAAGTCCGAATCTGATGTCATTTCCCGACACCGTAAAGCTGTAACTGCTTTCGTTAATATGGGGCGGAAGTATGCGTATACCCATACGCTGACATTCGTTAATATATCCTGCCATTTTGTTCTGATTATCAAGCACGCTTGTAAGCAGAGAAGCCATATATTCCTTGGGATAGTGACATTTAAGCCACGCTGTTCTGTAAGAAATAATCGCATATGCCGTGGCGTGGGATTTATTAAAGGCATAGGAAGCAAAGCTTTCCATTTCGTCATATACGGACATTGCCGTCTTGCGGTTTACTCCGTTTCGCAGACATCCGGGAACGATTACCTTTCCGTTTTCGTCAGTTAAGCCCTCAATAAAAATCTGCCGTTCCTTTTCCATAACGTCGTGCTTTTTCTTGCTCATTGCACGGCGTACAATATCCGCCCTGCCGAGGGAATAGCCTGCAAGAGTGCGGAAAATCTGCATTACCTGCTCCTGATATACTATACAGCCGTAGGTTACGTCAAGTATATTTTTGAGCAAAGGATGCTTGTATTTCACAAGACCGGGATTGTGCCTGTTTTCAATGTATTTAGGTATGCTGTCCATAGGTCCCGGTCGGTAAAGGGAAATTACGGCGATTAAATCCTCAAGGCACACGGGCTTTAGCTGGGTTAAAACATTTTTCATACCCTGGCTCTCAAACTGGAATACACCCTCGGAATTCCCCTGGGACATCATATTGAAGACAGCCTCATCATCGTAACGGATATCCTCTTCAGAAAAGTCGGGATTTGCTTTTTTTATCAGCTTTTCAGCGTCGTCAATTACCGTCAGATTGCGCAAACCGAGAAAATCCATTTTAAGCAGTCCCAGTTCTTCAAGGGTTGTCATTGTAAACTGGGTTACCACATTGTCGTCATTCTTTGAAAGAGGGACATAATCGCTTACGGGCTGTTCGGTAATTACAACGCCTGCGGCGTGCATTGTTGCGTGGCGGGGCATTCCCTCAATGCTCATTGCAAGGTCAAGGAGATTTTTGACCTGAGGGTCGTTGACATACAGCTCTTTAAGCTCGGGAGAAAGCTCCAGCGCCTTTTTTATGGTCATTTTTATATCAAAAGGTACAAGCTTTGCGATTTTGTCTACCGTTCCGTAGGGCATACCTAACGCTCTGCCTACATCACGGATTGAGCCTCGTGCCGCCATAGTTCCGAAAGCGATAATCTGGACAACATGGTCACTGCCGTACTTTCGGATAACATAGTCTATAACCTCTCCCCTGCGTTCCTTGCAAAAGTCGATATCGAAGTCAGGCATACTGACTCTTTCGGGGTTTAAAAAACGCTCAAAAAGAAGATTATACTTAATTGGGTCAACATCGGTTATGCCTATGCAGTAAGCGCACAAACTGCCTGCACCCGAACCTCTGCCGGGGCCTACCGGAATATCGACGCTTTTGGCATACTGAACAAAGTCGTTTACAATCAGGTAATAATCAACAAAACCCATTCTTTTGATTGTAGAAAGCTCGTATTCCAGCCTGTCTGTAACATCTTTGGAGGGATTTTCTCCGTAGTGCTTATACAGCCCCCTGTAACATTGAGCTTTAAAATATTCAAAATGATCCTGATTATCGGGCACATCAAAATGAGGGAGCTTTCTTACTCCGAACTCAAACTCCACATTGCACCTGTCGGCAATAAGCTGAGTATTGTCAATTGCCTGAGGAACATTTTTAAACAGCGCCCTCATTTCTTCTTCCGATTTAAGATAAAATTCCTCGGTCTTAAACTCCATCTTGTTTTCGTCGTTTACCGTGCGGTTAGTCTGAATACAGAGAAGTATTCTGTGGGTATTTGAATCGGATTTTTCTATATAGTGGCTGTCGTTTGTAGCAACCAGGGGAATTCCCGTTTCTTCCGAAATTCTTAAAATCTGCGGATTTACTTTCAGCTGTTCTTCTATACCGTGATTCTGAAGTTCAAGGAAAAAGTTATCTTTACCGAATAAATCCCTGTATAAAATCGCCTTTTCCTTAGCCTTTTGATAATTGTCTTTGAGCAGATTCTGGGGAATTTCTCCTGCAAGGCATGCTGAAAGGCAGATAAGTCCGTCGTGATACTCCTTTAAAAGCTCGTCGTCAATTCTCGGTTTGTTGTAAAAGCCCTCGGTAAATCCCTTTGAAACAAGCTTAATCAGGTTTTGATAACCTTGATTATTCTCGCAAAGAAGTATCATATGATAATATTCACGGTCAAGCTCAAAGGTTTTGTCAAATCGGGTTCTGGGGGCAACATAAACCTCACAACCGATAATCGGCTTAATACCGCACTTTTTACATTCACGGTAAAAATCAATAACACCGTACATTACGCCGTGATCGGTTATTGCAAGGGCATTTTGTCCCAGGTTTTTTGCGGCATAAGGAAGCCTGCTTATACGGCAGGCGCCGTCAAGCAAGCTGTATTCGCTGTGAACATGTAGGTTTACAAAGGACATCTAAATCACCGCAGTTTCATTTTATTCCGTAACCTTTGCGTTTACGGCTCCGTCGCTTAGAGTAAGCGTAAGCAAATCGCCTTGTTTTAATTCCTTAACAGAAGATACCATATTGTCGTCCTTTTGTATAAGGCCGTAGCCTCTTTTTAACACCGACAAAGGGTTAAGGGCTTCAAGGTGCGAAGCGGCGGAGCTTAATTTATTGGTATAGCTGTTAATGCTTTCGGCGGAATAAGCCGACAGCTTTTCTTTTGCAACTGACAGCTTTTTTTGGCAGTCTGAAAAAACAGCCGAAAATCTCTTTGGATTAAGCGAAGCCGAATAAAGGCTTAAATCGCTTTTACATCTGTTTAGCTTAGCTTCTGCAAGGGAAGATAAATACTGATGCTGTGATGCGTAATAGGATAAAAGCTCCTTTTTATCGGGCACAGCAAGCTCAGCGGCGGCTGACGGCGTGGGAGCACGCAAATCCGACACAAAATCGCAGATTGTAAAATCGGTTTCGTGACCTACCGCAGAAATAACCGGTGTCTTGCAGGCAAATATTGCGTCAGCCAAAGCTTCGCTGTTAAACGCCCACAAATCTTCTATTGAACCGCCTCCTCTGCCGATAATAATTACATCGGCAAGGTGGTTTTCGTCCATTTTTTTAAGGGCGGAAACAAGCTGTTGCGGTGCGCTGTCACCCTGAACAAGAACAGGTGCCATTACGATATTGATACCGGAAAAACGCCTTGTAAGTATCGTCTTAATATCCTGCACCGCCGCACCTGTGGGAGATGTAATAACTCCCACGGTTTTGGGGAATTTGGGTATCGGCTTTTTTCTTTCTTTATCAAAATATCCTTTTTTATCAAGCTTATCTTTTAGCTGTTCATAAGCAAGCGCCAAAGCTCCTACACCGTCGGGCTGCATTGTTTCGATATACAGCTGGTACTGCCCCGTTGGCTCGTAAACTGTTACTCTTCCGCAGACAATAACCTTCATTCCGTTTTGGGGAGCAAATTGCAGTCTTTTGGCATTGCCTGCAAACATAACAGCTTTGATAACGGACTTTTCATCCTTTAAAGAGAGATAAATATGTCCGCTTTTGTAATGGTCAACAAGGTTGGAGATTTCTCCCGTAACAAACACGGCGTTTAAGTTCATATCTCCGTCTAAAAGGGATTTCACATAATAATTAAGCTGTGATACCGTTATCGTCTTCGGAGTATTAAATTGAGGATTTATCATCTATATCACTTCTGTATGCAAGGTATGCAATTCCTGCGGCATTATCGCAGGAATACTCGGGCTGAGCGAAAACGCAGTCGAATTTTTTAGACAGGTTTTCTCTGATTATCAAATCGGACATAACTCCGCCGGCGTAAACCACCGGAGCACCCTTGTGGATTTCAAGCATAAATTCTGTCATAGCCGAGATGGTTTCTTCAATGAATTTAAGGCAGTAATTTGCAACATATTCTTTTGGTTTTCCGCCTTCAAAAAGCTTTTGACATTGATTTTCAAGTCCGCTTAAGCAGCAGTTTCCGTTCTTAATACAAGGCTTAACGGCGACTTTTTCACTGCATTTCACAGCAAGAGCCTCCAGCTCTTTTCCGCAGGGAAAACTGCACCCGAGGAGCAGTCCTACACGGTCAACCGCCTGTCCTGCGTTAAGGTCAAGGGTTTTAGCCTCTAAAGAAACGGTAAAGCCACGGCTATCCAAAGGAGAAACAAACAGTCCCTCGGTTGTGCCGCCGCTTATATGAAAGGAAATAAAATCCTTGCCGAATAAATCAGATCTTCCCGAAGAAAAAAGAGCCGCAGAAATATGTCCCTCCTGATGGGAAAACTCATAGACGGGAACATTAAGAACAGCCCCTAAAATCTTCGCCGAGTTTACTCCAACGGAAAAGCATGGCATATACGACCCCTCGGCTCTGCGGGGTCTGGAAGAAACGCCCACAGCTGTTAATGGTTTATTTACCCCCGTAAAAAGCGAAGAAATCATATTGCTGAGCTGTTGGGTGTGATGAAACACGGCGTCGCTTTGCCTTAATCCAAGCTGTCCCTTTTTCACGGGCAAAAGGTGCTGGGACCTGCGCATCTCCCCTGTTTCGCTGTCGAACAATGCGGTGGAGGTAGTATAGTTGCTGGTGTCGATTCCAAGGTACAGAGCCATTATTTGCTCTCCAGTTCCTTTAGTACTGCACCCAAAACGCCGTTTACGAAGGCACTTTCGTCAACAGAATATTTTTTTGAAAGCTCAACACCCTCGTTGATTGAAACGCCGCCCGGAACTGTGGGCTCGTACAGCATTTCGTAAACCGCAAGGCGGAGAACAACAAGGGATACTCTGGAAATTCTGTTTAACTTCCATCCCTTTTTCAGCTTTGATTCTATTAAGCTGTCGATTTCTTCCCTATGCTCCGAAACGCCCAAGGCAACCTTTATCGCATAATCGGAAAATTCCACTTCTCTGCTCTCCAGGGCATTTTCTTTGATTTGGTCAATAGACAAATCTTCGTCGGAAAAGCTCATCTCAAACAGAAGGATAAAAGCCTGCTCTCTGGCGTCACGCCTTGAAATATTATTTTTTTCACTTAATTCTCGGCTCATATTATCACAACATTTCTATTATTTATAAGTAATGAAATTATATCATAAATTACCTGTTATGTAAATAAAAACAATTTTCGGCTGAAAAAAAGCTGAAAAAGATATAAAAACACAAACTTCGCAAGCAATTAGTTAATTTTAAAAAAACATAATATTAAGAATAGCAAAAGTTAAAATAAATATATATCAAATATTTATCTCATATATTTAGCAAACATTGACATAGGTATTTTTATATGTTATTTTTATATTGTTAAGAGGGAGTAGTTACATTGTGCAATCAACATACCCCGGTTTGAGCCGTGGTTGCACACTTCTTTTGAAGAACAAGACTTTTGACATATGTCAGAGGTCTTTTATTTTTTATTTATGGGAGTGATTATCTTGGAATTTTTCTTGCAGATAGTATTACTTATTGCAGGCTTTGTTCTGCTGATAAAAGGTGCGGACTGGTTTGTGGACGGTTCAAGCTGTATTGCCGCAAAGATGGGTATTCCCCAAATTGTTATCGGACTGACAATAGTTGCCCTTGGTACAAGTGCGCCTGAGGCGGCGGTCAGCATTACAGGTGCGTTAAAGCAAAGCGCAGGAATCACCGTTGGCAATGTTCTCGGAAGCAACATTCTTAATATTTTTCTGATTTTGGGAATTGCGTCCCTGATATCCCCTATTCCCGTTAAAAAAAACACGGTGAAATATGAAATGCCTTTCTTGATAGCAATATCTGTGATTTTTATGGTTATGGGTATTTGGGGAAGCTCTCTGGACATATGGGACGGCATAATAATGGTGCTTTTACTGGCGATATTTTTTGTTTATCTCATTAAAATTTCTAAAGATGAGAGAAAGCTTACCCCCGAAGACAAAGAAGAGGTTAAGCTGCCTGTAGGTATAAAAAGCCGTGTTTGGTATATGATTTTAATCACCTTAATCGGTCTTGCTTTGATTATTTTCGGAAGTAATCTCACGGTAAACAGCGCAAAATATCTTGCCTCTGCTTTTGGAATCAGCGACAGAATTATCGGACTTACAGTTGTTGCCTTCGGCACATCTTTGCCCGAGCTTGTAACATCTGTTATTGCCTCGAAAAAAGGCAAAAACGACATTGCAATCGGAAACATAGTTGGAAGCAATATCTTTAACATTCTTTTTGTTGCCGGTGTTTCGGCGCTTATCACTACCGTTGAATTCCAAACAAACTTTATTTTAGACGCAATAGTTGCTGCGGCAGGCGCAGTTATTCTTCTTGTATGCTGTCTGCCGAAGAAAAAGCTGACAAGGTTTGGCGGAGCAATTCTGCTTGTTTGCTACGGAGCTTACTTTGCAAATATAATTATTCAAAATATATAAATCTAATATACTGCTATATAAATATATCGGCTATCGGCTCAACGCCACGTATCGGCATAAAGACCGTATTCAAAAATTGTTTTTCACACGATTAAAATCAATTTTCGTAAAGTAAAAAGGTTCCCCATGGGGAACCTTTTTTGACGCAAAATAGGCTTTATAGGTAATGCTTATACTTTGACATTGGTAATACGGCCGTCTTTATCAAGTGAAACCGTAACGGTATAAGCGCCAACCTCCATAGACTGCCGGCCGTCACCGACAGACTGAGTAAAATCAAGCTTAACGCTCTGCTCTTTATTATCCGTTACATTGAACTTATATTCGTACTTATCCTCCGTTGATGTTTCGCTTAAAATCCCAAGGGCATCAGGGGATGAAATATCAACTTTACAATTTGTTCCCGCTAAATACGGCAATGTTACCGTAAGGCTTTTTCTGTCGGTGCTCACATCAAAGCTGGCGTTATTTTCGCTTTGCTCACCGTTTTCCGATGTATCGTAAGAATAATGAAAACCCGACATAGCCGATGAATTTTCGTTTGCTGCATAATAAACAGAAGTGAATATCAACAGCACCGCAGAAACTGCAAAAAGTATTATAACAGGCGCAGCGCTAACTTTTTCTTTATCGCCGAAGTCCCAATTCTGCTGCCACAGCGCCTCTGTTTCTGCTCTCTTACCGGGGCGGAGATAAACAAGTGCAACCAAAACCAGTATGACAGATACAGCCACAACTATCAGCACAGAAATCAAATCAACTCCTGTTTCAGAATCGAATCCGTTTGCATTATTACCGCCCAAAAGGGCGAAAGTATCTATCAGTGAATGGAGAATAATGTTACCCCAAATATTTCTGGAACGGACATATGTTGCGCCGAAGAATATTCCTATTGCAATACAATAGGCAACCTGAATCAGCGAGCCTACAATATCCTTGCTGATAAATACATTAAACATATGAATACAACCAAAACCGATGCTTGAGGCTATGACAGAAAGCATAACTCTGTTAGGCTTATCCTGCCATTTTCTCATAAGATTTGAAACTACATAGCCTCGGCAAATAACCTCTTCGGTAATTCCGATTCCTATTGCCGTAAACACCGAATTGACAATTTTGCAGACATCACCGGAGAATTGGATTCCGTACAGATTCACCGCAACTACCAACAGTCCGGCAGAAGATAACAAAACGCCGAGAAGCGGTTTTCCGCCTTTAAACCCGAAATTGCAGTAACCGGCAAACAGTTTGCGAACAATAAGTATAATAAATACTGCGGTTACAACGCTGGGAACAAAATTAACAAATTGGTACAAAAGCGACTCTTTGCCGCAAAAATTCCCGAAAACAACCTGAGAAATGCCCTGAAAACCGCCGCCCACAAGCTGGACAAAAATCAGCGGCATTAAAAAGGCGATAACAAAAAGATTATCAAAAAATCTGTGTTTTGGCTTATTTTCCACTTATAACACCTCGTTTAAACCGAAATTTGATGTAAATATTATCTTATATATTCCTGATTTTGTCAACGAAATATCGTGATTTATTATCAATATTCGGTGATTATCAAGGGTTATGTATAAAACAAATATAAATAAAAATCATCAGGCGCCTGTCCCAATACGGAAGACGCCTGACAACTGTTTAAGGAGATATAAAATTGAAAAAGCTATATTAAAAGTTATATTATTGATATTCAATTACATTAACCCAGCTGAGTAGGAACTCACGCTCTTCGTCTTTGCCCTTAACTGACTGGGAAGCCGCAACAATAGGAAGCCATTCCTGAACATACTGCTTTGCTGTATCTGTTTTCTTGCAGAAAAGGTCAAGATATTTATCAGCAGTTTTCTGGTCGTTATTAAGGCAGAACAGCAGATAGGTTCTTGCAACATCTGCACTTGCGTTGCCCTGAGTTGCGTGGGACCAGTCGATAATATACGGCTTGCCCTCGGGAGTAATAATAATGTTGCTTGGGTTAAAGTCGCCGTGACAAACCTTGTGGTGCTTGTGCATACTGTTCAAGCGAGTGTGAAGCTCATACCTTGTTGTAGCGTCAAGCTGAGTTTCGTCAATCTTGCGCTTCATTTTGTCCCATAGCTTAGTAAGCAAAGGAGCTTTTTTGCTGTGAACTTCAATTTGCAAATTTACAAACAAATCAAGGTATTCGTCGAATTTATCAGGGTTTTCCTGCATAAGAACATTCAGTGTTTTTCCTTCAATAAAGTTGCTGACAATCGCCCATTTTCCGTCAATAACTGTTACAGCCTCGACATTCGGGATAGCAAGACCGGTTTCTTCTACCCTTGCCTGATTCAAAGCCTCGTTTAATACGTCTGCCTTTGAAAAATCGCTGTCAAATACTTTTATGGTTCTGTCACCATCTTTATATATAACCTTATTTTTTCTTTCAGCAAGTACTTTCTCAAAATTCATAAAACTACATTCCTTTCATCATGAAAATCATTAAAGCCTCTTTGCTTTGGTTATATTATACAACAATATCAATAGATAGTATAGCGTAAAAACAACAGAAATAATCAATAATTTTTTGTTAATAATAACGAATAAAAAGTTAATATTGATAAAACTGCTCTTTATTTTTTGATATTTTAACGAAACAGCTTCACATAGAAAAAAGTGTTTTTATAATTTCTATTTTCATTCATTGTGCAATTTGACAATAAATTAACTTATGCGTTAAATTTATTCAAAAAGCGTCAATCATTATATACCTTTATAAAGAGAAGCGACCGCCTTTCGGCGGTCACTAAAATACTAAGCTCTCGAATGAAAAGTTGTTATTGAATTATTGCGGGCAAAATTAAACAGCCTCGCTTGTGTTGCCGTAATAAGCGTTAAGGTACATCTGCTTAATCTCGCTCATCAACGGATATCTGGGGTTAGCGCCTGTGCACTGGTCATCGAATGCCTGCTCGGTCATATCATCAAGTCTGTCAAGGAAGTCTTTTTCGTCAATGCCGTACTCCTTGATAGAATCCTTAATGCCGACTCTCTTCTTAAGCTTATTGTACTCTTTAATCAAATTCTCAACGCTTTCGTCGTCATTCTTGCCGCTGAAGCCCAAATATCTTGCGATTTCAGCATAACGAGCCTTTGTCTTAGGATGGTCATACTGCGGGAAAGTACCCATCTTTGTAGGAGTTTCGGAAGAATTAAATCTGATAACCTGCTCAAGCATAAGAGCGTTTGCAACACCGTGAGGAATGTGGTGGAATGCACCCAGCTTGTGAGCCATTGAGTGGCAAACGCCCAAGAATGCGTTTGCAAAAGCCATACCTGCCATTGTAGCGGCGTGAGCAACCTTTTCACGGGCAACAGGCTCGTTCATACCGTTGTCATAGCAAGCAGGAAGATACTCAAAGATAACCTTAAGAGCCTGCAAAGCCAAGCCGTCTGTAAAGTCGGTAGCCATAACGGAGGCGTAAGCCTCAAGTGCGTGAGATACTGCGTCGATACCTGATGCGGAAGTAAGTCCCTTAGGACCGCTCATCATATTGTCAGCGTCAACGATAGCCATATTCGGCATAAGCTCGTAGTCAGCCAGAGGATACTTTGTTCCTGTTTCCTGGTCGGTAATAACTGCGAAAGGTGTAACCTCGGAGCCTGTACCGGAAGAAGTAGGAACTGCAATAAAGTAAGCTTTTTCGCCCATTTTCGGGAATGTGTAAACTCTCTTTCTGATGTCGCAGAAGCGCATAGCCATATCCTTGAAGTCTGCCTCCGGATGCTCATAGAGAACCCACATAATTTTTCCGGCGTCCATAGCTGAACCGCCGCCCATTGCAATGATTACATCAGGCTCAAACTTACGCATAGCCTCAGCGCCCTTCTGAGCAGAAGCAAGTGACGGGTCGGGCTCAACATCAGCAAATGTTTCGTGAACAATGCCCATCTCGTCAAGCTTATCTGTAATCTTCTTTGTAAAACCATTCTTATAAAGGAATGAGTCTGTAACAATAAAGGCTCTCTTTTTGCCCATAACATCCTTAAGTTCAGCCAGGGCAACAGGCATACAGCCTTTCTTAATATATACCTTCTCAGGTGCTCTGAACCAAAGCATATTCTCTCTCCTCTCGGCAAGCGTCTTAATATTCAACAGATGTTTTACTCCGACATTTTCTGATACGGAGTTGCCTCCCCATGAGCCGCAGCCCAAGGTAAGAGAAGGAGCAAGCTTAAAGTTATAAAGGTCGCCGATACCGCCCTGTGAAGAAGGCGTATTAACGAGGATACGGCAGGTCTTCATTCTCTCTTTAAACTCATCAATCTTTTCACGCTGATTAACAGCGTCAATATAAAGCGATGAGGTGTGACCGTAACCGCCGTCGGCGATAAGTTTTTCTGCCTTATTAACAGCGTCTGCAAAATCCTTAGCCTTGTACATTGCAAGTACAGGCGAAAGCTTTTCGTGAGCAAACTCTTCGCTTAACTCAACGCTTTCAACTTCACCGATAAGAATTTTTGTTTCTTCGGGAACCTTTACCCCTGCAAGAGAAGCGATGGTGTGAGCCTTCTGACCTACGATTTTAGCGTTAAGAGCGCCGTTTATAATGATAGTCTTTCTGACTTTCTCGGTTTCTTCGGGATTGAGGAAGTAACATCCTCTTGCCTTGAATTCCTTTTTAACCTTTGCATAGAGCTTGTCAACAACGATAACGGACTGCTCGGAAGCGCAAATCATACCGTTATCAAATGTTTTTGAATGAATAATTGAGTTTACAGCCAAAAGAACATCTGCAGACTCATCAATAATAGCCGGTGTGTTACCGGGGCCAACGCCTAATGCAGGCTTGCCTGAGGAGTAAGCAGCCTTAACCATTCCGGGGCCGCCGGTTGCAAGGATAATATCGGCCTCGCTCATAAGCAGGTTTGTCATCTCAAGGCTTGGAACGTCAATCCAGCCTATGATTCCCTCGGGAGCTCCTGCCTCAACAGCAGCCTCAAGAACTATTCTTGCAGCCTCAATGGTGCTTTTCTTAGCTCTCGGGTGAGGGCTTATGATAATTCCGTTTCTTGTTTTAAGTGAAATAAGAGTCTTAAAAATTGCGGTTGAAGTAGGGTTAGTGGTAGGAATAACCGCAGCTACAACGCCGATAGGCTCAGCAATTTTGGTTGTTCCGAAAGCCTTGTCCTCTTCAATAACGCCGCAAGTCTTAGTGTCTTTGTAAGCATTGTAGATATACTCGGAAGCAAAGTGGTTTTTGATGACCTTGTCTTCAACTATACCCATACCTGTTTCTTCAACAGCAAGCTTAGCAAGAGGGATTCTGTTGCGGTTAGCGGCAGTAGCAGCAGCTAAAAAGATTTTATCAACCTGTTCCTGAGTATAGGTAGCAAAAATCTTCTGCGCCTCTTTAACAGATTTAAGTTTAGCCTCTAAAGCTTCAACACTGTCAACGATTGTATACTCTTTGTTCATAATAGCATTGTCCTCCAAATGTTCGTATTGTATTTTTCAAAGTTGCCTTTGAGCGAATGCGAATAAATAATTTATAAAAAGATGCAGTGAAATTACAGTAACACAGGATTACTCTTCTGCAAATGTATCGCCGTTGTCATTTGCGTACTGTTCTGCGGCGGAGCCTGACTTACCGTAAATTGTAAGACCTGCGCTTTCTTTGAATGCGCCCTTATCTATAGTTGTGACAGTATCCGGCACATAAGCGGTTTTAAGGTTTTCGCACTGATAAAAAGCAAATGCTCCGATTTCCTCTACGCCCTCGGGGATTTTGACTACTTCCATAGCGCAGGCAGTGAAAGCGTACTGACCGATTGTTTTAAGAGTTGAGGGAAGCTTGATTTCCTTTAAAGCGAAGGCATACGAAAATGCAAAGGTATCAATGTATTCAACACCTTCCGCAATTTCTACCTTCTCAAGCTTCTGACAATCGGAAAAAGCCCTGTTGCCTATCTTTTTAATTGAAGAAGGAATTGAAACAGACTTAATGTCCTGACTTCTGAAAACGCTGTTTTCAATTTCGGTTACCGGCTTGCCGTCATATTCGGAAGGGACCTGAATATCAACAGCAGAACCTTTGTACTGGGTTAATGTAAGTGTTTTTCCGTCAACAATAACATATCCGAAGCCGTTTTCATCGACAAGTTCCGGTTGTGTTGTTTCGGCGGTGATGACTCTTGTGTCCTCTTTTTGACATCCGCAAGAGCCGAGTGCAGCCGCTGACGTTAAGCACAGGCAGACTGCAAGTAGTGAGCTTAGTAATTTTTTCATAGTACTATCCTTTTCCATAAGTATTTTTGAGGGCGTAACGGCTCTCAAACAAATTCATTTTACCACTATTGTTAAATAATTGTCAATGTTTTTTTTGCTTTTACTGGACTTTTATCTTAATGAATAATATTTGAAGAAATATGATAATTTATTGTTGCAATTATAACAAAACAGCTGTAAAATACTGTTATGAAACAGCCTTTGTAAAAAGCGAATTATCAGCGTCACTTTCTTTGGTGTAATTTTTGTTTTAGTTGAATAAGGAACGGTTTTGTTGTTTCGTTTTAAATTTCATATTGCATACAGTTGTATATTATTATTGATTAGCGATAAACGAAAAATAATAATAGTTTCTTACTGTGAATATTTGCTCTTTAGCAACCTAATATAATACTAAACTACTTTAAATTGGTACTATTACAGGAATATTGACTTTTGGTATTGAAAAATTAAATAGTTTGATATAAAATTACCGTTATAATTTAACAAGGGAGATGTTAATATGGGAAAGGTTGACGAAAACAAGGAGAAGAAAAGGAGAGCCTTGGAAGACGCTGCGTTTTCTTTGTTTTCCGAAAAAGGTATGCAAAACACCTCTATTTCTGATATTGTGGAAAGGGCAGGCGTTGCAAAAGGCACGTTCTATCTTTATTTTAACGACAAATATGACATTGCAAATATCCTTATATACAAGAAAACCGGTCAGCTGTTTATGAACGCTCTGGAGGCGCTAAAAAAGGTTAAGACGCTTACCCTCGAGGACGAGATGGTTTTGCTTGCCGAGAACATTATGATTCAGCTTCACAGCGATGTGCAGCTGCTGGATTATTGCTGCAGGAGCCTTGAATGGGATTTGTTTAAGCAGATGATTGAGCAAACAACGGATATGGGTGAATACGACTTTTACGGAATGTACAGAGAAGTTTTGGGGAAATACTCGGATTACGACATAAATAATCCCGAAACACTTGTTTTTTTAATTCTGACAACAACTATACAATGCTGTTACAGTCCTATCAAATTCAACAAGCCCTGCAGTTTTGAAGAAATTAGACCATTTATTTCGGATATTGTTAAGAACATAATCACTTCCAATACAACAAAAAAATCATAATTACAAAAACAGTGAGCTAACCTGCGGAACGTTTTAAGCATACAATGTAAAAATGATTGCTTAATTCTGTTGGGTGCGCTTGCTGTTTTACCGTATAATTGGTTTCTCAATACTCCTGCAATCAATAATCAGTTGGTGTACATATGACTTTATTTTTTTCAAAACTAAAAAATAAAATAGACCATATTTCCGTACTTAAAAAAATTGCTTACAGCTTTGTCCTTGTAATTTTAACAGGTGCTGTGCTTCTTATGCTTCCTGTTTCTTCCCGTTCGGGGCAATGGACTCCCTTTCTGACGGCTCTTTTTACTTCCACAACATCTACCTGTGTTACGGGCTTGGTAGTTGTGGACACCTATACCTACTGGTCGATTTTCGGTCAGCTTGTTATTTTGGCTATGATTCAAATCGGCGGCGTCGGTTTTATCACCCTGGCAATTTCGGCGCTTACGCTTACCAAGAAAAAAATTGGTCTTCGCCAAAGGCTTGCCGCAAAGGAAGTTTCGGGTTCAACGCAGGTTGGCGGTGTTGTAAAAACTACCAGGTTTATAATTTTCGGTACATTAACCGTTGAGTTTATCGGGGCTGTTCTGCTTTCTTTTTACTTTATTCCAAAGCTTGGAATTATAAAAGGAATTTACTTTGCGGTTTTTCATTCTGTGTCTGCTTTTTGCAATGCAGGACTTGACCTGATGAGCCGATTCAACTACGGAAGCTCGCTTATGACCGTTCAATCGGACTTTTTGTTTATCTCCACCGTCTCGGCTCTGATAGTGTTAGGCGGACTGGGATTTTTGGTGTGGGAAGATCTGATAAGATGCAGATTAAGATTCAGAAGATTCAGACTGCACACAAAACTAGTCGTGACTACAACCCTTTTGCTGATTATTGGCGGTGCGCTGTTGATTTTTCTGCTTGAAAATAACGGCAAGGCATTTGAAAATCTTGATATGGGAAGCAAGGTGCTGGCATCCTTTTTCCAGTCTATCACCACAAGAACGGCGGGATTTTTCTCGGTTGATTTGCCGTCTTTACGAGAATCCACAATCCTTATTATGTGTATTCTTATGCTAATAGGCGGTTCTCCCGGTTCAACGGCAGGCGGTATAAAAACTACCTCTTTTGCCGTTTTGTTTATGAGCATTTTCCTTGTCTTCAGAAACAAAGAAAATGTTGAATGTTTTAAAAGAAGAATCAGCAAAGACGCACTGTACTCAGCCTGCTGTCTTTTGATGCTTTTCTTTGCAATGATAATAACTTCAACGGCTATAATCAGCTATGTTGACGGAGTCCCCGTTCTTTACAGCCTGTTTGAATGTACCTCCGCAATGGCCACGGTGGGTCTTTCAATGGGCATAACAGCAGATCTATCTGTGGTTTCAAAAATGATAATTATTACATTGATGTATATTGGCAGAGTCGGAGCCTTGACTACGCTCTTGTCATTTGCTAAAAAGGGCGGCTTTGTTCAGTCTAAATATATTGAAGAAAAAATTACTATTGGATAATATAAAAGCATAAGGAGATAATTATGAAAACAGTTTTGGTAATCGGCTTGGGTCGATTCGGCAGACATTTATGCAAAGGGCTTACTGAATCCGGTAATGAAGTTCTGGCGGTGGATAATGATGAAACAAGGTGCAACAAAGCCGCCGGCTTTGCAACAGAGGTTCAGATTGCCGACGCCACAGACCCGGATGTTATAAAAAGCCTGGGTGTTAACAATTTTGATTCCTGCGTTGTTGCCATAGCAGACAACTTTCAAAGCTCCCTGGAGACAACTGCTCTTCTCGCCTACCACGGAGCAAAGCATATTCTTGCAAGGGCCAACAGCGATGTTCACGAAAAGTTCCTTTTAAGAAACGGTGCAGATGAAGTTGTATATGCCGAAAGAGATATGGCAGAAAGAATTGCCGTGCGTGTCGGCTCTAACAGAGTAATAGACTACATCAAACTAAACAATGATTATTCTATTGCAGAAATTAAAGTGCCAGATAAATGGGTTGGTAAAACTATTATAGACCTGGATATCCGTGCAAAATACAATGTAAATATTGTTTTGATAAAAAGAAAAGAAGAGTTTATATCCATTCCTGACCCTACTAAGAAATTTACGCCTGATGATGTTGTAATGCTCCTCGGTCATATGGAAGATATACGCCCGCTGGTTAAGTAATCTTTTGAGAGAAATATTATTCACTATTCGCTGATTAAAACAAATACGCAAATTAAAGCAAAAGCAGTGTGTTCCTTACAGTAAAAAGAACACACTGCTTATTATTTATATTACATTTCGGTAAATATCAGTATCTCAGAGAATACAGAAGCATTACACTGGGGTGTAATAAATATTCAAAAACATCTCGTAAAACGAGTCTTCATCTACATAATATTCTGCATAAAAATCGCCCTGTTTCACTTCACCGGGCACATTCTGCATATTCAGCTCGGAAAAATTCTTATTCAGCACATTTTCTGCAAGATAAGTAACCTTTGGTACGCCGATATTTGTAACCATATAGGGTGAAGCCTCGTTAAACAAATCAACCGGCGTCATAATATTCTGCTTTGTCTCATAAACAACTCTGTCAAAGAAGCCTCTGATATACTGCTTCTGACGCTCCATTCGCATATTGTTGGACTCAAGAATTTTTGTGTTTCTTGTTCTTACATATTTTTCTGCATCGGTGCCGTGAAGGGTAACGGTTTCGCCCTCAACAAAGGGGCCGAATGTTTCCAGAGCCTCGACCGTAACTCCTCCCACAGTGTCGTTTAAGACATTTATTGCCGACAAATCCAAAGCAAAATAGGAATTGATCGGAACATTATAGAAAAGCTTGCGCACTGCATCTACCTGATTTTCACAGCTGGTTTCCCTGCCGTCGCCGTAAGAATATGCAAGACAAATCTGCTGGATCTTGGTGCCCACATAATTTCCCTCAGTAGAAAAAACATCAACATCGCTCATAGTATCACGGGAAATACTGACAAGGTTGGTCTTTCCGCTGACGGTATCAAAGGTAAACAAAAGCAAAACGTCGGCGTCGCCGTTTTTTCCGAAGTCATCGGTGTTAGTTTCAAGGTTTTCCTTATCAACGCCCATAAACAAGACGCTTGTGATATTCTCGTTGTACTCGTATTTTTTACCGTTATAGACAACATATTTTCCGTTATCACGGCTTTCTACACCGTCGGGAGTCATAAGCACGGTATCGTCCCTGTCGCTGAGAAGTTGGCTCCTGCCGATATTTGAAAAAATAAAAAACATTGAAATTAAGGCTACAAGAATTACTATAAGGGAAATCAAAATAATTATTAAAGCCTTTTTCCAGCGTTTCATTTTCTCTTTTCCGTGATGCCTATGATGAACGGGTTTTTGAAAAACATAGTCGTCCAAATCATCGTTGGAGGCAGTTTTTTGTTTTTCGGTGCTTACCATATTCTTGCTGTTATCTGCGCCGTAACCCGAAAAATTATTATTTTCCTCGTTAATACTCATAACGGTTTACTCATTCCTCCATTTTTATATATCAAGCAGTGGGTTCGTCCTTAATCATAACGCCCTGAACCAAATATCTTCCCTCTTCGTATCCGTTAAGGCATGTGCTCAATGTAATAAGCTTGCTGTCTAAATCAAGCTGTATGTCGTCATAAACATTTGCACCCACAGCGTGAGGCTTCATTACAGACTCAATATAACTTTGAAATACGCTGTCATCTGCAAAATTAAATGAGTTCATTATGTGTCGCTCGTCATAGTTGTATGCAGATACAATTTCGTAGGTAATCTTTCTGCCGGGTTGATAAATATAAATGTATCTGTTATCGTCAAAAAAGTCCTTATCCTCAAACCTGTGAAGAGTGGCAAACATACTGCCGTCTGCCATATTATGACCGTAAAGCACCGTATTCCTATCAGAAAAATCACGAAGATTGCAAACCTCGGAATAAATTGAACCTGCAAACAGGTAGTTTTTGTAAACATCGTGGTCTAAATAGAAAAAGTCATCCGACCTGCTTTGCAAAACAGGATAATCAATATTAGTTCCGGGCACATATATCCAAGCGTAAATCTCATCATTTATTTCTGACAAAGAATTAAAATCTATGGGGTTATCCGCAGTACCTGCATTTTTTTCCGCAATATTGGCAGACTGGGTTGACGGCTGTGCCGTTTCCCTGACGCTGTTATAATCAGCCGCAGCATTATAGTTGTTTATAGCTATATAGAGTATGTATCCCAGTCCTACGACGACAATAACAAGGAACAAAACCAACAGGGCATACAATATATTTTTCTTTTTGTGAGAATTTCTCATAGTAAGCACCGTAAAAATTCATTATAAATAGAATTATAACATTAAATATCTTATTAGATTATATAATACATTAAAATATCTGTCAAATAATTTCAAAAAATAACGCAATAACAATCAAAATACTTGATAATGCCGCCGCATATTGACAAATCCATAATCGGTGACAAAAAAGCGCATAAGGAGAAAATAAAGAACAGCACTTTGGGCAAATATAAAGAAAGACACATACGGAGTATATCACATATGCATACGGCACAAATAAAATATTCACATACATTAAAATCTAAAATCAACCGAAAATAAAAAAGTCGAGTACCTCGACACGCAATCCGTAAAGACAGCTTTTGCTGAAAACATCCTTTTATGCCCGAGCACAGCCGAGCAATTTCATATAACATAAAAAATGCCCCTGTTAAACAGGGGCAAATTCATTTAAAATTATTTGCTTGAAATCTTCTTCAGTGTAAACAAAGCTCCGCCTGCTGCCAACAAAACAGCAACTGAAACAAACGCAACTGCAGAAGCGTCGCCTGTCTTTGGAGATGTTTTACTGTCGTTGCTTACAACCTCTCCGCCTGTTGTTCCGCCTTTAGTATAATAAGGTGTAGCCTCAATATCGCTGAAAGCTTCAATCTGGAACTCAGGAGTGGTCAGGGAACCCTTAGTAATCTGATACTGACCCTCAAGCTTCCACTCAACAAAAGTGTAGCCCTGATTTGGCTTCGGGTAGAAGTTTACCAATGTACCGCCGTTAGGTCCTTTGCCGACCTCAGTTGTAATATCATAAGTACCGGTTCCACCCTCAGTAGGGATAACCACTACCTTAATATCCGGCGCACCTGTCGGACTCTCAGCAGCGAAAACCGTACAGCATGAAAGCATCAAAACAAGCAAAGCGACTAATGAAGCACTTATTCTTTTAACAGACTTTTTCATAATTTATTCCTCCTAAATTAGAATAAAATTTACCGTCTTTAGTTTAACACATAAAATCAAGATTGTAAAGATTAAAATCAATAATTTGTGTAAAAAATTTATAAATTTTTTTAAAAAGCCCTGAAAATGCACTTTTAATCCCTTATTTGTCCTAAAAGACTTGAAAGACTTGAGGCAAAATTGTATAATTAAGCAAAACTATTTGTTTATTTAGCAGGGGATTATTATGGATATTAAAGAATTACAGGAAGAAATTGTTAAATTAAAGAAAGAAAAAGATGTCTGCATTCTGGCGCACAGCTATCAGGCTCACGAGATTTTAGAGGTTGCAGATTATACAGGCGACTCTTACAAGCTGAGCGTTGACGCATCAAAATGCCCGAATAAGACAATTCTTATGTGCGGAGTGCGCTTTATGGCGGAAACCTGCAAAATTCTCTCTCCGCAAAAAAAGGTGTTGCTTGCAAATCCCATCGCAGGCTGTTCTATGGCTGACCAGATGGATAAAATGCTTATATCTCAGGTTAAAGAAAAATACCCAGATTATACGGTAGTGGCTTACATTAACACAACGGCAGATTTAAAAACAATTTGTGATGTATGCGTAACTTCTTCTTCTGCGGTTAAAATATGTAAGAAAATAGAAAACGATAAAATCTTATTTATACCCGACTGCAATCTGGGAGATTTTGTGGCAAAGCAGGTTCCCGAGAAGACCTTTAAGCTGTTGTCGGGTGGGTGTCCTATTCACGCCTGCGTAAACGTTGACGATGTTAAAAAGGCAAAAGAGGCTCACCCTGACGCACTTTTGCTGGTACATCCCGAGTGTACTCCGGAGGTTGTTAAGCTTGCAGACTATGTGGGTTCAACATCGGGAATTATGGAATATGCAAAAAACAGCGACGCAAAGGAATTTATAATCGGAACAGAAATTTCAATAGCTGAGCATTTGCAGTATGCTCTCCCCGATAAAAGGTTCTACTACCTTTCACTTAAACTCATTTGCCCTAATATGAAGGCGACAACGCTTACGGATGTTTACGACTGCCTGAGCGGAAACGCCGGAGAGGAAATAGAGCTTGATAATCAGACAATAACAGACGCTAAAAGATGCATTGACGAGATGATAAGGCTGGGATAAAAATGTCAAAAAAAGCCCTGGTGGCTATGAGCGGAGGAGTTGACAGCTCTGTTGCCGCTTACCTTACAAAAGAAATGGGTTACTCCCCTATCGGAGTGACAATGAAGCTCTTTGACAACGAAGACATCGGCCTTGTCAGGGAAAAGACCTGCTGTTCCCTTGAGGATATTGAGGACGCACGCTCGGTTGCGTACAAGCTTGATGTTCCCTACTATGTTTTTAACTTTAAAGCTAATTTCAAAGAAAATGTTATAGACCGGTTTATTGAAGCCTACAAAACCGGTGCAACCCCCAACCCGTGCATTGACTGCAACAGATGTTTGAAATTTGAAAAACTGATGCAGAGAGCCTCAGAGCTTGACTGTGATTATGTTGTTACGGGTCATTACGGAATTATTTTTTATGACGAAGCAAGCAAAAGATATATTCTTAAAAAATCGGTGGATTCTTCAAAGGATCAAAGCTATGTGCTGTATTCACTAACCCAGCAACAGCTTTCAAAAACTCTGCTCCCATTGGGAAGTATGACTAAAGATGAAACGAGAAAAATCGCCGAAGAGATGGGCTTTGTTAATTCAAAGAAAAAGGACAGTCAGGACATTTGCTTTGTGCCTGACGGCGACTATGCTAAATTTATTGAAGAATACTCAAACACAAAATTCCCCTGCGGCGATTTTGTTGACACAAATGGAAATGTTTTGGGCAGACACAAGGGAATTATCCGCTATACAATAGGTCAGCGCAAGGGCTTGGGGCTTGCCCTGCCCCGCCCTATGTATGTTAAAGAAAAAAATGTTGAGGAGAACAAGGTTGTTCTCTGCGACAATGAGGAGCTTTTTTCAAAGGAGCTGTACGCAAAGGACATTAACCTTATCACCTGCGACAAAATCGAGCGTCCCGTACGCCTGAAAGCCAAGGTAAGATACAAACAGGAGGAACAGTGGGCGATTGCGGAGCAAGTAGATAATGACCGACTGCACATAGTATTCGAACAACCTCAGAGAGCTATTTCAAAGGGACAGGCGGTTGTCCTTTACGACGGCGATATTGTGGTCGGCGGAGGCACAATAGAATAATTTTCTTTGGGAACGGTCTTCCGTTCCCCTTTTATTTATAGTGACATATATATAATTACATAAACGAAATAAATATATAAAGAAAACAGACCTTATTTCAAGGTCTGTTTTTCTGTTATTATTCTTGATAAGCAGCTGTATAACTTTTTTGATAAAAGGAAATTACTCGCTTTTTGGGGCAACTCCTAATTCCTCAAGCCAGCTCATAACCTGGGGCTTACATTCCGAAGCGGTATTTTTGGACACGCTCAAAATGTTTTCATTTACATTTGCGCCTGGCTCAAGCTCTTTTATTGTATTAACCGTGCCGCAGGGACCGGAGCCGTCTTCAACGCAGAAGGGAATAATTGTTTTTCCCGACAGGTCGTACTGGTCAAAGAAGGTATACATAATCATAGGCATATCATCCCACCACACAGGGAATCCAACATACACCGTGCTGTACTGGTCCATATTCGTAAGCTTGTCCGCAATGGCAGGACGAGCTTTATCGGTTTGTTCCTTTTTAGTTTGTCCCGTAAGGCTTCTGTGGTCTGTGGGATATGCAGTTTGGGGAACAATACGGAAGATATCACTGCCTGTTGCGTCTTTAATAAGATGAGCCACATACTGCGTTCCGCCGACTTCTTTACCGTCAATGACAAATTTACTCTTATCCTCTTCTTTATTGACATTATTTACGTTGGTTTTCTCTGGCATGGAAAAATACACAACAAGGGTGTCAACCTGGGAAATTTCTTTATCAGGAGTCTGGTTAAGCGACCCGGCCTGTCCGCCGGAGGCTGAATTTGAACATCCGCAGGAAGCCAGCGTGCACATAATAATCGCCGTAAGAATAATTGAAATAATCTTTTTCATCTGTTTTTTCTCCTTAGTAAGCATATGATATATGATAAATTTATATTGAAATTAAGTCAAGAGTCAATTTAAACAAAGAAATACATATAAAACAAAATTTCACCTACAAATCGTAGCCGTCTTTGTAATCATTATTCAAAGAAAAGTCCTTAACAATTGACAAAAACAGGTTTGCCGCAGGATTGGAAAGACCTTTTCTGTACGCCGCCACAAATGTGAGATTTGTATCAAGCATATCAATTTCGTAAGATGCAATATCCTCGCTTGACTGCAATTTTACAAGCTCCGTCGGCAGTACCGAAATTCCAAGCCCTGCGCTTACGGCTATCATAACCGACTTTATGCTGTCGTAACAGCTTATTGAGGGTGAAAGATGACAGGTTCTGAAAATATCCATAATCTCCATATATAAAATCGGACTAACATTTTCGGACAAAAGCACAAACCTCTCCCCCTGTAAATCCTTCAGATCGCCTCGCTTTATGGGAAAATTGTTGGGACAAATCAGACTTAGGGTTTCTGTGTGGGTTACGACAGAGCGGATTTCATCATTTTCAGGGAGCATATCTCTGAGCATAAAGTGAAAATCATATGCAGTATCGGAAAGATACTGAGAATTTTCGTTTCCGCTGATTTCCTGTAATTCTACGGCTATATCAGGATACATTGCCGAAAATTGTTTAAGACATTTTTTGGCAAATGCACCTGACACGGCGTCAAAGGTAATTGAGATTTTTCCCATACCGCCTTTATTCATCCTGTTTATAGCTGACTTTGCCTTTTGAAGGTTTTCCATTATCTCAATGGCATAGGGCAAAAGCGCTTTTCCCTCATTTGTCAGCATAACGTCACGGCGGTTGCGTACAAAGAGCTTTACTCCGAATTCTTTTTCAAGCTCGCCGATGTACCTGCTGACGGTTGACTGTGAAACAAAGCTCTGCCTTGCGGCCTCCGAAAAATTCAGCGTTCGTGCAACGGAAATAAAACAGCTTATCTGGTTAAAATCCAAACCTACACCTCCAAACAGGGCATATTATACACAACTATGCACAACTAAGATTATATGTTTTTAATCATTTAATATTTGCATTATAAACTGTGTTGACAGCTTTCCAATATGTGGTATAATTCAATTATAGCATAAGTATATGCAAAATGTAAATAACAAATACAAATTCATTTACAGGGGGACGTATAATGCCAAAAATTGTTATCACCGGAATGGGAGCCGTTACTCCGGTAGGAATCGGACTTGACACATACTGGAAAAATATTACATCCGGAAAGTCGGGAATTGAGCGCATCAAATCCTTTGACCCCGGAGAGCTTGCCGTTCAGATTGCAGGAGAAATCAAGGACTTTTCCCCGGGAGATTATATGCCCAAGGACCTTATAAGAAAGACAGACCCGTTTATGCAGTATGCTTACATCTCTGCCGGAGAGGCGCTGAGAATGTCGGGCATTGAAATTGAGCCTGAAAAAACAGGTATTGTTATGGGCACAGCAATGAGTGGTATTGCAACTATTGCATACACACAAGAGGCATTGACGGGTGCTTCTCACAAAAAAGTTGGTCCCAGATTTATTCCCAAAATTCTCGGCAATATTGCCGCCGCCAACATTGCCATTGAGTACAACATTCAGGGTCCCAGCTTTACGGTAAGCACAGCCTGTTCGTCAGGCGGCGACGCAATTAACACCGCGGCTATGTGCATAAGTTCAGGCAAAGCAGAGGTTATGCTGGCTGTGGGTGCCGAATCCGTGCTTTGCCCCTTAGTAATATACAGTCTTGCGAATGCTAAGGCACTTTCGAGAAATAACGAAAATCCCTCGGAGGCAAGCAAGCCTTTCGACGCAAGCCGTGATGGATTTGTCATCGGTGAAGGCGGCGGTGCAATTTTGCTTGAAACCGAAGAACACGCACTTAAAAGGGGTGCGAAAATTTACGGAGAGCTTTTGGGATGCGGCAACACCTGCGACGCTTATCATGTTACCGCTCCTCATCCGGAAGGACGAGGAGCCGCCGAATGTATGCGTATTGCGCTTAAAGACGCCGGAATTACAGCTGATAAAGTAGGCTATGTTAATGCTCACGGCACTGCAACTCCCAAAGGCGATTCGGTGGAAATTCAGGCTATCAAAAATGTATTCGGAAGTCATCTGCCTGTTGTAAGTTCAACAAAGGGCGCAACCGGACATATGATGGGCGCAGGCGGAATCACCGAGGTTATTACCTGTGTAAAAGCCATTGAAACAGGAATTATTCCCCCCACAATCAACCTTAGTCAGCCTGACGATAACGAAATCGACTTCGTTCCCAACAAAGCAAAGAGCATCAGCGTTGAGATTGCAATGTCAAACGCTTTTGGATTCGGCGGACAGAATTCCAGCATTATTGTAGGAAAATACAAGGGATAAGTTGTTTAAAATACAATTTGAAGTCAATAATCAGTTATTATACGGAATATACGGAGGAATACAATGAATTCAACTTACGACGTAGAGGCATTTAAAAAAGAATTTGAACAGAGCTTTACATGGCTTAACGGTTTTATGAGAAACGTAATGCGTTTTTCTGAAAAAGAAGCCTTGTTAGACCCTGCTTCCGGAAGAAAATGGAGTTACAAACAGCTCAACGAAATGTGCAATAAGCTTGCAAACGCTCTGCGAAAAAGCGGTGTCAAAAAAAACGATGTTGTAACATATCAACTTTTTAACTCACCTGAATTTGTATATTCATACATTGCTCCGCAAAAAATCGGAGCAATCAACAATCCTATTAACTACAACCTGTCGCCGGGAGAAACTTCGCAGATTATCGACCACAATCAGCCTTTGATATATATTTATGACAGCGAGATAAAAGAAACCGCAGTTAAAGCGCTTGAAATGTGCAAAAACAAGCCTGCGATTGTGCTTATGGCGATTACAAACAACAAAGAGGCAAGCTGTCCACAAGGACATATTCTTTTTGATGACTATATAAGTGATTCATCATCAGACAATCCCATACTTGAAAATGTCAGCATTTATGACGAGGTTACAAGGCTCCAAACCTCAGGAACCACGGGACTTCCCAAAGGCGTTCCCCTTAACAATGCAAACGAGGTGCTTTCTGCCCACGATGTTCTGATGCACTTCCCTCTTAATCCCAATGACAAAACAATGAATATGACCCCGTGGTTTCACCGAGGAGGTCTTCACTCCGGCGGACCAACACCTACCCTTTATGCCGGAGGTGAGGTTATTGTTATGAGGACATTCCAGCCAAAGCTCTGCCTTGAATATGTTGAAAAATACAAGATTACTTTCTTAATCGGCGTGCCTGCGGTACTTGGGGTGCTTGCAAGCAGACAGGAGAAAAAGCCCTGTGACCTTTCAACATTGAAAGGTATTATCACAATGGGAAGTCCTCTTGAACGAGCCGCCTGCATAAGATTCCAGAATATGCTTACGCCGAACATTTTTAACGGCTACGGCACAACGGAAACTTTCTGGAACACATTTCTCCGCCCTTATGATTTGCCGCTTATGTCGGGAACCGCAGGACGCTCCTGCACCGACGACGATGTTCGAGTTGTTAAGGCTTATGAGGACAGAAAAGCAGAGCCCGATAACCTTGTTGCAACAAACAACAAAGAAGTTGGCGAAATAATCATTAAATCACCTGCCAAAACAACTTTCAGCTACTACAAAAATCCTGAGGCTACTGAAATGAAGTACAAAAACGGCTGGTTTTACACCGGTGATTTGGGAACATGGGATTCAAAACAGTTTGTTACGGTTGTAGGCAGAAAAGACGATATGATAATAAGCGCAGGAGAAAATATTTATCCTACTAAGATTGAAGAAGTAATTAACGAATTTGACAAGGTTGAGGAGTGCATTGTAACGGCTGTTCCCGACCGTGCAAGGGGCGAAGCTGTGACGGCATATGTTATTCCGAAGGACGACAGCCTTACCGTTGCAGAGCTTAACGAATACTGCTCCAATCATCCTATGCTATCTAAGTACCAGTGCCCCAGGTATTACAGATTCGTAAGCGAACTGCCGAGAACGGCAACAGGCAAAAAACAACACTTTAAAATCAAACAACAGGCTGAGGAAGATTTGAAAAACGGCTTGCTGATGAGGAAGTAAGGAGCATTTTATGTGTAATTATGTTTTTAAAAGACGTGCAAATTACTACGAAACCGACAAGATGGGCATTGTCCACCATACAAACTACATCAGATATTTTGAAGAAGCAAGGATTGACTTTATGAGGTCCATTGGCTGTTCCTGCAAGGCTTTGGAGGAACAGAACGTTATGATCCCTGTTGTGGACGCTTATGCAAAATATCATAAATCTGTTTTGTTTGACGACGAAATGCTCATTACTCCAAGGCTTGTAAAATTCAACGGTGCAAAAATGGTTTTCAGTTATGAAATCCGTCTTGCCGAAACCGGCGAGCTTGCCGTTACCGGTCGTACAAGCCACTGCTTTGTTACCTTTGACCAGCGCAAGCCCATAAGCATTAAGAGAAAATATCCCGATGAATATCAGGCTATGGTTGGGCATCTTGAGCCGGAGGAATAATAATCGGAGAAATAATAATCGTGGGAATAATAATCGGGGGGGAATAATAATAACCTCCCATTGCTTTAAATTAAAAGAGCGTTTTAGAAATTCTCGTTCCTGCCGAGAAATACTAACAGATACGGAATAAAAAAGTCGAGCACCTCGACCCGCAATCCGTGCAGACAGCTTTTGCTGAAAACTGCCTTTTATGCCCGAGCACAGCCTAGCAATTTCCTATAACGCAAAAAAATCCACCGTTTCCGGTGGATTTTTTATTTTATTAAGTTTTTGAATTATGCTAACGGAGTAGCGTCGGGATTTGCCTCGGGGTCAACATTGTAAATACTCAGCCAGTCGCCCTGGTTTACCATATTGTTGCCGTCAACAACTACCCAAAGTTCTTCGTCTTTGAAGCCTTTGTAATCCTGAGTCTGAGGACTGCCGCTGACAGAAAGGATAAAGCAGAACACGCCAACACCCGGAGTATCAACAGAAGCTGTCCACCAGCCGTTTTCATCCTTTGCGGTGCTTACGGCATCTCCCGGCCAGCTGCCCTTCTTGGAAAGGTTTACGCTGCCCAGTGTACCGTCAGACATCGGAACCTGCTCCTGCCACGCCCAGAGGCTCATAGCCCGCTCGGACGCTGCGGAATCATCAGAGTACTTAATGTGGAGAGTTTCCTTTTTGCCGGAGTAAAGGTAGTAATAATTTACCACAGTATTTACGCCGAACACATATTTGCCGGAAGCATTGTCCGGAATTTTTGTTTCATCGAAAGTGTAGGCCAAAACATTCTTCGGTGAAGTTGAATAGTCATAGCCTACTCTGCCGATATAATTCTCTGTGTCGGCAATCTTCTCGCCTGTTTCTCCGTCATAGTGGTTTACTTCTACTGTGCTTGTAGCTATGGATAAATTGGCAATCACATACTGAAGTGTGGTTGCATCGAAAATAGTAGTATATCCGTCATAATTAACATCAGCATATTCAGTCAAGCTGTCGTCGATTTTGTAAAGCTTTGCAAGGTAAAGCTGTAAGCATGTTACATCTAAAATGTCAACCTTGCCGTCGCCGTTAAAGTCAGCTTTCTTTGCATGCTCGGGGATATAGTCGGCGTACTCATAAACAACTTCCTGAGGCTCTTCCGTAAAGACTCCTGTCTCGCTGCCTGTAACGCCTTTAATCTCATACTTAATATCTATTGAGCTGTCGGGTACTGTTACATATTTTGTGCCGATTGTGCCCTTGATTACTCTCTCGGAAATCACTTCGCCTGAACGCTGGTCGATGTCTTTAATAATTACTTTTCCAAGGTTATCTGACAAAGACTCAGCCTCAAAGCTTGCTTTATCAACGGCAATAATTGCAGAAGACGCAGGGAGAACAAATGTGGAACCTGATACCTCGCCAAGCTTTTGGAGACCGGCTTCTTTATCGTTTGCAATAATTACCCATTCAGTAACGGAGGTATCCTTTAATGTTACTGTTGATTCGGATCTTGCTCCGTTATAAATTACGGCAACCTTGCTCCACTCGCCGGGAGTTGAATTTGAAACAGTATAGGAAACTGTATAAGAGTTTGCAGTTGAAAGGCTGCCGGACAGAGTGTAGTTATCCTTTGAGCCTAATGTTGCGTCTGTAAACGGTGAGAAGGCTTTTCTGATTTTATACAAGCCCTTGTAATATGAAACAAGGTCACCGTATGTATTCAGATTTTCCCAGTTAAGCATATTCAGAGTTGCGGCGGATTTATAGCTGTTTTCGTCACCGAGCTTTGTACGAGCCATCTCTTCGCCGGCAAGTACAAAGTTCATACCCTGTGATGTCATTACAATAGCACCTGCAAGCTTATTCATCTCAATAAGCTCAGGATAACGCTTTGTGTAATCGGGATTTCCCGATGTATCGGTTGAATTGATAAGACGGTCGTAGAGCGTTGCGTTATCATGGCAGGAAGAATAAGTTACGCACTGTGACGGTGCGGTAGGCTGCCAGCCCAGCTTGCCTACAGTGTTAGCTCTGATACCGTAATAAATATTCTTTGCGCTTGCTCTGTTGCCCTGAACAAAGCCCTGTCCGGAGGATTCAAAAACAGAACCCTTGATACCGTCACGGATTTTATCGTTGAAGAGCGCAATTCTCTCGTTAAGCTTAGCAACATTGGCAAGTGTTGCGCCGTATGTCTTTGTACCTTCACAGGTTGTTGGGTCAAATGTTGCTGTGCCGCCTGCCCAGCCTTCGCCGTATGTAAGGATTCTCGGGTCAATGGTATCAAGCTCTGCACGGATTGCATTCATTGTTTCAACATCCATACAACCCATAAGGTCAAAACGGAAACCGTCAATGTGGTATTCGTTTACCCAATAAGCGCAGGACTGAACAACAAAGTTCCTGAACATAGCACGCTCTGAAGCTGTCTCGTTTCCGGTGCCGGAGCCGTTCGACCATGCGCCTGTTGATGTAAATCTGTAATAATAATCAGGAACAGTTTTCTGGAAACAGGAATCGTTGGAATAGGTATGATTGTAAACAACGTCCATTACAACCTGAATACCGGCGTTATGGAGGGCCTGTACCATTTCTTTACATTCTTTAATTCTTACATTTCCGTCGTAGGGGTTTGAAGAATATGAGCCCTCGGGAACATTATAGTTTTCAGGGTCATATCCCCAGTTAAACTGTGAACTCGAGCCTGTCTCGTCGATTGAAGCAAAATCATAGAAAGGATTGATATGAACCGTTGTTATTCCCAGCTCTTTGAGATAGTCAACGCAGGTTGAAACTTCGCCCTCGCCGTTTAAGGTTGTTCCTGTTTCGGCAAAAGCAAGGTACTTACCTCTGTTTGCCTCAGAAACGCCGGAATTTTCATTGTAAGAAAAGTCCTTAATCTGAATTTCCCAGATTGAAGCGTCTGTGTTGTTATCCAAAAGAACATGAGCGTCGTTTTCCCAACCCTCAGGGTCTGTGTCGTCAAGGTCAACAATCATTGAACGCTTGCCGTTTACACCGACTGCTTTTGAATAAACATCCTGGGTTTCATATGTAGTTACTTTTTGGGTACCCGTTGTATTGGTAGTAGTAATGCTGTAAGTATAGTAGATGTTCTTATAGTCGCCCTCAATGGTAACCGTCCACACGCCTGTGTTTGACGCCTCCCCGGCGGTTGGGTCGGAAGTCAAAGCAAGAGAATATGAGCCAAGTTTTTCTGCACCATTTTCTTTGTCGCTTCCTGTTGTATAGAGGTTAACCGCAACTTCTGTTGCAGTAGGCGCCCACACCTTGAATGTTGTTGACTCGGGTGAATAGGTTGCGCCCAAATCATTTCCGTCATATCTGTAATTCTTGTCAATTTCCATTGCTGCTGCCGACTTTGCGTTAGCTGAGCTTACCTGCTCGTCGATTTCTGCGGCAAATGCCGAAAAGCCCGAAAGCGTAAATGTCGTTGCAAGCATTACAACTGCAAGAATCACGGAGATGACCTTTTTTGACATTGTCATATTTTTTTCCTCCTAAATTTCATATATAAACCATTCCGACTATTATTGCCGAAATAGATTTATCCTGTTAAAATAATTATTTTTATACCCTTTTGCTGATTATCTAAGTCCTCTTATTATCTTTACTTAATCCCTTTTCTTTTTGGAGCCTTTGAATATCTGCATTTGGATATTCTTAATCATCAATATCAAGCTCCTCTTTATTGCGCTTTTTGCTTTTGAGGGTCGAAAACGCAAACACTGCTCCGCCTGCCAAAAGCAAAGCGCCTAAGGAAACAAAGGTAATTATCCACGGCAGCGGTGAAGCTTCGTGCTTTGCATAAACATACAAAACATTCACCTCGCCTGTCATATATGTTCCCATGGCATTATGAGGTTTTTGAATCAGCTCGTAACTGTCAAAGGTTTTGTCTTCGCAGGAATATTCCTGATAAAGCTCCCCAAAGGAGGTAGTTCTGTCAAGAATTTTTCCCTCCGTATCCATATAGACTGAATTAACCTTGCATATTCCCTCGTCTTCGGGAGTTATTCTTTTATATTTATAAACAACCTCAATATCGTCGCCGCCGAACTTACCGCAGCCGTTCTCGGGGAGATTATCCAAATCAAGCAAATAACCGTCAACCGTTGGAATTGAAAGAGTTGTGTAAATCTGTCCCTCTCTGTTGGATAAAACGGTAGATGAAGTTATATCCTCCCCTGTTTCAAAATCCACATACCTTATTGTTACATTTGAATAACCGCCCTGATATTCTTCACAAAAAGCGGTAACTCTGACTGTATCCTTTGAAAACTCTCCCGACGCCTTTCCGTCGGTGTTTACAATATTATAGTCCATTGAGATTACGTTGTTTTTCGTAACATCGTATGTTTCTCCCACTTTGCCTGTTATGACATTTGAGGCGATAACGCTGTTGTCGGACTTGTTCACATAATTTACCACAACCGCACCTTCGTCGGACTCAATGCCTGATTCTTCAAAAGACTTTTTTTCGGCAAGAATCATTGCGCTGTTTTTTGCAACAGTTACCTTGCCCTTTGCAGTGCCTAAATTTCTCAGACCTGCGGTTTCGTTATTTGCAAGGATAACCCACTCCTCCGGCAGATTATCTCCGCTGATGTTAATTTCCCGATTTTCTCCGCTTCCGTTGAGTATTACACACATTGCACTTATTGACGGGTTTTCCGAATCTACTGCAATATTATTAAGGGTATAGGCTACCACGCCGTCGGGTAAATCATCAAGATAATTTATGCTGTTGGCAGAATTCGGCGATGAGTCCCTAAAGGCGGAAAAGCTGTCTCTTATTTGCATAAGCCCCTTGTAATAAGCTACTAAATCGCCGAAATAGGTTGTATTTGACCAAACAAGCTCGTTCTGGCTGTTGCTTGTATTAAAGCTGTTGCCCTCGCCGTCCTTGCTTCTGGCAAATTCTTCGCCAGAAAGCAAAAAGGGAATACCCTGGGATGTAAATACCGTTGCGGCGCTGAGCTTATTCATAGCGACCAAGTCTTCGTAACGCTTTCTGTAATCGGAGCCTTGCTCCTTTACGGAGGCAACAAGCTTGTCATAAAGTGTGTAATTATCGTGACAGGAAGCATAGGTTACGCACTGATTAGGCGACTGCGCCCATCCCGTACTTGTTTTTGACTGTCCTGCAATTCCTGTTTTAAGCTCGCTTTTTTTGCCGCCGGACTGAACGAATCCTTTTTCGTTCATAACAAAACAGCTTCCCTTGATTGCGTCTCTGATTGTGTCGTCAAAAGCTCCGATGCGGTTATCAAGCTTGCTCATATTATTCTGATTTGCAAGGACTGTTCCGTTTTTTGCAGAGGTTGAAAGATTCCAGGCTTCTCCGTACATTAAAATGTTTTTTCCGCCGTCAAGCTTATCAAGATTAGCTCTAATTTGATTCATAGTTTCAACATCGTGCAATCCCATTAAATCAAACCTAAAACCATCTATATGATATTCGCTTGCCCAGTATGTGACGGAATCTATCATATACTTTCTGAACATTATGTTCTCCGACGCAGTATCGTTTCCGCAGCCTGAGCCGTTTGACAATGTTCCGTCGGGATTTCTTCTGTAATAATAATCGGGGACTGTAAGATTAAAGAAAGAATCCTCCGCAGTATAGGTGTGGTTGTAAACAACATCCATAATTACGCCAATGCCTGCGTCATGGAGAGCCTTAATCATCTGCTTACATTCGTTGATTCTGACTTCGCCCTTATACGGATTTGAGGAATAGCTGCCCTCGGGGACGTTGTAATTCTTCGGGTCATATCCCCAGTTATACTGGTCGGATAAATTCTTGCTCTCGTCAATCGAGCCGAAATCGTAAAAGGGCATAATCTGAACATATTTTACGCCCAGCTGTTTAAGATAATCAACACAGGTTGCACCGCTGTTTTCAGCACCGTTTACAGTTGTTCCCGTTTCGGTAAAAGCAAGGAACTTGCCCCTGTTGTTTTCGGAAACACCGCTTGTAGGAGAAACTGAAAAATCCCTTACGGAAACCTCCCAAACCGATGCGTCAGTGGGATTTGCAACGGCAATATGCCTGTCGCTGTCCCAACCCTCGGGGTTAGTGGAGGCTAAATCCACAACCATACTCCTGTTGCCGTTTACACCTGCGCCCTTTGCATAAATATCCGCTGTTTCGACCTGAGAATCTCCTCGGGTTATGATATATGTGTAGTACTTATTCTTTAAATCACCGCTGATTTTGCAGTACCAGACGCCTGTTGATTTGTCGTAGGACATATCCTTAGTGGTAATAACTGCGGCGCCTGTTTCGTCGTCACTGCCTGTTTCATAAATTCTTGTCTGAACAGAGTCGGCACCGGGACTCCATACTCTGAATTCGGTATAGTTTTTTCCGTAAACTGCGCCTAAATCGCCGTTTTGATAAATAGTTTCTTCATATTTTGCAATAACCTCATCGTGGTTTGTTTCTGCGTGAGCAGTAAAACCAGCCATTGCAGCCGAGCTTGCCATAGCTAACACCAACACTCCTGTAATAATTTTCTTTAAAAGCACTATTTTGCCTCCCACAGAGCTTTGTTGTGAAATGCACCGTAACAAAAACACACTTATACATTCTTTTAGTATTGTAACACAACGGAGTCGTTTTTTTAATCCTAATAAAGAAATAAACAGCAACAAACCGGTTTTTAATTGTAGAAAAATAGCGCTGATTTATGTTAACACTGCACAAATTATCGTAATAGTTTTTTGACATTTTATTGTATGTATAAAATATAATTACGTCTGCATTTAGTGTATAAATATACACCAAATGCAGATTTTGTGTGATATTATAAAGGTATTCGTGCAATTTTAATCTATTCCGTACTCTGCACTGCGGTTTAGTTCTTCCTCAATCTGCAACAGTCTGTTATACTTTGCGGTTCTGTCGCTGCGGGCAGGTGCGCCGGTTTTAATCTGACCTGAATTTACGGCAACCGCTAAGTCTGCAATAAATACATCTTCGGTTTCTCCGCTTCTGTGAGAAATAACGGCGGTATAGCCTGCGTTGTGCGCTTTTTGAATTGTATCCATAGTTTCGGTCAAGGTGCCGATTTGATTTATTTTAATCAGCACAGAGTTGCCTGCCTGCATTTCTATACCCTTTTCAAGTCTTTCTCTGTTTGTCACAAACAAATCGTCACCGACAAGCTGAACCCTGTCACCGAGTGTTTCCGTTATTTTCTGCCATCCTGCCCAGTCATATTCGCTCAGCGGATCTTCAACCGAAAAAATCGGATAATCCGTAACCAATTCCTTAATATAATCAATCAATTTATCTGTTGTGAAGGTTTTTTTGCCCTTGGGCAATATATACTCACCGTTTGAATACCATTCCGAGGAGGCTATATCCATAGCAAGCTTTACATCATTCATAGAAAATCCTGCTTTTTCCACAGCTTCGATAATCAACTCAACCGCCTCCCTGTCGCTTGACAAATCAGGGGCAAAGCCTCCCTCGTCGCCTATTGCTACTGATTTCCCCTTGCTTTTCAGTATATTGCCTAAAGTATGGTAAATCTCACTGCACCAACGCAAAGCCTCCTGAAAACAACAGGCGCCCACAGGCATAATCATAAATTCCTGAATATCCACATTATTCGAGGCGTGGGCTCCGCCGTTTAAAATATTCATCATCGGAGTCGGGAGTCTGTGGGCATAAATTCCGCCCAGGTATTTATACAAAGGAAGTTTAAGCGACTTTGCGGCGGCGTCTGCATTAGCCAAGGAAACGGCTAAAATACCGTTTGCGCCAAGATTTGATTTGTTTTCGCTTCCGTCAAGTTCATTCATCTTTGCATCAATATCAATCTGACAGTAAGGCGATAATCCGCAAAGGCTTTCAGAAATTATGTTGTTTACATTTTCAACCGCTGTTTTAACGCCTTTGCCCATATATCTGCCGTCTTTATCCCTGAGCTCGTGGGCTTCAAATGCACCTGTTGACGCTCCCGACGGAACAGAAGCCCTGCCGAGAGTTCCGTCTGTAAGCAAAACATCTGCCTGAACCGTAGGATTTCCCCTTGAATCTAAAATTTCTCTTGCTTTGATTTGTTTGATAACAGTGTTCATAATAATCCTCCTAAAATTATTGCCTTACTATTTTTTACAATCCTGCAAAATTTATACAGGCTATGCACCAAAATCAGGATTCTGTGTATATTATATTAGGCGTAAAAATTTATACTAATTCCTGATAGAAAGCAGATTTATATTTGCGAGGATAATTTTCGCAAGACAAGGCGGAGGACGCCGCAAGGCTGACGCCTTGCAAGGACGACAACGCAATATTGTGGAAATTAAGCAGCAAAGATTTTCTACTTTTAATTAGGTTTTAGTATTAAGGAGGTATTATAATATGGAAACCGTTATGTACACAGTGAGAAAAGGCAATACGCTGTTTGGAATAGCCCAGTTTTTCGGTACTACCGTGGGCAACATTCTGAGATACAACAATATTAAGGACGCAAACAAAATATACGTAGGACAACAGCTTTTAATTCCCGTTGACGATATGACGCCAATCAGCTCATATGTTGTGCGCCCCGGGGACGACCTTTGGATGATTGCAAGGCGTTACGGCACAACTGTTGAAAACCTGCTTGCGCTGAACAATCTTGAAAATCCCAATACTATTTATCCCGGTCAAATTCTGAATATTGCCTGAATTTCTGCAAAATATATTCCCAAAATTCTCGGTTTATAAGTTCACAAAACGGAAAACCGCCTGTCTTTGAATTGAAAGCGACAGGCGGTTTATTTATAAAATGAATTACTAAATGAATCTTTGATAATCGGTGATTAGTATTCAGATAAAATTTAGAATTTTAATCAAGACAAGACTCAAGGACATCGATTATGTTATTTGGGCATATTGCGATGCACAAAAGCTTTTCTGCGTTATTTATACGGTGGCATCTTAATTCAGTTTACCTTTTTTCTGCAAATAATCCTGTATCTGCTGTTTATCGTAAAGCCCCAAATCGTCGCACCCTGCAAGATATTCGTTGTGGTGGCGCACCTCATGGTGCATAATTTTCGTCAGATGAGTGCGTATTTCTTCCTTCGGAAGATTGCCGTACACCGTGGCAACGCTTCCGTAAAAAACAGCTATGTACTTACCCAGATTATCTCTGCGGTATTCACCCAAAATATACAGGTCGTTATTGACAGCGCAAGGGTGAAGCTTGCTTTGAGGCAGAAGAATTACACCTCCGTTAAGCTCACGAAATAGCTCACGGGGCATCTCATCAACAATATCGTCAAGCATTTCTCCACATTCCTCAAAAGTCAGCAACTTTACGCCCTCCTTAGGAATCAGTCCAAAAAGTCTTTCAATTTCTTGCTTCGTGAGGGATGTCTGAGCTTTCTCAAAGCCTTTGCTTCAATCTGTCTTATTCTCTCACGGGTTACATTAAATTCCTTACCTACCTCTTCCAAGGTTCTGCTTCTTCCGTCTTCAAGACCGAATCTTAATCTTAGCACCTTTTCTTCTCTGGGAGTAAGGGTATCCAAAACCTCGGAAAGCTGTTCTCTGAGCATTGTGTGAGAAGCGGCGTCAGCAGGCGCTGGTGCGTCGTTATCGGGGATAAAATCTCCCAGGTGGCTGTCTTCTTCTTCGCCGATTGGGGTTTCAAGAGAAACAGGCTCCTGCGCCACACGCATAATCTCCCTAACCTTTTCAACGGGCATATCAATTTCTTCCGCAATTTCCTCGGCGCTGGGCTCATGACCGTTCTGATGCAAAAGCTGGCTTGAAACCTTTTTAACCTTATTGATAGTTTCTACCATATGAACGGGTATGCGGATTGTTCTTGCCTGGTCAGCTATCGCCCTTGTTATCGCCTGCCTGATCCACCAGGTTGCATAGGTCGAAAACTTAAAGCCCTTGGTGTAGTCGAACTTTTCCACGGCTTTAATCAGTCCCAGATTTCCCTCCTGGATTAAGTCAAGGAACTGCATACCTCTGCCGAGATAACGCTTTGCGATGCTTACAACAAGTCTGAGGTTAGCCTCGCTGAGGCGCTTTTTGGCACCAACGTCGCCCTCTTTTATCTTTATAGCAAGCTCAATTTCTTCGTCGGGAGTCAAAAGCGGTACACGGCCGATTTCCTTAAGATAAACCTTAACAGGGTCGTCGATTGCGATTATTTCGGTAAAATCGCCGGAGTCGCCGTCTTTATCTCCTGTTATTTCATCGCCTAAGTCGTCAAGCTTGACGTCCTCTAAATCCTCAACGATTTCAATTCCCTGTGACTCCAGGTTATCGTAGAGCTTTTCAAGCTGTTCAGGTTCAAAATCAAGCTCGCCTATTGCGTCAAGAATATCCTGATTAGTAAGGCTTCCCTTTTGCTTGCCAAGCTCAGTAAGCTCCTTTACGACTGTTTTCTTATCCTGCTGTTCTGTCATACCTTTTGCTCCTTATCATTTTCGTTTATCTTTCAGCGTTTGAATATAGTCCAAAAGCTCTCGGCTTGAGGCTTTGGAAATATCCTCCTTTGAAATTTTTTGGCTTTCCTCGTTAATTATATTTATATATTCCCTCATTGCGTCCTCCGTAGAGACGGATTTTTGATAGGAATTAACGATTCTGTATATTTTTGATACCTCGTCGCCTGTAAAATCGGCGGATACCTTTGCAAGCGGGTCTAATGATTTTTTAATTCTGCTTATGAAATATTCGTACAACCGTTTATTGAATTCCGTTTGAATTCCGTCAGTATTAAGCAGATTTTCTATTTTTTCCTGTTTATCGGGGTTATTAACCAGAAAGGCAATCAAGGATTCCTCAGCGGAGGTAATTCTCGGTTTTTTATAATGCTCTGTATTAACCTTATCATCTCTGCCGTTTAATCTGTTTTGCAGTTTTCTGAAGTCAGACTTTTGAATGTCTTTGCGTTTTTTGGTGTTAAGCCGTTTAAGTTGAAGCAATACTGCGTCCTTTGATACATCGGTTTCTTTTGCAAGACGGGACACATAGACATCCTGCTCAATGGAATTTTCAAGGGTTGAGATTACCTTGACAGCTTCGTTAAGATAGCTGATTTTCCCGTCGCTTGTGCTAAGGTCAAACTGATTTTTCAGCTTTTTAAATCTGTATTCAACATCATTTTTGCTGTTTTCTAAAATATTGCCGAATGCCGCAGGACCGTTTTCGCCTTTGTTGCGGATAAATTCGTCAGGGTCCTTGCCGTCGGGAACTGTCAGCACTCTTATAAGCAAGCCTGCGTTTCTCAGGATTTGTATTGCCCGTTGGGTAGCCTTTTGACCTGCTTCGTCAGCGTCGTAGCAAATTACCACCTCATCGGCATAACGCTTCATCAGCATAGCCTGCTCTGATGTAAGCGCCGTGCCTAAGGTTGCAACAGCGTTTTGAAATCCTGCCTGATTTACGGCGATAACATCCATATATCCCTCGCATAAAATCAGCGTTCTGTCGCCGGTATTTTTGGCGTTATTGAGGGAAAATAAATTCTCGCTTTTCTTAAAAACAGGCGTATCGGAGGTATTGAGATACTTCGGTTTTTCATCCGTCATAATTCGTCCGCCGAAGGCGATAACATTTCCCCTTAAATCAATTATGGGGAACATCACACGGTTTGAAAATCTGTCGTAAATTCCGCTTCCGTTTTTGCTTTTAAAGGCGAGATTTGCAGACAGAATTTCGTATTCGGTAAAGCCCTTAGACTTTAAGTGTCCGCACAAAGAGTACCGTTGGGCAGGCGAATAGCCCAATCCGAAACGGCGTATTGTTTTCTCCGAAAGCGCTCTGCTGTGCAGATAATTCATTGCGTCAGCTCCGCAGGGACTGTGGAGCATATCAAAATAATACCTTGCGGCACATCTGTTTGCCTCGTAAATTCTCGTGCGCAGATTAGCCATACTGTCGTCATAGGTATTTTCCGGCATACTCATACCGGCTCTCTGCGCCAAAAACTTTACGGCGTCAATGTAATCGAGGTTTTCTATTTTCATTATAAATGTGATAACATCGCCGCCTGCTCCGCATCCGAAGCAGTAAAAAGAGCCGTTTTCGGTGTATATGTTGAAAGAAGGCGTTTTTTCCCCGTGAAACGGACACAGTCCCACCATATTTCTGCCTTTTCTTTTCAGATTAACATAGGAGGACGCAATTTCAGTCAGGTCGTTTCTCATTTTAAGTTCCTGAATAAAACTTTCCGGTAAAGCCACGGTAATCCCCCTTTCATACAAATGCCAACACTATATACGCAAAAAAATTATAAAATCCTTTATTTTCTTGTATTATTTTATTTTTTCCTTAAAAATATATTATTTGCCTGATAAAAACATAATATTCAGCCTGTTACTGCCGTGAAGCATAGTATTTTTCATCTGTAACGCCTATTCCTACCTGAGAACTTGTAGCGTCGTTAAGCTGTTTCTGCAGGCTGTCAAGCATACCTTTGGGAATATGGAACATTATTTTTACATCATCGGTAAATTGTGAATCGTCGATCACACCGCCGTTTTGCACAATCAGCGTATTCACTTTGCCGTAGTGATTATAGGGAATCCTTATCCAACAGCAAAGGCATTTTTCCATTCTGACGATTTGTGCCGCTTCAAGGGCAATTTTTGCTCCGTGGGAATATGCTCGTACAAGCCCTCCGCCCCCAAGAAGAATTCCACCGAAATATCTGGTTACGACCACAGCGCAATCAACAACATTATTCTTTAAAATCACATCAAGGGTCGGCACGCCTGCTGTCCCCTGAGGCTCTGAATCGTCACTGTAACGCTGAATGTTGCCATTTCTCAGAACATAGGCATACACATTATGGGTTGCGTCCCAGTGGACGCTTCGCTTTTCGTTTATAAAATCAACAGCCTGTTTTTCGTCGGTGACAGGCTTGCAATAGCCGATAAAACGAGAGCGTTTTTCTACAAATTCGTCACAGGCTTCCTTATAAACAGTATTGTAATAATCGTCCATAAAATCTCCGTCCTGCATAATGTATAGCAGGTCTGTGTTTTTTTAATAACATATATGTAAGTCGAGTACCTCGACACGCAATCCGAGCAGACAGCTTTTGCTGAAAACAGCCTTTTATTCCCGAGCGCAGCCGAGCAATTCTCCACACTACAAAAAGTCGAGTACCTCGACATGCAATCCGAGCAGACAGCAACGACAGCAACATAGATAAATCTATTTCCCCGGAATAAATCGGTCGGACATTTATGTTTTATGTTATAAACCGGCCTTTTCTCGGCGGAAAACGGTCGGGCATAAAACTATACCAATTAGATGAAGCTATCTCCCCGGAGCAAAAAACCTCGACATGCAATCCGGGCATACAACTTTTGCTGAAAACAGCCTTTTTATGCACGGTTGCTTTCGAGCAATTTCCTATAACACAAAAACAGCGGCACAAAATCTGTGCCGCCTTACATTACGATATCATTATTTGTCCATACCGAAACGCTTTTTGAATCTGTCAACACGTCCGCCTGTATCAACAAGCTTCTGCTTTCCTGTAAAGAAAGGATGGCACTTAGAACAAATTTCTACTTTAATATCCTTCTTTGTTGAACCTGTTTCAATTACGTTACCGCAAGCACATTTAATAGTTGTCTGCTCGTAATTTGGATGGATATTTTCTTTCATTATATTCACCTCTTTGGACTAAAATCACACTAACATTTGAATTATACAATATCAAAACAAAAAAATCAAGTGTTTTTGCATTTTTCCTTTAATTTTTATTTTTGTGACAAATAATCTTTGTATTCTTCAAGGCACATTCCGAAAATACGCATTTGCATTGCGTTTTTACTCCCTGTAAATCGATAAACCGACGGGGAATAATCCATAGCCGTAACGCTCTGCTTTTCTTTTGGGAATCTCAGTACAAAGCCGTACTCCGCTGAATTTTCTCCAAGCCAGACAAAGGATTTGCTTTTTTCAAAATCGCTTTCGTCGGCGTCGTAAAATTCTGCCAAAAGTCCGGTTTGCGCTTCGCTTTGCCCTGCTCTGGGCGTGGTTCTTACGGTTTTTGCCTCTGCTTTAACGGCGGAAATACTGTCGTTTTGAATATATGCGTTGTATTTTTCACGAAAAAGCTCGCTTTGTTCTTCATAAGAAATATATCCGCTTTTAAGTTTCAAGTGGACACCGTCTTTTTCAGCGTCCTCAAGCATTTTGTTAAGGCTTTTCACCATAAGGGAGTTTACCAAAATCCCGTCTGTTTCTTCAAGACTTGGCACATACGAGCTGTCCAGCGGATTGCCACGGTTTACAACTCTAAGCAGTTCTGCCCTTTGTTCTTCGGTAAAATATTCAACATTATCACTTTCAGAAATATTTAATATTTCTTTATCAGAATAATAACTAAACAAAGGCACCGAAACGCCCACTGCAAAAACCAGTGCAATAAGCACTATAATCAACACTTTTGCAATTTGCGGAGAGATATATGCACCGATACCGGCACCTCTTCGCCGTCGTTTGTTATATGTTCTGCGTTTATTTTTTCGTCTGAACAAGGGCGTCACCTTTCAAAATCAGTTAATTGCCTTTGTTTCAATCTCCTCAACAGCCTTGTCGATAAACTCCTGAAGCTTCATAGAGCCTAAATCGCCCAGCTTTCTTGAACGGACAGAAATGCAGTCGTTCTCTATGTCTTTATCGCCTACAACAATCATATACGGTACTTTTTCAAGCTGTGCTTCACGGATTTTGTAGCCGACCTTTTCGGAACGGTCGTCAACCTCAATCCTCATTCCGTGAGCCTCAAGAGCCTGTTTGATTTTGTAAGCATAGTCAAGATGACGGTCTGCAATAGGCAATATTTTAACCTGTGTGGGCGCAAGCCACATTGGGAATGCGCCTGCGTATTTTTCAATAAGCAGAGCAAGGGTTCTCTCGTAGCAACCGATGGATGTTCTGTGTATAATATAAGGATTCTTCTTTTTGCCGTCTTTATCCACATATTCCATACCGAATTTTTTGGAGAGCATCTGGTCAACCTGAATGGTAATCAGCGTATCTTCCTTGCCGTAAACATTTTTAATCTGAATATCAAGCTTGGGGCCGTAGAATGCTGCTTCGCCGATTCCTATCACATAGGGGATTTCCAGATGTTCAAGGATTTTCTTCATTGTTCCCTGAGCCTCGTCCCACTGCTCCGGCGTACCTATATATTTTTCTGTATCGTTAGGATCCCACTGTGAGAAACGGTAAGAAACATCCTCGTACAAACCCAGGGTTTTCAGCATATAAATTGCAAGCTCCAAACAGCCTCTGAACTCGTCCTCAAGCTGTTCGGGAGTACACATCAAATGACCCTCGGAAATTGTAAACTGACGCACACGGATAAGTCCGTGCATTTCACCGCTTGCCTCATTTCTGAACAATGTGGAGGTTTCGTTATATCTTAATGGCAAATCTCTGTATGAACGCTGGCGGTTAAGGTATGCCTGATACTGGAAGGGACAGGTCATTGGTCTTAAAGCAAACACCTCGTCGTCCTTTTCCTCGTCGCCTAAAACAAACATTCCATCACGGTAGTGATCCCAGTGTCCGCTTACCTTATACAAATCGCTTTTAGCCATATACGGAGTTTTGGTAAGGAGCCAGCCCCTCTTCTGCTCCTCGTCTTCTACAAATCTCTGGAGCAACTGAATTACCCTTGCACCCTTAGGCAAAAGTATGGGCAGTCCCTGACCGATTATTTCGGAGGTTGTAAAATATTCCAATTCTCTGCCAAGCTTATTATGGTCACGGTTTTTAGCTTCTTCGAGCTTTGTCAGGTGTTCTTCGAGCATTGAAGCCTTTGGAAATGCAACGCCGTAAACACGGCAAAGCTGTGCGTTTTTCGAATCTCCCCTCCAATATGCGCCTGTGCAGTTTGTTAAGGCTACTGCTTTAACAGGAGATACGCTCATAAGGTGAGGGCCTGCGCACAGGTCGGTAAAATCGCCCTGTTTATAAAAAGATATTTTTTCGCCTTTTCCTGAGTGTTCTTTAACAAGCTCTACCTTATAGGGTTCATTCATTGAGCTTAAAAGCTCTTCTGCTTTTTCAGGCTCTAATTCAAATCTCTCGATTTCCAAGCCTTCCTTGGCAATCTTTTTCATTTCCTGCTGGATTTTATCCAAATCCTCGGTTGTAAAGGGCTTTTCAACATCAAAATCGTAATAAAAGCCGTTATCAACAGCAGGTCCGATAGCACATTTTACATTGGGATACAGACGCTTTACAGCCTGAGCAAGTATATGCGACGCTGTGTGCCAAAATGCTTTTTGTCCTCTGGGATCGTCAAAAGTGAGCAGTTCAAGCTTGCAATCAGAGGTCAAAGGAGTTCGCAAATCTTTAACTTCACCGTCAATACTGCAACAGCAGGCTGACTTATAAAGTCCCATTCCTATTGATTTTGCTAGCTCTGCGACGGTTGTATTCTCGGGATATTCCTTGATTACTCCGCCTTTAAGTTCTACTTTAATCATCTTTACTAACTCCTTTTTAATTAAAGATTTTTTAAAATATTATAAATTAAAATAAAAAACTAAATGTAAACACAAATTTAATAATAAAAAAGTCGAGTACCTCGACACGCAATCCGTGCAGACAGCTTCTGCTTAAAACAGCCTTTTATGCCCGAGCACAGCCGAGCAATTTCCTAAAATGTAAAAAACGCCCCAATATTCCAATAAGGAATATTGGGGCGACAAAATACACTTGACGCTGTTCCACCCAAATTCGGCAGTTAAGCCCTCATTAAACCCTTAACGCAGTTACACGCCGTGCCATTTCCTGCACAGACTCCAAGGCGGTAATCCGACAGTCTGAATACAAACCTTTCAGCAAAAGCGGTTTGCTCTCTGAAAACAGGTTATGCCGAATCATATCCTTTTCACAGTTCATTTTCTTTATACTAACACTAAAATTAAAATATGTCAACAATTAAGTAACAACCGATTAAATAACGCAGTAAAGCTCTTGCACAAAGTTTTATCAGAGCTAACTTAAACAAACTTTGCGAGCCTCATCTGAATAAAAGAAACATCCATTATATTTGAGGAAGAATCATAATTTGCGTCGGAAAGCTCAATCTGCTCATCTGAAAAATTCATAAACTTTGCCCTATACATCTGGATGTATGTTGCGTCAACAATCGAAAGCTCGCCATCCTGATTAACATCGCCGTTCTCTCCTCTGAGATTCAGCGAATTATCAGCGGCATAATCACTTAAGACGCTGTTTTCAGCTGAATAAAGGGTAATATCGGTACAGCCATCAAAAGCTTTTTCGCCTATTGAAGAAACATTTTTGGGCAATCTGACTTTTTTGAGCATACTGCAATTATAAAAGGCGTATTCACCTACTTGTTTTAAGCCGTCACGGCAGTAAACAGACGCAAGCTTTTCGCATCCGGCAAAAGCACCGTAGGAAAGTTCCTTTAAATTTCCGCCTAATTCAACTCTTGTAACAGCACCGCATCCTGCAAAAGCACCGTTTCCGATTTTTTCAACACTTTTCGGAAGATTAACTGTACCGCTTAAGCCACAGTCGGCAAATGCTTCTGTGTCGATAAACTTTGTTCCGTAATTCATAGAAACGTCGGTAAGACCGCTGCACCCCATAAAGGCACGCATACCAATCATATACACACTTCCGGGTATATTTACTGACTTGATACCGGTGTTTTCATAAAAAGCACAGGGAGCAATTACTCTGACCGATGAATCAATCTTTACGCTTTCCTCGCCGCCTGCATACTTTATAAGAACGCCGCTGCCTTCAATAACCTGTCCCTGCTTTTGGTTGAGCCAGCTTGTATTGTAAAAGGCATTTGCACCTATGGTTGTTACGGTATCGGGAATATTCACATTTGAAAGCGAAGTACAGCTATAAAAAGCACCCTCGCCGATTTCTGTAACCTCCCCTTTAAAGCTAAGGGAAGATATATCGGTTCTGCCGTAAAAAACATAGGGAGCAATCGAAACAATATTATCGGGAATGACTACATTTTCATCTGTACCGCAATATTTAAACAATACACCGTTAAGGCTTACAAAATCCGATTTAATACTGTTGTAATAAGGAGTTCCGTCAAAGGCAAAAGCTCCGATTGAAGTAACGGCACTGCAATCTGCCAGCGCCCGTAATGCGGTGCAGTTATAAAACGCCTTGTTGCCGATATATCTTACATTACTGTTAAGAACAACGGTCTGCACCTTAGTATTGTTTTCAAAAGCGCTGTCGCCGATATAATAAACATCATCAGGCACGGTTACATATGTGTCGCTGCCTGTATAAGAAACAAGCACTCCGTTTTCTACTACAAATTCATTTCCGGCAGAAGATACATAATAAGTGCCGGAACAAACCAAAAGTATAAACGCAGATATTAGGCATAGTACTTTTTTCATAAAATCACCATAAGGTAAAATCAGGTTAATCCTCGGAATTTCTTGACTGAATTTCTAAGATAAGCTTATCAATCTCATCCATTCTTGTTTTGAGCTCGTCACCGCTCTCTTGCTTTTTAGCTGTAACAAAATTTTGCTCTGTCTTATCTTCTTTGTCTGCTGAATTCTCGGTTTCTTTGGGTTCAAGGTTTCCAGCGTTTGTGCCTTTCTCGGCAGGTTCTTCAGCCTGAGTATTCATCGAATCGTCAGCAGTAATCTTTTCCGCCTTTTTCGATTGTAAAACGCCGTTGGTTTCGTCAGGGGTAAGAAACGCAACATTGTTGCCGTCGGCACCGTTTGAAGATGTTTCGGATTCATATATGTTGACTTGGTCGGAATTTTTGTCCTCGTGATAAAGAAAAGACACATATTCTCTTGCCGGAGGCTCTTCGTCATCAGCGGATACTTCTTGGGGCTTGATAACAGCATCCTTTGGAAGCACCTTGAAGGTAAGCTCTATAAGTACTGCAAGTGCATAAAGGCCGAAACAAAGGGTTACGGCTGTATCAATAATGACGGTCAAATCATATGCACCGAAGTTGTTTACAATTTTATAGATTGCCTTTGTTGAACATGCAGCTACGGCTGTAATAAGCGTAAAGCCTCTTACAAAACAGCGTTTTACGGTATTCTTGCCCTCAATTTTACAAACAAGCATAGCGTCTGAAAAAATGAACAACGCAACCAAGGCATAGCACAGCATATCCATTACATCAGCAGAAAGCACGGAAACGGTAGTCAAAGACTGGAAAATAACCCCCATCTTTAAACCTGCCCAAATGGCGGGAACAAGCATAAACAAAGCAAGGGACTTTCCGCCGTTTTTTCCGCTTAAATGACAGCTTGAAATGAAAAGCAAGGAGATACCTGCCGCTATTCCGAACACGGCTTCTATCATACTAAGCACCCCGATACCTTCAATCGAAGCGTTGCTTACCGTTGTGTAAATATACATAACGGAATTAAACAGCACTCCTACTGCGGCTAAAAAAGAAAATAACGAAGCGCCGAAATTTTTGTTTAAAGTATAATACTGTGAGGTTTTCTTATCAAGAAGGCTGATTAACGAACATAAAATATATAAAATCGGGATAACAGCTATTGCCGAATAAATCAGCCCAAAGCTGCCTAATCCAAAAAATGTTCCTCCGCTTGGCAATGTAACCTCTATGTACTTTAAAAATACCATTGCAATTATTGCAGGTATAAATGGTATCCAACACAATTTAATCCGCATATTATTACTCCGTTCCTCTTTTAATTCAGGTTTATAATACTTTAAAATATTAAGTCATACATCTGATATAGTTTAACATATATATTCTATGACAAATATCAGCCTATGTCAAGAAGATTAAAACGACTATTTTCACGGAATTGTTTTAAAAATCCACAGGAGTTGGGAGAAAGATATATGAAATTTAAAATTTCAATTATACTGTTGATTTTTGCTCTTATGGCGGTTATTCCCATAATCGCCGTCAAAACTAATACTTTGGAAAACAAAAATAATTCTTCCGCTGATACCGGTGAATCTGCATCATCATTTTCGGCGGAGGAAGAAAATTCCTCCGCAGAGAATACCGAAGCAAATACAGAAGCAACCACCCTGCAAGATGCCGAAGATAATACCGATAAAGATAATGAAGTTAGTACCGATACGGAAATTGAAACTTCAGCGGTAAACAACGGCGCATCAATCAGCGATAATGAATTATTAAAGGGAATGATATGGGCAAAATCAAATGCATTTAACAGAGAGGGATTAAAGGCGCTGGCTGTGGTTTTTAACACGAATATTAAGGCTGATAAGGGAAAAATCGACATATCAAATCCGTCGGAATATATCAGCGAAAGCGAAATAAAAAGCGCTCACCCGGACGATTTTGAAAAAATCACCGAAACGGCGGAAAGCATAATAAAAGAAACGGAAAATATGTATTTATCAACTGACGACGGCAACCTATACTTTATCCCGGTTTCTCAATGTTCAAACGGCTCAACCCTCAGAAATGATGATATAAATATGGCTTCGGTTGCATCGCCCTGGGACTGTTTCAGCGAAAATTACAGCATAAATAATGAGTGTACGGGAATAAGCCTGGACGGAGTTGATTATCTATCCGAAAATAATGATTACAGTTACATTCTCTCTTATTATCTGCCAAACTTCAAAATCAACCGTTAATGAGCTTAGCGTATAACCTTATCCCATAAATAATATATAAATGCCATCGGAGCGACCGCCCCGATGGCATTTTCTGCTTTTGTTTTGTTAAGCAGATAATTATTTCATACTGTTTTCGTATGACTCAATCATCTTTTTAACCATCTGTCCGCCTACTGAACCGGCTTCACGAGATGTTAAATCGCCGTTGTAACCCTGCTTAAGGTTAACGCCGACCTCGTTTGCACACTCCATCTTAAAGCGTTCCATAGCTTCCTTTGCCTGAGGAACATTAAGCTGATTATTGTTGCTTGACATATTGTTATCTCCTTTATTTTAATATATTTAAGCGACAATTCGGCTTCCCGTTTTGTTGCCGCAATAGTATTTTGCACGGATATTTTAAATATATAAAATGTAATTATTTCATTTTTTGCATTGTTTCGCCAAATTTTTATTTGCAGGTTAATGAAAGCACCGATTATTATTAGCCGATGCTCAGAAATTATATAAAAATTTTAATAAAATTAACACATAATTGCAAAAACAAGCGACAGCTTAATTCGCTGCCGCTTGTTCTGTTTAAATATTCATTTTCGGGTTTGCCCCAACTATTAACAAAAGGCCTAAAAAGAAAGCTCCTCAAAAGAGAAGCTTTCCCAATGATTATTTTTTCTGCTTTTATATAAGATGCGCAAGCGCTAACTGAATCCGGGAGGCATCCTGAATGTTGAATTCACCGTCACCGTTAAAATCAGCCACACTTTCATCAAAGGTCTCTGTATAAAGCTTAGCAAGCTGAAGCTGCATTACAGCAACATCATTGATATTTAATTCTCCGTTGCCGTCAACATCACCGAGAATCTTTTCTCCAGGAGATGTTGCAGGCGTCATTGTAATCCCGGTTTTAATACCAAATATTTGAATTTCATCAGGGTAGTCATTTGTAAATGAAACTTCTTTCCCGTTGATTTTCAGCTTCGTGTTAGAGCCGAAATACCAACCCTCGTCGATGCCTTTCTCATTTACTTTGATATAAAGATTATAATTGTAGCTTTTGTTTTTATCAAAGGCAGTTATATCCTTATCATCTCCGTGATGGTCAGCATCGTTAAACCATTCGTCCGAGCGCGTCCATTCGCCATCAGTTCTCCATTCTTCAAAAACCAGGGCATACGGAGCGTCATTGGGCGTTGTACCGGTGAATACGGGCTTGTCGCCGTCCTTAAAGGTCAAGGTTGCGTTGTTGATTTCAATCAGCTCAATTTCCTTTTGCGTGGCAGGCTTTTTCGACGTCATGAATTCGGGGCCTATCATAAGGCCGATTCCATCCAAAATCACTCCGCTTTTGTCCGTGTAATCTACTCCGTTCAGCATTACGGAAAGACCATCATCCTTTGAGGCAAAGGTATAGTTTTCATTTGCTTCTGCGATGATGCTGTAGGAATAGGTCTTGCCCTCTTCAAAGGCGGTAATCCTTTGATTTTCAGGAACATCTCTATCGGAGTACCAGAACTTAACCGCCACTAAGCCCTCCTCGGTTTCAGCCCATTCCTCCCAATATTCATAGAAGGTATAGGCTTCGTCATCGCCCTTTGTTGCTGTTGCCTGCGGCGCACTGCCCGGCTGATAGTCAAACTTCACATTCTCTATAACGACCTTATTGATAGCGGTCGGCGTAGCTGTGGGTGTCCAATGCGCTTTCAGGGTAATGTCCTCGGTGACAATGGCGGTAAAGGTGTATTCTTCTTCCCCAAGATACCACCCTGCAAAATTATAGCCGGACTTCTTCGGGTCGGTAGGCTTGACCGCCGGAGCATTCCGCAGCTTCTGCTCGGAGACGGCGCTGCCGCCGTCAGAGTCAAAGGTCACGGTGAATTCATCAAAGGAATAGGGAAATACGCCGCAGTCTTCAAAGGTGCCGCCGGTCATGGTGACCACAGCCTTATCGTTGCTGCCGTACACCGCATTACCAATTCCGACCCCGTCCAATTTGCAATTTTTTATTGTGCCACCGGTCATGGTGAAGCGACCGTCTTGGTAAATATTCACCGCACCACCGTTGTCGGCGGCAGAGCAATCCCGAATGAGGCCGCCGTTCAACTCAAAGGCGCCGCTCTGCTTGATAAATACCGCTCCACCGTCACTGCCGGCTCTGCAATTACCGATGGTGCCGCCGTTCATAATGAAGGTGCAGCCGCTTCCTATATCTACTGCACCTCCGTCATCGTAGGCTTTGCAATCCAAGATGGCGCCGCCATTCATAATAAACTTACCATACTTGATCGGCTTGGTAGATGTTTCCGTTACACTGGTTTTGCTAATATCCACGGCGCTACCGTCGCCGTCGGACTCCATGCAGTTCACGATACTGCCGCCTTCCAAGGTCAGCATGCCACCCTTGACTTCAAATCCTCCGTTCTTTTTCTGACCGTCGATCTTGCCGCCGGTGGCGCTGTCCTTCACTGTTAGGTTTCCGTCATTGCGCACTCGAAATATGATTATGTCCGAAGCACTGCTTGTCAGAGTATAACTGTTCAGATCCAGAGTCACGGTGCGCTCCACGTCTAACACCCAAGAGGTCTCGATGTTTCCTCCCAGTTTGATCTCCGCACAGTCCGCATTTTCCAATGCCGCCTCCAGTTCCGTTGCATTTCTGACTGTCGAATCCGCTGCAAACGCCGTAATCGGCGCAATCGCCAGTACCATACAGAGCACAATAAAGAGGCTTATAATTCGCCCTGCATGATGATTTTTACTGTTTTTCTTCATCTGAAAAACCTCCTTAGATTTATTGTATTTGGTTCTCGCTATAAAGCCAAGAGTATTATAGCAGATAATTGCGTTTTCTGCCACTTTCTTTCCGATTTGTCATTATCCAAATCGGAAATTACTATCTTTTTGTATCACTTTGAAGTATAATGAGAATACAGAAGCAATCTCGTGGAGGAATACTTTATGAAGTTTTGTGAAAAGTTGAATGAATATATTGAAACACTGAATTGTACGGCAAAGGATATCAGCAGTATATCCGGATTATCCGAGGCTACCGTAAGCCGCTATCGTGCAGGCGGACGAATGCCGGAAATAGATTCGGAACCCTTTGACCGGCTTTGTGAAGCCATCGCCTCCCTCGCTGAACAAAAACAACACGGCGATATCACAAAAGCTTCCGTCAAAGAAAGCTTTCTTGACTGCACAGATGTCATAACAACGGACAAAGAACAGCTGCGGGATAATTTCAATACGCTGATTTCCGTTCTCGATATCAACATTGCCAGGTTATGCCGACATACCAATTACGATACTTCAACCATATTCCGCTTCCGCAACGGCTCACGCCAGCCGTCCGACCCGACAAAATTCGCCGCCGCCATTGCCGGATATATTGCAAGAGAGATAGACAACCCCGGAGAAATATCTGTTTTAGCGGAGCTTATCGGCTGTGCCCGGAAGGAGCTTTCCGACAGCTCAAAAAGATTTGATAAAATACAAAACTGGCTGCTCAACGGCAAAAGCACAAGAACAGACAGCATTTCAAAATTCCTGACCAAGCTGGATGAGTTTGATTTGAACGAATACATAAAAGCAATCCGTTTTGACGAATTAAAAGTTCCTTCAGTGCCGTTTCAGCTTCCAATCTCAAAAACATATTTCGGACTCACCGAGATGATGGAAAGCGAACTGGATTTTTTGAAGGCTACCGTTCTTTCCAAATCCATGGGGCCCGTTATTATGTACAGCGATATGCCCATGAGTGAAATGGCAAAGGATTCGGAGTTCCCAAAAAAATGGATGCTCGGTATGGCAATGATGCTGAAAAAGGGGCTTCATTTAAACCAGATTCATAATCTCGACCGTTCCTTTGAGGATATGATGCTGGGGCTTGAAGGCTGGATTCCCATGTATATGACAGGGCAGATTTCGCCCTATTATCTCAAAAATGTTCAAAACAATGTTTTTCTGCATTTGTTGAAGGTGTCCGGCACAGCGGCGCTTTCCGGCGAAGCAATCTCCGGTTATCACAGCGAAGGAAAGTATTATCTGACAAAATCTAAGGACGAAGTATCTTATTATAAAAAACGGGCACAGGCGCTTTTAAGCAGCGCCCACCCGCTGATGGATATCTATCGGGAGGAAAATGCAGTCGCACTCAACGCCTTCCTGATTGGAGACGCCCGTACAGAGGGAAAGCGGAGGAGCATTTTATCCTCTCTGCCGATTTATACAATGGATAAAGACTATTTGGAGCAGTTCCTGGCGAAGCGCACCCTTTCAGAAGCAGAAAGAGAAAGTATTTTATCTTACGCGGATTCTCAGCGGCTAATGACGGAGGAAATCCTGAAAACAGAAACGGTTGAGGACGAAATCCCACATATCACAGCGGAAGAATTTGACCGTTATCCGATATGTCTGTCTCTTTCCGGAATGTTTTGTGAAAAGGAGATTTTCTATACCTATGAGGAATACGAGGAGCATTTGAAGCAGACAAAAATATTTGCCGAAACGCATCCGAATTACATTCTGAATCAAACCTCGGCTCACACATTCCGAAACCTGCAGATATACATTCACGAAGGCAAATGGGCTATGGTATCCAAAAACAAAGCCCCGGTAATTCATTTTGTGATTCACCACCCGAAGCTGCGCATGGCAATAGAGGAATTTACCCCTCCGATGGTGGAGGAACAGCATCCATTGGATTAACAGTCGAGTGCCTCGACACGCAATCCGTGCAGACAGCTTCTGCTGAAAATATCCTTTTATGCCCGAACGCAACCGAGTAATCACCTATAGTAAAAACGGCAGTACTCTCAATAGCAACGCCGTTTTCTTTTTAGCAGAATATTTTATCAATGCTTTAATTTTTCTTCCCATTCCTTTTCTCTAAAGCCTGTAAGAATTGCTTTGTCAGAAACAACAAGAGGTCTTTTTACAAGCATACCGTCTGAGGCAAGGAGTTTAAGCTGTTCCTCGTCGCTCATTGAGGGCAGTTTATCCTTAAGCTCCATTGACCTGTAAAGCACTCCGCTGGTGTTAAAAAATTTTTTAAGGGGCAAACCGCTTTTTTCGTGCCATTCTTTAAGCTCGTCGCAGGTAGGGTTCTCCTCTTTTATATTCCTGTCAAGATAGCTTATATTATTATCGTCAAGCCACTTTTTCGCTTTTTTGCAGGTAGTGCATTTGGGGTAATTTATAAACAGTATTTTTTCCATAATTTTACTCTCCTTAATAAACAATATATGTGAGCTAATTATTAAATCATTATTCTTCTTTTATTCCGGCGAGAGATTTTATATAATCAAATTTATCGCAGTTATCTTTGCTGTAAAATTTTACTTTTTTAATCTCACGCTTAATGGCTGAGGGGTTGCGAAAAAGAGTCCTGACGCCCTTATGAATCCAACAGAAAGGCAGTAAAAACGGAGCCTTTTCAAGTATAGGATACAGCGGTTTCATCTGCTCAGTGCTTAAAAACCACTGCTTTAAGAAAAATACAAACTTATGTTTACTTTTATCGCTTTTTATCTCCTCGCTAAAGGCATGAGCGCCGTTGCCGAAATTTCCGTTTGCAAGAATATACGCAGTCAGCGTTTTGTACTTTTCCTTGGGTGACTCGCCCTCAAAAAATATTTTATTCAGATTTAAAACTGTTTCATGAAATTCTGTCAGCCCGCAGTTTTCAACCACGCTGTTTATGCAGTAAAAATTCAAATCAAGGCGTTTTGACAAAATATACAAATCCAAAAACAGCTTTATCCCACAGCCTGCGTAGTCAAAATGCTTATACAAATGCAGAAAATTATACAGATATAAATCATTATCATTAAATCGGTAATATCCGCATGCTGAATCATACTCGGCTCTTTCAAGGAGGTCGCCGAAACATCCGCAATTTTTCAGTCTTCCGTCAAAGGGCATAAAGTGAATTTCGAAGCAGTACACAGGCTCTTTAAAATAAACATCGACACCGTCTCCGCAGGAGTTAAGTGAAAAGTCCAGAGAATAAAGGCATTTTTTTGCGCTTTCACGGTCATTCTCACGGATATAAATATCGGTGTCACAGCTTGTCCGCATATAGGGCTGAGGGTAAATATTGCGCAAAATTTTTCCCTTTAAGGGCAGAAATTCAATATTCTCTTTTTTAAAAGAATCGCACACCCTGTCGAAAATATAATCAAGCTTTGTTACAAGAATAAGCGACTTTTTGTAATCATTTAGGAATTTATACCTTATGTTTTCAGGACAGGTTTTAGGAACATAATTGCAAAGCATAGCTGAAACATTGTTCTTTTGGGCAATATTATACAGCAAATTCCAAGCTGCTCCTTGGGTGTTTACTTCTTTTTCGTTTACTATACTGCCCAGCATTTCTGCAAGCATCATTCCCTGCTCAATATATTTATCTGCGTCCATTTTTCATATATCCCAATAATCTGTTGATAAATTTAAGAATTTTAAGTTTAAATTTCCGAGCAAAAAAAGTTGCGCACCAATATTTGGAATAAAGCCTGTAAAAAAAGCCATCAATAGTGCAGGGCTTTTCTCCTCGGTAATACTTTGTTAATACAGCGATAATCTGTTCCTTTGTAACGCCGTACTCTTTTGTTGTTTCGCCGTCGCCGCAGATTACAAGCTGTTCTCCGCTGACATTCACAATGCGGTGAAGCACAAGCTGACCGCTGTTTCGGCGGTAAAGGATTATATCGTACTTTTTCGGAACATAATTTTCACTTGGCTTTTCAAGATAAACAACATCGGTTTTATTTTTTAAAAGCGGAAACATACTGTCACCGAATATGTTTCCGCTGTAAAAACCGTATTTATTTATTACCGTTTCTATGCTGTTACTCATTTAGCAAACCTGCGTTTCTGACAATGTCGATAAACTCATCAACATCAACTTGTGCAACATCCGGGGTTACAGCAAAATCATCAGTAATCTTTCGTACAATCTCTTCCCTGCTCTTATTGCCTGAGGACAAAAGCTTCCAAATATATGCTCCCGTTGTATTCAGCGTAATAAACTGGGAATGTTTGCTGTTGTCATCACCCACATAAACGGCAACAAATTTATAGTCGAATTTACGGAGAATATATCCGTCTTTAATCATCATAAGGCAAATAAAAGCACAAAAGCATTTGATATTCTTTTCATATTATTCTTTCCTCTACTCCAAATCATCGATATTTATTACAACATTGTTATTATCGGAAACTGAAGACGAGCTTTCGGATGCATCGTTTTTAACTCCGGTAGAATCCGACTGTGAAGCCGAGTCCACTCCCTCTGCACTGTTTGAACTTTGATTTTGACATCCGCAGGAGGACGCCGTCACGCAAAATAAGAGTGCGGCAATCATAAAAATAACTATTTTCAGCTTTTTCATACCTATCACTCTAAATCAAAAATTGAAAAGTAACTGTTTTCCCTTTCCTCAGGAATAACCGGAACAGGCGTTGACGCTGTAATAACATCGGAGTTGTCTAAACTTTCAATATTTATCGTGGGTTTTTCATATTTCATCTTATCCAACTTTATTCCTCCTCTTCAGCGATATTTATTAAGAGCTGTTGTTGCCTTTGCGGTAACATATCCGTACTTAATGACTGATTTTGTGGTCGTAATACCAACCCTTAAAAATCTTTCCCGGTGCCGTGGGTATGTCATAAAATGACCATATTATTTTACCTATACAGACATTATAATACAAATTTTTTTAATTTTCAAGAATTATTACTAATATTTTTGTATCACAATAACATAAATTTAAAGTGAATCACAGTAATTCGTTGTATAATTTTACAATATTATTGAAAAATAATATAATTAGTTTCAATAAAAAGCCGAAAACCCAAAACTTGGGCTTTCGGTATAAGCGTTGGCGTTCCCGAGGTGATTCGAACACCCGACCTACCGCTTAGGAGGCGGTCGCTCTATCCGGCTGAGCTACGGAAACAAATGAATAAATTGCCTATCTATTCTATATTACACATTGAATTTTGTCAAGAGCTTGAAACAGGTCAATTTAGTTTTTGTCATTTATTATCGATATACTGTTTTACATTATTAAGCTACATACCGAAAAAAATTCTCACCGTAAGAACCGCCATTACTGCGGCAGTAAAGTCCGCCGTTAAGGCTACCCACAAAGTATGGCGAATGTTCTTTACCTTTGTGCTTCCGAAATAAAGCGTTACCGCATAAAAGGTTGTTTCGGTTGAGCCTGCCAAAACAGACGCAACTCTTCCGGCAAAGCTGTCGGGGCCGCAGTCCGAATAAAGCTGATTTAAAAGCGCCGTTGAGCCTGAGCCTGAAACAGGGCGCAGTAATACCATAGGGATAATTTCCTTTGGAAATCCCAGTGTCTGTGCCACAGGCGAAAGAAAACTGCACAAAGTTTCCATAGCTGAGCTTGCTTTAAGCATATCCACGGCTACTATCAGTCCAATCAGCGTAGGCGCAATTCTGTAAAGAGTTAAAAGTCCTTTTTTAGCTCCGTCTGCAAAGACAGAAAACACCGGTACTTTCTTTATAAATCCTGCCGCAACCGTTATTGCAATAAATGCGGGAATTATAAAATTCAATATATCGTCCCCTTTAATTCTTTGAACTTTTAGAAATCTCAAATCGTCAGTACATATTGCGCCGTCGGATTTTTCGCAGGTTGCGTAAAAAACAAAACAAGATGTGCAAACAGCTTTCAGCGTGATTTATTAAGGTGATTTATTCAGCGGTTTCTTAGATATTCCGTTAAAAATAATAGCAAGTATCAGGGCAACCGCCAGTGCCGACGCAGAGCTAATCCATACGCAGGGCATAATATCAAAGGGAGTTTGACTGCCGTAGCTTTGGCGCAGGGTGCCTATCATCGCAGGAATAATTTGTATTGACGCTGTGTTCATTACCACAAAAAGAACCATCTCATTGCTTGCGTAACTGCTACCGTGGTTCAGAGTGTCAAGCTCCCGCATAGCGCTCAGTCCGAAAGGCGTTGCGGCGTTTCCCAAGCCAAGCATATTTGCGCTGATGTTCATACAAATGTCCTTATAAGCTTTTGATTTTGCCGACAGCCCTTTAAATAATTTTGACAGAACAGGGGAAAGTATTTTTGAAATTAAATTTGTGAATCCGCATCTTTCGGCAATTTCCATTATTCCTGACCATAGGCATAAAATTCCTGCCATTGTTATAAGCAGAGAAATTGCGTCCTGAGCGCTGTTAAGAGTACCCTGTGACAGGGATTCGGCATTGCCGGTGAATAGAGCAAAAATCACGGCGGCCGCAATCATTCCGCCCCAAATATATGATAACATTTTGTTCCCTCTTTTCGACATTTTTAATGAAAATATAAAAAATTGTAGGAAAAATCATTAAAAATTAACGAATTTCATTTGTCAAAACCCTTGACGATTTTGTCATTATTTGGTATCATTAACAATAAAAGGAGGAGTAATTGTGATATACACAAGCTATAAAAAAATAGATGAAGCAGGCAGAATTGTAATTTCAAAGGATATTCGCAAGAAGCTTTCTCTTGAATGTGAAGATTTGCTTAAAATTGATGTTGAGGACAACAAAATTGTAATCAAAAAAGCTGAGCCCAACTGCGAATTCTGCGGTTCCGAAACCGAGCTTGTTGAGTTTAACGGCAAGTGCATCTGCAAAAAGTGCATTGAAAGCTTAAAAAATCTAAAATAGATAATAATAAATAATATTTTGTGATATATTTCTTTTCACTTTAAATATATCGTTTTGTATGTCAGAATATTCTTTTTTGAAAGGGTGAGTTTTTTGGAACGAATCGACAAAGAGAATTATTACTTGGATATTGCTGAAACCGTTATTGAGAGAGGCACCTGCCTTAGGCGGAATTTCGGCGCTATAATAGTAAAAAACGACCAAATTGTTTCTACAGGCTACACAGGCGCTCCCAGAGGAAGAAAAAATTGCAGTGATTTGGGCACGTGTATCCGTACTCAGATGAATATTCCAAGGGGCGAAAGATACGAATTTTGCCGAAGTGTTCACGCTGAGGCAAACGCTATTATTCATGCCTCAAGGGAGCAGATGATAGGCGCTACACTTTATCTTGTAGGCAAGGACGCCTCAACCGGAGAATATGTGGAAAATGCAAGCTCCTGCCTTATGTGCAAAAAGCTGATTATTAATGCAGGAATTAAAAGGGTTGTAATAAGAAACACAAAAACCCGTTTTACCGCCGTCTATGTTGAGGATTGGATTGAAAACGACGACTCTCTTGACGGAACAAAAGGATACTAAACGCAGGGCTTTGCCCTGCTTTATTTTTCGGTGAACCTTATGGAAATATATTTAGCTGACGCTTTGCAAATTTCTCTTGATAAAAATTTGATTGCAGGCTTGCCCGAGATAAGGCAGAATAAGCTTTTACGGTTTAAAAACGCCGACGATAAGAAGCGTTGTCTTGCGGCAGGCTTAATGATTGACAAACATATTTTGCACGGGGACAACTCTGTATATAAAATCGCCGACAACGGTAAACCCTATTGCGAAAACGGAATCTGTTTCAACGCAAGCCACAGCGGTAAATACGCATTACTTGCCGTTGACAGCCAAGAATTAGGCGCTGACATAGAAGAAAATCTGCTGAAAAACGCAGACCGAATTGCAAAACATATTTTCCACCCCAATGAATTAAAGCTTCTGGAAAATGAAAAGGACGGTAAAAAAAACAAAGAGCTTTTTTTCAGGCTATGGACTAAAAAAGAGGCTTTTTTGAAGTACAGCGGTATCGGAATAAGAAGAACACTGAAAGATATTGACCTTTCCCAAGACCGATTTACTGAAAACGGCGAGCTGTATTATTTTAAAACATACTCTTTGCCGGAATACACGATAAGCGTTTGTTCAAAAAGCACGGACTTTCCGCAAAAAATCAAATACGAGGTTATATGATACTAATACTAAAAATCTAATAAAACCAACATCTCTATGCATATTTTATTCGGTATCAGTACAAAAACCGCCTGCTTACTTTTGCTGTAAACAGGCGGTTTATTATGTCTGATTTAATTTTTTATCACAGATTGCGGTATCTTTTAACTCTCTTTTTCTTTCTGTTTCTGCGTTTTGACGCCTTGCTGACAATCAGATAGATTATTACAAGAATAACGATAACCGCCATTGCAATCAAGAACCACATTGAGCACACAATGTTCTTCATAACATCAAGAACATACAAAAATCCGCTTTGGTCAACAGATTCAGAGGCAACAAGCTGTGCGGTTGAAAGCAGTTGTTTTTCCGTCATTGTGTCGTCCTTATAGTACACCCTTGCGCTTCCGATAACATCACCCTGTTTTACAGGTGCGTCAATATGGTCAGGCACATCGGTTTCAATGGTTATCCAAGAGGGGTCGTACTCCTTGGGCGTTATCGCCGTTATGTTTTCCGCAGGCGTAAGCAAAATCTTATCCTTATTCCATGCAAGCCGTAGGCCGACCTCGCACACAGGCATATCGGCGGTTTTAATTTCCGTAAGCTGTAATTTAACAAGCGCCCATCTGAACAAATCGGCGGCGTCATACATTGTTCCGTATTCATCGTCCATTTCTTCATAAGGAGAATGAAGCAAAACCGCCATATATGAGTATCCGTCGGCTGAACCGGTGGTTACAAGACAATGTCCCGCCTGGTCGGTTGTTCCTGTTTTTATGCCCTTGGCATACTGATAGTAATACTCTCCCCCACGACCTGCGTCAATAAGATAGTTTGTGGTAATCAGGGGATAATCGTCGCCCTCTATGTAGTAGGTTGTTGTGTTTGTAATCTCTGAGAACATTGGTTTTGTGAGGGCGTAGCTGGTAATTTTGTAAAGATCCCGTGCGGTGGTATAATGGTCTGCATTGTGAAGTCCGTCGGGGTTTTGAAAATGGGTATCCTCACAGCCAAGCTCCTGCGCCTTTTGATTCATCAAATCTACAAATTTTGAAATATCGCCGTTACCCACATAATCGGCCAGAACCACGGCGGCGTCGTTGCCCGACGGCACCATCATTGCATAAAGCAAATCCAGCGCAGTCAGCTTATCCCCTATATGATTTTCAAGATTTGCGGTGGAACTGCCTGTACCGTCAAGGATTCTGAGGACATCCTCCTTTATCTCGATTCGTGTATTCTCATAGTCGGGAATATTCTCAATTGCAATTATATATGTCATAATTTTTGTTGTTGACGCAGGATAACGCCGTGAATCAGGGTCCTTTTCAAAAACGACCTGGTTTGTATCCATATTCACAAGGAGGATTGAATCGGACTTTGTATCCACATCATTTGTGTATGAAATCGCTCCTGCGGAAAACATACTTACAAACAAAAGTGCAAAAATCAGCAAAAAAACAGACGCCGATTTTACAATTTTTTTCTTCATTTAAACAGCTCCTATAACATAGTAATTAAATAATACAATATATCCGTTGATTTTACAAGGAAATTTTATCTTCACATGCCTTGTAAAATTTTCCGTATTGTTTTTTCGTTTGTATGCAATCGTTTCGTATACAATATATTTATTTTCAGTTCAATATATTATAACCCTCTCTGTTAAACAGCCTTTTTGTGCATGCGTTAAGGGTTGAAATTTCTGATGCGGAAAAGGCGTTTTTATTTTCCTCAAAATACTCTCCCATTTTTTTGGCGGTTTCAAGGTTTTCCCTGTCTGCAAAATCAGCAATGGCAAGCTTAGGCAAGCCGTGCTGGCGTTCGCCGAAAAAGTCGCCGGGACCTCGTTGGTGCAGGTCTGCATCTGCAATTTTAAAGCCGTCGTTTGTTTTGCAGAGTGTTTCAAGACGGTCTAACGTATCGGGATTTTTGCTTTCGCTGACAAGAATACAGTAGCTTTTTTCGCTTCCTCTGCCTACCCTTCCCCTTAACTGATGGAGCTGAGAAAGCCCGAATCTTTCGGCGTTTTCAATCATCATAACCGTTGCGTTGGGCACATTTACTCCAACCTCTACAACGGTTGTGGAAACAAGCACCGAAATTTCTCCTTTTTCAAATTGAGTAATCACCTTTTCTTTTTCGGCAGACTTCATTTTTCCGTGCAGAATTCCCACGGGAATATCCGAAAATTCTTTTAACATCAGCTCTGCCGCATACTCGTCTGCCGATGCAACATCGGTATCGTTTTCCTCAACCAAAGGGCAGACTATATACGCCTGTCTGCCGCTTTTTATTTGCTCTTTTATAAAATTACAGGCACGGCTGTGCATTGACTTGTTGATTAAAAAAGTATCGATTTTATGTCTTCCCGGCGGCAAAGTATCAATTACTGAAATATCCAAATCGCCGTAAATAATCAATCCAAGAGTTCTGGGAATAGGCGTTGCGCTCATTACTAAAAGGTGCGGATTATCACCTTTTGATACGAGCTTTGCCCTTTGCGAAACGCCGAAGCGGTGCTGTTCGTCGGTAATTACCAAGCCTAAATTATTAAACCGTGTTTTATCGGTAATCAAAGCGTGAGTGCCGACGGCAATATCAGTTTCTCCCGAGGCTGTTTTTTGCCGAACAATTTTCTTTTGGGATTCAGAAACTGCACCTGTAAGCAAATCTACATTTATTCCGCTGTTTTCAAAAAGCCTGCTGAGGGATTCGTGATGCTGGCGCGCTAGGATTTCAGTGGGCGCCATAAAAGCGCACTGCCAGCCGTTTTTGACGGCACTGTAACACACAGCCGCCGCAACTGCGGTTTTGCCCGAGCCTACATCGCCCTGAACGAGCCTGCTCATTGCGTTTTCGCCGTTTGTCATATCGTTTATGCAGTCGTGGATTGCATTGAGCTGAGCCTTGGTTAAATCGAATTGTAACAGGGACGAAAATTCATCGGTGTAATCCTTGCAAAGCTTATATTCGGTTGAGGATTTGCCGGCTTTTTTCAGTTTCAGCATACCCTGCATAAGGATAAAAAGCTCTTGGCATATTAGCCTTCTTCTTGCCTGTTCAAGCTGAGCGCCGTTTTGCGGAAAATGCACCTGCTCAATGGCTGTTTTGTAATCGCACAGGGAAAATTTTTCTCTCAGGGCTTGGGGCAAGGGGTCACGAACATTTTGCGGAAGCATCTCAAGGGCGGTTTTTACCGCATTGGACACAATCCTGTTTTGAAGTCCGCCTGTAAGCCTGTAAATCGGCTTATAGCCTGCCGAATCGCTGACGGCATCACACTTCTGAAACTGAGGAGAAAGCATCTGAAGTCCTGATACGCTCCTTGTGATTTTGCCGTAAAACAGCAATGTATCGCCGTAAGAAATCATTGAATTTATGTATCGGTTATTAAAAAAAACTATCTCGACGCCTGCCGAATGGTCAAAGGCAGAAAACTTGCTTAAAATTCTTCCGCCTTTCGTACGAACGGTGTTGATAAAACTTCCGACTGTTGCCTTAATACAGACATTCTCGTTTATCGGCGCTTGAGAAATATCTGTAATCTGCGACCAGTTTTCGTATCTTGAGGGATAGAATTCCAGCAGGTCTCCGACGGAATATACGCCCAGTCTGTTAAACATTTCGGCTCTCTTTTTGCCGATGCCTTTTAAATTTTCTATGGGAACACTATACAATGACGGCATAACAACCTCATATAAATCATTTTAAAAAATGGACACAGGGTCTGTGTCCATTTTGCGTTATTTACTGAATTTCAAATCAAAAACAGGTGTTATTCTACGCTTAGAATGAAGTAGTAAACAGGCTGACCTCCGTTGACAAGGGTAATGTCAACATGGGAACCGAACTTATCGTTTAAAGCGTTATACACCTCGTTTGCCTCGTCCTCGGTGGTATCTTCGCCGAAAATGACCGTTACGAAAGAGGTATCCTTAGTAATAAGATTCTTTGCAAGCTTAACAGCCGCTTTGATTTTGCTCTTTTCGCAAATAGTCAGCTTGCCGTTTTCCAAAGCGATAATCTCGCCCTGCTTTATTTTTTTGCCGCCGAACTCGCTGTCACGAGCGGCAAAGGTAACCTGACCTGTCATAACCTCTTTTGCGGCGGCGGACATCATCTGCTTGTTGCCCTCGGGAGATACATCGGGGTCAAAGGCAAGCATTGCGCTCATACCCTGGGGAATTGTTTTGGTGGGAACAATAATAACATTTCTGTCCTTAACCATAGGAACGGTCTGCTCAGCCGCCATAATTATATTTTTATTGTTAGGCAGAACAATTACATTTTTTGCCGGAGTTGCCATTACAGCCTCGTAAATGTCGTCTGTGCTGGGGTTCATACTCTGACCGCCGGAAACAACATTATTACAGCCCAAATCAACAAAAAGCTCTTTTACGCCCTCACCTGCGGCAACAGCCACAAAACCGATTTCATCTTCGGGAGGCTGGGGTTCAAACTTCTGCTGTTTTTCCTCTTCGTTTTTGGATTTATTGCTTTCGGACTTTGCATTTTTATGCTGTTCCTTCATATTCTCAACCTTAACGGTTAAGAGCTGACCGAACTTTAAGCCCTCCTTCAAAGCGTCGCCGGGCTGTTCGGTGTGAACGTGTACTTTTATTATTTCTTCGTCGCTGACAACTACAACGCAGTCGCCGATTGTTTCCAAAAACAGTCTTAATTCATTGGGGTCGGTTTCTTTTTCTTCATCTCTGCCCACAATAAACTCTGTGCAGTAGGTGAAATTTATGTCATCGTCAAACTGAGCCGCCGCACTTGTAAATTCATCGTCGGAGTCTGCTGATTCGTAATTAACATACTCAATCATTTTGCCGTCTTTTACGACAGAAACCATACCGTCTAAAATTACACATAAGCCTTTTCCGCCTGCGTCAACAACGCCGGCTCTTTTTAACACGGGCAAAAGCTGAGGAGTTTGCTCCAGAGCAACATACGCCGCATCTCTCATAGCCTCAAGAACATAAGTAACGGAGCTGTTCGACTGTGCCGCCTTTTCGCCTGCCTCATAAGCCATACGGGCAACGGTTAGAATCGTTCCCTCAGTTGGCTTCATAACAGCTTTATAGGCTGCGTCAACGCCTAAGCCCAAGGCTGCCGCAAGGTCTGCGCCGTCAGGTTCTGTCTTATCCTGCAAGCCCTGTGCAAAACCTCTGAAAAGCAAAGAGAGAATAACGCCGGAATTTCCTCTTGCGCCCCTGAGCATAGCCGAAGCAACAACAGACGCAACCTGAGAGGCCGCTGCGTTATCCGGTAATTCCTCAAGAGCCTTAACAGCGGCAGAGGTAGTCATTGACATATTAGTACCAGTATCGCCGTCGGGAACAGGAAAAATATTAAGGTCGTTTATGTGGAATTTCTGGTTGCAAATATTGTTTGAGCCGGAAATAACAGCCTTTTTTAGAGTTTCTCCGTTAATCATATCAGCACATCCTTTTTGTTTTTAACCGTTTGACGTTTATAGCCGGTAATGTATTAAATAATTATAACCAATTAAAGTACTTTTTTCAAGGGGTTAAGCAAAATTATTATCGGATTGATACACGGATTGACTGATTGCACAGTCCTGATTTTTCGTCAATATCAAACAGCACGCCCTCAAGCTTACATTCCCCTTTTGCAAGCTCATATCTTGCAGGGAGCTTTGTTTTCAGCTTTTCTACAATAATTTCGGACTTTACGCCCAAAACAGACTGAACGGTACCTGTCATTCCTGCGTCGGTAATGTAACCTGTGCCCTTTGGCAAAACCTGTTCGTCGGCAGTCTGAACATGGGTATGGGTGCCGAAAACTGCGGAAACCCTACCGTCGAGAAAAAATCCCATAGCCCGTTTTTCCCCTGTTGCCTCTGCGTGAAAATCAACTATCTTAATATTTCCGTCGGCTTCTTTCAGGGCTTTTTCAGCCGATTCAAAGGCACAGTTAAGATTTGCGTCCATAAAAGCATTGCCCATAATGTTAATTACGCTGACAATGTTTTTGCCCATATCCACACGGCATATTCCTTTGCCCGGAGTTGTTCCCGAGGGAAAATTATAGGGGCGCACAATATAAGGGTTATCCTCAATGGTTTCGTAGGCTTCTTTTCTTCTGAAAGAATGGTTGCCCAGGGTTATTACATCCACTCCGCTGTCAAAGAGATTCCCTGCCGAAGCAGGTGTTATTCCGTTGCCGTCGGCTGAATTTTCACCGTTGCATATTACAAGGTCAACACCCTGCATTTTTTTATACGCCGGCAGATGACTGCGCAAAAATTCACAGCCGACGCTGCCGACAACATCGCCGATACAAAGTACTATCATTATTATCCCCTTATTTATCTTAATAATGATATTATATCACCATATCAGAAATTATCAATGTATTTTTATTCCGATATATATAATTCCTGTTCTTTTGCAATATCTTCGTTAAAAACATAGCTGACATTCAGGGTATATCTGCCCTCTGCACAGCCTCCGGAAAATCCCCGTGAAACAACCGTGCTCTCATTTTTGCAGAAAATTTCATAAAGGGACATTTCTTTCAACAGGGCCTTGCGTACCTGTTCCTCGGTAAAATTTATTTCTGTATAGGAATATTCAATTTCTCTCTGTCTGTCAGTTCCCAAAGGCAGATAGTTTATTCCCGAGAAAACCCGATAGCTGTCCTTTTGAAGATAGTTTTCGCTGTAACCTGAATACACAGCGGTAACAGGGATACACAGATTAAAAAAGCTTAAGGCGTACCTGTCGGCGTATTTTCCGCTTGGAAACAAAACATAGTTTTCCATATTCATCGAAAAGGATTTTGTCTGTTCTACATCGGCAAAAATTTTTGCCTTTGCGTGGCTGAATTCCACGCCGCCCATCTGATTTTCCATAACAGAATTAACAAGCATTTGTCCTTCTGTTACGGCAGAGCCACGCATAACCTCCGATTTACCCTGTGAAATCTGATAATCTGTGATAACTCCGTCTTTTGACGCAACAATATTGCAGGGTGACGTATCTTCGCTCATCTGCGGAACGGGCGCTTTTTCTTTAAGCTCAACATTTGCACAGCAGTCCTGAATATTTATTGACATCCAGCCTATTTCGGGCAAATCAATTATTGTGCTACGCTGAATTTGCTGAACATTTACATTTCCCTTGTATGTACCCACAGTCAGACCGTTTTTCTCCAGTACATTCATTATTTGAGTTTCTCCCAATGAATCGGCGCCGATAATGTTTACCGACCATATAAATGAAGACAAAAAGAAAAACAGTAATATGCTCAAAACACCCCCTGCGGCGATTCCGTATCTCCCCTTATACTTTTCAACAATAAAAGGTACTCCGTGTCGGGACTTGATTTTTGCAACGCCCTTTGATTTTTTAGCAATTCTCAATATGCGCCTGTAATCGCTTACGGTCATACAGCTTACAAGACCCTTGGAATCAGGGACGGTATTCCACAAATTAACGCCGTTAATACTGCAAAGGTTTATAAATCTTTCGGGAAAATCAGAAACAAGCAGAAAGGTTACATATCCCCTGAACCAGCGTATAAGTTTAAGTATCATTTTAACCTCACACCGTAAATTCTATATTATTAACAAATCCCTCAACCATTGTGCAGTCGGGAGAAATACACCGTACATTTAAGTTTCTGCCTTTAAACGAAATAATCACAGCGCCTGCGTTTAGCCTGATTAAATCCGCCGTATATTTTAAAATACCTTTTGTCCCCTCAACTGTAATCTGTCTGTTTCCTATCATTTCAATATGAGGCTGATTTCCGTATAATCCTGCCTGAAGGACAGCCTTTGATGCAGAAAAACCTGCTTTGCCTCTTTTTTCCTTATTGCTCAATTTAAGTCCTCCCAATAATTTATCAGTTAATTTTATGCAGGAAATTGCATATATATTATTGGTGAAGAAAATGTCAGTTTACAAAATAACAGAATTAAAAAAAATACTGCCGTCTTTTATTATTGCTTTGTCGGGCTGTGTTCTGGTATTATGTTTTCCTCAAAAAACAGCCGACGCCGTCAGAACCGGAATCGGATTTTGTATGAATATTCTTGTTCCGTCGCTTTTTCCCTTTATGATAATATCGGCTTTTGTTTCAAACAGCGGATTGGGTTACGCCTTGGGAAAAGCACTCAACAAACCCGCAAAACTGCTTTTCGGATTAAACGGTGCAGGGTGTATTGCGCTGTTGCTGGGAATAATCGGCGGTTACCCTGTGGGCGGTGCAACCGTGGGAATTATGTACGATAAGGGATATATGAATGAAAAACAGGCGGAAAAAGCGGCGTATATGTGCGTTTGTTCGGGTCCCGGATTTTTAATAAACTTTGTGGGGGCTTCTCTTTATTCAAGCGCAGAAACGGGATTTCTGCTTTATTTATCCGCTGTTTCGGCGGTTATTGCAACGGGTATAACGGTTAATTTAACCATAAAAAGCAAGGACGACACGGTGCAGAAAACAGTCCCGTCTAAGCAGAGGGAGGATATTGCCCTCTCTATAACTCGTTCCGTTGCACAGGCAACAAAATCAACTGTTGATATGTGTTCTGCCGTTATTTTGTTTTGCATTTTGGCAAATCTGGGAACAATCCTAATATCAAATTACACTGTACAGAAAGGGTTTATTATTTTAACTGAGGTAACAAATGCCTGCAACATTCTTTGCGGAAAAGAAAGCCTCGTGCTGATTGCCTTTGCCGTGGGCTTCGGCGGAATAAGCGTACATTTTCAGATTTTCAGAGCTTTGGGAAATGTAAAAATCAACCGTTTGCTGTTTTTTGTATTCCGAATTATTCAGGGAATACTTACAGCATTATTCACCAAAATAACATTGTGGTTTTTTCCGCAGACGGTTCAGGTATTTTCGTCAACCCAAAACAGCACGGCGGTAATGACAAGCTCGTCCTTTTTCGGCAGTTTTATGCTGATTATTACCGCTGTCTGCTTTTTATACTCACTTAAATTCAACAAAAACAAAATCGGAGGTTAGGTTATGTGCGGAATTGCAGGATGGCTGGATAAAAATATTGATTTAACCGAAAAAGTCGGAGTTTTAAGCGAAATGAGCAAAACGCTGAGCCGACGGGGTCCCGACGAAAACGGAATGTATATCCGTCACGAGGCGGCGTTTATTCACAGAAGGCTTGCGGTTATTGATAAGGAAAACGGCAAACAGCCTATGATGGCTAAATACAAAAACAAGGTTTACTGCATTGTTTACAACGGCGAGCTTTACAACACAGCGGAGCTTCGCAGAAATCTTGCGGAGAGGGGGCATAGATTTAAGGGGAACAGCGACACCGAGGTGGTTTTAAAAACATATATTGAATACGGTGAAAAATGCTGTAATATGCTCAACGGAATTTTTGCCTTTGCTGTTTATGACATTACGGAGAAAAAGCTGTTTTTATGCAGAGATAAAATCGGCGTAAAACCTTTGTTTTTTTACGAATATAAGGACGGATTGATTTTTTCTTCCGAAATTAAAACTATGCTGAAAAGCGGTGTTGTCAAGCCTGTTATTACTGAGGAAAGTCTGTATGAGGTTATGTTCTTAGGTCCTGCAAGAACCCCCGGCAACGGAATTTTTAAGGGTGTGCGGGAGCTTTTGCCCGGTGAGTGCGCAGTATATAAGAACAGCGCTCTTAAAAGGAACAGATATTTTAAATTAAGGGCAAAAGAGCATTCGGATAATGAAAAACAGACAATTGAAAAGATAAGGTTTCTGCTGACTGACGCCGTTGAAAGACAGCTTGTAAGTGACGTTCCCCTGTGCTTTTTTCTGTCGGGAGGTCTTGACAGCAGTATAATTGTTAAAACTGCGTCGATGTATTACAAAAAAACAAAGCAGGGCAGAATACACACCTACTCCGTTGAGTACAAGGACAATATGAAATACTTTAAGAAGAGCCTTTTTCAGCCTAACGCCGATGTTGAATTTATCGGCAAAATGGTAAATGACGCAGACACAGTGCATCATCAGATAATACTTGATAACACACAATTAGCTCAGGCTCTGTTCCCCTCGGTTGAGGCAAGGGATTTACCCGGTATGGCGGATATTGACTCTTCCCTTCTGTTGTTTTGCAGGGAAATAAAGGATAATTACACCGTAGCACTGTCGGGAGAATGTGCCGACGAGCTGTTCGGCGGATACCCCTGGTATCACAACAAAGATATACTGTTCCAGGAATGTTTCCCTTGGTCTGCAAGCCAAAAAATCAGGCGCAGTATTATAAAAGAGAATATTTTGCCCAGGGGCGAGGAGTATGTTCATCAAAAATATCTGGACACCGTAAAGCAAACGGAATCGCTCCCCACAGACAGCAAGCTGACAAGGCGTATGAGAGAGATGTTTATGCTGAACTTTTATTGGTTTATGCAATGTCTGCTTGAGAGAAAGGACCGTTGCTCAATGTTCAGCGGTCTTGAGGTACGAGTCCCCTTTTGCGATTATCGGCTTGTGGAGTATGCGTACAATATGCCGTGGGAACTTAAGGCCTACAACAACCGTGAAAAGGGGATTGTCCGCAAGGCATTTGAGGATATTTTGCCCAAAGAAATAGCCTGGCGAAAGAAAAGCCCATACCCCAAAACACACAATCCTGTATATATGCAGGCAGTTACAAAGCTCGCTAAAAATGCCCTGAATAAAAAAGGCAGTCTGCTCAATGAAATAATCAAAAAACAGGGCGTTTACGATATTATGGAAAACCCCGATAATATTTCATCACCCTGGTACGGTCAGCTGATGAAGGCTCCCCAGATTTTGGCTTATATTGCACAGCTTGATTATTGGTTTGAAAAATACAGCATAAATTTGGAAATAAATTAAATTTGTATTAACTAAAAATATGTGGTAGAATTTATAAAACGGCTTTGGGGTGATTTTATGAATGAAACCGCATACAAAAAAATATCGGCGTGGTTTTTATGTCATAAAATCCCTCTGCGTATTTTAATGTTCTGCGGAGAAATTCTGCCTCTTATAGTGGCGGCAGGTTATTTTATTCTGCTCGGCGTTGAATTTTTCTCTTACGGAATTTTTGATAAAAGATTTCTAAAAGCTCTGCTGATTCCAGCCTTTGTATTCCTGTTTGTCAGCGCTTTAAGGAGCCTGCTGAATTTTAAACGCCCCTATGAGATATACAACATTAAGCCCATTGTAAAAAAAGAAACCTGCGGAAAATCTTTTCCCAGCAGGCACACAGCAAGCGTATTTATAATTACCATGGCGTTTCTCAGCACTAATTCTTGGATTGGCATAATCTGCCTGATTTTCGGGGTGCTAATCGGGCTCAGCCGTATTTTTTACGGCGTTCACTTTATCAGAGATGTTGTTTCAGCGGTTATTTTAAGCATAACAGTCGGAATAATCTTTTTTGTTTAATTCCTTAAAGAAATATTAAGCGCAAAAATTTAACAAATTAAAAGTTTCAAACGCAAAAATGCACTGCAAAGAATCACCTTGCAGTGCATTTAATATTATATTCAATTCGGAAAAACAATTTGGAAAAATTAAACGGGATGAACCTTATTCTCAGGGTCGTAGCTGTCGCTGTTGATTCCTGCCTGTGAGTTTCTTCTCTTTTTAAAGAAATCCATAGCAACCTTGGGGAACATAGCAAGTGACAGCACATCTTCCTCCTGCTGTAAATACTCGGCAGGCATTTCTGCCTTGAGCTTATCAAGCTCAGGCTCAAGCAAGTCGGCAGGACGGCAGGTTACAGGCTCCATATCGCCGATAATCTTCTTCTGGAAGCCTTTATCAATAGGCATAGGAGTTTCTCCGTATTTGCCGGCTACCATATCCTTAAACTCGTTTGTGCACATTTTGTATCTTTCGCCCATAATTACATTAAACACAGCCTGTGTGCCTACGATCTGCGAAGTAGGCGTTACAAGAGGCGGATAACCGGAGTCTTCTCTAACTTTAGGAACTTCTCTGAGCACTTCGTCAAGCTGGTCAGCCTTGCCTGCCTGTTTAAGCTGTGACAAAAGGTTAGAAAGCATACCGCCGGGAACCTGATAAATAAGAGCGTTGGCATCTGTTGCCAGCATTTTGGGATCCAAAAGTCCGGAGCTGATATATTTTTCACGGAGAGTCATAAAGTAATCTCTGATTTCGGTAAACTGCTCAAGATTAAGACCTGTGTCATATTCTGTACCCATCAAAGCCGCAACCATCGACTCTGTGGGAGCGTGGCTTGTTCCCAAAGCCAAAGGAGAAATTGCAGTATCTATCATATCTGCGCCTGCCTCAATACCTTTAAGCAAGCACATTGAAGCAAGACCTGATGTATAGTGGGTATGAAGCTGGAGAGGCAAATCCACCTCAGACTTAATTGCCTTTACAAGGCTTTCTGTTCTTGCAGGAGTAAGCAAAGCCGCCATATCCTTAATGCAGATGGAATCTGCGCCTGCGTCGGCAATTCTCTTTGCATACTCAACGTAATACTCGTCGGTGAATACAGGACCTGTGGTGTAAGAAATTGCAACCTGAGCGTGACCGCCCTCTTTTTTTGCCGCTTTAATCGCTGTGCGCAGGTTCTTGATGTCGTTGAGAGCGTCGAAAATTCTGATAATATCAATGCCGTTTGCAATACTTCTCTGAACAAAATACTCAACTACATCATCGCTGTAATGACGGTAGCCCAACATATTTTGACCCCTGAAAAGCATTTGGAGCTTTGTGTTAGGGCATTTCTCTCGGATAGTACGCAGTCTTTGCCATGGATCCTCGTTAAGAAAACGCAGACAGCTGTCAAAGGTTGCGCCGCCCCAACATTCCAGTGAATAATATCCGATTTTATCAAGCTTTTCAAGAATCGGGAGCATATCCTCCATTGACATTCTTGTTGCAATCAAAGACTGGTGGGCGTCTCTGAGAGCAGTTTCGGTAATTTTAATCTTTTTTGCCATAATAATTATCTCCCTCTTGAATTAGTTTAAGGAAATAAGAACTTTACCTGTTTCTACGCTTTCGCCCTTTGCACAGTCAATGGAAGCAACTGTACCGTCCTGAGGAGCTGCGATTTCGTTCTCCATCTTCATAGCTTCAAGAACAACTACCGTGTCGCCCTTCTTAACGGTCTGACCCACAGATACGGTAACATTTACAACCGTTCCGGGCATAGGTGCGCTTACTTTTACTGCGCCTGCTCCGCTGCTTGCAGGAGCTGCCTTTGGAGCAGGAGCGGCTGCCTTGGGAGCCGCAGCAGGTGCAGCTGCCGGAGCGCTGCCTGCGCCGATTTCTTCTACCTGTACGTCATATGCTGTGCCGTTTACTGTAACTCTGAGATTTTTCATATTTATTTTCCCCTTTGCAGAAATATATTACTTAAATTGTAGAGTGCTTCTTGGCAAGCGTCGGAACACGCTTACCGCTTAGCATATCAAGAGCAGAAATAAGCTTTGCTCTCAGCTGGTCCTCGCTGACAATATCGTCGATAAAGCTGTTTTCCGCCGCATTAAATGCGCCCAAAGATTCGTTTGCGAATGCTTCTGCCGCAGCCTTTTGCTCAGCAACCGGAACAGCCATTTTTTCAGGAGCCATAATCAGAGCCGCCGCCTCAACATTTACAGGTGAAATAATAGCATTATCAAGAGCGAATGTAAGGTCTGTGTTTGCGCCTGTTCCTGCCATAGCAACATAAACTGCGCCTACTGCTGTGCCTGTTACTACAGAAATTTTAACCGTTGTAGCCTCGGAATATGCAGAGGCAACCTTTGCGGCCGATTTAATAGAATTAAACTTGGGACTGTTTACAAATGAAATTACGGGAATTGAAAAAGCGTCGCAGAAGCGTACAAACCTTGCAATCTTATTTGCAGAAGCACAGTCCAGAGCCTCGCCCTTTGTTCCTGCAAAGCCTACAACAGTACCGCCGATTCTGCCTAAACATATAGCGGAAGCCTTGCCGTAATCGGAAGAAAGCTTCATTACAGAGCCTGCGTCCGCTACCCTTTGGCAAATACATTTTCCGTCAAGCTCCGGCTCGTTTTCAAAAGCCTGGGGAGCAATATTCAGGTTATTTGAAGGAAGATACATCAAAAGCTCTTTTGCAGACTCAATTGCCTGCTCCTTTGTATCGGTAACAATATGAGCAATACCCTTTTCGGCGCAATACTCGGCACTCTGATTTTCGCCTGTAATGTCTATTGAAAGTACGCTGTCCTTGCTCATAATCACAAAGTCCGACTGAACGGCGTTAAGTGCGCCTGTACCAAGGCAAGTTCCCAAAATTACCGAAACCTGGGGAACTACGCCGGAAAGATTGGAAGCGAGATTTAAAACCTGTCCGTAGGCTGAAAGTACGGCGTTACCCTCGGAAAGTCTGCCACCCTTGCTGTCATAAAAGCCGTAAACGGGAGCGCCTGTCTTAAGCGCCAAGTCGTAGAGCTTTTTAAGCTTAGCCGCCTGAGCCTTGCTCATTGCGCCGCCACACATATCGCTGTTCTGCGCAAAAGCGTAAACGGGCATTCCCTCAACCGTGCCGAAGCCGGCTACAACTTCTGCAAAGGTATCCTCTGACTTTGCAAAGGTATCTATCTGGCAGAAACTGTCGGCATCAAAAAACGACATAAGGGTTTTATATCCCTCAGAGGCTTCAATCTGAGCCTGTGCCTGAGTTACTTTTTCAATACTCATCTGTCATTCCTCCAAAAATATCAAAATATGCGATAATACTAAACTCCGATTAAATCCTGCATCGGATACACCGCACACCAATTTACCACATTGTATATTATATTATAATTTCCCCAAAAGTACAAGAAAAAAGTGTGCACTGAAAATAATTTGCACACTTTTTATAATTCTTATTACCGAATTGTTAATTTATTGTCAATTTAATAGATACACACCCTGTACCAAGGATAATTTATTTTTTATTCAGAATTAAAACGCCCTTTGATTCTTGGAAGGATTGGGATTTGCCGACAGCTTTTTTACCTCTTCTTCGGTTAAATCTCTCCAGTCGCCCTGTTTGAGCATTCCCATTTTAACCTGTCCGATTGCCGTTCTCTTGAGCCTTGCAACCTCAAGTCCCAGCTTTTCGCACATTTTGCGTATTTCTCTGTTTCTGCCCTCGTGGAGTACAATTTCAAGAACAACTCTGCCCTCCTGCCTTGTAATAACCCTAACCTGTGCAGGAGCGGTTTTTCTTCCGTCTATTTCTACTCCCGTTTCAATGGCGGCAATCTGCTCGTCGTCAACAGCAGGGCGGACGGTTACACGGTAAACCTTGTAAATATTCTTTTTGGGGTGCATTACGGTATTTGCAAAATCGCCGTCATTTGTAAGCAGAAGCATACCCTCCGATTCACGGTCAAGTCTGCCCACCGGGTACACCCTCTCTCCTACGTTCGAAACTAAATCCGCAACGCATTTTCTGCCGTGCTCGTCGCTCATTGTAGTAACAAAGCCCCTGGGCTTGTTCAGCATTATGTAGCGATGCTTAGGCTTTGCCGAATAGGTAATTTTTTTATTGTGAACGGTAATTCTGTCCTTTGTGGGATCCACCTTGTCGCCTAAAGAAGCAACCCTGCCGTTTACCTTAACGGCACCACGCTGAATAAGCTCCTCGGATTTTCTTCGGGAAGCTATTCCGCATTGGGAAAGCACCTTCTGTAATCTTATCAATTCTTGTTTTGCCATTTTTAATTCCTTTTTCTCATTTATAATACGGTGTTAAAAGCAGTTATGGGGAATTCCGCTACTATTCTGCCCTCTGACTCAAAGGTTATTCTTCCCAGATTATCCCCCTCTTTTATGGGGACATAGCAGAAGTTTTCAAGATAAACGGTCTTTGTAATATTTTCAGCCTCGCTTGCATTAAGCACAATACCGCAATGCCGTTCGCACCCGACTGTTACGGTATCTTCCTCTCCCCCCGCAACCGGCAGTTCAATCAGAGTTTCCCTTTCGTCGCAGGAACAAAACCGAAAATGCTCAAAGGCGGTTTCGTAAAGATTTGTGTGGTCTTTCCAGTCGTTTTTATCGTTTAAGGTAACGCACACATACCTTAAGCCGTCTTTTTCAGCCACGGAAACAAGGCATCTGCCTGCGCTTTGGGTGTAACCTGTTTTTCCGCCGATACAATAGGGATAAGAGGACAACAGACGGTTATGGTTAGTGTAGGTCATACTTTTCCCCTCGGGGGATATAAAGTCCACCTTTGTGCTTTTTGCGCCTGCAATTTCTGCAAAGTCGCTGTTTTCCATAGCGTATGACATAAGCAAGGCAAGGTCATAGGCTGTGCTGTAATGGTTGTCGTCATCGAGTCCGCTGGGTGTTACAAAATGGGTATTCTTCATACCGATTTGCTTTGCACGCTGATTCATAAGCTCTGCAAATTTTTCAGCAGAGCCTGCAATGGATATTGCCGCCGCATTTGCTCCGTCATTGCCGGAACAGCTCATCATACCCGAGGCTAAATCGTGCAGAGTAACAACATCCCCTTGTTCAAGGTACATTGAACTGCCCTCTGCCTCCATATCCTTTGTAAATTCTACCTGTTTATTGTCCTTTTGTGCATATTCAAGGGTAATCAGGGCAGTCATTATTTTGGTCGTGCTGGCATTTTTCATTTTTTTATTTTCGTTTTTCGAATAATAAACCTTGCCGTCGTTTACACAGTAAAGTACTGCGCTTTCGGCAGAAGTTTCAGCATTTTCTATTTCTGCTTCGGCAAAAACGCATGACCTTGTCTCTGCATTATTATCAGCCGAGTCTGCACCTGCCGATATAACAGAAAGCAATACCATAAAAAACGAAAGTGCAAAAGCCGTAAATTTTTTGAGCATATATATCACCCGATAAAATATATGCCTGCCTGAATTTGTTTATACGACTAAATACTAAGAGCTTTTAAAACAGGGGCTTGTCCTCACTTGCAACCTCTTTTTCGGGGGCGGATTCGGATTTAGTTTCCTGTTTTTTGGTATTTTTATCTTTTTTGA
>JALFLK010000003.1 GCA_022774755.1 bacterium
TTTGCACATCTTGCTTGCATCTTTTCCGTCAGCCTGCCCAAAAAATCCTCGTAATGCGTCAGCATTACTGCGGTTTGTTTGTGCAACCTGACAAAAAATCTGACGGCGCAATATGCACAAACGATTTAATCAGTGTTTCCCTGGGAGTTATTACGGCATTTACACAATCAATTCTTATACTTAACAAATCTTAAATGGGTATAAAAGACCGCTCCCGTGTTTTGGGAGCGGTTATTGTTTTTGTGTATGATTTTGGTTTGATTTTGGCTTAGTTTTGGATTGTTTTTGCCTTGATTTTGCTTGCCTGACATTTTTCGCATTATTGTAACGGATTTAAGGCTTTACACATTATAATATAAATAAATATACGAAACATTTGCGTTATTTATTTATTCGGTGTTGTTTTCCCTGTCCGTTGCCGGAGCCGTTTTGATCGCTGTGTCGGGAGCTTGCGTCGGCGTCAGAGGTTTGGGAGCATTGGTCAGAGTTGCTGACGGCGTTGTTGCAGGCGGTGCTGTTGCTGTTGTTATCGGAACAGTCGCTGTCGGAGCAAATGCCGGAGTTTTTTCCGTACTGATTTCCGCCGTTGACGATTTGCTGTGTATCTTCTCCCAAAAGCTGTCTGATTTCTTTCATTGTCATACTCCGCACATCGTCCACCGTGATTTCGGGATTTGCTTCTTTAAGCTTCAGGTACTCACGGTACTTTCCAAGGGAGATTTGCTCCTGCTTTGCTGTTTTTGCCTGTTGTTTGTCGGCAAAATTACATTCTCCCTGACGATTGCATTGCTCCAAAGATGAGTTCAGGCACTCTTCCATATTTCGATATTTCTCGTTGCTGTCAGCCGAAACGGTAACGCTGACAAAATCGTCGGGGCTTACATAATCTCCCAGAGCCTGACTGTTCAGAAGATTTACCACCGCTTCGTCATATTTAAGATTTTTAAGCTCCACGGATTCTATAATCTCCTGTGATTTATCATCGTAGGCGGTGGCAGAAACCACCCTGTCAAAGCAATTCACCGAAAGCTCAACCGAGGGGTTAATGTCAACGCTTACGGCGGCGACGGGGATTGAATAGGCAAAGCCGAACCCTGCGGCGGCGAACACCGCAATCAGAGTGCATACGGAGGAAACGGCAAATCTCATTACAGGCGTTTTATGCTTTTTTCCGTAAATGTTTTCAGCCAAAAATTCCTTTGTGCTGTTTTTTATCTGACGGGTACAGAGGATATTTTCAAATTCATTTTTAATGCTGTTATTCAAATTCATCACCGCCCAGTTTTTCTTTAAGTATGTTTTTTCCACGGCTTAAAAGGGTATAGACAGTGTTTACATTTTTGCCCAGAATTTTGCCGATTTCCGCCGCTGTGTACTGCTCGTAATAAAAAAGATAAATTGCATTTTTGTATTTTTCCGGCAAGGTAAGCACCGCTTCAAGCACTTCGCTGTATGTTTCCTGCTGAGCGTCCTCAAAATCTTTGATTTCTTCAAGAGGGACAACCCGACTGCGGAAAAAACTCTTTTTCAAATCCTTGCAGGCGTTTACCGTTACACGAATAAGCCACGCCTTTTCGTGTTCTTCGCTTTCAAATTCCTTCGGATATGTAACATATTTCAAAAATACATTCTGAAAAATATCCTCTGAGTCGGCGTGATTCTTTAAATGAAGCAGACAAATTCTGTAAACAGTATCAGCATATTTTTCTATTGCCCGATTTGTTTCCTGTTGGCTCCGCAAAAAATCACCGCCTTACGCTTTTGTTTTAGTATGTCTTGATATGAAAATTAACGGTTTTTACCGCAGTTTCCGCCGGAGCATTTACCGTTTTTTTCGCCTGTGCCGTCCATAGGACGAACACCGTCATTGGGACAGTTTTCTCTGTTTGTGCACTCACCGCCGTTGCGGTTGCAGTTGTTAAGACACCCACCGCAGTTGCCGCTGCCTAAACACTCACCGCTGTTTGGACAACTGTCGGTTTCGCCGCATCTGTATCTGTTTTGAACAGCCGTATCGGCAAAATTTTCTTCCCGAACCTCCGGTAAGGTTTCTGAATCTTTCACATTTCCTGTCTGATTTCCGTTTCCCGATTCCGAATTCTGCCCTGCACGGTTTTTCATTCCCGTTCCGTCCTCGGGGGTTTCGCCGTTATAAAGGCATTGCTCGGGATCTGCCTGCTTTTCTGTAACAATGGAACACTGTCGGACTTGGTCTGCAACAGTGCAAACTTGGCTTGTTTCTTCTTTTAGCGCCTGACCGTTTCCGCTTGATGCAAATGCTGTGGTTCCTCCGGCGGCGATTGTTGCCAGTGCAATGGCTGAGATGATAAATTTTTTCATTTTTGTGACCTCCGTAAAATAATAGTAGGTATCAGCCTCTATAAACAATACGAAGCAAAACTCAAAATCCTTTCATTTTTTTCAGTATATCATAGGAAATTTTTTCATTCAACGCCGAAATGTGGGCCGGAACGGCTTTTTAAGAAAATTGTTGTAAAAATCGAAGCGTTTTGTTGAAAAACAACAGCTAATATGGTATATTTATTTCGTGCAAATAGGGAAAGGAGCTATTAGCGTGACAAAGATTGAATCAAAAATTATTGATGTAATCCGCAATAACGCTGTTGTAATATTTCTGTGTGCAGTAACCTTTTGCGGAATAGTAATGAGAATATTCGGTCTGAAATTCCAAAGCGGAGATTTTCAGAGCTTTCTCAATCCCTGGTGGCAGCAAATCAGTGCAGGGGGCTTGCAAGGGCTTGCCCATCAGGTAGGTAACTACAACGTTCCGTATCAGATTATTACATATCTGCTGACTTTTTTGCCCTACGGTGCGCTGTATTCCTATAAGCTTTTATCCATAATATTTGATTTCTTTTTGGCTTTGGCTGCGGCGCTGTGCGTGCTTTCTTTCTGTAAAAGCAACAAAAAGATAAAGGCGTCGCTTACATATGCGATTGTGTTTTGCCTGATAACGGTAGTGCTTAACTCGGCGTTTTGGGCGCAGTGCGATTCAATATATGTAACGTTTATTTTATTTTCATTTTATTTTCTGCAAAAAGACAAAAGTATTCCGTCCTTTATCTTCCTGGGCATAGCCTTTGCCTTTAAGCTTCAAACGGTGTTTATTCTGCCTGTTTATCTGTATTATTACTTTACAACACGCAAGTTTTCCATACTTAACTTTTTCTTTATTCCTTTGGTAGATTTCGTAATGTGCCTGCCTGCGGTGCTGTTGGGCAGACCTTTGAGTGATATTCTTACTATATATCTGGAGCAGACAGATTACGGCAAGCTCCTGCAATTTAATTGCCCTAATCTTTACGCAATAATCTGCGACGGCGCAAACACCTATTACTACACATATCTTAAAAACTTCTCAATATTTTTAACCTTTGCCATTTTAGGCGCAGGCTTGGTAATGGTTATTTACAGAAGAGTGAATATGAAAAACACCGAAAATTTCCTGCTTAGCGCAATCTGGACGGTGTTTACCTGTATTATGTTCCTGTCCTCAATGCACGAAAGATACGGTTATCTTCTGGACATTCTTGCAATTATCTATGCAATTACAATGTGCAAAAAAATATGGCTTCCGATTGCGTGTACTCTTGTAAGCCTCAGGGGATATTCTTTTTATTTGTTCGGATATGAGGTACTCGATTTAAGAACCACGGCGGTTATCTATTTTACGGTTTATGTGATTTTTACATATCAGTTTTTCAGAGATGTTATTAAAAACGGAGAAAAACTGCACGAAGATTACGGCAAAGTCACGGTTACGGCAGGTTCGGCAATCGGGGAAAGCCTTGACTCAGAGCCGTCGGGCGCTGTGACGGACAGCTCAAATGCCGGTTATACCCAAGAGGGTGAGATTATTCCGGAGAATACTTTGGAACAGGCGGATATTGAAAATACTTATTCTGAGGATACGCCGGAACAGGCTGATATTGAAAATGCTTATTCTGAGGATACTTTAGTACAGGCTGATATTGAAAATACTCGTTCTGATGATATGCCTGAACATTAAGCCGATAAAAAAATAAATAACAAAAAATTAAGCAGGTTTTTGCGAAAAAATGCAAAGACCTGCTTGTTTTATTGAGTGTATAAATTCTTAAATTATTATTTAATTTATTATTGAGTATATAAATTCTTAATTATTGCGGAAAGCTCAAAGCTCCGTGTAGTTTCCGAAGAAGGAGAAATCGGGCAGTTCCTCCGACAAAGCGCACAGCAGATTAAGTACGTTTTCACTTCTGACATTGCCTGTAAAGTCAAGATAAAACAGGTACTCAAAGCCGTCGGAAAGCATAGGACGTGACTCAATTTTTGTAAGGTTAAGTCCAAGAGAGTTAAATCTGCACAATACGCTGTAAAGTGAGCCGGTAACGTGAGGCAAGCCAAAGCACAGGCTGATTTTGTCTGCGTTTTCGGGAATATACAGCTTTTTGGAAATAACAATAAAGCGTGTTGTGTTGCCCTTGCTGTCCTGCAAATGGTTGTCAAGAACCTTTAAGCCGTATTCCTCGGCGGCCTTGTATGAGCAAATTGCCGCCACATTAAGCCGTTTTTCCTTTGCAACATCACGGGCGGCAACGGCTGTGTTTGAGCAGGGCGTGGAATCAAAATTATGCTTTGCAATATAATTTGAACATTGTGAAAGTGACTGGGGATGTGACCAAACCCTTTCAATATCCGAAAGCTCCGACTGTTTAAGACCGCCCAGACAGTAATCAATGGGCAAATCCAGCGCACCTACAATATAAAAGCGGTGCTTTAAAATAAGGTCATAAACCGTGGCAACAGAGCCTGCGTTTGAATTTTCCACAGGGAGAACACCGCAGCTTACTTCGCCCTTGTCAACGGCGTCAAACACATCGCCGAAGGTTTTGTAGTTGGTGGGAATCCCCTTGGGGAAAAGCCTTAACACGGCTTCGTGACCGTTTGCGCCTTTAATTCCCTGGTAGGCTACCTTTATATTTTCCGTTTCCATTTGTGGAGAAGCGTTGAGAATGTTCTCTCTGAGTGCCTTTCCGCTGCCCATAATCGTGTGCTGTAAAGCTCTGGAAAGCTCCATAATATTTGAATACAAAAGCCGTGCAAAGGTGCCGTATTCTCCGCCCATATTTTCCACCTTGTCAAGCACCTGATTTTCTCTGCTTTGGTTTAAAACAGGGATTGAGTTAGCCTTTTTGTATTCTCCCACAGCCTTTGCGCAGTCCATACGCTGTTTAAAAAGCTCAATAAGCTGTTTGTCAATGGAGTCTATTTCCTGTCTGATTTGGTTTAAATCTTTCATATAATCACCCGAATATTATAAGTTCATAAGCGCAACGGCGGTGCAAGCCTCAATTACCGAAACTGCTCTGGGAACAATGCAGGGGTCGTGTCTGCCCTGTACCGAAAGCTTTGCATTGCACTTTTTTTGCAGGTCAACGGTGTCCTGTTCCTTTGCAATAGAGGGAGTGGGCTTAATGCACGCCCTGAAAACAACGGGCATTGCGTTTGTAATTCCGCCCAGGATTCCTCCGCAGTTGTTTGTTTTTGTAACAACCCTTCCGTCTGAATATTCAAAGGGGTCGTTGCTCTGACTTCCCCGCATTTGGGCAAGACCGAAGCCCTTGCCGAATTCAATTCCCTTAACTGCAGGAACGCCGAAAATTGCAGAAGCAATAAGTCCCTCAACTCCGCCGAACATTGGTCCGCCCAAGCCTGCCGGCAAGCCGATTACGGCACATTCAACAATACCGCCTACGCTGTCAAGGTCAAGCCTTGCTTCTTCAACGGCGTTTCGCATTTTTTCTTCAACGGATTTATCGATAAGAGGGAATTTTTCCGAGGAAAGCCTGTCAATAAGCTGACTGTCGATGTTTACAGGGTCAAAGCTTTTGTCCCTGATTCCTGCAATTTCAGATATATGACCGCCGATTTTTATACCCTTTTCCTCAAGAATCTGCCTGCAAATACCGCCTGCAAAAACCAAGGGAGCAGTAAGCCTGCCTGAAAAGTGACCGCCGCCGCTTATATCGTTAAAGCCATTGTACTTTACAAAGGCTGTGTAGTCGCTGTGACCGGGACGGGGACAGGTCATTAAATTTGCGTAGTCGCCGCTTCTTGTGTTGGTGTTTTTAATAACTGCGCACAAGGGAGCGCCTGTGGTAACGCCGTTCAAAACCCCCGACATAATTTTCGGCAGGTCGCTTTCTTTTCTGGGAGTAGAGGTTAAGTCACCTCCCGGTGCACGCCTGCCTACCTGAACAAGGAGCCTTTCCCTATCTATTTTAAAGCCCGACGGCAATCCGTCAATAACAACGCCGATTCCGTTGCCGTGGCTCTCTCCGAAAACCGAAATTTTAACCTTTTCACCCCAAGTCGATGACATTTGCCTTGCCTCCAATACTGATGTAATCTTCAAAAAAGTTCGGGTAGCTTTTGTTTATGCTCATAGCATAGGTACATTCTATTTTGCCCTCAAGCTTTGATGCGCAGGCGGCGGCGGACATTACGATTCTGTGGTCGTTATATCCGTTTACAAGCCCTGATTTAAGGCTTTTTACGCCTGTTATTTCAAGTCCGTCGGCTGTTTCTCTGACCTTTCCGCCTAAAGCGTTAAGCATTTCTGCGGTGGCTTTCAGCCTGTCACATTCCTTAATCCTCAGCCTTTCGGCGTTTATAATTCTTGTTGTACCCTCTGCAAAAGAGGCGCATACCGCCAGCACGGGCACAAGGTCGGGAATTTGGGACGCGTCAATGGTTATCGCTTTCATAGGTGCGCTTTCAACGGTAACATAATCTTTTTGCCAGTCAACTCTTGCGCCGAATTTTGATATAAGCTCTGCGATTTTTTTATCGCCCTGAACGGAGTTTTTCTTGACGCCTTTAACGGTAACAGAGCCGTTTACGGCACCGCTTACCATAAAAAATGCGGCGTGGGACCAGTCGCCGTCGGTAACATAGCTGCAGGGAGTGTAACGCTGACCGCCCTTTATGTGCCAGCCGCAGTCGGTGGTTTCAATATCAACGCCGAACCGGGACATAGTGTAGATTGTCATATTTATGTAGCTCAGACTCTGGATAGGGGAGGTCAGCACAATGTCGCTGTCCTTTTCAAGCAAGGGCAGGGCAAACAAAAGCCCCGTAATAAACTGTGAGCTTACATTTCCGGGAACTTCAAATTTTCCGCTTTGGAGCCTGCCGGAAATCTCCAGAGGGAGTCCGCCCTCTGTTTTACATTCAACGCCTGCTTTCGGCAGAGCTTCGGTGAAAACTCCGATAGGTCTTTGAGGCAAAAGTCCGTGACCGACAAATTTTGCATTAACTCCGCCCAAAGCCGCAAGGGGAATAAAAAATCTCAGGGTGCTTCCGCTTTCTCCGCAGTCAAGCAGAGCCTCTTTTTTACTGAATAAGTCCGTGCCGTCAACGGTAAGGGTATTGCCCTGTATTTCGGCCTTTGCGCCTAAGGCTTTGATACAGCCTATGGTAGCCTTAATGTCGTTTGACAGCGCAACAGGGGACAGGGTGCATTTTCCTTTGGAAAGTGCGGCGCAGATTATGGCTCTGTGAACATCGCTTTTTGAGGGCGGAACAGTAACTTCTCCCTTTGGAGTAAAGGGCGTGTATATAACATGGGGTAAATCTAAGCTTTCGCTTGTAATGTTATTAGGTGACATAATTATCTCCTTACGAAGTCGCTCTGTTATTCTGAAATAGCGAAATTGCTCTGTTATTCTGCAATAAAATCAGCCAGCGTATCAACGGGGATTTTCTTTGTAAAGCTGTCGCCGATGCTGTTAAGCAAAACAAGGGTAATGCAGTCACCGCTTGTTTTTTTGTCGGAGCGTGCGGCGTCTGCAATTTGGGAATAACCCTTATTGCCCGAAACAGGCAGGTTGTATTTTTTGCAGAGAGCCTCAATTCTTTCGGCTGTACCCTTGGGAGTGATTCCTGCTTTCTCAGAGGCTTTGGTAATCATAACCATTCCTGCGGCAACGCCCTGTCCGTGGGACAAGGTGCTGAAATTGTTCAGCTTTTCAAGGGCGTGACCGATTGTGTGGCCGAAGTTCAGCAGGGCTCTTTCACCCTTGTCCAGCTCGTCACGGCTTACAACATTACGCTTTATAGAAACACAGTTGTAGATTATATCGTCAATTATGTCCATTGCGTTATTGCTTTCGAGTGTTTCAAAAAGTTCTTTATCTTTAATACAGCCGTACTTAATAACCTCGCCCATACCGTCGTCAATGTAGAGAGGGGGCAGAGTGCTGAGGGTGTTGCTGTCAATAAGCACAAGAATCGGCTGCCAAAATGCGCCTACCAGATTTTTGCCCGAGTGAATGTCAACGCCTGTTTTACCGCCTACGGAGCTGTCAACCTGAGATAAAAGGGAGGTGGGAATCTGCACAAAGTCAATTCCTCTTAGATACGAAGCGGCGGCAAAGCCTGCCATATCGCCGGTAACGCCGCCGCCTAAGGCAACTATCAGGTCGCTCCTTGTGATTCTGCTTTCTGCAAGAAAATCGTACATTTGGGCAACGGTGGAGAGCTTTTTTGACTTTTCTCCTGCCTCAAAGGTAAAGGAAAAAACCTTAAAGCCTGCCTTTTCACAGGATTTTACAACCGTGTCTCCGTAAATGGGGAAAACATTTGTGTCGGAAATAACGGCAATCCTCTCGGCTTTTGAAACCTTTGCGATTTCTTCACCGCAGTTTGGGATTATTCCCTTTTCAATCAATATATCGTAGGGTCTGCCTGTGTTTACTCTAAGTGATTTCATTCTCCCAGCGCCTCCTTGACCTTGTGACCTTTTTCAAGCAAAGCCTTAAGCTCTTCACGGTCTTTTCTGTTAATTGCGTCCTTAATCAGATTTATATTGTCAATCAGTATGTCAAGCTCCGTCATCAGGGGCTCTCTGTTCTCCAAAAACAGCTCGCTCCAAAGCTCCGAGTTAATGTTTGCAACTCTCGAAACATCACGGTAGCTTCCTGCGGAAAAGCCCTTGTGATTGGGACAGCTGGGACTTGAAACATATGCGCAGGCAAGCACATGGGGAAGCTGAGAGGTAAAGGCAATCATTCTGTCGTGTTCTTCGGGGGTTGTTATCTTTATTTGACCGAAGCCTATCTCCAGCGCAACGCCCGATACCAGCTTAACGCTCTCTTCGTCAGCTTTGCAGGGTGTGATAATGTAGCTTGCGCCCTTGTAAAGGTCAGGGTCGCTGACATCAAAGCCGTTTTTTTCCTTGCCTGCCATAGGGTGACTGCCTACAAAGCTAAAGCCGTATTCCTCGGCAAGTGCGGTCATTTTGGGGCAAATCTCCCTTTTTATACCCGAAGCGTCCGTAACCACGGCGCCTTTTTTTATAAATTTACCGTACTTTTCAACAAATGAGACTGCGGCGGCAGGGTAAAGGCAAAGTATAACCAAATCAGCCTTTGCAAGGCTTTCTTCACTGCCTGCCTCGTCAATAGCCCCCTGTTCAAGAGCTTTTGCAAGGGTTTCCTTTGTTCTGTTAAGTCCGATTACATAGTGATTTGTGTATTTTTTTAAGGCTTTGGCAAAGCTTCCGCCGATAATGCCCAAGCCAACAACAGCGATATTCATACATCTGCTTCCTTTGATAATTCTTTCACAAACAAAACATTAAAAACAAACATAATGTTAAACACAAATATTGCATTAAAACCGAAAACATCGGCGTTTACAGGCTCGATATTTTAATCATCTTCACGGGATAATGCGTCCTTAAGCTTAAACAGCTTTTTGGCAACCTTATCAAACTGAGCCGGAGTCAGGGACTGTGCGCCGTCGGATAAAGCGTGGGCAGGGTCGTTGTGAACCTCAATAATAAGACCGTCTGCGCCGGCGGCAACCGCCGCCATAGCCAAAGGCTCAACAAGCCAGGCCTTGCCCGAGGCGTGACTGGGGTCAACCACAACAGGCAGGTGAGAAAGGGACTTAACTATGGGAATGGCCGAAACATCAAGGGTGTTCCTTGTAAAGTTTTCGTATGTTCTTATGCCTCTTTCGCACAAAATGACGTTGTTGTTTCCGCCTGCCATAATGTACTCGGCGCTCATAAGCCACTCCTCTATTGTAGCGGAAAGACCCCTTTTAAGGAGAATCGGCTTGTTTGTTTTGCCAAGCTCCTTTAAAAGCTCAAAGTTCTGCATATTCCTTGCGCCGACCTGAATAATATCGACGCTTTCAAACATATCAATGTGGGATTCCTTCATTATTTCGGTAACAATGGGAAGTCCCGTTGCTTTTCTTGCCTCTTTAAGCAGGTCAAGTCCCTCGGCTTTTAATCCCTGGAACGAGTAGGGCGAGGTTCTGGGCTTAAATGCACCGCCTCTTAAAATACTTGCGCCCGAGTCTTTAACGCTTTTTGCAATTCCCACAATCTGTTCTTCTGATTCAACAGAGCAGGGACCGGCCATAATCTGCAAACTGCCGTCGCCGATTTTAACGCCGTTTGCAAGCTCGATAACCGTGTTGTCGGGGTGGAATTTTCTGTTTGCTTTTTTGTAGGGCTCCTGAACTCTCTTGACGCTTTCAACAAAATCCTGAGCGTCTATATAGTCAATATCAATGGCGGTTGTGTCGCCGATAAGTCCCAAAACCGTTGAATGAACGCCGTTCCAGGTGTTTACCTTTACATTATAATTATCCTTGAGCAGTCGGCAGAATTCGTCTGTTTTTTGCTGTGAACAATCAGGCTTTAATACAATAATCATATTATTTCCTCCGTAAATTCGGGGATTGTTTTCAGATTAAAACACCCCGTGCTTTGGTTTAATATTTTTGGTTTAAGTAAGATTATGGACTATTTTATCACTTTAAAGCGTAAAAATCAATAGTTTTATACATTTGAAATTTTTATCTTGGTATTTTATACATTCGCTTTAATTTTTATGTTTTAATTCTTAAATTGTTTTTCGCCTGAGCAGAGGCTTTTCGGCTTTTCAGAGGACTTTTGTGCTGTGATTGACCTCTTTTGCCTTTGATTTACCCCGCTTAAGTCCCATTGTGAATATAATCAGCTCGGCGACTGCGTTAGGCTTAGACGATGCGTCGGCAATTACCGATGCGCTGTCAAGGTAAAGGGGAACACGCTTATCATAAAGCTCCTTCATTGCCTGCTCTTTGTCTGGTCTTTGCAAAAGGGGACGGGTTGTATCGTTTTTCAGCCTTTTTGCAATAACATCAAGGGGAACGCTTAAATAAAGCACCGTTGCGTTCTGCCTGATAATGTCGCTGTTGCGCTTATAGGTCAGCGCACCTCCGCCTGTAGCCACAATTAAGTCCTCTTTTTGAGAAAGCTCGGCGCAGACGCTGTGCTCCAAATCCCGAAAGTAATCCTCGCCGTGAAGGGCAAAAATTTCGGAGACGGTCATATTTTCCTTTTTTTCAATATATTTATCCATATCAACAAACTCTCTGCCTGTTTTTTTGGCGAGAATTCTGCCCACGGTGGTTTTTCCGCAGCCCATAAAACCGCATAAAAAAATACTTTTCATTACCTGTTTTCAAGCTCCTTTGAGGCGTCAATACAGATTTTTTCAATATCCCTGACGTCATATTTGCTGTTATCCCATTTTTCGTGAGCAACCACTGCCTGCCATACAAGCATAGACATTCCCCCGACTGCGTTGCTTCCGTTAGCCTTGGCTTTTTTAATCAGCTGTGTTTCAAGCGGATTGTAAACAGCGTCGAATACAGAGGCGCATTTTGCAATTACTTTATCATCAACAGGCTGACTTTCTGTTTTTGGGAACATACCGATAGGCGTGGCGTTAATAAGCAAATCAATATCTCCCGAAAGCTGAGGGATAAGGCAGTATTCTGCTTTGGAATCAGGCAAAGCGGATTTAATCTCATGGCATAATTTTACTGCGATTTCCCTGTCCTCCTGCCTTATTGCAAAAAGCACCGGGATTTTTTTAAGTGCAACCTCGTACGCCATAGTTCTGGCAACTCCTCCGCAGCCTAAAATCACAACTCTTCCGCCGATTGCTATGCCTGCCGATTCCAGTGCCTTTAAAAAGCCGTCGGGGTCTGTGGTGTAGCCCTTTGCCGTGCCGTTATGTATGGCTACGGTGTTTACGCTTCCGTACATTTTTGCTTTTTCGTCAATTTCGTCAATAAGCGGTATTATATTCTGCTTGTGGGGAATAGTGATGTTAAAGCCGTCCAGCTTTTTAAGAGTAGTTTCGTATTCCCTTTCAAGGTTTTCCGGGGGAATGTCAAACACTCCGTACCGGGCGTCAATGCCCGAAAGCTCAAAGAGCCTTTTATGAATAAAGGGCGACATTGTATGTCCTATGGGGTGACCGATTACTGCAAATTTTTTACTGCTCATAACCATTCTCCTTAAATTTTTTTGAGAAAAAATATAAAATTTTTGAAATAAATATTGACAAAGTAAAGAATAACTAATAATATGATTTAGTAAAGAACCGACGGCTCAGCGCCGAGGACTTCTTAACCAAACCATTGTATCATAAAAAGTACTGTTTTGTCTATAATAATCAGTACACTAAAACTTTTAGGAGGAAATAAAATGGTATTAGAAAAGGTAAAAGCCATTTTGGCTGAACAGTTTGACGTTGAGGAAGATAAGATTACTGCGGATACAGATTTGCAGGAAGACTTAGGCGCAGATTCTCTTGACGTTGTAGATTTACTTATGTCAATCGAGGACGAATTTGAGATTGAGATTCCCGACGACGAAATCGAAAACATCAAGACAGTTGGTGCTCTCGTTTCTTATATTGAGGCAAATTCCTGATTAAATAACGGAATAAATTAAATCATTTGCAGGCGGAGTTTTGGCTCTGCCTGTATTTTTTTGCATAATTACTTGAAAAACACCGCCGTTATCTGTATAATGGAAATGTTATGATTTATTACTATTGGAGGAATTACAATGGCAGATAAAAAAATGGTTGAAGCTATTACAAGCCGTGACGAGGACTTTGCAAAATGGTACACGGATATTGTAAAAAAAGCAGAGCTTGTGGACTATTCCGGCGTTAAGGGCTGTATGGTTATAAGACCCTACGGCTACGCTATCTGGGAGAATATTCAGGCTGACTTGGACAGAAGATTTAAAGAAACAGGCCACGAAAATGTATATATGCCAATGTTTATCCCCGAAAGCCTGCTCCAAAAGGAAAAAGACCATGTTGAGGGCTTTGCCCCCGAGTGCGCATGGGTAACAATAGGCGGAAGCGAAAAATTAAACGAGCGCCTCTGCGTTCGCCCAACCTCCGAAACCCTCTTTTGCGAGCATTATCAGAAGATTATAAATACATACAGAGATTTACCGAAGCTTTACAATCAGTGGTGCAGTGTTGTAAGATGGGAAAAAACCACAAGACCCTTTTTGAGAACATCGGAGTTTTTGTGGCAGGAGGGTCACACTATGCACGAAACTCAGCAGGAGGCAGGGGAGGAAACCCTGCGAATGCTCAATGTTTATGCTGATTTTTACAAGGAGACCCTTGCAATTCCTGCGGTAATCGGCAGAAAAACGGAAAAAGAAAAGTTCGCCGGTGCAATGGCAACATACACAATCGAGCCTATGATGCACAACGGCGTTGCATTGCAGGGCGGTACCTCACACTACTTCGGCGACGGCTTTGCAAAGAGCTTTGACATTAAGTTTACCGGCAGAGATAACAAACAGCATTATCCTCACCAGACCTCCTGGGGCGTTTCAACAAGAATGATAGGCGCTATCATTATGGTTCACGGCGACGACGACGGACTCGTTCTTCCTCCTAAGGTTGCGCCTGTTCAGGTTGCGATTATTCCTATTGCACAGCATAAAGAGGGTGTTTTGGACAAGGCCTTCGAGCTTGCCGATGTGCTTAAAAAGAATTACAGAGTTAAGGTTGACGACAGCGACCACGCTCCCGGCTGGAAGTTCAGCCAGTACGAGATGAAGGGCGTTCCCCTGAGAGTTGAGATAGGCCCCAAGGATATCGAAAAGGGACAGTGCGTTGTTGTGCGCAGAGATACAAGAGAAAAGATATTTACTCCTATTGAAAATCTCTCTGCACAGATTGAAAAGAGCCTTCAGGATATTCACGACGCAATGTACGAAAAGGCGCTTAAAAATATGCAGGAAAAAACATATACCGCAAGAAATTACGACGAGTTTATTGATATAGCCAAAAACAAGCCCGGCTTTATTAAGGCTATGTGGTGCGGCGACTCCGCCTGTGAGGACAAGCTAAAGGATGTTACCGGCGGAGTAAAGAGCAGATGTATTCCCTTTGAGGAGGAGCATATTGCCGACACCTGCGTATGCTGCGGAAAGCCTGCAAAGCACCAGGTTTACTGGGGCAAACAGTATTGATTTACGGTATAAAATCATTTTTGTTATAATACGCCCGAAATACGGGAATAATTTTTATGTGAATTTAAGGGTGGTGAGATTATGCCCATAAAAGTTCAGAGGGACTTGCCTGCAATTAAGGTTCTGGAGTCGGAGAATATTTTTGTTATGCCCGACGACAGGGCGGCAACACAGGACATCAGACCGCTGAAGATAGTGATTCTTAACCTGATGCCAAATAAGGTTGAAACCGAAACACAGCTTCTGCGAATGTTGGGCAACAGCCCCTTGCAGGTGGATATTGAGCTTTTGCAGATGGCTTCTCACGTATCTAAAAACGTTTCTCAACAGCATCTGACAACCTTTTACAAAACCTTTGACGAGATAAAAAATCAGCGTTTTGACGGAATGATAATCACCGGCGCCCCTGTTGAACAGCTTGAGTTTGAACAGGTTGACTACTGGGAAGAGCTTACAAGGGTTATGGAGTGGTCAAAGAAGAACGTCTATTCAACCTTCCACATCTGCTGGGGGGCTCAGGCAGGGCTTTACTACCATTACGGCGTCCCAAAGCGTCAGCTCAGCGAAAAGCTTTCGGGAGTGTATAACCACAAGCTTTTAGCTCCTTATCATCCGCTTTTAAGGGGCTTTGACGATTATTTTCTTTTGCCTCACTCCCGTTTTACTGATGTGGCAAGAGAAGATATTGAAAAGTGTGATGAGCTGGAAATTTTAGCCGTGTCGGAGCTTGCAGGCGTTGCAATAGTTGCAAGCCGTGACGGAAGACAGGTTTTTGTAACCGGACACGCCGAGTACGACAGAAATACCCTTGCAAAGGAATTTTTCCGTGACAGATACAAGGGGTTAAATCCTCAGATTCCCTATAATTATTTCAGAAACAACGACCCTGCCGGCAATCCGCCTATGGTCTGGCGGAGCAGTGCCAATTTGCTTTACACCAACTGGCTGAACTATTTTGTATATCAGAAGACCCCCTATAATCTTGAGGAGCTTAAGGAAATGTACGGAATTTATGAGTGATTATTCACCCGAAGAGGAGCTGCCTTTTCGGGTGATTTTTTCGGGTGATTTTGTTTAAAATATCAGCGTCGATTTGGGCAATAATCACAATGTGTTTATGGATATAATAAATAAGTATAACTAAGGAAACACTGAATAAATCACATCATAAGATTGTTTGCACATCTTGCTTGCATCTTTTCCGTCAGCCTGACCAAAAAATCCTCGTAATGCGTCAGCATTACTGCGGTTTGTTTGTGCAACCTGACAAAAAATCTGACGGCGCAATATGCACAAACGATTTAATCAGTGTTTCCCTAACTATAATGGATAAGTATAACTGACTTTGTTGAAAAATGCCGAAACTTCTGTTATAATTTACAAAATGCAAATGATTACTGAAATTTGGAGGATGTTATGAAAGATTATACGGAATATAACCTGAATTTTATGACAGAATACTTTGAAAAAGGCTGTAAAAATTCAAAGGACAGAAAAATCGGTATTGAAGTTGAAAATTTTTTGATTGAAAAAGATACAAAGGAGCCTGTTTCTTTCTACGGCGACGGCGGTGTGGAGCAATTACTTGAAAGCTTATCCGAAAATTTTGAGTCCGAACACAGAGAAAACGGCAGACTTTTGGGCTTAAGCGGAAAGGATTATTCACTTACCGTTGAACCCGGCGGACAGCTTGAGATTAGTATGATTCCCAAAAAATCTATTGAAGAAATCGAAAAAACATACAGGGAATTTTTAAACCTGATTTTACCCTTGCTTGAGAAAGAAAACTGCCTCCTTGTAAACTGCGGTTATCATCCGTCCTTTAAGTGCGGTGATATTCCTCTTATCCCCAAAAACAGATACAGGGTTATGGACGATTATTTTAATGAGTTAGGCACCTGCGGGATGAATATGATGAGAGGCAGTGCCTCGGTTCAGGTGAATATAGACTACTGTTCCCCCCGGGACTTTAAAAGAAAATACAAGCTTGCAAATCTGCTTGCGCCTGTGATTTATCTTATCTGTGACAACAGCCCCGTTTTTGAGGGAGAGGAAAATCATAAGAATTGCGTTCGTGCAGGTGTATGGAGAAGCTTAGATAAAAAACGCTGTGCCTTGCCTGTTAAAAAAAGCTTTGATGATTTCGGCTTCAGAGAGTATGCCGAGTTTGTTTACAATTCGGTGCCGTTGTTTGACAGAGAAGAAAAAATCACATCATATACTATGACAAACCGTGAGTTTTATAAGGACGCACCCATAACAAAAGCCGATGTTGAGCATATGATTTCTATGGTTTTTCCCGATGTCAGGCTGAAAACCTACCTTGAACTGCGAATGGCGGACAGTATGGAGCTTGAATATGCGCTTAGCTATGCATCTTTGGTGAAATCGCTGTTTTCCGATGACGATGCAATAGACCGTGGGCTGGGCGTTTTTGATTCTGAAAATCCCGACGATATAAACAACGCTGTTGATGCGGTGATGAAAAACGGCTTTGACGCCCAAATATACGGCAAGAGCGTTAAAACTATCATAAAGGAATTGTTCGGCATTGCAGAAGAAAAAGCCTCGGAGTCGGAGAAAAAATACCTTGCAGTTCTTGAAAATCTTGCTCTGCAATCTAAAAATCTGCGTATGGTAAAAATCGGGAAACACTGAATAAGTCACGCTGAGAGCTGTTTGCACATTTCGCCCGGCATTTTCCGCCGGTTGCCGAAAAAATCTGACGGCGCAATATGCACAAACGATTTAATCAGTATTTCACTTAAATACAAGAAGGGTTTATTTAATGAAAACATTTGACCGTGAATACGAAAAAACAGTCAGAGATAATTTTGAGGAATGTCAAAAGTCCTACAAGGCGCAAAGGGAGTATATTTTAAATTCCACAGCTCAGTATCACGGGGTTTTTGTAAAGACCCTGTGTATTCCGAAGATATTTTCAAAAGAACAATGGGAGAGATTAAAATATATTGCGGAATTTACCCATAAAATTCTTGAAAAAACCATAAGACGCTATAAAAAGGACGAAAATTTCAGAGAAAAATTCGGCTTTGACAAAGAGCTTGAACAGCTTATTTTGCAGGAATCATATATAGATTCCCTGCTTCCCGTTGAAAGGGTTGACATTTTCTTTAACGAAGAAACAGGGGATTTTAAATTCTGCGAAATTAACACCGACGGCACCAGCGCAATGAACGAGGACAGGGAGCTTAATCTCGCCCTTAAAAAGACATATGCCTTCGGCGAGTTTGCAAAGGCGCACAAAACGGGCAGTTTTGAGCTTTTTGACTCTTTTGTCAGGGAGTTTATGGATATATACGGCTCATATAAGTTTAAACGACCAAATCCGAGAGTTGCCATTGTTGATTTCCTTGATTTAGGCACATCAAACGAGTTTGAGCAGTTCAGACTTGCCTTTGAAAGAGCAGGGGTCAGTGCGGAAATCTGCGATATACGAAAGCTTGAATACAAAGACGGCGTGCTGTATTCGGAAAAGGGAAACAGAATCGACGCAATATACCGCCGTGCGGTTACCTGCGACATTATGAACAACATTGATTCAATCCCCGATTTTATTAAGGCAGTAAAAAATCACGGCGTCTGCCTTATAGGTCCTTTGAGCACCCAGATTGTCCATTCAAAGGTGTTTTTTCAGGTGGTTTCCGACGAAAATAACCTGACCTACCTTGACAGCGACGAAATTGAGTTTGTAAAAAAGCATTTTCCCAAAACCTATCGGCTCAAAGAAGATAATCCCCTGATTGACCTTAAGTCCATACTTGCAAATAAAGATAAATGGATAGTCAAACCTGTGGACTCCTACGGCTCAAGGGGTGTTTTTGCAGGAGTTGAGTGCAGTGACGGGGAGTGGAGTGAAAAACTAACCAAAGCCTTAGATGACGGAGAGCATATTATACAGGAATTCTGCAAGCCTTACGAAACTGTTAATATTGACTTTTCACAGGAAAATCCCCGATTTGAAAATTACAGCAATCTGTCGGGACTTTTTGTGTATAACGGTAAATTTGCAGGCGTGTATTCAAGGGTTTCAAAAACAGAGATTATCTCTACCCGTTACAGCGAAATCGCCCTTGCCACCATTACGGCAGAGTAAAAAACCGGATAAAATAAAACTGAGTTAAAAACCGAAAAAAACAAAGCCTAATAAAGCAAAGCCACAATAAAACAAAACTAAATAAAGCCGTTTTAAATAGGCTTAGTTAAATTAAAAACCGATGACCTGAACAATGGGGGTCATCGGTTTTCTTGCAGGCTTAACCCTGCAAATCAGACGCAGTATAATACTGCAAAGAGGAGATATAAGAAATGTATGTTGGCTATTCTGACTGTACGGTCAGCCTTTGACCATACGGAAGAAATTTTTTCTAAGCGAGAGTGATTTTTGATGTATGGCAGATTTTTGCTATACGGTCAGCTTCTGACGGATTGCAGTTAAGATTTTCTTTTCTCTGCGGCTGACCTGCACCTGGGTCATTCCAAGCTCCTTTGCAGTCTGGGACTGGGTTTTTTGCTTGTAATACCGAAGAATAATCAGGCTTTTGTCCTTGCTTTCAAGTTGATTTACCGCCTGAGCAAGTGACATTTTTTCCGTCAGCTTTTCTTCTCCCGAGTCCACGGGAATATCAAGAAAGCTGTCGCTGTCTTCATCTTTTTCAGAGGTCAGGGAGAGGGGAAACTGACAGCAGTTTAAAGCGTCAACAGCTTTTTCCGCAGAGCAGTTCAGCTTTTGGGCGAGGGTGCTTACGGGTATGTCACAGCCGTTTTCACGCATATATTCGTCGCAGACTTTTTTTGCTTTCAGCGAAAGCTCTTTAAGGCTTCGGCTTACCTTGACCGTTCCCGAATCTCTGAAAAGCTGTTTGATTTCTCCCAGAATAACAGGAACGGCATAGGTGGAAAACTGAAGATTTCGGCTTGAATCAAAGTTTTTTCCCGCCTTTACAAGTCCCAGACAGCCTGCGGAGAACAAATCCTCGTATTCTATTCCTCGATTTTTAAACCGCTTACAGCAGGCGTGAACAAGGCCGATGTTTTCTTCGATTAAAACTCCTTTTTTGCTCATCTTTTTCGTTTATCTTTTTCGTGGAATAATGGTTTTTTCCATTGTGACCGTTGTGCCCTTGCCCGGGGCGGAGCTTACCTTAACCTTGTCCATAAAGCTCTGCATTACGGCAAAGCCCAGACCTGCCCGTTCTTCCTCGGGAGCAGTGGTAAACAGCGGTTCCATAGCCTTTTCTATGTCTTCAATACCGCATCCACGGTCACGGATTTTTAAAATAACCTTGTTTTTGTCGGTGATTTTTCCGTTTATGTAAATTGTTCCGTCCTCCATTTTGTAGCCGTGAACTATGGAGTTTGTTACAGCCTCGGACACGGCGGTTTTTATGTCCGCCAGCTCGTTAATGGTCGGGTCAAGATTCAGCACAAATGCCGAAACAACGCTTCGGGCAAAGCTTTCGTTAATGCTTTTGCTTGCAAAACTTATGTTCATTTCGTTTACGATTTTCATTTTAATACCCCCAATGCGCCTACCCCTGAAAGAGCGATGATTTTCTCCAGCCGTTTCGGTACGTTTACCACCCTGAGGTTTCCGCCCAAAAGGCTCATAGTGCGGTATCTGCCCATAATTAAGCCGATGCCGGAGCTGTCCATAAAGCTCACCTTAGAAAAGTCAAGGGTCAGGGTTTTCGGGTGCAGGCTTTCTGCTTGTCCGTCAATCTGACTCCTTATGGAGCCTGCATTGTTATGGTCGATTTCTCCCGACAAAAAAACAGTTATTACATTTTTATCGTATTCAGTTTTTATCATTTTAACATCCCGCTTTACAAAAAATGTCCGAAAAAATATCCGCTAAAATGACCGCAAAAACGGCCGTAAAAAATGTCCATACTTATTATATTAAGTATGGACTGCAAAATTTGTATTATTCACTTGTCGTAAAAATTTATTTATTAAGCTTATTAAGAATATATGGTCGTATCTCACTGCAAAGGTACAGAGAACCGCATATTACAAGGCAAAGTCCGTCTTTTTGCGCCTTTTCATAGGCGTAGTCAAAGGCTGAAACAGGACTGCCGACGGCTTTCACATTTTTAAAATGCCCCTTACATTCCTGTGCAAGCTCCTCTGCTTTCAGACTTCTGGGGTTTTCAACATCAACGCAGATAACCTCGGTAAAGGTGTTTTCAAGCAATTCTATGGAAGAAACGCTGTCCTTGTCACTCATCATTCCCATAATGCAGATTTTATCGCTGTGGGGAACAAGGGTGCAAAGAGAGTCTGCAAGCGCCTTTATTCCGTTGGGGTTGTGAGCGCCGTCAAGAATTACAAGGGGGGATTTCCCCATAACCTCCAGCCTTGCAGGATTTTTTGCGGATTTAAAGCCTTTTACAATGCTCCCCTTTGAAATTTCAAGAATACCGCCTCGGTTCAGGGCGTCTATTGCCGAAAGGACGGTTTTTGCGTTTTCAATCTGATGTATTCCCGCAAGAGGCAGACGGAGCTTTTCGCCCTTGTATTCAAAAACGGATTCTTCTATGGTTGTTTTTATGATTTTAACGGTGACATCTTCGCTTTTGTAAAGGGGAACGCCCTTGGCTTTGGCGGTATCTTCAATAACGCTCATTGCCTTAAAATCCTGCTTTGAGGTTACGGCGACGCTGTTTTCTTTAATAATACCGCATTTTTGCTCTGCGATTTTTTCAAGGGTACCGCCCAAAACTGCGGTGTGGTCAATTCCCACTGTTGTAATAATACTGCAAAGGGGCGGTTTAATTACATTTGTGCAGTCAAGCAGACCGCCCATACCCGTTTCAAGAACTACCACATCGCACTTTTTAAGGCTGTGAATGTAAAATTCAACAGCCATAATGTATTCAAATTCGGTGATTATGCAGTCCTGCTCACGGAGCTTTTCAACAAGGGGAAAGGTTTTTTCTACCGCCTCTGCCAGGTCGCTTTGGGAAATCATCTCTCCGTTAATCTGTATTCTCTCTCTGAAATCCGTAATATACGGAGAAATAAAAAGCCCTGTTTTGTATCCCTCACAAATAAGCACCGAGGACAAAAGCTGACACACCGAGCCTTTACCGTTTGTTCCGGCAACGTGTATGAATTTAAGCTTATCCTGGGGATTGCCCATAAGGCTCAGGAGCTTTTTTATTCTGTCGAGCCCCGGGCGTGAGCCGAAGCTGAGCAGTGAATGAATTTTTTTGATTGCGTTTTCATAAGTCATTTTATCATATTCCTGTAAATATCATTTTTCTTTAAGCCTGTTATTTCCGAGGCTTCTTTTGCCGAGTCTGTTGCTTTCATTCCCTTTTCCATAAGCTCTTTTGCAAGGGCGACGGCGTCTTCAAGAGTATATCCGCCTGCCGGTGTTTCCTGCTGTTTACAGCCCTCAAGCACCAAAACGATTTCTCCCTTTATGCTGCCGTCAGAGAGATTCTCTGCGGCATAGGCAGTGGTAGTGGGAATAACCTCCTCGTGGATTTTGGTTATTTCTCTTACAACAGTCAGCTTTCTGTCGCCGAAAAATCCGTATAAGTCCTTTAAGGTGGAGGGCAGTTTGTGGGGAGCCTCGTAAAAAATCATTGTTCGTTTTTCGTTTTTCAGGCTTTCCAAATGCTCCTTACGGCTTTTTTTGTTTACGCTCAAAAAGCCTTCAAAGGTGAATCTGCCTGTTTCAAGTCCCGACACGGCTATTGCGGAGATAAGGGCGCTGGGGCCGGGAACAACGGCGGTTTCTATGCGCTTTTCACGGCAGAGCTTTACCAAATCTTCGCCGGGGTCGGAAATACAGGGCATACCTGCGTCGGTAACTATTGCACAGCTTTCGCCCTGCAAAATTCTCTGACATATTATTTCGCCCCGTTCACGCTTATTATGCTCAAAGTAGCTTATCATAGGCTTTTTAATGCCGAAATGATTTAGCAGCTTCAGGGTTACTCTTGTGTCCTCGGCGGCAATAAAATCCACCGAGCCCAGGGTTTCAACGGCTCTTGGGGACAAATCCCCCAGATTGCCTATGGGTGTTCCCACTACATATAAAATTCCGCTCATTTATTTATCTCCTGTTTTGCAGAATCAGTATCGCCTGTTTTGTAGCATCCGTATATTCTGCGCATTTCTTCGGAAAAATCGCCCTTGTCATCCTCGATAAAAAGCACGGGCATCGTCTGTAAAAAACCTCTGTTTCCGCCTCTGCGACCTTCAATCAAAAACAGCTTAGGCTCCTTGTTCTGCCTTTGCTGAACAAATCTCAGCCGCTTGGGCTCAAGGTGATATTTGCGCATTGTTTCAATTACATCGCTGAGCCTTTCGGGACGCTGGCACATACAAAATCTTCCGCCGAACTGCAAAAGCCGTGAGGCACAGCTTACTATGTCCTCAAGTGTGCAGGATTCTTCGTGGCGGGCAAGCATTTTTTCCTTGTCGGGGTTTACAATTCCGCTTCCGCTGAGCTTGTAGGGAGGGTTTGAAACCACCAAATCGTAGTAGCCGTACCTTAGCTTACTGCGGAGATTGCGCAAATCTCCATGGACGGGGTGAATGTACTTGCCGAGGCCGTTAATCAGCACCGAACGCTTTATCATATCGTAGGCGTCGTCCTGAATTTCCACAGCAGTAACATTGAGATTTTTGCCCATTTCCCTTGCCCAGATAAGGGGGATAGTACCGCACCCTGTGCCCAACTCCACCGATTTGTCGTGCTTTTTCGGCATAGCAAAGTCGGCAAGCAATATGGTATCGGTGGAAAAATGGTGTTTATCGCTGACGATTACCTTAATATTTTTGCCCAAAGGCTCATAATGTTCGTTATCCTTAAGCATTTTATACTCCAGACTGATACTGATTTACAGCTCTGTATCTCTTTGTATCTTCTTATATACCGTGATTTATGGGTTTGTTCTGCATTAACTTACATTTTACTATATTTTGTTAAATCGGTAAAGGGAAAATATTTATACATCAAAAACAAAAATACCTATACACAAACACAAAAGTATTTATATACAAAAAACATAAATATTTATACACGAAATACACGAAAAAAACGGCAAGGTGCAAAAACCTTGCCGTCTAAGTATTGTTGATTATTCAGCCTGAGGAGCTCCTACAGGGCAAACATCAGCACAAGAACCGCAATCAGCGCAAGCGTCTGCGTCAATTACATACTTGCCGTCACCCTCAGAAATTGCATTACAAGGGCACTCAGCCTCACAAGCACCGCACTGGATGCAATCGTCACTAATTACATATGCCATAGTACACACCTCCTTTTCTCTAAGGTACATTGTAACACATATTTGATAAAATGCAATTATTTTAACAAAAAAAGTTTAAAAATGTTATGGAAGAAAAATTACCTTTAATTTATCACTCAAGGCCTTTAAGCTCTTCAAGCTCTTTTTTGTTTACCTTAATGTAGCCGTCCTTAAGCAGTTTTACCTCTTTAACCTTGTAGCTTGTGGGGGCGGCGTCCTCGGGGGTGTTGTTGAGCTTAACCTTTAAAGTGCCTGCAATAAGGTTGTTTTCCACAACAAGTCCCCTGCCGTCGGGGGTGTTGACAATAGCTCCCACCTTGGGGGTGTGTTTAAGCAAATCGCTGTAAGCCTCCTGCTCATATTTTAAACAGCACATAAGTCTTCCGCAGGTGCCGGATATTTTAACGGGGGATAGGGAAAGTCCCTGTTCCTTTGCCATTTTAATCGAAACCGGCTGAAACTCTCCCAAAAAGCTGTTGCAGCAAAAGGGCTTTCCGCATATTCCCAGTCCGCCCAGCATTTTTGCCTCGTCACGGACTCCGATTTGCCTAAGCTCGATTCTGGTTCTGAAAATTGACGCCAAATCCTTAACAAGCTCACGGAAATCCACCCTGCCGTCGGCGGTAAAGTAGAAAAGGATCTTGCTGTTGTCAAAGGTGTATTCAACATTAACAAGCTTCATTTTAAGTCCGTTGTCGGCGATTTTCTGCTCGCAGATTTTAAAGGCTTTTTTCTCACGCAGTTTGTTTTCTTCAAGGTGATTAAGGTCGTCGGGGGTTGCAATTCTGATAAGCGGTTTTAACGGCGACGAAAGGCTGTCGTCGTCAACCTGCTTGTTTTCAAGAGCCACAGTACCGCACTCTATTCCCCTTGCGGTTTCTACAATGACCATATCTCCTATGCTCAGATTATGTTCACCGGGAGCAAAGTAATAAACCTTGCCCACATCTTTAAATCTAACTCCGATTACTTCTGCCATGAAATCCTCCTGTATTCTCCGCAAAGCCAAGTGGCAAGCAGATTTAAGTTTACATTTTGATTTATTTTAACAATCGCCTGTTCTGTTAATTCTATCAGCTTTATAAGCCGTGATTTTGTAAGCCGTTTGGCAAGGGCTTTTGCAAGCTCGCCGTCTAAAATCGGTTTTCCTCCCGAATAAAACGCAAGTCCGTCCCGTATTATCAGCGACACAAGGGGGAGCACCTCTAAAGCGGAGTCCCTTTGGGTCAGACAACTTGACCCGAACAAAAGCTTAATTTCCGACGGGTCAATAATTCCCCGAACAATCAGCCGTGCGTTTTCCAAGGCTTCCTCGGTGTATTCTTCTCCGCCCGGAATGTTGAAAACCGTTGCCCTTGATAAAATCGTAGGGAGCAAAGCCTTGCAGTTTTCGGTTGTTAATATAAAAATTACATTTTTCGGCGGTTCTTCCAGAGTTTTCAACAGCGTATTCTGTGGGATTACCCCAAGCTTGCTGTCTGCGTCTGAAAAAACATACACCTTGTTTGGGGCAGAATTTGCCTTTGTGTAGGCGTTTTCGTTGATTTTTCTGATTTCATCAACGCTGTAGCTGCCGGTTTTTCCGCTTCCCTGAGCAAAATACACATCGCCGTGATTTTTATGTCCGGCATTTATGCACGCCTTGCACTTTCCGCAGGGCTTGTTTTCGCTTTCACCGCAAACCGCCCACATCGACAAAAGCAAAACCGCCTGTTCACGCTTTTCTCTGCTTCCGCCGTTGATTATTATTGCGTGGGGAAGACGGCTGCAGTTTTCGAGAACGGATAATTGTTCTTTTAAAGAATCATCAATTTTAAAATCAAGAAAATTTATAATTATCCCTCCCGAAAGCATATTTTAGCACAAACTTTTGCAAAATTCCATATTTTTAGTTTACTTTACCTTGAGAATATTTGTAATAATCCCCTTTGGAGTTATGTCTATATATCCGAAGGTTGCGTTGTACCCGTGACAGCTTCCGGGGTTTAAAAAGTGCGTTCCCTCGTGAAATTCCTCAAGAGGAATGTGAGTGTGACCGAAGCACACTATGTCTGCGCCCTTTTCCTTTGCGGCATAAAAAATGTTTGAATAGGTAAGCTTAACATTATACAGGTGGCCGTGGGTTATAAAAATTTTTTTGCCCTCTATGGTTATTTCTTCCGTTGCAGGCAAATCACTGCACCAGTCGCAGTTGCCCCTGACGGCGTACACAGCTTTTTCGGGGTAATATTCCCTTAGCTTTTCCGCCTGACCCTCTCCGTCGCCGCAGTGTATTATAACCTCTGCCTTTCTCTGCATTTCAACAGCCTTTTGCAGAGAATAAAAATCTCCGTGAGTGTCGGATATTACAAGAATTCTCATACAAACCTCTCATACATTTTAAATTCCCCGCATAAGATAAAGCGAGGTGGATTATTATGAACAACAATAACGGTAATCAGGAACAAATAAACAGAATTATTGAAAACTTAACAAAAAAAATAAATTCCGATTCAGCCGATTCTGCGCCTTCTCAAAGCGATGTTGACAGCATATTAAAAGGGCTTGACCAAAAGCAGTCAGATAAAATAAAAAGCATACTTAACGACCCGGAGGCAACAAGGCAGATACTCAGCTCTCCCCAGGCTCAGGCGATTATAAAAAAATTCGGCGGAAAAAAAGGTTAAGCTATGGACGATTTGCAAAGCAAAATAAGCCAAATAATGTCTGACCCGGAGGCGGTAGAGCAAATCCGAAGCCTTGGGAATATGCTGGGTTTGTCGCAAAACAGCCAAAACACGGCGGTAAGTCCGCCGAAGACCTCTCCGCCCTCTACGCCCATTTCCGAAAACAGGGCGCAAAATCAGCAGTTGTCTGCATTAAACGGAGATACCCTCTCGGGCATAGCAAAAATGATGCCCGTTTTAAGCTCAATGAAGCAGGAGGACGAGGCAACAAGACTGCTCAGCGCATTAAGGCCGTTTTTAAGCGAGGAAAAACAGAAAAAGCTTGATGAAGCAAAAAAAATGCTCCGTTTTCTCAAGGTTTTGCCGCTTTTGAAAAACGGCGGTTTGTTTTAGGAGGCAGTCATGGCAATTTTAGACCCTATGCAGCAAGAGGCAATGAGGCGTGTTCAGGCGATGCAGTCAAGAGTTCCGCCGAAAAATTCTGCGGACGCTTCGCCCAATTCCCATAACCGCAGAGCCCCTGTGCGGGAAGAAAATACCGAAAATTCACATCAGCAGGCAAAGGAACGTGAGCAAAGCCGGATTAAGGAGATTGCGTCACAGCAAAGCTCAAATCCCCTTGAAATTGTGTTCCATAATAAAGAGCAGAACATAATACTTATGCTTATTTTACTGCTTGCAAGCGACAATGCAGACCCGGGGCTTTTGCTTGCCCTTATTTATCTGCTGATATAGAATCTGCGTACAGGTTAATTTTTAAATCGTGCGGAATAGGTTTTAATGGTGCAGAATAGGTTTAATCGTACAGATTAGGTTTATTCGTGCAGATTGGGTTTATTCGTGCAGGTTAGGTTTCAATATTCAAAATAAGTTCTGCCGGACGGCGGTCAGTTTCTAACCTGACCGCTGCCTTTTATTATAAACTTGGTGCTTGTCAGCTCGTTTACGCCCATAGGACCTCTTGCGTGGAGCTTCTGGGTGGAAATTCCGATTTCTGCGCCCAAGCCGAATTCTCCGCCGTCGGTAAATCTTGTAGAGGCGTTTACATAAACCGCCGCAGAATCAACGGAGCTTGTAAATTTGTTTGCGCTGTTGTAGTCCTTTGTAACAATACATTCGCTGTGACCGCTGCTGTACTTTGCAATATGTGCGATTGCGCCGTCAATAGAGTCCACAACCTTGCAGGCGAGAATATAGTCCAGAAATTCGGTTTCGTAGTCGTCGTCTGTTGCAGGAGTTACGCTGTCGCCTAAAATTTCTCTTGTTCTGTCACAGCCTCTTATTTCAACATTCTTTTTGTCCAACTCTTTTTTGATTGCCGGCAAAGCTTTTTCGGCGATATTTTTGTGGACAAGTATTGTTTCAATGGCGTTGCACACAGAGGGGCGTGAGGTTTTTGCGTTGTAGATTATGTCAGCCGCCATCTGAATGTCGGCGCTTTCGTCAACATACACGTGGCAGTTGCCTACGCCTGTTTCAATAACAGGCACCTTAGCCTGTTCCACAACAGCCCTGATAAGTCCTGCACCGCCTCTGGGAATAAGAACGTCAAGATAATCGCTCAGGTTCATAAGCTCCACAGAGCTCTGACGGGAGGTATCCTCAATAAGCTGAATTGAATCAATGGGCAGACCTGCGCTTTCAACGGCTGTCCGCATAATCTCTGCGATTGCCTTGTTTGAGTTAATGGCTTCTTTACCGCCTCTTAAAATTACGGCGTTGCCTGCCTTAAGGCACAAAGCGGCGGCGTCGGCGGTAACATTGGGGCGAGCCTCATAGATTATTCCGATTACGCCCAGAGGTACCTTGACCTTTGTAATCTCCATACCGTTGTCGGTTGTGTATCCGCTGACCACGGTGCCAACAGGGTCGTTTATTAAGGCTACCTTGCGCACGCCCTCGGCCATTGATTTTATTCTGTCGCTTCCCAGTTTGAGTCTGTCCAAAAGCGACGGGGTAAGGCCTGCGGCTTTTCCGTTTTCCAAATCTATGTCGTTAGCTTTTACAATTTTGTCGGTGTTATCAATAAGTGCGTCGGCAACAGCGTTCAGCGCCTTGTTTTTTATTGCTCCTGCCGTGGCAAGCACACGGGAGGCGTCCTTTGCTTTTTTGCCCATATTTTCTATAACAGTCACAGTAATCAGCCCTTTACAAATAAAATTTTGTTAATGCTTAAATTGCTTAACGCTTTAATTGCTTTTTTTGCCCTTAAACAGCGTGCCTTTGTTGATACCGTCGCATATGTAGTAAAGAACAGAGGGGTTCTCTCCGTTTACAACGTAGCAGTCGATTCCCGCTTCGTTTACATATGAGGCGGCGGCAAGCTTTGTAATCATACCGCCGGTGCCTCTGTTAGAGCCGGAACCCTTTGCCATTGAGAGAATATTATCGTCAATTTTTTCAACAACCTCAATTTTCTCGGCTTCGGGGTGGGTTTTCGGGTTTTTATCGTAAAGACCGTCGATGTCGGTGAGGATAATCAGCTTGTCGGCGGAAATCAGCTTTGCAACTATTGCAGAAAGCATATCGTTGTCGCCGATGTTCTGACCCTCCAATTCGTCGATGGCAACGGTGTCGTTTTCGTTGATAATGGGGATAATATCCATATCCAGCAGAGTGTCGATAGCGTTAATAACGTTCTGCCGCTTCTGCTTTGTCTGAACGGCGTATTTTGTCAGCAGAATCTGGGCAACCGTGTGGTTGTATTCGCCGAACAGCTTGTCGTACATAAACATAAGCTCGCACTGACCCACAGCCGCCATAGCCTGCTTTTCTTTTGTTTTGACGGGACGCTGTTTAAGCCCCGTTTTGCCTACGCCGATGCCGATGGCTCCCGAGGAAACAAGGAGTATTTTTTTGCCTTGATTCTGCAAATCCGCCAGCACCTTGCACAGCTTTTCAATGCGCCTGTAATTTATTTTTCCGTTTTCGTATGTCAGAGTGGAGGTGCCCACCTTGACAACTACCTTGTTATCTGCCATTATATCACTTCATTCCGAAAAATATTCCAAATAATTATACCATATTCCGGACAAAAAGGGAATAGCGGAATACAATAAAATCGGCAAAATACAGTTTATGGGGAATATGGGCGTAAAATAAGAGGATAATTTAGCTTTACAAAACAAGCAATTACGGTTTGCATAGGCATATTTTTTCGCTACTTTGCGTAGCAAACCGCATTTTTGGCGGTTGTATTCTGAAATATCGCTATACACTAACCCGTTAAGATAATACTTATATAGCTATTTATTTATATATCTATTTTAAAACAAAATATAAAAAAGTACAGAAAAAATTAAAGAGCCAACTTTATATTTCTATAAAATTGACTCTGCTGTAACAATATTAAATTCTATAATAGGGGAAAGGTTTAAAGTTGATTTTCGAGGGTTCGAATCTCCAAAACTGCCGAAACAGGCAAAACACATCTACGGTTTTGCAACTAAAAATCACGGGCGATACAACAAAAAAAGCCCGATAAAATCGGACTTTTTTGCGGTTACATCTTTTTTGCATAACCATTATGGTGGGAGAAGGTGGATTCGAACCACCGAAGGCATAGCCAGCAGATTTACAGTCTGTCCCCTTTGGCCACTCGGGAATTCTCCCATATGTAAAGCCTGCTGTGCTCACAGCAGACTTCTTTTGGAGCTGGTGGACGGACTTGAACCCCCGACCTGCTGATTACAAATCAGCTGCTCTACCAACTGAGCTACACCAGCGAATTCCTGACGCTCACTTAATATACCATAACATAAATCATTTGTCAACACTTTTTTACAGTAAAAACTATTTTTTTGATGTGAATTTAAAACAATAGCCTCTTTTGTGTTGATTTTCACTGTTGTATATAGTATCATATAATGAGTTTAATCTGAACATTATCAACCTTTAATGATTGTTTTATACGAGGCGTTGCTATGAATATTGTAATTGTAGGATGCGGCAAGGTGGGGGCTACCATTGCAAAACAGCTTGACGCAGAAGGTCACGACATTGTGGTTATTGATAAAGACCCCGGTCCTATTGTAGCAAAGTCAATGCCTAAAATCCGCAACTATGCGGCGTTTCTGTATATTATCTATATCGGGATTTTTGCCCTGAGTATGATAATTGTCGCTGCGGATAATTTTGATTTTACGACTACATTCACAAGCGTCGCCGCAACCCTTAACAACACGGGCCCCGGCTTAGGCGATGTGGGCACGGTGGGTAATTATTCCGCATTTTCTCCCATATCAAAGCTTGTTTTGAGCTTTGATATGCTTGCAGGAAGGCTTGAGCTTTTTCCGCTTTTGATTTTATTTTCACCCTCTGCATGGAAGAAAAGCTGACGCTGTCCGTAAAGTCTTATTCGGCAAATTCCGTTCGGCAAATTCCGTTCGGAAAGTCTTATTCGGCAAATGCAGTCCGGCAAATGTTGCCCGATAAATTCTGCTCGGTAAATCCCATTCGGTAAATACAATTCGGCAATTTTTATCCGGCGAGTTCTGTTCGGATGAGGTAATTTGATTTTTATTTTTTCGGAAAGGAAGATAGTCTTGTCCATACTGTCTGTTCACAATTTAAGAATGGATTTTGTTGAGCGGAATCTTTTTGATGATGTTACCTTTGACATTGAAAAAGGCGACAAAATCGGCTTTATCGGGGCTAACGGCGTGGGCAAAACTACACTTTTCAGAATTATCAACGGCGAGCTTGCCCCAACCGGCGGCGATGTTTACACCTCCAAGGATACAGTGATTGGTTATATGGAACAGCACGCCTGCAAAAATCCTGAAAGAAGCGTTTATGATGAGCTTTTGTCTGTTTTCCGCTTTTTGCAGGAATACGAAAGGGAGCTTAAAGCCTTAGAGATAAAAATCAGTCAGATAAACTCTGCCGGCAGGGATTCTTCGGAGCTTGACAGCCTTGTGATGCGGCAGTCCTTTTTGCTTGAAGAATATCAGAAAAGCGGAGGGCTTACCTACCAAAGCCGTACACGCTCTGCGCTTTCGGGCTTGGGCTTTAAAGAAAGCGAGTTTAATATGCCCACAGGCAGATTAAGCGGAGGTCAGCGTTCAAAGCTGAGCCTTGCAAAGCTTCTGCTTTCAAAGGCAAATATGCTGCTGCTTGACGAGCCTACAAACCATCTGGATATTCCGTCGGTCAACTGGCTGGAGGGATTTATCAAGGAGTTCAAAGGCTCTATGCTTATCATCAGCCACGACAGGTATTTTCTCGACAGCGTTACAAACCGCACCGTTGAGCTTGAACACTGCAAGCTGAGAGCCTACAAGGGTAATTACTCGGAATTTATTAAGAAAAAGGAAGCCTATGAGGACTCCCTTAAAAATAAATATGAAAATGATTTAAAAGAAATTAAGCGCATTGAGGGCATTGTTGAACAGCAGAAACGCTGGGGCAGAGAGCGAAACTTCATCACCGCCGCCAGCAAGCAGAAAGAGGCTGACAGAATAAAGGAACAGCTTGTTGCGCCCGAAAGCGAGCTTGAAAGCATCCGTATGCACTTTGAAATCCGCAGAGAAACAGGCGACGATGTGCTTGTCTGCCGGGATTTAAGCAAATCTTTCGGCGAAAAGCACCTTTTTGACAATGTGAACATCCACATAAAAAAGGGCGAGAGGGTATTTATCGTGGGCGCAAACGGATGCGGAAAGACCACGCTTTTTAATATCCTCACCTGCAAAATCGCCCCCGACAGGGGAGAGGTGCGCTTGGGCGCAAATGTTGATTTGGGATATTTTGACCAGATGCAGAATAATCTTGATTTGGAGAAAACCGCCATTGACGAGGTTTGGGATTCGTTCCCCAATTTAACCCGGACTCAAATCAGAACGGCGTTGGGTTCGTTTTTGTTTAAAGGAGACCGTGTGTTTAAGCCCCTTAAAAATATGAGCGGAGGAGAGAGGGCGAGGGTGGCTTTGCTTAAGCTTATGCTTGACGGAAGCAACTTTTTGCTTTTGGACGAGCCCACCAATCATCTTGACGCCTCATCAAGGGAACAGCTTGAAAAAACTCTTAAAGAATACAAGGGAACTATGCTTGTTATCAGCCACGACAGGTATTTTATCAATAAGCTTGCCCACAGGATTCTTGTTATGGAGCCTGACGGGCTGAAAGAATATATAGGAAATTACGATAACTACTTGGAAAAAACCAAAAATTGTGTTATTATAAGTGACAGCCCCTCCGAAGAAAAGGAGTCAAAGGGCAAAAATGACTATATGCTCCAAAAGCAGAGGCAGTCTGAGGAGCGCAAAAGAAAGACTCAGCTTGCAAAAACCGAAAGGCTTATTGAAGAGCTTGAAGCAGAAATTGAGGTAACCAATCAAACGCTTACAAGCGATGAGGTGACCTCTGACTACGAAAAGCTGGTGGAGCTTACCCAAAAGCTGGAAAATCTCAACGCTCGGCTTGAACAGGCTTACGACCTGTGGGGAGAGCTTTCTTAATAAGGCGTGGGGCATATCAGGCACAAAAGTGCAATAAGAAAAGTTTAATAAAACCGCCTGTGGCGCAGCTGGATAACGCAACAGATTCCGATTCTGGAGAACGGGGGTTCAAATCCCTTCAGGCGGGCCAATAAAAATAAGCAGTGCGTAATTGCACTGCTTATTCTGCATTATAGAAAATTGCACGGTTGCGCTCGGGCATAAAAGGATGTTTTCAGCAAAAGCTGTCTGCACGAATTGCGTGTCGAGGTACTCGACTTTTTTGAAAATTACAAAACGCTCCCGGGCAGACTGCACTGCTCAGGGGC
>JALFLK010000006.1 GCA_022774755.1 bacterium
AGATTGATTTTGCAAAGCCCTATGTTGCCCGAACGTTTGAGAGCATTTTTTACAAAGCAAAAGCAGAGCGTAAAAGCAATTCAGCCTTTGCGCTCTGTTGTTTTTTAGATTTTATTCAGCATTTCCGTTATATCCTCCGCAAGTACTTCGGGGGTATTGCAGGCCATAAATTCCGACATAATGCAAACGCCCTTAAACATCGGGGACTTAACCTCTGCAAGCCGGGGAATGGTTTTGAGATTTATTCCGCCGATTGCATAAACGGGGATTTTGGAAACATCGCAGACCCTTTGCAAAAATTCAGCATCCCTTGGAGCTAACCCCTTTTTGCAGTCCGTTGCAAAAATATGCCCTGCGGTAACATAGCCGGCTCCTAAAGATTCAGCCTGCCTTAACTGCTCAGGACTGTGGATTGAAGTGCCGACAGTTTTGAAATCTTCCGCCTGTTCGTAATTATTCTCAAAGACAGGCAAAGGCAGGTGGATTTTATCAATTTTCAAAGCCTTTGCAACACCCATATAGCTGTGCAAAATCAGCTTGTCCCGGTTTTCTTTACACACCCTTACGGCTTTTTGTGCAAGTTCAAGGTATTCCCGTTCGTTTAAATCCTTTTCTCGGAGGATTATCCCCGAAACGGAGGATTCGGCGATTCTTTCAAGTCTTGCAAAAAAATCCTCACGGCACAGCCTTCGGTTTGTTACGCAAAAAATCTTAAACATAAATGTATTCGCTCATAACCGGCTGAAGTCCGTTTTTCACAAGAGCGTCGTAAACCTCCTTAACATTTCTGCCATCTGAGATTTCAAACTGTTCGTCGCCTTTCTTTTCGCCGTCACCGTGACCGCCGATGCCCACATCAACTCCTGCGGAAATTTTGGTAGCCGCAATATCCACAACATTATCTCTGAAACGCTGACATTCACGGGTGGAAATGGTAATTGAAGCAAAGGGCATAAACAGTCTGTAAGCGCAGATAACCTGCAAAAGCTGTTTTTCGTGAACGTCCTTGGGGTTGATTTTATCGTTATTTATAATCGGTCTTAATCTGGGGCAGGAAAAGGCGATTTCTGCGTGGGGATATTTGCGCTGAATAAGATACGCGTGAAGTCCCGTTGCAAAGGCGTCCTTTCTGAAATCGGAAAGTCCCAGAAGAGATGCAAAGCCTACGCCTCTCATACCGCCCATAAGGGCTCTCTCCTGAGCGTTGAACCTGTAAGGGAACACCCTCTTATGCCCTGCAAGGTGCAGAGTTTCGTACTTGTCGCTGTTGTAGGTTTCCTGAAAAACAGTAATGTAATCTGCTCCGCATTTATGGAGATATGCGTACTCGTCGCTGTTGACGGGGTAAATTTCAAGTCCCACCTGCTTAAAGTACTTTCGGGCGATTTTGCAGGCGTTTCCGATATATTCAACATCGGACATTTTTCGGCTTTCGCCTGTGAGAATCAAAACCTCCTGCAAGCCTGTCTTTGCGATTGCCTGCATTTCTCTTTCAATTTCTTCCTCGTTAAGCTTTGCACGGTGGATTTTATTATGGCAGTTAAAACCGCAGTAAATGCAGTAATTTTCGCAGTAATTTGAAATATACAAGGGGGTAAACATATTAACCGAATTGCCGAAGTGTTTTTTTGTTTCAAGCCTTGCCGCCTGAGCAATTTCCTCCAGATGCTCAAGCGCCGCAGGGGACAAAAGCGCCATAAAATCCTCTGCCGATTTTGTGCTGTGGCTTAAAGCCGTTTTTACATCGTCCGAGGTAAAGGCGTTGTAATCATACGCCTCCATTCGGCTAATAACCTCATTCATCAGAGTGTGGTCAAGCTGTTCCATACCCTCTGCGTATTCCATATGATTAGTTCTTTCGCTCACGAAAATCCCCTCAATCCTCTAAAAATCCTGTCAGCGGAGAAGACGCACTTCCGCCTTTTTCAAGCACTCTGCCCAAGCCTGCAAGGTACGCTTTTCTGCCTGATTCTATTGCAAGCTTAAAGGCCGACGCCATTTGGGGAATATCCCCTGCCGTTGCAATGGCGGTGTTCGCCATAACAGCCGCCGCACCCATTTCCATAGCAAGGCAAGCCTGAGAGGGTCTGCCGATACCTGCGTCAACAATAATCGGCAAGTCGATTTCGTCAATTAAAATTTGAATAAACTCCTGTGTTGCCATACCCTTGTTAGAGCCGATGGGAGCCCCCAAAGGCATAATTGAGGCGGCGCCTGCGTCTCTTAAACTCCGTGCAACATTCAAATCAGGGTACATATAGGGCATAACCACAAAGCCCTCTTTTGCAAGAATTTCCGTTGCCTTTATTGTTTCGTAATTGTCGGGCAAAAGGTACTTTGAATCCTTAATAACCTCGATTTTAATAAAATCACCGCAGCCTGCCTCTCTTGCAAGGCGTGCAATTCTTACAGCCTCGTCGGCGTTTCTTGCGCCTGATGTATTGGGCAAAAGCGTAACTCCCTTGGGGATATAATCCAAAATGTTCGCCACATCGCCCGAAACGGCTCTTCTCAGGGCAAGGGTAATAATCTCTGCTCCTGCGTTTTCAACCGCCGCCTTAATAAGCTCAAGGGAATACTTGCCCGAGCCTAAAATAAATCGGGAATTAAATTCCTTACCGCCGATTATCAGTTTGTCATTGTTCATCATTATCACCTACTATAAGTCTGAGCACGGCGTTGCTCTGATGTCCTGCGCAAATTGCAACTCTCGGCGACATAAGCCCCACCGTCTGTTTCGCCCCGTTTTCCATATCTCCGCAGATAAAAAGCGACGGCGTTATTTTTTTGGTTTTTATTAAATTGCTGTCATAGTACCCTGCCATTCCCGACGAGGCAACTACCGTTACATCATTTCTTTTTGCAAGGAGCGTATTAACAAGCATTGCCTTTGAGTCGGGATTGTCAAAGGCTTCGCAGACAATGGTATCGTCTTTGAAAATATCAAGGCAGTTTTCTTCCGTAATTTTCAGGTTGTGGGTTATAACCTTGATATAGGGGTTAATTTCGGCAATCTGCTGTTCCATTGCAAGAGTTTTTTCCATTCCCAGGTGCTTTATTGAATACATCTGCCTGTTGAGATTGCTGGGCTCCACAACATCAAAATCCACAAGATGCAGACAGCCTACTCCAAGTCTGGCAAGGTGCATCGCCGTGTTTGAGCCCATACCGCCTAAGCCGGCAACGGCAACCCTTGCTTTCTTCAGCTTTTGATAAACGCCCGTTGAATGTCTTGCGCTGAGCATACACTCAAGCTGTTCTTTGTCGGGGAAAACACCCTTTTTTATTATAACGATTTCGTCGCCGTCTTTAACAGCCGAATCCTCGGAGCTTTGAAAGCCGTTAATAATTCTGACGGTGCTTCCGTCGGTTTCATATCCCTGTTCACGGCACAGTTCAAAAAGCGTCTTTCCGCAAAAATCAGCGGGCTTTCCGTTTAAAGTAATTTTCATATCAGCCACCGCCTACAAAGCTTACAATTTCAACCTTGTCGCCGTCTTTCAGCACAGTTTCGCCGTACATATTTTTCGGCAGAATTTCCCCGTTAAGCTCAACGGCAATTCGTGATATTTTGTAGTTGTTTTCGCTGAGATAGTCAGACAGCTTTATTGAGGAAGCCTCTGTCCTGACTCCGTTTACGGTTATCATATAAACACCTGCTTTCAGTTATTTTTCGGTGCAAAACTCAACCTTTTTGCCCTCAAGAATCATATTTGTTGTTCTCATTGCGCACATTTTTCCGCACATTGAGCAGGTATGCCTGTCCTTGGGAGGGGTGCTTTCAAAATATGCCTTTGCCTTTTCCTTGTCAATGGCGTATTCAAACATTTCGTCCCACTCAACACGGCGTCTTGCGTCACTCATTTTGTTGTCAATTTCTCTTGCTCCGGGAACTCCCTTGGCAATATCTGCGGCGTGGGCGGCGATTTTGGAGGCTACTATTCCCTCTTTTACGTCGTTTACATCAGGCAGGCGCAAATGCTCCGCAGGGGTTACATAGCAAAGGAAATCTGCTCCGTTTGCCGCCGCTATTGCTCCGCCGATTGCCGAGGTAATGTGGTCGTAGCCGGGTGCAATATCGGTAACGAGAGGTCCCAAAACATAGAAAGGCGCACCGTGGCAAAGGCGTTTTTCAAGAGTCATATTTGCGGCGATTTCGTTCATAGCCATATGACCGGGACCCTCTACCATTACCTGAACGTCCTTTTCCCACGCACGCTTTGTTAAATCGCCAAGCTCAATAAGCTCGCTTATCTGACCTGCGTCGGTAGAATCGTTAATTGAGCCGGGTCTTAAGGCGTCGCCAAGGCTTATGGTAACGTCATATTTTCTTAAAATCTCCAAAACCTCGTCGTAATACTCATAGAAGGGGTTTTCGTTGCCTGTCATTTCCATCCAGGCAAAAAGCAGAGAACCGCCTCTTGAAACAATATTTGTAAGTCTGCCCTGGCGTTTAAAGGCCTCTACGGCTCTTTTGTTTATTCCTGCGTGGATAGTCTGGAAATCAACGCCCTCTTTTGCGTGAGCCTCAACTACCTTTAAAAAATCCTTTGCCGTAATGTCAAGCAAATCCTTGTCAAGATAGCCGATTGCGTCGTACATAGGCACGGTGCCAATCATTGCAGGAGAAATCTTGATAAGCTCCCGACGGAATGTGTTTGTCTTTCCGTAGTTGCTTAAATCCATTATAGCCTCACAGCCGAAATCGACAGCCATTCTGACCTTCTGCATCTCTACGGAATAGTCCTTGCTGTCGCCCGAAATTCCCAGATTAACATTTATCTTTGTTCTCAGGCCTTTTCCGATTCCCTCAGGTGAAAGGGATTTGTGGTTAATGTTTGCAGGAATTACAACCTGTCCCGAAGCCATCAGCTCCATAAGCTTTTCGACCTCAATTTTTTCCTTTTGGGCAACCGTTTTCATTTCGGGAGTAACAATTCCCTTTTTTGCGGCTTCCATCTGTGTTTTATAGTTTCTCATATTTTACCTCCGTAAATAGTTTTTATCTTATATAATAATTTATCTTTATCATATCTTTATCAGTATTTTGCATTGAAAAAGTGATTAAGGGGACCGTTGCCCCTGCCGATTTCAAGCGAATTTTCAATAGCTCCGCTTATATATTTTTTTGCTTTTTCCACGGCTGATTTTACGCTTTCGCCCTTAACGATGTATGCGGTAATCGCCGAGGAAAGGGTACAGCCTGTGCCGTGGGTATTTTTTGTATTTATTCTCTCCGAAGAAAATTCGGCAAAGCTTTCGCCGTCAAAGAGAATGTCGGTTGCTTTACCCTTTAGATGACCGCCTTTAAGCAGACAGCACTCTGCGCCCATTCGGCAAATATCAAAAGCGGCGTTTTTCATATCCTCAACGGTTTCGATTTTTCTGTTTAAAAGCACCTGAGCCTCGGGAATATTGGGGGTTATCACCCTGCAAAGGGGAATGACTGCCTCCCTTAAATAATTGCAGGCGTCCTGCTCCATAAGAACCTCTCCGCCCTTTGCACTCATAACAGGGTCAAAAACAATGTTTTTTGCCCCGTATTCTTTAAGGGTTTCAAAAACCGCTTTCATTATACCGGTTTTTTTAAGCATTCCGATTTTGACTGCGCCTACGGTTATGTCCTCAAACACAGCCTGAATCTGGCTTTTGATAATTTCCTCGGGCAAATCAAACACCCACAGCACCCTTGAGGTGTTCTCCGCAACAACGGAGGTGATTACCGTTTCGCCGTACACTCCCAAGGCGGAAAAGGTCTTTAAATCCGCCTGAATTCCTGCCCCTGCACTGCAGTCGGAGCCTGCTATTGACAGCGCCGTAGATTTACTTTCCATACACAGCCTCCCCTGCAAGCTCTTTCAGCTTTTTTGCCGCAGAAAGTGGATTTTCCTTAGCAAGGATTCCCGACACAACAGCAACTCCGCTTATGCCTGTATTGTTCAGCAGGTGAATGTTATTTTCGTTTACTCCGCCGATGGCAACACAGGGAATGGGAACGCTCCCTGCGATTTCGCCCAAAAGCTCGGGGGTCAAATTTATCGTATCGGTTTTTGTATTTGAGCCGAACACAGCCCCGACTCCCAGATAGTCTGCGCCGTTTTCAAAGGCTTTTTCAGCCTCGGCAACGGTGTGAGCACTTACGCCGATTATTTTATCGTCCCCCAGAATTTGCCTTGCCTGTTTTATTGGCATATCCTCCTGCCCCAGATGAACTCCGTCGGCGTTTAGCTTTTTTGCAAGATTGGGGTCGTCGTTAATAATAAAGGGGATTTTATAGCTTCTGCACAATGCGCCGATTTTCTCAGCAAGGGGAATACGCTCTTTTAGGTGAAGGTGCTTTTCTCTGAACTGAAGAATGGTTACTCCGCCCTTAATCGCCTGTTCAACCGCCTGTTCAAAGGGCATATTCTTTGAAAAACGGCTGTCGGTAACAAGGTACAAAAGCAGGCTTTCTCTTTTTAACTTCATAGACTCTCCAAACACAAAAGGGTGCGCCGCCAATGGCGACACACCCAAAATTTTTAAATATGTCCCTACGTTGGCATTATCCAAATCAGGTTATGGGTCGAAGCGTCAATCCGCTTCCTCTCAGCCTGAATACAGGCTCCCCTTTTTCTGTAAATATATTTTTGTTAATATGTTCTCTGCTGATATGATTATAATACGGCAAATCAAAAATGTCAAAGTTTTTTATTGGTATATCGAAGGTATCTCAAATCGCCGGAATTACCAAGCGTTAAATACATAAATTGCCGGGCGTAAAACACCTGAACCGCTGAGCGTAGAGCACACGAACCGCTGAGCGTAAAATACATAAATTGCCGAGCAAAAGCCACCCGAATTACTGACATTCAAACGCCCGAAAAACCGAGTGCAAATCGCCCGAATATCTGTCTGTCATTCAAACGCCCGAAAAACCGACATTGATTTGACCTCCTCCGCACTTACTTCTGCTCTTTTTCTCCTGAGCCGTCAGCGGGCTTTACATCAGCCTTTTCCGATACTTTTTCGGGCTTTGCCGGAGTTTTTTCAGGCTTTGGGGAATTTTCGGCAGGGGTCTGCGCCTTTGCTTCGGACTTCTTTTTTGGGGTATCCTCTGCGGCTGCTTTCTCTGCCGTTTTCTTTGCAGAGGTCTTTTTTGCCGGAGCTCTCTTTTTTCTTGGGGGAGCTTTTTCCACAAGCTTAATAATCAATGCGCTCATAGGCGGAACGGTAATTGACATTGACTGCTTTTGGTCGTCGCTCTTGACATATTTTGTTTCAATCAAGCCCTCATTTGAAATTCCGCTGCCGCCGAACTCCTTGCTTTCGGTATTGAAAACCTCACGGTACTTGCCTGCATAGGGAACGCCGATTCTGTAATCCTCCCTTAAAACAGGCTGGAAGTTTACAACCACAATCAGCTCGTTGCCCTCGTTGTCGCTTCGGATAAAGCTGATGATTGATTTTTCGTTGTCATCGTGCCTTATCCAGCGGAAGCCCTGCCAGGAATAATCATCCTGCCAAAGAGGAGAATTATCAAGATAAAAATGATTTATTGAGGCAAAGAACCTGTGCAGACTCTTGTTGGGCTCGTTTGCAAGCAGCTGCCAGTCAAGCTGTTTTTCGTTATTCCACTCGTTGAACTGACCCAGCTCCGTACCCATAAAGGTCAGCTTTTTGCCCGGATGAGTCATCATATATGTCATAAAGGTCTTAACTCCTGCCACCTTCTGCTCAAGACTGCCGGGCATTTTGTTAATCAGCGAACATTTGCCGTAAACAACCTCGTCGTGAGAAATCGGCAGTATAAAGTTTTCGGAAAAAGCATACACCAGTGAAAATGTGATTTTGCCGTGGTGATACGGTCTGTAAAGGGGGTCTTCCTTTACATATGCAAGCATATCGTTCATCCAGCCCATATTCCACTTGTAGTTAAAGCCCAGTCCGCCCTCGGAAACAGGACGGGAAACCTTTGGCCATGCGGTGGATTCTTCGGCAATCATCATAATATCGGGGTGTCTTTCCAAAATGCTTGAATTAAGCTGTTTGAGGAAATCCACAGCCTCAAGGTGCTCCTTACCGCCGAAGCAGTTAGGAACCCACTGGCCGTCGTTTCTGTTGTAGTCAAGGTAAAGCATAGAGGCAACGGCGTCCATTCTGATACCGTCAATATGGTATTCCTCAAGCCAGAAGTTTGCGCTTGACATCAAAAAGCTCTTGACCTCGTAACGGCTGTAATTGAACACATATGTTCCCCACTCCTTATGCTCGCCCTTGCGCCAGTCCTCATACTCGTAGCAGGCGCTTCCGTCAAAGCGTGCAAGGCCGTGACCGTCTTTGGGGAAATGAGCAGGAACCCAGTCGATAATTACGCCGATTCCTGCCTGATGGCAGGTATCTACAAAATACATTAAATCCTTAGGCTCTCCGTAGCGTGAGGTCGGCGCAAAATAGCCCGTTACCTGGTAGCCCCAGGAGCCGTCGAAGGGATATTCCGTAATAGGCATAATCTCAACGTGGGTGTATCCCATATCTTTAAGATAAGGCACAAGCTCCTGTGCAAGAGAACGGTAGCTGTAGCTGTCGCCCTGACCGAAGTCGTACTTTTTCCAGGAGCCTGCGTGAACCTCGTAAATATTAAGAGGGCGGTCAAGGTTGTTTGTTCTTTGCTTAAGCCAGCTTTCGTCGTTCCAGCCGTATCCGCCTAAATCGTAGAATTTTGACGCATTATCCGGTCGCAGTTCAGCATAAAAAGCATAGGGGTCAGCCTTTAAAAATCTCTCTCCCCATCGGGTTTCAACACAATATTTGTAGAGGCTCTCAACGCCGATAACATCGGCAATAAAGCACTCCCATATGCCTGCGTCGCTGATTTTACCCATATAATTTGCGTTAATGTCCCAGCCGTTGAAATCTCCCACTACCGAAACGGACTTTGCCTGAGGCGCCCAGACTCTGAACACAACGCCGTCTCTGCCAAACATATGGGCTCTGTGAGCTCCCATGTATTCATAAGCAGTTAAGCTGGTACCGCTTAAAAAATCATCCAATGGTGACAGACTCTCTGCCATAATAACACTTCCTTTATGTAAAATTTAGTTTTCTGCCGTCAAAAGGCTTTTTTACGATTACATTATAACCTATGCAGAATAAAAAAACAATACAAAATCAACAATTTTTTTATTCAATTCTGCAAATTATTGTATAATTAAAAAACCCCTGAAAAAGTATAGGCACCTTTAAAAATCCAGTGCTGATGGGATGTTTCGGCTCAATGAGAGTTAAGAGCCGGTTAAGAGTAACTTTTGAAAATGAACATTTTTGCCAAAATGACCATATGCAAGGCTTAACTTTAAAATCGTGTTTCTGCCGTATAAAGCCTGCAAAAGCCTTTACAGCGACCTTTGTGCAGGCGGAATATTACAATAATATGCAATAATTCACGCAAAACATTCAAAATAATTTCGCCTTTTTAATTTATTATTAAGAATTATAAGAGTTTTATTATTCTTTTAGAAAATTATAACATATTTATTACACTTGTTGGGCAAATTAAAAATAAATATTACGACAATTTTACAATTTGCATACAACATTGCTAAAATTAGGTTACAGTTCTTGTTTTGCCATTGACTTTGGTTACATAATGTATTATAGTTTTTGTTAGCGAAAGAAATATTTTAACTTTGTTGTAACCACAACACCTTGAGTTTTTTAACATTTTTGTAATATTAAAGCACAACATATTGTTATTTTTTATACAACTTAGATTTGGATTATAACGCAAAAAAGGAATACACTAAGCATATCATACAAAATTGTATTGGAGTGTGCCAGTTTGGAGAAATTTGTAGTTACCGGCGGTAACAAATTATTCGGTGAGGTTTCCATCAGCGGAGCAAAAAACGCAGCGGTTGCAATAATTCCCGCCGTTATCCTTTGCGATGAGCCCTGCACCATTGAAAATATACCCAACATCAGCGACGTTGCGCTTATAGGCAGAATTTTGCAGTCTATGGGGGCAGAGATTAAAAGAATTGATAAATCAACCTTATATATAGACCCGACTCACATCACAACCTACTGCGCTACCAACGAAATGGTGCGCGGAATGCGTGCCTCTTATTATCTCTTGGGTGCGCTTTTGGGCAAGTACAAAAAGGCTAAGGTGGCTTTGCCCGGCGGATGTGACTTCGGCGTGCGCCCCATTGACCAGCACTTAAAGGGCTTTGCGCTTTTGGGAGCTGACCACGACCTTATTAACGGTGCAATAATCGACCTTGACTGTCACGGAAAGCTTACCGGCAACCACATTTACCTTGATGTGGTATCCGTAGGCGCAACTATGAACATTATGCTTGCCGCCGTAAAGGCAGAGGGACAGACCGTTATTGAAAATGCGGCTAAGGAGCCTCATATTGTTGACCTTGCAAACTTCCTTAACTCTATGGGCGCAAACATCAAGGGCGCAGGAACGGATGTTATTAAAATCAGAGGAGTTGAGTACCTCCACGGCGTTACTTACTCTATTATTCCCGACCAGATTGAGGCAGGCACATATATGTGCGCCGCCGCCGCAACAAGGGGAGCTATTACCGTAAACAACGTTACCCCAAAACACCTTGACTCTATTACCGCAAAGCTGAGAGAAATGGGCGTTGAGGTTACCGAGTATGACGAATCCGTTAAAATTGACGCAACAAAACGGCCTTTGAGCAAGTGCAACATTAAGACAATGCCTCATCCCGGATTCCCCACCGACTGTCAGCCCCAGTTTGCGGCTCTGCTGACTACCGTTCCCGGCACAAGCATTATTAACGAAAATGTCTGGGATAACCGCTATCAGTATATAAACGAATTTTTGCGTATGGGCGCACAGATTTCCGTTGAAAGCAAGCTTGCGATTATCGAAGGCGGAAAAGAGCTTACCGCCGCACCTGTTAAAGCTACCGACCTCCGTGCGGGAGTTGCGCTGATTATTGCGGCTCTCTGCGCAAAGGGCACAACGGAAATTTCAAATATACAGTTTATCGAACGAGGCTATGAGGATATTGTTGAAAAATTCAGTGCCTTGGGCGCAAATATCAAAAAAGTATATTTCAGAGATGATACCGACGCTAAGATGAACGCATAAGCTTAAATGCAAACCTCGGGGTACAGACATTGTACCCCGTTATTTTTTGTTTGGATTCTGACAGCGCCTTCGCTTATGCAGTTAAGATTTTTGCCGACTTAACGCTCGGGCAAAAAAGACTTGACATATAACTACTCTATCTACACGAAGCGAAAAAATCTACACGACTTGACAACGGTGGCACACTTTGCAACCGTAAAGATTCAGATTAACTTAACGCTCGGGCACAAAAGACTTGACATATAACTACTCTATCTACACGAAGCGAAAAAATCTACACGAATTGGCGACAGTGGCACACTTTGCAACCGTAAAGATTCAGATTAACTTAACGCTCGGGCACAAAAGACTTGACATATAACTACTCTATCTACACGAAACGAAAAAATCTACACGAATTGGCGACAGTGGCACACTTTGCAACCGTATAGATTCAGATTAACTTAACTCTCGGGCACAAAAGACTTGACATATAACTACTCTATCTACACGAAGCGAAAAAATCTACACGAAATGACAACGGTGGCACACTTTGCAACCGTAAAGATTCGGATTAACTTAACGCTCGGGCACAAAAGACTTGACATATAACTACTCTATCTACACGAATTGGCGACGGTGGCACACCGGGGGGGATTTATTATGGCTAAGGTTATACCGCTTTTCAGCGGAAGCAAGGGAAACAGCTATTACATAGGAAGCTCCGGAAAAGGAATACTTATTGACGCAGGGCGGAGCTGTAAACAGATTGAAAACGCTTTGAGCATAAACGGAATCGATATGAGAAACATTGAGGCAATTTTTGTTACTCACGAGCACTCCGACCATTGCTCCGCTTTGAGGGTGCTTGCCTCTCGGTACGAAACAAAGGTTTTTGCAAGCGCAGGAACGCTGGAGGCGATGGAGGAAGCAAACCGCCTCAGCGACAGATTCCAAACGGAAGTAATTGAGAACGAAATCGCTTTGTCCGATATGCTCATAAGGAGAATAAACACAAGCCACGACGCCAGAGAAAGCTGTTGCTATCAGATAACAACGCCCGACGGCAAAAGGGCTGTAATCGCTACCGATATGGGCGTAATGACGCCGAATGTAAAATCTGCCGTCTGTCAAAGCGACTTTGCCGTGATAGAATCCAACCACGATGTAAATATGCTGAAAAACGGCATTTATCCCCAATACCTTAAAAGACGGATTTTGTCCGACAGAGGGCATTTGTCCAACGATGTCTGCGCAAAGGAGCTTGCTGATTTTGTAAAAAGCGGAACGATCCACCTGATGCTGGGGCACTTAAGCAGAGAGAACAACACCCCGAGGCTTGCGTTTTCAACAGCAATAAACGCCCTTGAAGACAGCGGAATGAAAAACGGCGTGGACTTTCGGCTTTATGTTGCTCCCGAAGAAACCGACGGAAAGGCTGTTATATACTGATGCTGAACATTAGCTTAATTTGTATCGGAAATCTTAAAGAAAAATACTGGGCTCAGGCTGTTGAGGAATACTCAAAACGGCTTTCGGCTTTTTGCAGATTCTCGGTAATTCAGCTTAACGAGGAACGAATTTCAAACAACCCCTCTCCCGGAGAAATTGACCGTATTTTAAACGCCGAGGGCAAGAGGATTCTTGAAAAAATACCTAAAAATTCCTATGTGATTTCAATGTGCATTGAGGGAAAACAAATTTCTTCCAACGAGCTTTCACAAAAAATCGAAGATATATCTCTAAGCGGAAAAAGCTCCCTGTGCTTTATTATCGGCGGTTCCCGGGGACTTTCTCAGCAGGTTAAGCAACGCTCCGATTTTAAGCTTTCAATGTCAAAAATGACCTTTCCTCATCAGATGGCACGGGTAATTCTCTGCGAACAGATTTACCGAGCATTTGAAATTTCTTCAAACGGAAAGTACCACAAATAATTTTTCCGCACAATTTTTCACCGCATAATAATCGTATAATACTTTATCGCTCAACGCACAACATTTTATCGTATAAAAACATAATTAAAATCAATTTATACCCATGTTCCACAGTTATACCGGCGTTTCACGGAATGAAATTTTTTATCAGGCAAGGAGGAATAAAAATGGCACTTGACGGAATATTTTTGCACCATATGGTATCACAGCTGAAATCGACCCTCAAAGACAGCCGTGTGTCACAGATATATCAGCCCAACCGTGATGAGCTTACTATGATTTTCCGAACCTTTGACGGCAACAAAAGACTGCTTATTTCCACCCGTGCAAACTCACCGAGAATCAACCTGTGTTCATCCTCGCCCGAAAATCCCCCTACCCCCACTATGCTTTGTATGCTGTTGAGAAAACGGCTCTCGGGGGCAAAGCTCCTTGACATTTCTCAGCCTTCCCTTGAAAGAATTGTGTTTTTGGATTTTGAAAGCGTAAACGAGCTGGGCGACAGGGTTAATCTGCGCCTTGCCGTTGAAATTATGGGCAAGTACAGCAACGTGATTCTAATCGACGGCAGAGGAGTAATAATCGACGCCTTAAAGCGTGTTGACCTTTCAATGAGCTCCCAACGGCTGGTGCTTCCCAATGTTAAGTACGAGCTTCCGCCTCCTCAGGACAAGCTGAATATTTTATGCAGTGAGCCGGAGGAAATAATCAGCCGTGCAACGAAAATTTTGGGCGAAATGCCCCTGAACAAAGCCCTGCTTAATTCACTTCAGGGAATCTCTCCCATAATCGCAAGAGAGCTTGAATACAAATGTGCAGACGGAGTTCAGATAAGCAACAAGGAGCTGGGCACAACCCAAAAGCTGGCTCTTTTTAACGCTTTGGAAAATCTGAAAGCCATTGCAGATGCCTCGTCGGGAACGCCCTGTATGGTTACACGGGCAGAGGAATCAAAGCCCTTTGACATTTCTTTTATTCCCGTTAAGCAGTACGGCAAAAATGCAGAGGTAAAAGAATTTGAAAGCTTTTCCGCTTTGCTTGAGGCCTTTTACGACAAGCGTGACAACGCCGACAGAATGAAAATTAAAAGTCAGGATTTGCACAAGCTGATTTCCAACCTGACGGAACGGCTCTCACGAAAAATAAATATTCAGTCTGCTGAACTGAAAAAATGCAGAAACCGTGACGAACTGCGCATTAAGGGAGATTTGCTCCAGGCTAATCTTCACAGAATCCCCCGGGGAGCGTCATCAATCACGGCAGAAAATTTTTATGATGACAACAAAGAAATTACAATCAGCCTTAACCCTGCTTTATCCCCCTCGGCAAACGTGCAGAAGTATTACAAAAACTACCGCAAAGCAAAAACCGCAGAAAAAATGCTGACGGAGCAAATTGAAAATGCAAAGCAGGAGCTTCAGTACATTGCCTCGGTGGGCGACCTGCTTGAAAGAGCCGAAAGCGAAAAGGAGCTTGCACAAATCCGCCTTGAGCTTACGGAGCAGAGCTATATAAAAGCCCCAAAGGGCAAGCAGAAAAAGCCCTCTGCCCTGCCCCCCTTGGAATACTTAACCACCGACGGCTTTAGGGTTTTGGTAGGCAGAAACAACAAGCAAAACGACGCCCTCACCCTTAAAACCGCCTCAAAGAAGGATATTTGGTTCCACACCAAGGACATTCACGGCTCCCACACAATTTTGATTACCGACGGCAAAGAGCCTACCCAAACGGCTGTCACTCAGGCGGCGGAGATTGCCGCATATCACAGCAAAGCAAAGGAAAGCTCCAAGGTGCCTGTTGATTACACCGCCGTAAAAAATGTCAGCAAGCCAAAGGGCGCAAAGCCGGGAATGGTAATCTACCTTACAAACAAAACGGCATATGTAACGCCCAAAATTCCAAAACAGAATAATTAACACTTAATCAACCCACGGAGCAGAAGAAATTTCTGCTCTTTTTTATTTAATTTGTTGTTCTTATAAACAAGTCGGCGGTTTAGCTGAACAGACCGAATTTTGTTTTCAAAAAACACTATAAAAAAACATTTACTTTTTTCTGTGATTGGGATATAATATTATTGACCTAAAGAATTCTTTAGATTTAAAGAAATGAAAGGATGAAATTTATGAATCTGGCTAAAATATCCTCCAACGGTCAAATCACCGTTCCGGCAGAAATAAGACAGCTTTTAGGCTTAAAAGCCGGAGATAAGATTCTTTTTCTGCAAAAACCCAACGGGGAAATCACTATTAACAATGCCTCGGCAAAGGCTATTATAAACGCACAAAAGGCATTTTACGGCGTTGCAGATGAAGCAGGAATCAGCAATGAAAACGATGTGCAGGATTTAGTTAATGAAATCCGTTACGGAAAGGATAATTAAAATGCGGATTTTAGTTGACACTAATATTCTGATTTCAGCTATATTATTTCCAAAATCAAAGCCTGCAAAAGCGCTCCTCAATATTGCACAGCACCACGATATGGTTTTGTGCGACCGCAATATTTACGAACTCAGAGAGGTTCTGAAAAGAAAAGCGCCTAAACACCTGCCCGACGCTGAAGTGCTTTTGGCAGAGCTGTCATACGAGTTAATTCCTGCCATAGAATTCCCCCAAAAAACAATGCGTGATAAAAAAGACCAACCCATATTAAACGCCGCCGTGATTGCAGATGTGGATATTATAATAACCGGGGACAAGGACTTTCTTTGCCTTGATTTGGAACGGCCAAAATGCATAACAGCCGCACAATTTTTAGAATCGGACGAATAAAAAGCACCGAAAAATTGTATCAGAGTTTCCGTCCGACACCTATTCGCATCATACGGTATTTTCAGAATTGCAAGGGGTAACATTACAGATAACTAAAATGGGGAGCAGAAGAAATTTCTGCTCTTTTTGTTTGCTGTTTTGCAAAGACAGAGTATTCACCTGCAAAAACAGCGTATTCGCCTGCAAAACAAGATAGCCTCTTGCAAAAACAGATTACCTCTTGCAAAACAAATTATTCTCTTTGCTTTAAATTTTAAGTAATTTATGGTATAATTTACAGTGCAAAAAAGCATATGGAGGAAAAAATGGACTATTCACAGGTACTTTCCAAGGAATTCGGCATAAAAAAGGAATACGCCGATAATATAATAAATTTACTTGATGAGGGCAACACCATACCCTTTATTGCCCGTTACAGAAAAGAAATGCACGGCTCTATGGACGACCAGCTTATCAGAGAATTCACCGAAAAGCTGGAGTATTACCGAAGCCTTAATAAAAGGCGTGAGGAAATCCGTGAGCTTATTAACGCTCAGGAGCTTTTAACAGATGAAATATCCGCCTCTCTTGACAATGCCCAAACCCTAAGCGAGCTTGAGGATATTTACAGACCCTACAAGCCCAAGCGTAAAACCAGAGCCTCGGTTGCCAAAGAAAAGGGACTTGAGCCCCTCGCCGCTGATATTTTAAAGCAGGAGGATAACTTTAATCCCCTTGCAGAGGGCGAAAAATATGTAAGCGAAGAAAAGGGCGTCGCCTCTGCTCAGGAGGCTGTAAACGGCGCAATGGATATTATAGCCGAGCAGGTTTCCGACAATGCGGAAATCAGAAAAAGAATACGAAATCTTACAAACATTTACGGCGTTATATCATCAAAGGCATCCGACAGCGAAAAAGAAAGCGTTTATCAGCTTTACTACGACTTTGAAGAGCCTGTTTCAAAGATTGCAAACCACAGGATTCTTGCAATTAACCGTGGCGAAAAGGAAGGATTTTTAAAGGTGTCCGTGGTTACCGACACCGAAAGAAATCTGTCTTCAATCTGCTCCCTTACGGTCAAGGCAGACAACGCCTCCGGGAATATTGTTCGGGAAGCCTGTGCAGACGCTTATCAAAGGCTGATTTTCCCCTCCATTGAAAGAGAAATCAGAAACGACCTTACCGAAAAAGCCGATGAAAGCGCAATTAAGGTGTTTTCGGTAAATCTAAAACAGCTTTTAATGCAGGCTCCCGTTAAGGGCAAGGTTGTAATGGGGCTTGACCCCGGTTACAGAACAGGCTGTAAGGTTGCCGTGGTTGACCAAACGGGAAAGGTGCTTGACACGGCGGTAATTTACCCTACCCATTCAGAGGTTAAGGTTGCACAATCCAAGGCGAAAATGCTGGATTTAATCAAAAAGCACAATGTAGAAATTATCTCCATAGGCAACGGCACCGCAAGCAAAGAGACGGAAATGTTTGCCGCTGAGGTAATTAAGGAATCGGGCAGAAAGCTTTACTATATGGTTGTAAACGAGGCGGGAGCGTCGGTTTATTCAGCGTCAAAATCGGCGGCAAAGGAACTGCCCGACCTTGACCTTACGCTGAGAAGTGCGGTTTCTATTGCAAGGCGTTTGCAAGACCCCCTTGCCGAACTTGTAAAAATTGAGCCGAAGGCAATCGGCGTGGGACAGTACCAGCACGATATGCCCCAAAAACAGCTGGGCGAATCCTTAGACGGCGTTGTGGAGGACTGCGTAAACTCCGTAGGCGTTGATTTAAACACCGCCTCCCCTGCTCTGCTTACAAGGGTTTCGGGGCTTAACGATACGGTTTGCAAAAACATTGTGGCTTACCGTGAAGAAAACGGCGAATTCACAAGCCGTTCTGAGCTTAAAAAGGTGCCTAAATTAGGGCCGAAAGCCTTTGAACAGTGCGCAGGCTTTTTAAGAGTTGCCGAAAGCAAAAATCCTCTTGACAACACCGGCGTTCATCCCGAAAGCTACAAGGCGGCAAAACAGCTCCTGACAATTCTAAATTACTCAGAAAAAGACTTTAAAAACGGCAGTTTGACGGACATTGAGCAAAGGCTTGAAAACTCCGATATCAACGAAATTTCAGAAAAGCTGGGCGTGGGAATCCCCACAATTAAAGACATTGCAAAGGAGCTTGCAAAGCCCGGCAGAGACCCCAGAGATGAACTGCCTGCCCCAATGCTCAGAAGCGACATCCTTGACATTAAGGACTTAAAGGAAGGAATGGAGCTTAAGGGCACGGTGAGAAATGTAATCGACTTCGGCGCATTTGTGGATATAGGCGTTCATCAGGACGGACTTGTGCATATTTCTCAGATATGCGATAAATATATAAAACATCCCGGCGAGGTGCTTAAGGTGGGCGATATTGTCAATGTAAAAATCCTCTCCGTTGACCCTGACAAAAACAGAATCAGCCTGACTATGAGATTTTAATTTGCGTATTTTGCAGAATAAGCCAAATAATCCTGCATAAAATGACGAAAAAACTTGATTTTATTACTTTTCTGTTTTAAAATGATAAATAACCAAAACACAGAAGGAAGATTGTTATGCTTACATTAGACAAAATTTATCATGCGTCATATGTTTTAAAAGATGTTATAAGACAGACTCCTCTTGTAAAAACCTCCGGAATCTGCGACGACTGCCAGGTTTATTTAAAGCCTGAAAATTTGCAGATTACAGGCTCTTTTAAGGTGAGAGGCTCGGGTTACAAAATATCTCAGCTTACTGATGAAGAAAAAAAGCGGGGAGTTATTGCCTGCTCGGCAGGAAACCACGCTCAGGGCGTTGCCCTTGCGGCAACAAAATACGGAATCAAGTCGCTTATTTGTCTGCCCGACGGCGCACCTATTTCCAAGGTTGAGGCTACAAAGGGCTACGGCGCAGAGGTTTGTATGGTTCCCGGCGTTTACGACGACGCATACAACGAGGCTCAAAGGCTCCGTGAAGAAAAGAACTATACCTTTATTCACCCCTTTGACGATGAAAATGTAATTGCAGGTCAGGGCACTATCGGCCTTGAAATTATCAACGAAATGTCCGATGTTGACGCTGTTGTCTGCGCAATCGGCGGCGGCGGACTTATCTCAGGCGTTGCCTGCGCAATAAAGAGCCTTAACCCCAACATCAAGGTTTACGGAGTGCAGGCAGAGGGCGCTCCTTCAATGTATAATTCAATCAAAGCCGGCAAGCCCCTGTCACTTGACAATGTTTCAACCGTTGCAGACGGAATTCAGGTTAAGGCTCCGGGCGAGCATACCTTTGAATATGTTAAAAAATATGTTGACGATATTGTCACCGTCAGCGACGACGAGATTGCCTCTGCAATTTTAGAGCTTATTGAGTCACAGAAGATGATTGCCGAGGGCGCAGGAGCCGCACCTCTTGCCGCCGTTATGTTCCACAAGCTCCCCGTTAAGGGCAAAAAGGTTGTGTGCGTTGTTTCGGGCGGCAACATCGACGTTACTATCCTTAACCGTGTAATCAAGCGTGGTCTGCTTATGACAGGCAGACAGCAGACAATCTGCATTGAGCTTCAGGATAAGCCCGGTCAGCTTAAGGCTATTGCCGATATTATTGCCGACAAGGGCGGCAACGTTATTTCAATTCACCACGAAAGAGCCAGCGAAGGCTCCGACGTTACGGGCTGTTACCTGAGAATCGTTCTTGAAACCAGGAACTTTGACCACGCAAAAGAAATTTCCGACGCAATTACAGGCGCAGGCTTTAAGCTTGTGTAACAAATAAAGGAGATAATACTATGGAAAAGATGTACACAAAAAACGCACCCGACGCTATCGGCCCGTATTCACAGGCTGTAAAAACAGGCTCTTTGATTTTTACATCGGGACAGATTGCAATCAACCCGGCAAGCGGTAATGTTGAGGCAACCACCATTGAGGAGCAGACCGAGCAGGTTTGCAAAAACTTAAAAAACATTCTGGAAAACGCCGGCTCTTCCCTTGAAAAGGCAGTTAAAACCGTATGCTTTTTGAAGAATATGGAGGACTTTACCGCATTTAATCAGGTTTACGGCAAATATTTTACCGAAAAGCCCGCACGCTCCTGCGTTGCCGTTAAACAGCTTCCCAAGGACGTGCTTGTTGAGGTTGAGGTTATAGCCGAGGCATAACAAAACGCAAAGAAAAATTTTATCAAGGCGCCTTGTTATTCAAGGTGCTTTTGTTTTATCTTAGTTTTGGTTTTTGTTTTAATCTTTGTTTTATTTTTACAGCTTATCCTGCGGTTTAGCCTGCTAAAGTGTTGACAACACATTTAAAGGGTGGTAAAATTTATTTGTATTAAAGAAAATATTATTAGCCTTACAGACGTTTGCAAACGCCTTTATATATGGTTTGAAAGGAAGTTTTATTATGGAGAAAAAGAACCTTGACTGGCAGAATTTAGGCTTCGGCTATGTTACAACCGACAAGAGATTTGTTGCCAATTACAAAGACGGAAAGTGGGACGAGGGCGCTCTTACCGAGGACCCGAACATTGTTATGAACGAATGTGCAGGCGTGCTTCAGTATGCGCAGACCTGCTTTGAGGGACTTAAAGCCTACACTACAAAATCAGGTCACATTGTCACTTTCAGACCCGACTTAAATGCAGACAGACTGATAAGCTCCTGCAAAAGGCTGGAGATGCCTGTATTCCCCAAAGAGAAGTTTATTGACGCAGTAAGCGCCGTAGTTGCCGCAAACGAGGCTTGGGTGCCTCCTTTCGGAAGCGGAGCTACACTTTACATAAGGCCTTATATTTTCGGCATTAACCCAGTTATCGGCGTTAAGCCTGCCGACGAATATCAGTTCAGAATTTTTGCAACTCCCGTAGGACCTTACTTTAAGGGCGGTGCAAAGCCTCTGACAATTAAGGTTTCGGACTTTGACCGTGCCGCACCTAAGGGAACAGGCAACATAAAAGCCGGCGCAAACTACGCTATGAGCCTCCACGCAATCGTAACGGCTCATCAGGAGGGCTTTGACGAAAATATGTACCTTGACCCGGCAACAAGGACTAAGGTTGAAGAAACAGGCGGTGCAAACTTCCTGTTTGTTACTAAAGACAACAAGGTAGTCACTCCCAAGTCCGACAGTATTCTGCCTTCAATCACCAGGCGTTCCCTTATGGTTGTTGCAAAGGAATATCTCGGTCTTGAGGTTGAGGAGCGTGAGGTTTACTTTGACGAGGTTAAGGACTTTGCGGAATGCGGTCTTTGCGGTACAGCCGCAGTAATCTCTCCTGTTGGAAAGATTGTTGACCACGGCAAGGAAATCTGCCTGCCCAGCGGTATGGACTCTATGGGACCTGTTACCAAAAAGCTGTACGACACTCTGACAGGTATTCAGATGGGCGAAATTGAGGCTCCAAAGGGTTGGATTCACGTTATTAAATAATTGAGTTTCAACGCTTTTCTGTTTTTGTTGACGCTTTATCAGCGTTTCCTCGGTGGTTGCTCGGTGGTTGCTTGACGGTTGCTTAGCGCTTTATAAGGCGGTATATTTCAAGTGTTTTTACAAATAAATTAAGCCAAACAGATTTTCGCTCTGTTTGGCTTTTTTGATTGGCTTTTGCATAAAACCCCCGAAAAGAAAAAACTTCTCGGGGGTTGCTTTTATTATTGAATAAAATATCAAAGCTGATATAAAATATCGAAAAAATATCGAAAAATCAAAATCTCTCTGACATTTTAGCGTGACTACACAAACAAGAGAAATTAAACAATTAAACAATCAAAAACGCTGTCTTTCCTTGACCGCACGCTCCATATCTCTTTTTGCAGACCTTTCAGCCATATCAGCACGCTTGTCGTAGAGCTTTTTGCCCTTGCAAAGCCCCATCTGAAGCTTAACCTTGCTGTCCTTAAAATAAAGGCTTATGGGGATAAGTGAATAGCCTGTCTGCTTAACGACGCCGTAGAGCTTTAAAATCTCTTTTTTGTGCATCAACAGCTTTCTCACACGCATAGGGTCTTTGTTGAAGATATTGCCGTGGTCGTAGGGCGAAATATTCATACCGTTGACATACAGCTCGCCGTCAACAATGGAACACCAGCTGTCTTTCAGGTTCACTCTGCCCTGCCGTATGGACTTTACCTCCGTACCGCAAAGCTCGATGCCTGTTTCAAAGGTTTCTTCAATAAAATACTCCCTGTGCACTATTTTGTTTTGAGCGATTGTTTTTGTTGATGATTTCATTACAATTCATTCCTGCCTTCGAGTGCTCTTGCCAGGGTGTTTTCGTCTGCGTACTCCAAATCTCCGCCTACGGGAATACCATATGCAAGTCGGGTAACTTTTATGCCCATAGGTTTCAGCAGGCGTGATATATACATAGCGGTGGCGTCACCCTCAACGGTGGCGTTCGTCGCCATAATAACCTCTCTCACATTGCTTTCGGGATTCACCCTTGCAAGGAGCTCCTTTATGCTCAGCTGGTCGGGTCCCACATCGTTTAAGGGAGAAATACAGCCGTGCAGAATGTGATAAACCCCTCTGTACTCGTGAGTATTTTCTATTGCAGAGGCGTCACGGGGAGTTTCTACCACGCAAATGGTGGCGTGGTCTCTTGCTTGATTTTTGCAGACGGGGCAAAGCTCGCTGTCGGTAAGATTACAGCAAACCTTGCAGTATTTAATCTTTGTATGTGCGTCTGTTATGGCGTCGGCAAACTCCTGCGCCTGAGATTTCGGCAGATTCAGCACATAGTAAGCAAGCCGCTGGGCTGTTTTTGCGCCGATTCCGGGCATTTTTTCAAACTGCTCCACAAGCTTTTCAAGGGGAGCAACATTAAATCCCGACATATCAGATAAATCCCGGAATACTAAGACCGCCCGAAATCTTAGTCATACGCTCTTCTTTTTCGTCAGCGGCACTGCGCAGAGCCTCGTTTGCCGCCGCCATGATTAAATCAGACAGCATCTCAACATCTTCGGGGTCAACAACCTCGGGAGAAATTTCCACAGACTTTAACTCCATTTTTCCCGTAACAACAACCTTGACTGCTCCGCCGCCTGCGGTTGCCGGGTACTCTTTTTCCTCCAGCTCTTTCTCGACGTTTCCCATTTCGTCCTGAATTTTCTGCGCCTGACGGGCAAGCTGCTGAATATTTGCGGCTCCGCCTGAGCCGTATCCCTTTGGTAATCTTGCTTTCATAGTTAAAATCCTTTCTATTCTTCTATAATATTTATACCGTTCTCCTCCAGATTTTTAACAAAATCATCCAGAGGGTCGGTCTTGACTTCCTGTTGGTTTTCTAATTTTCTGTATGGACCCAGACTGTACTTTTTGCCTGTTATCTCCGCAATGGATTCCCTGACTGCCTCTCTGGTTTCGCTGTTTTTCAGCATCTCAAAGGGGGTGGGAGAATCTGCGTCAATCAGCAGATAATTTCCGCTTTCGTATGCGCTTGTATCTACAAAGTGCATCGCAATGCTCTTGGCGCAGGACGCCATATGCTCCACAACCTCGGGCCATTGCAAAAAGGGCTTTGCACTGCGCACAAGCTCCTCACGGTCAACGGCGCTGTTCTGCTTTGGAACAGCCTGTCCGGGGAGATTCTGCTCCTGAGGATTTTGCGCCTGAGGGTTTTGCGCCTGAGGGTTTTGTGCCTGATAATTTTGAGTTTGCCGGCCTTGCTCTCGGGAACTTGGCGACTGCTGACCCTGCTCTTGTGAATTTTGTAGGTGCTGACCTTGCTCACTACGGTCATCATCTTCGGAATATGCCCTGTGTTTTGCCGGATTCAGCTCCCGGTCAATTCTGCTCTCTCTGTAAGAACTATCGGTTGCTGCCGAATCGGATTTTTCATCTTGTGGGGATAACTGCACATCGTTTCCATTATTTTTAATATTATCAGTATTATCTGTATTTTCAACACTTTCGGTATTATCAAGGCTTTGCCTGTTTTCGGCGGTGTCATTATTTGAAAGGCTTTGCTTGCTCTCAAGGCTTTGTGTGTTTTGAGTGCTTTGCCTGTTTTCGGAAATTTCTTTGCCTGCAACACTGTCTTTGTTGCCCATTAACGGAGCGTTGTCATTGGTTTCGGTGGTTTTTTCGTTATAAGAATTATCATTTGTAATTCTGCCCGCCTTTTTTACAGCCCTTTCCAGTGCCGACACCCGAGATAAAAGGGCGTCAAGGGAAAAATCCATCTCTGGCGCAGTTAGCTTAATAAGCGCAGTTTCAAGCTCAGTTCTGTTGCTTGACACTCTGCCCATTCTGCCGCAGGACTGCTGAAGCACATCCATAATATACACGATTTCTTCAACAGCAAGGTAATCCGCCTGGGTTTGGGCGGTATCAAAGTCATCATCGGACATAACCATATAGCGCCGAGGGTTTTTGACGGTTTTTATAAGCATCAGATTCCTGAAATGGTCTGTAAGTTCCTCGCAAAGCCGTGCCATATCCTTAGAGTCGGCATAAAGTCCGTCAACAATTTCCATAGCTTTTGCGCTGTTTTTGTTTATGCAACAGGACGCAAGCTCATAGAGATAGTCCTTTTTTGCAAGGCCTGCCGCCTTTTGGACAATTTCGGAATTTATGTTTTTGCTTAAAGCAATACATCTGTCAAGCAGAGAAAGTGCGTCACGAAGGGCGCCGTCTGAAACTGCGGAAATAAGCAGTGCGCCGTCGTCGGTCAGGGCAACTCCCTCCTGCTGTGCAACAAATTTCAGCCTGTGGGCAATGGCGTCGGCGGAAATTCTGTGAAAATCAAACCGCTGACATCTTGAAATAATTGTTGCCGGAAGTTTATGTACCTCCGTTGTAGCAAGAATGAATATTACGTGCTCGGGAGGCTCTTCCAGAATTTTAAGCAAGGCGTTAAACGCCTGGTCCGTAAGCATATGAACCTCGTCCACAATATAGACCCTGTATTTTCCCTTTGCAGGTGCAAAGCGGGCTTTTTCGATTATTTCACGAATGTCGTCAATGCCACGGTTGCTGGCGGCGTCCATTTCAACAACATCCAAAATCTCGCCCTGTTCAATGCCCAGGCAGTTTTTGCACTTTCCGCAGGGGTTTCCGTTTTCGGGGTCAAGGCAATTTACAGCTTTAGCAAATATTTTTGCACAGGATGTTTTGCCTGTACCTCTTGAGCCGGTAAACAGGTAAGCGTGGTTTATTCTGCCTAATTTTATTTCGTTTTGCAGAGTTTTGGTCACCTGCGGTTGTCCGACAACATCGTCAAAGGTTTTCGGCCGCCACTTTCTGTATAAAACCCGATACAAGAAAACACCCCCTTATAAAAATAAAAATTGCATTCCGACATAACCGCCACTTAATTAAGTGAACGGCAGACTTACTGTATCGCATCGAAAATACTGCTTAATGCTGCTCGGTTCCCCGCCTGACATGGTTCACAGACCTCAATCGTACAGGGCCTGCCGCTCGCTTAATCAAATGATATATGCAGGCTTGCAATTTTGTTTTATTATATCATATATGCTTTGCAAAATCAATAGAAAAATATTTATTAAATTTTTATATTTTTTAATTCCAGACAATCAGGATTTTGGCTTGCAGAAATTTCAGACTTGCAGAGATTCCGGCTTGCAGAAATTTCAGACTTGCAGCGATTCCGGCTTGCAGAGATTTTGGCTTGCAGAAATATATTATTTCAGAAAAAGGGCTGCCCCGAAGGACAGCCCCGAATCACTGAATTTTAAACCTTAAGCCGGCGGATATACGCTATCAGGTATTCCTTGCAAGAGCAAGCTGCATAGCGGCAACATCAAAGATGTTTACTTTGCCGTCAGCATTAAAGTCTGCAACCTGTGCGTCAAATGTATCGCCGTCTTCTGCTAACTTAGCAAGGTACATCTGAATTGCTGATGCGTCCTTGATTGTAGCTTCGCCGTCGCCGTCAACATCGCCTAAAACGTGACCCTTTGAGTTCTTGATAATAACTGCTGTCTGAACAGAACCTTCGCCTGTTGCAAAGTCAAAGCTGTTTACATCAATTCTCAGAGTAACTGTTGCGTTATCGAAAGGTACTGCAATCGGAGTGTTGGTCTGTCCGTCCAATACGCCGTCGATTGTCCAGTTGTATGGCTGCCATGCCTGGTTACAAGCAAACTTAACTTCGTAGCCGTCATATGCGTCTATGTCTTCGTATGTGATTTCCCAGATACCGGGCTCTACTTCTGTAAGAAGGTTAGAAGTGTCTGTCAAATCCCAGTTAGCGCCGTTAAGCCATGTGCCGTCGCCGTTACCAACTGCGATAATGCTCTCAAGCTCCCAAGTCTTAGGATACTGAGCATCTACTGCAATTTCCTTAGTCTCGGAGTTGAAGTAAATCTTAACATAACCTGTGTCGCCTGTTGAGAATGTGAAGTTGCCGTCAGGATAAGCTACATCCCAGGTACCGTTTGTTACCTTAAAGCCGTATGCGCCTGCTTCAACATCTTCAAATGTAATTGCAAAGTCATATGCATTGCCGTCAAACTCGTATGTACCTTCGGTCATCTCGTTTGATGCGGGATCCCACATAACGCCTGTAAGAGCTGCGTCGCCTGCTACTGTGTATTTCTTAACAGGAACCGGCTCTGTGGTAGGCTCTGCTGTTGTAGGCTCTGTAGTGGGCTCAGCTGTTGTCGGCTCTGT
>JALFLK010000010.1 GCA_022774755.1 bacterium
TTAAGAGCATTTGCTCTCTTTTGGGTTTTTTTAATGGAATCTGCAAGACGGTAAACGCTGTTTTCAATCTCGGCAAGCTCAACCGTAAGCTGTTTAACTTCGCTGAACTTCAAATGAGCGTTATCCAAAGCCGTATCCGTCAAATATAAGCCGTAGGTGAGGTTGTGCTTAACAACGGGTTTAATGGTCAGAATAGGAATTTCAACGCCCATAACGCTTCTGTAATCAAGCTTCAAACTGTTTTCAACCGGAACAGCTCTGGCAATTTCGTTGCAAAATCCGTGGGTAATGTTTGCTGTCTGCAAAGCAAGATACGCTTCCTCATAAGCAGAGTCAATTTTACCCTGTATTTCGTTTGCCTTGTCAATAAGGTTCATCATTTCACGGATAAGAATATTACGCTTTCTATCCATCAATTCGTAGCCTATTTTTGCCAAAGCAAGCGATTTTTTTGTATTCATTAAGTTACCCTTTGTAGGTACAGCCTGAATAGCCATAATAATGAACACCCCTTTAATTTAATAAGATATTTCTTGCTCCGAATTAAGCAGTCGGTTACTTGTCCTCTGATGTTCTGTCAACATAATACTTGTCAAGCACAGCGTCGTCAACACGGTCAAGCTCTGCTCTGGGCAGATATCCCAAAAGCTCCCAGCCCAAGTCAAGGCTTTGCTGAATGGTTCTGTTTTCGTTAAAGCCCTGGTTAATGAACTTTGACTCAAACTTTTTGCCGAATTCAATGTACTTTTTATCTGTGGGAGAAAGCTCCTCCTCACCGATAACGGAAGCAAGTGAACGAGCGTCTATAACCTTTGCATACGAAGCGAAAAGCTGGTTTGCAAGGGGAGAGTGGTCAGCCCTTGTAAAGCCCTCGCCGATACCGTCCTTCATAAGTCGTGAAAGGGACGGCAGTACGCTTACGGGCGGATAAAGCCCCTGTCCCTGAAGCTGACGGTCAAGAACTATCTGACCCTCGGTGATATATCCAGTTAGGTCGGGGATAGGATGAGTAATATCATCGTTAGGCATAGTTAAAATCGGAATCTGGGTAACCGAACCGGGGTGTCCTTTAATCATACCTGCACGCTCATAAAGAGAAGCAAGGTCAGAGTAAAGGTAACCGGGGTAGCCTTTTCTTCCGGGAATTTCACCTTTTGACGAGCTGAACTCACGCAGTGCCTCAGCGTAAGAAGTCATATCCGTCATTATTACAAGAATGTGCATATCCAGCTCAAAAGCAAGATATTCGGCAATTGTCAAGGCGCATCGTGGAGTAAGAGTTCTTTCTATAATCGGGTCATTAGAAAGGTTCAAAAGCATTACAACATGAGATAAAACTCCGCTTTCTTCAAAAGACTTTCTGAAATACTCCGCCACGTCTTTCTGAACGCCCATTGCGGCAAACACAACGCCGAAATTATTGCTGTCGGCTCCGGTAATTTTTGCCTGCCTTACAATCTGAACGGCAAGGTCATTGTGACTCATACCTGAACCGGAGAAAATCGGCAGCTTCTGACCTCTGATAAGAGTCATAAGCACATCAATAGATGAAATACCGGTATTGATGTAGTTTTTAGGGTAAACACGGGATACAGGGTTAATGGGAGTGCCGTTAATGTCCGCCTTTTTCTCGGGATAAATATCGCCCAAGCCGTCAATAGGTCTTCCTGCGCCGTCAAGGACTCTGCCCATAATTTCGGGAGAAAGGGGCATCTCCATTGGGTGACCGGTAAGCCTTGTTCTTGCGTTTTTAAGGCTTATGCGCCTTGTGCCCTCAAAAACCTGAACAACAATCCTGTCGCCCTCAATCTGAACTACACGACCCTGTCGTTTTGTGCCGTCTTCCAGCTGAATGTCAACAATCTCCTCAAAGGAAACGCCCTTAACACCGTCAATTACAATAAGCGAGCCGTTAATCTCTTTAACGCCTACATAATCTATAACCATTGCGCTTCCTCCTTACTTTAATATTGACGATATTTTTTCGTCTATATCTGCAATATAATCATCAAACATTTCAAGCTTGTTGTTTGGAATATCATACTTCATTTTTGTGAGCTTATCGAAAAGTCCCAGCTTAAGAATTTTTGAAATGGGAACCTCGGTAGAGATAACCTGCTTTGCCCTTTTGTGAAGATGAAGAATTGTTTTCATCATCAGCTTTTGCTTTTCAAGAGGAACATAGGTATCCTCAGGGTGAAAAGCGTTTTGCTGTAAAAATCCAACTCTGATAACTCTTGCAGTTTCAATTACCAGCTTTTGGTCGTCGGGCAGAACATCCGAGCCGATAAGCTTTACGATTTCCATAAGCTGGTTTTCTTCCTGAAGCAAAGAGGCAATCTGCGTACGGTATTTAATGAATTCTTCGCCCTCGTTTTCTGCAAACCAAGGGTCAAGGTCGTTAAAATACTCGCTGTAGCTGTCAATCCAGTTAATAGCCGGGTAATGACGAGAGTAAGCCAAAGCTTTATCAAGCGCCCAGAAACATCTGGTAAAACGCTTGGTGTTCTGGGTTACAGGCTCAGAGAAGTCGGAGCCTTGGGGCGACACGGCGCCTATAAGCGTAACGGAGCCTTCCTTTCCGCACAATGCGTTTGCACGGCCGCCTCTCTCGTAAAATTCTGCAAGACGAGAGGGAAGATATGCCGGGAAGCCTTCTTCGGCAGGCATTTCTTCAAGTCGTCCCGAAATCTCACGAAGAGCCTCTGCCCAACGAGAGGTAGAGTCAGCCATCATAGCAACGTGATAGCCCATATCTCTGTAATATTCCGCAAGGGTAATGCCTGTGTAAATAGAAGCCTCACGGGCGGCAACAGGCATATTTGAAGTGTTTGCAATAAGTACGGTTCTGTCGGTCATAGGTCTTTGAGACTTAGGGTCAACAAGCTCAGAGAATTCCTCAAGAACCTGGCTCATCTCGTTACCACGCTCACCGCATCCCACATATATGATTATGTCGGCGTCGCACCACTTTGCAAGCTGATGCTGGGTCATTGTTTTACCTGTTCCGAATCCTCCGGGGATAGCCGCAGTACCGCCCTTTGCTATGGGAAAAAGCGTATCAATTACACGCTGACCGGTAATAAGCGGAACGGAGGGGGAAAGCATCTCTTTAACGGGACGGGCAGTTCTGATAGGCCACTTCTGACAAAGGGTAAGATTGTGGTCAACGCCTCTGTCGTCTTTAATAACGGCAACGGTGTCAAATAATCTATAGCGTCCGTTTGGCATAACCTCTGCAACGGTTCCGGATAATTCAGGAGGAACCATCAGTCTGTGTTCAATAATCGGGGTTTCGGGTAAGGTTGCGTATATATCACCGCCGTTAAGCCTGTCGCCAACCTTTACCTTGAGGGTTACATCCCAAAGCTTTTCATCGTCTAATGCAGAAACAGAAGAGCCCCTGCTGATAAATGCGCCGGCTTGCTTTTCAATTTCAGCCAGCGGACGCTCAATGCCGTCAAAAATATTATCAAGTATTCCGGGACCTAACAGCACATTCATAGGCGCTCCGGTACCGACGATAGGGTCGCCGGGTTTAAGACCTGTTGTTTCCTCATAAACCTGAACGGTTGTGGCGTCGTCGGTAATACCGATAATTTCGCCTACAAGCTTGTCGTCGCCCACATATACCATTTCCATCATTTGGAATCCCGTGGGACCTTTAACGGTAACAACAGGACCGTTAATACCGTAAATTACATTTTTTTCCATATAATCATCTCTTTTTCTGGGATTCAAGTTCTATACTAAAACCTAATCAAAAACTAAAATGTCTTTTTGGCATATTTTCTGTCATACTTCGTGAGCCGTTCTCAATATGCGTCAGCATTTCTGCGGAATCTCACTTGTCTGGCAAAAATATGCTCAAAAGTCTTATAAAGCTTTTAATCAGGTTTTAGTATTACATTACCTTTAAATTGGAATTTTCAATAAACCATTCCTTCTGATTTTCAAGCTTGCTGTCAAGAGTTTCGTCGGCAATAACGCCCTCTTCAGGGCAAAAAACCTTAATTCCGCCGATTTTAATTTCTGGGTCAGCCTCAACCGAAGTGTCTCCGGTAAAGCAAGCTTTAAGAGCATCGGAAAATCTTAAATCCTTATCACTTAAGTAAATTATACAATCCTTGCCGTCAAACATTTTTGCAATTTTTTTTGTCTGCTCAACAAGCTTTTCTTTATATTCGTCAGTAGAGGTATAAGCGTTCAGCTTAGCCAGAGCTTTCTCAAAAACAGTTCTCATCATATGATTTCTCTTTACAAAAAGCTCATCCTGACTTTGCTTTTCTTTTTTAGCCAAATCTCTTGTTACCGACGCTTTTTTAGCATCCATTTCCTTGTGAATCAGCACATAAGCGTCCTGCAATCCCTCTTCTTCCGCCTTTTTCATTTCTTCGGCTCTGAATCTCTCAATTTCATTTTCCATATCCTGCTTTTGGCGGTCGGCGTACCTCTGAATTGCGTTCAAGAAATTATTGGTTTTAGTAGATTCGTTCATTTATAACACCTCGTTATATGTTTGGTGCAGTATGGTGCAGAATAGTCGTATAATCAAAGCTTGACGCCGATTGCGTCCTGAACATACTTTGTAATACTGTCCTTTGTTCTTCCGTTTCCGTGACGGTCGGGTATTTCAACAATCAAAGGCTGTTTTCTGTTCAGCTTTAAATCATACACAAGCTCGGGACAAAGAGAAACAAGCCTTTCTGTCATAAGAATTACTGCAACATCAGGCATATTCATTGCTTTTTCAAGCTCTGCCCTGACCTCTTCGTCCTTATGGATTACAACGCCCTCAATTCCGGCAAGGCGCATACCCATCATAGTGTCAACATTATCGCTGATAAGATAAAATTTCATAAAATCATATCCTTTTACAGTTGTTAGGATAATCTCCCCAAAGCATCAGCCTAATTTTGAGAGAATCATAATTGAAATAAGCAAACCGTAAAGTGCGCAGCCTTCGCCCAAAGCAACGAAAATCATAGATTTACCGAAGTTCTTGGGGTCTTCGCTTGTTGCACCGATAGCTGCCGGTGCAGCGCCGCCAACGGCAATACCGCCGCCGATACAGGAAAGACCTGTTGCAATTCCTGCGCCGATTAAACCAAATCCCAGGTCACCGCCTGCCGAAGCAGTTGCTTCTGCCGCATTTGCAAACATAGGGAAGATAAAGCAGAGCGCAAATACTGCGCAGAAAGAGGTCAGCTGCATATATACTGTCTTTTTTGGACTTTTTCCGTTCTGGAACGCTTTAACTGCAAGCACCACGGAAAGAACGAGAAAAATCACGGGTAAAGTCAACATCACAAAATCAAAAATAGTCATAGTGAAACCTCCAAAAAATTTTTTTATATGTAACCGCTGCCGCTTAAAAATCAGCCGCATCGGTTGTTTGTAACACATCTGCAACGCTTATGCGTTGTTATCGTTAAGTCTTACAGGCTCATAGGGTCTGCCGTCGCCGGTATAAAATCTGCTGAACATCTCGTAATACTCAAGTCTTAATACCTGAATTGCAACAAGAAGTGCCTCAAGTCCCAAAACAACAAAGTTGCCAAGTACAACGATTATCCAGTATCCTATTCCGCCTGACATTTCTGCCATAACGAAAACAACCTCCATCATACCTGCGTGAACAAGCACAAAAGCACCCACTCTTAAAAAGCTCATTGTATTTGTAACATAGCTTAAAAGAACTTCAAAAAGCTCAAAAAAGTTATCAACCAAAAATTCTCCTGGCTTTTCGGGCATCCAGTTTTTGTTTCCGTTTACAAGCTTAATAAGGGGCTCACGAATATAAAGCAGAATAAGCGGAAGAACTATAAGTCCCAAAACATATCCCACGGACATAATCGGGATTCCCAGCAAAAGCTGGCATACAATTCCGCCCACAAGAGCTGTATAAAAAACAAGTCCGCATATTCCGTTTACTCCGAATATAGCCTCGCCGGGATTTTTTTGCTTAAACTTGCTGTATATGCCCATAATTATTGCGGCTATCAAAAGCACAATACCGATTCCAACAGCAAAATATATGATGTAGTTGGTCATCGACGGCGCCATAACCTCAATGGGTTTTTCCTCAAAGCCGAAAAGTGCTTTATAAAGCGGGTCCAGCATATGTTCAAATCCGAACACACTGCCGAAAATACATCCGAATATCGCCGAGGTGATACCGCAGGGAACAAGTATTTTTCCGATTTTCATACGCTTCAGCTTCCACATCAGAAGTCCCGCTATTGAAAGGACAATGCCGTGTCCCACATCTGCAAACATTATTCCGAACAATACAACATAGGTCATAGCTACAAAAGGAGTCGGGTCAATTTCGTTGTATCTCGGTACACCGAACATCTCGGTGTAAAATTCAAAGGGACGAAAGAAAAAGTTGTTTTTAAGTCTTACGGGAGGCGAGTGTTTAAGCTCATCCTTGCCGTCAACAAATTCCGTTTCAACGCTTTCTATTTTTTCAAGCTCGCCCTTAAGCTTTTCCGTATATTCCTTTGGAATCCAGCCCACAATGCAAAAACCTTTGCCGTGATAGGTAAGCGCTTTTGATTTTATGGTTGAAAACAGGCTCAGCTGAGAAAGCATTGAGTAATACTTTAAAATATTCAGCTTGTTGTCCTGCTTGTATTTGTTCAATGCGTCAACCGCTTTATTGTACCGGCTTTCATAATCAGGAAGCTCTTTTGTCAGCTTGTCGTAATACTCTTTCGGTGTTGCGTCAAGTCCGCTTATATCGCATTGTTCAAAATACAGTCCCGAGAAAATTCTGTCTATTTTATCCTCATATTCCCTGGGAGTAATATAAACACCCCAGTAGTAGTTTTCTTCCTCTGAACAAACAAAAAAGTTTACAAACGGATTATCATCATAATTAGACAGCTTTCCGTAGCTTTCTTTGGGAAGTCTTCCGAAGCAGGACTTAATATATTTGCACTTTGCAAGGTCGTCGAATTTTACATTCAAGCCGATAAAATGCTTTGCTCTCAATATATCCTGCTTTATGTCGTTTAACTTCATTCCTGCCGACGCAACGTCGTTTATCAGCAGGTCAATTTCACTGCAAATTTTCTTTGAACCGCCTATAAGCTCTTCGTCAGAGATTTTGAAGTCGTCAACATCAATATATTTCAACGGAAACTTGGCAAGCTCCAGAGAATTTCTCAGTTCAGCCAAAGGGTCTGCAAAAACATTGCCCGAGGGCATATGCTCAAAGTTTTTTGTGCTGGAATAAAAATCAGAAACTTCATCGGGATGAAAAACATGGGACTTACCCAAAACACCCACAGCTTGGTCAAAGTGTTCCACAAGGCCGACAATGCTAATCAATTTAATATCAGCTACAGCCAAAATAATCACCTCTTTTAAATAATGTCAAATAGTCAGAATCAGCTTTGATAAATAAGCAGGGATTCGATTTTTTTGCTGTCGACATTATATCTTACGCCCTCAATCAGGCAGGTAATGTTGGCAAGCTCCGTCTCTGCCGCAAACATATAAGAAATCATCACAGCCGCAGGGCTTGAGGAGTAGTATATGTTCTTAACCGCTTCTTTAAACCGCACCTTTGCAACAAGGCTTCCGGTGTAAAAATAGCTTGTTTTGTTTATAAAATAGCCTTGTTTCAGAGAACTCATAACGCCGAACGCCGACTTTGAGTCTTCTGCATTGCAAAGCATATCAATCTGTGCCTTTTTAAGCGAGCCGAAGGGAAGAAGATTTTTCTTGATTTCCTCAGGCTCCATATTATAGTACTTTTTAAGTCTTATAACTCTTGAAAAATTCTCGTAGTCAAGAATTGTATTGAAAAATGACAAAAGCCCGCCTTGCTCTTTTTTAGGGCAGTTCTTTTCTATTCCCTTATACAAATCACCGAAAACAAGGGTGTAAAGCTTGTTTTCAATCTCGGCAAGAGGAAGCCTGCCGTTTTCGTTGGGATGATATTGGGAAAGAATCTTGTAATAAGGCGATTTTTCAAGTGAAGCCAAAGCTTCGCTGTAATCCTTTGCCTTAGAAAGCTGAACATAATTTATTGTTGCGTGCTTTTCAAAATAAGCCGGAAAAGTGAAAATAAAATCTTCCGCCGACTTGGAATTTATAAGCGTCAGGTAATCGACAAGCAGAGAAACCTCAAGTCTGCGTGTTACAAAAGTAGAAAAGGTTGCTCCGACACTTGTTTCATAACTGCAAAGAGAGGAAAACTCGTAGTAAAGGTTCTGACGCAGGACTTTTTCAAGCATTCCTCTGTGCACATCACGCTCGTTAAGCTCCTTTAAGGCTCCTCCGTAGTGTGTATTGCCTTTCAGATAAACCATTATTTCAGCAACGGACTTGCAGTTTAAAAGGTTCTTATAGTCCTTTTCTTTCAGGCGTTTTCCGTATTTTGCCTTAGCCTTTGCAAACACAGCGTTGCTGGTGCTGTTTGAAGCCATTACACACACCTCCCATAATTAAAATGACAAAATGCGCTTACTCAATAACTCTTTTTACAATTTCATCTACCCAAGCGTCACAGTTAAGGTTAAACTGCTCCTTAAGCTTAGAGAGTGCCTCCTGATGCTTTTTTACGCTTTCTTCCAATTGCTTTTCTGCTTTTTCCTGAGCCATTTGGTCGTTCTTTTTTGCTCTTATGCGAGCCTGCTCAACATACTCGTCGTGAACTTTCTTTCTCTGGAGTTCAATTTGCTCTTTAATACTTACTTTTTCCTGCTGTGCCTGTGCTTCCAGCTCCCGAGCTTTTTCGTCCATCTCGACAACCTTCTTAATCATATTTTGCACAAAAAACACCTCCAAATCAAATTAAAACAAAATCTGTGAAAGTTATATATAAAATCAGCAAAATCAGTTTTTAAGCGCCTGCAAAGGAGAGGGGAGTCTTCCGCCTCTGTGAATAAACTCAGAGGGAGAGCCGTCCCTTATGGGCATTACCGGAGCTTCTCCCAACAATCCGCCGAAAGAAAGCGTATCTCCTGCCTTTTTGCCTATTGCGGGAATAAGCCTTACGGCTGTGGTTTTGGTGTTTACCATTCCGATTGCCGCCTCATCTGCAATGATAGCAGAGATTGTTTCCGGGGTAATGTCGCCGGGAACGGCAATCATATCAAGTCCGACGGAACAAACAGAGGTCATAGCCTCAAGCTTTGTAATGTCAAGGGTGCCTTTTTCTGCTGCTGCAATCATTCCTGCGTCTTCGGAAACGGGAATAAATGCACCGCTGAGTCCGCCTACATGGGAAGAAGCCATAACTCCGCCCTTTTTAACTGCATCGTTAAGCAGCGCCAGCGCCGCTGTGGTGCCGTGGCATCCGCAGCTTTCAAGTCCCATTTCTTCAAGTATATATGCTACACTGTCGCCTACGGCAGGCGTAGGTGCAAGAGAAAGGTCAACTATTCCGAAGGGAACGCACAAGCGTTTTGACGCCTCCCTTGCCACAAGCTGTCCCATTCTTGTAATCTTAAAGGCTGTCTTTTTTATCATTTCCGCAATTTCGGCAATATCCTTGCCCTTGCCGTTTTTCGCTAAGGTGGCTCTGACAACGCCCGGACCCGAAACGCCCACGTTTATTACGCAGTCTGCCTCGCCGACGCCGTGGAAAGCACCTGCCATAAAGGGATTATCCTCGGGGGCATTACAGAACACCACAAGCTTTGCGGCGCCGATACAATCTCTGTCGGCTGTTTTTTCTGCCGTTTGCTTAACGATTTTTCCCATCATTTTAACAGCGTCCATATTTATGCCGGCCTTCGTTGAGCCTACATTTACGGAGGAGCAAACCTTTTCGGTTACGCTCAAAGCTTCGGGAATGCTGTCAATCAGCGCATAATCTCCTGCGGCAAAGCCCTTTTGAACCAAAGCGGAATAGCCGCCGATAAAATTAACGCCTAAGGTATCTGCGGCTCTGTCAAGAGCCTTTGCAAATTTTACCACATTTCTGCTTTGGCAGGGAGCTGCAACCATTCCGATAGGCGTAACGGAAATTCTTTTGTGAATAATGGGAATACCGTACTCTTTCTCAATGTCTTCGCCTGTTTTTACCAAGTCTTTGGCATATCTGCAAATCTTATCGTAAACCTTGTCCGCAGCTTTGTCTATATCCTCATCAATGCAGTCCAACAGCGAGATTCCCATTGTTATTGTGCGCACGTCAAGGTTTTCGTTGTCTATCATATGGATAGTTTCAAGAATATCTTTTGTTTCTAACATACTCTAATCCTTTCGATTTGTAATCTTACAGGCTTCTATATTTTATGCATACTGTTGAAAATATCCTCATGCATAATGTGAATTTTCGTATTTGTACTTTGTCCTACCAAGTCGAGATTTTTAGAAAGTGTGTCAAAGCTCACCGAGGACTTGTCAATCTCAACAAGCATTATCATAGCAAACATATCCTGAAGTACGCTTTGCGTAACCTCGACGATGTTCACTCCAACCTCTGCACATGCTGACGAAACCTTTGAAAGTATGCCAACATTGTCCTTGCCAAGCACTGTAATAACTGCTTTCATAAATATCCTCCAATAACCTGTGCGAAAACCGCATATACGGCAACAGCCCGCCACTGCTAAAATTCTACAGGTGTGTTAAATTTTTGACATAGCTATTATAATCCATTAAAGCGTCAAAGTAAAGTATAATATTGCCTAAAAAACAAAAATCTGAAATTTAATTTTATCTAATGTTTAAAGTTAAATTGAACATTTACCTTGTCCGTTGTTTTTGTTAAGACAATAAAAATCCAATAACTAAAAATAAAAGACAGAGAAGCCCCAACAGGCCTCTCTGCCAAAATTAAGTGTTTACATTATAGCACATTATAAGTAAGGATTAAAGTGTTTTTGCCAAATTTTTAATGTATTCCGAAAGCTGAGCTTTGGTTTCGGGATGCTCAAGACCAAGCTCAATGCAGGCTTGAAGAATTCCGAACTTGTTGCCCATATCGTAACGCTTGCCTTCAAACTCAACGGCGGTCATTCCTTTGGTGACGGCAATCTCTCTCATAGCGTCGGTCAGTTGGATTTCTCCGCCTGCGCCGGGTTTTGTGCGCTCCAGAATATCAAAAATTTCGGGCGGAAGAACGCATCGGTCAAGTATTGAATAAAGTGACAACACAGCCTCCTTTGTCTGGGGCTTTTCCACCATATCCGTGCATTTAAAAACATTGTCGTGCAAAGGTTCTACCTTCAGAGAGCCGTACTTGTGAATTTCGCTTTCTGCAACCTTTTTAACGCCCAAAACGCCTTCGCCGTATTCTCCGTAAACATCAATGAGCTGTTTAATTGCGGGAGTTTTGCTGTGAATTACCCCGTCGCCGTACATAACGGCGAATGGCTCATTGCCGATAAAGGACTTTGCTCTCAGAACAGCGTGACCCAAGCCTTTCATTTCTTTCTGCCTGATAAATGTAATATTTGCCATATCGGCAATTTTTCTGACAGAGTCAAGGACTTCTGATTTTCCGCTTTTTTCAAGCGCCTTTTCAAGCTCCGGAGAACGGTCGAAATGATCCTCCATAATGCCCTTGCCTCTGTTTGTTATAATCAAAATATCTGTAATTCCTGCGTTGACAGCCTCTTCAACAATATACTGAATTGTGGGCTTGTCAACAATAGGGAACATTTCTTTTGGCATAGACTTGGTTGCAGGCAGTACTCTTGTGCCGAAACCGGCGGCAGGAATAACCGCTTTTGTGATTTTCATTTTTTTAAAATCCCCCTTTGGTTTTTTAAAATTTTAAATTTCATACCGGTGTTCTGATGTTCCGCAGATTAAACGATGCTCCGCAGATATATGCGGATTCTTGCCTTTTCTGCCGAACAACGGTATTATACAAAAAAGTAAGGTAAAAACGATACCACTCCATAGGATATAAGCAAAATCAGAGCCAGGGTGGTGTTTACACCGCCTGAAAAATCAAGCTTTTTTGTCCTTTCGGCAAAATCGCCTTCTGTTTCGTCTTTGATTTTTTTAGTTTTTTTGATAACTGTTTTAAAGTACGCTTTGTTGGCAATTCCTCCTGCAACAAACATCAAAACCCACTTGAGCAGAGAGAAAACATACGGAGCATAAAATACAAGCTGCTGACCTATGGGCAGCGAGCTTACATTTGATGCAAGCGACTGATAAAACTCAAACTGAGATACATTTCCTATGTCTGAAACAAGTCCGCTGAAAATATCCATCCAGCCAAATACGGGCAGTGTTTCAATAAGAAGCGTGCCGATTGAGAGCATACCGACCAAAATAGTAAAAACCGTTCCGATTTTATACATCTTGCGGTACAGCATATATCCGCCTGTGAACAGGAAGGCGCAGAAATTAAATCTTGATTTGTTGTAATCCTTTATATTTTTAAAAATGCGTATGAAGTAAGGCGTGTTTTTCTGAACATACTTTGCCGCTTCGCCTGCGGTTACGCCCTCGTCAAGCTCCTCGTTAGGGTCAACACCTGCCATTGGGTCGAACATCGCCGCCCCAAACGGCATACCGCCTTGTGGGTTGTACTGCTGACCGTTGGGTCCGCTAAAGGGTTGCTCACCCTGACGGCTTCTGCCGGGATTCAGCTGAGCTCCGCATTTACTGCAGTAAAATCCGGTTGAGGGATTTTTTTCTCCGCAGGAGGGGCAGATAACGGTTTGGGGTGCTTCCTGCCGGGTATCCTGTGCGCCGGCATTTTCCCACTGTTGTTTTGCCTGAGCTTCCTGTTTTTCTTTTATATATTTATCGTAATCGAAGTTATCCTTGTGCCTGTCCTCAAAATAGCAGTGACCTGCTTCTTCGTAACATTCCCTGTGATGCGGTGCACCGCATATGGGACAAACAACAATGTCGTCGTCTTTTTCCAGAGGAGTGTTGCAGGTAGGGCATTTAAGACCGTAAAAATCCATTTGGTACTCCTTAAAGTCTGATAATTTTTATTATTATACCAAAATACTAAAAAAAAAGCAATAATTTATGTATATATAATTTATTTTTTACATAAAAGCCCCCTTTGATGCCACTAATCAGGCAAATGTTGATAAAAACGGTTTACATTTCAAACAGGTTTTGATATAATGAAAAGCAGAATTTATCGGAGTTTATTTTGTTTGGGAGCGAAAATATGGTTCAGTTTGAAGAGTTACTTTTAAAGCTTCAGGGCTTAAAGCCCGATGTTGATGACTTGGCAGACGCCTTGGGGCTTAAAGCTATGATGTCCGAAATAGAACAGCTTGAGCTTAAGGCTACGGAGCCGGGCTTTTGGGATGATGTTGAAAACTCACAGAAAATTTTGCAAAAAACAGGCTCACTGAAAGAAAAGGTAGAAAGCTACAATAAGCTTTGCGAAGCCTATGATGACGCCCAGGCGCTTATCGAGCTTGCCGACGAGGAGGGGGACTTGTCCCTGCTTGAAGAGGCTCAGGCTGATGTTGACGCTGTGGAGGCGGAAATTTCAAAACAGCGTTTGCAGACCTTGCTTACGGGCGAATACGACAAAAACAATGCAATTCTTACATTCCACGCAGGCTCCGGCGGAACGGAAGCTCAGGATTGGGCAGAAATGCTTTACAGAATGTATACAAGATGGGCGGCGGCTCACAACTTTAAGGTAAAAGAAATCGACTACCTTGACGGAGACGAAGCCGGACTCAAAAGCGCCGTGCTTTTGGTTGAGGGAGAAAACGCCTACGGATACTTAAAGAGCGAAGCAGGCGTTCACAGGCTTGTAAGAGTTTCGCCCTTTGACAGCGCAGGCAGACGCCACACCAGCTTTTCTTCTTTGGAGGTTATGCCGGAGATAGACGACGATATTAAAATTGATATTAATCCCGATGACATTAAAATGGACGTTTACAGAGCCAGCGGCGCAGGCGGACAGAAGGTAAACAAGACCTCTTCAGCCGTTCGTCTTACCCATATTCCCACGGGAATTGTTGTGGCAAGCCAGGTTGAGCGAAGCCAGTATCAGAACCGTGATGTCGCTATGAAGATGCTTATGTCAAAGCTTATGGAAATTAAAGAAAGAGAGCATCTTGAAAAGATTGAGGATATAAAAGGTGTTCAAAAAGAGATTACCTGGGGAAGTCAGATAAGAAGCTATGTGTTTATGCCCTATACTCTTGTTAAGGACCACAGAACAAATTATGAAACCGGTAACATAAACGCCGTTATGGACGGCGACCTGGACGGCTTTATAAATGCTTATTTAAAGGCACTCAGCCAAGGTACGGTAAAATAAATTCTGAAATTTATTGTTAAGGATATGGTTAAATGAAATACTTTGTAATGCTCTGCGACGGTATGGCAGATGAGCCTGTTGAAAAATTAGGCGGAAAAACCCCTATGGAGGTTGCCTTTAAGCCCAATATGGACAGTCTTGCCCAAAAGGCAGAGGTGGGAATTGTAAAAACGGTTGCCGAGGGGCTGAAACCCGGCAGTGATGTTGCGAATCTTTCGGTTTTGGGCTATGAGCCTGCAAAATATTACAGCGGAAGATCCCCATTGGAGGCGGCAAGCATCGGTATTGATTTAAAGGATACCGATGTTACCTTAAGGTGCAACCTTGTTACGCTTTCTGATGAAGAAAAATACGAGGATAAAAAAATGGTGGATTACTGCGGCGGCGATATTTCTACCGAAGAGGCGAGAGAGCTGATTGAGTATGTTCAGTCAAAGCTCGGTAACGATACATTCAGGTTTTACCCGGGCGTTGCTTACCGCCATTGCCTTGTGTGGAACAACGGCGACCCTGAGCCCGGAGAGCTTACTCCTCCTCACGACATTCCCGGAAGAGTTATCGGGGAGTATCTGCCAAAGGGCAGAAGCGTTGACGCTCTTTATGATATGATGAAAAAAAGCTACGATTTGCTGAAAGACCACCCGATCAATCTTAAAAGAATTAAACAGGGCAAGCGGCCTGCAAATTCCTGCTGGTTCTGGGGAGAGGGCACCAAGCCCTTGCTTGACAGCTTTTACGGCAAATACGGCAAAAAGGGCAGTATGATTTCCGCCGTGGATTTGCTTAAGGGAATTGCAATTTGTGCGGATATGAAGAGCGTTGATGTTGATAACGCCACAGGATATATTGATACAAACTTTGACGGCAAATGCAAAGCGGCAATTAAAGAGTTTGAATCAGGTCAGGATTTTGTTTACGTTCATGTAGAAGCTCCCGACGAATGCGGTCACAGAGGAGAGGCGGAAAATAAAGTAAAGGCAATAGAGCTTATTGATAAGCATATTTTGGGACCTGTTGTTGATTTTCTCAGAGGTTACGATGATTTTGCGGTGCTTGTCTGCCCCGACCATCCAACACCCCTGAGCATCCAGACCCACTCGGCTAAGCCTGTTCCGTATCTTATTTACAGCAGTAAGCAGGAGCTTGAAAGCGGTGTGGATAATTTTAACGAAGCCTCTGCCAAGAGTACCGGCAACTATATTGAAAAAGGCTTTACAATGATGAATTACTTTTTGTCAAAATGATTATTAAAAGCAGTAATTTGCGATAGTAATTATTTTGACGGAGTGAGTAATTACCATTAAAGTATTTAAACCGCAATTATTAACGGCAATTATTATACAGCCCAACGCTGAAATTATCTCGGCGTTGGGCGTATTTGTAAGGATTGGTGCAGTATGACCGGCAAAACTGAAGAAGTCCGCCGATATGTGGAAAATAGGCTTTTTGAAATGCAGGATAAGGATTACGGGGATTTTCACAGCAGACTTATGCCGAATATAGAACGGGAACGCATTATCGGCGTGAGAACACCTCAACTGCGCAGATTTGCCAAAGAGTTTGTAAAAAATCCCGAGAAAGAAATGTTTATGGAGGATTTACCCCATAAATATTACGAAGAAAACAATCTTCACGGCTTTTTAATTGAGGCTATGGGGGATTTTGACAATGCGGTAAAATACCTCGAAAGATTTTTGCCCTATATTGACAACTGGGCAACTTGCGATATGACCTCGCCGAAGGTTTTTAAAAAGCATACCGACAAATTGCTCCCCTGCATAAACAAGTGGATTCGTTCAGATAAAACCTACACAATTCGCTACGGAATCGGAATGTTGATGAAGCATTATCTTGACGGCGAATTTAAAACAGAGTATCTGTCAAGGGTTGCAGGTATAAAATCCGAAGAATACTATGTGAATATGATGATTGCCTGGTATTTTGCAACGGCGCTTGACAAGCAGTATGACAGTGCAGTTGAGTGTATAGAGCAAAAGCGTCTGTCCCTTTGGGTGCATAACAAGACTATTCAAAAAGCTGTTGAAAGCAGGCGCATCCCAAAGGATAAAAAAGATTATCTGAAAACCCTTAAGATTAAATGATTACGGATAAATGATTACAGAAATTTGATTACGGAAAATTGGTGTGTAAATGTTTGGTTTATGCTGTCCCGTTTGCGGAGAATTGCTTAAAAAATCCGATAAAGCTTATAAGTGCAAAAACAACCACAGCTTTGATATTGCAAGGCAGGGGTATGTGAATTTACTGCAAAGCGGTAAATCGAAGAACAAACGCAGAGGCGACGACAAGCTGATGATTGAGGCTCGCCGTGATTTTTTGAATAACGGCTATTACGAGCCTTTGCTTAAGGAAATTTGTTCTTTTGCAGAAAAATACACTCCCGAAAACCCCTGTATTATTGACTGCGGATGTGGTGATTGCTATTATACAAGCAAGGTTTTTGATACGCTTAAACATAAAAATCCGAAAATTATAGCCGTGGATATTTCAAAGGACGCTCTGATTTGGGCGTCAAAAAGGAGCAGAGATTTGACATACGCCGCCGCAAGCGCTTTTTCTCTGCCCGTAGACGACTGTTCCTGCGATTTGCTGATGAATGTTTTTTCTCCGCTTGCTCCAAAAGAGTATGTAAGAGTGCTTAAAAGGGACGGTTGTATGCTGAGGGTTACTCCCCTTGAAAATCACCTTTTTGAGCTTAAAGAGGTAATTTACAGTAAGCCCTACAAAAATCCTCCCGATAATCTGAATATAGAGGGCTTCAGGCTTGTTGAAAGCAAAAATCTCAGGTATAAATCGGAAATTAAATCAAATGAGGATATAAAAAATCTTTTTAAAATGACGCCCTATTACTATAAAACCTCCCGTGATGACCAATGCAAACTTGAAAGCGTTGACAGCCTGAAAGTAAGCTTGGAATTTTGCATCTCCGCCTACAAGCCGTTGTAGGCGGTTTTTACATTATAGGAGATTGCTCGGCTGCGCCGGGACATAAAGGGCTGTTGTCAGCGAAAGCTTTCTGCACGAATTGCGTGTCGAATTTATGAAAAATAAATATAATATATTGACTTTTTTCATAAAAATATCTATAATATAGAAAATGTTTTATAAATATTTTAGTAAAGGTGAGTGTTATTATGAACAAATTTATGTTAAATGAAACATCATACCACGGCGCAGGTGCAATTTCGGCAATTCCCGAAGAAATTAAGAATCGTGGCTTTAAAAAGGCTTTTGTGGCAACCGATCCCGACTTGATTAAGTTCGGCGTTTCCGCCAAGGTGACGGATTTGCTTGACAAAGAAGGTATCCCTTATACCGTTTATTCCGATATTAAGGCAAATCCTACTATTGAGAATGTTCAGCACGGTGTAAATGCTTTCAAAGAATCGGGCGCAGACTGCATTGTTGCTATCGGCGGCGGTTCTTCTATGGATACTGCAAAGGCAATCGGAATCATTATTACAAATCCCGAGTTTGCCGATGTTCGTTCTCTTGAGGGTGTTGCACTTACCAAAAATCCCTGCACGCCTATTATTGCCGTTCCCACTACGGCAGGCACAGCCGCTGAGGTTACAATAAACTACGTTATTACCGATGTTGAGAAAAAGCGCAAATTCGTTTGCGTTGACGCTCATGATATTCCGGTTGTTGCAGTAGTTGACCCGGATATGATGTCGTCTATGCCAAAGGGACTTACAGCCGCTACCGGAATGGACGCTTTGACCCACGCTATCGAGGGCTATATTACAAAAGGAGCGTGGGAGCTTTCGGATATGTTCCATCTTAAGGCTATTGAGGTTATCTCCCGTTCACTGCGTGACGCTGTAAACAACACAAAAGAGGGCAGAGAGGGTATGGCTCTCGGACAGTACATAGCCGGAATGGGATTTTCCAATGTGGGCTTAGGTGTTGACCACTCAATGGCTCACACCCTTTCGGCATATTACGATATGCCTCACGGCAAGGCTTGCGCTACGCTTCTTCCTGCGGTAATGGAGTACAACGCTGAATATACAGGAGAAAAATACAGAGAAATTGCCCGTGCTATGGGCGTTAAGGGCGTTGATGATATGTCACCCGAGCAGTACAGAAAAGCGGCTGTTGACGCTGTTGCACAGCTTGCCGAAGATGTAGGAATCAAGACAAGTCTCAAGGGCGTTGTAAAGGAAGAAGACCTGCACCAGCTTGCTGTTGACGCATACGCTGACGCCTGCCGTCCCGGCAATCCCAGAGAAACAAGCGTTGAGGATATCGAAGCTATTTACCGCAGTTTGATGTAACAGATTTATGCGTCAATAAATTCTTAACCAGAAAAATTTAATCGCATAAACAGCAAAACATAATCGGTTATATATTGGATTGACCTTATTAAATGTGAATCTTTGAAATTTTTATTGGGCACCCTGCATATTAGCCTTGCAGGGTGCATTTTGTTGCTCGAAAATGATTGATTGTGAATATATTGATATAAAATTATACATAATAATATAGTTTAATAGGATAATTATTGTAGTAAAAATCTGGAAATTGACTGAATTTGAATAAAAATTAAAATATTTTGAATTTTTTTGATTGAAAATGCTTGACTTTGGAGAATTTTGTGCTATAATCTAATCAAGAGGTGAACGAAAGATGCTCACACAGGAAAGATACCAAGCGATACTTAATATTTTGAATAAAAAAAATGCGGTAACGGTTGCCGAACTTACAAATTTGCTGGATACCTCGGAGTCAACAATACGCCGTGACTTAAATACTCTTGACGAAATGGGAAAACTTAAAAAAGTATTCGGCGGAGCTACTTCGGTCGCCAAAAATTCAGGCGTTTTAGAGGCGGCGGTAAGCAGCAGAGAAAATGTTATGATAAAAGAAAAATCAGCAGTCGCTAATTACGCTGCCGGTCTTATTAACGATAACGACTTTGTTTATATTGACGCAGGCACAACTACTTCAAGGCTTGCAGATTACATAAGCAACAGCAAAGCAACCTATGTTACAAACGGAATTGCTCATGCGAGAAAGCTTATTCAAAAGGGATTTACCGCATATATACTCGGCGGAAAAATCAAGCCCGTAACCGAAGCTGTTGTGGGCGCAGAGGGAATCAGAAGCATTGCAAACTTCAACTTTACCAAAGCGTTTATGGGAACAAACGGAATTGATTTGGAAGCAGGATTTACAACGCCGGACATCGAGGAGTCGCTTATAAAAGAAAAGGCAATAAAGCAAAGCTATATGACGTTTGTGCTTGCAGACAATACAAAATTCGGTAAGATATTTCCGGCTACATTTTCAAAGCTTGAGAAATGCTGTATCATAACCGATATTCTTACGGATAAAAGGTTTGCCGATAAAACTGTTATTAAGGAGGTACAGAAGTGATTTATACAGTAACTTTAAACCCTTCAATAGATTATGTTGTAAGGCTCAGCGAATTAAAAACGGGAATTACAAACAGAACTGACAGCGAGGAATACTATTTCGGCGGAAAAGGAATAAATGTTTCCTGTGTGCTTGCGGAGCTTGACATAGAAAGCACCGCCTTGGGATTTATCGCAGGATTTACCGGAGATGCCATTGAGAGAGGAATTAAAAACCAAAAAATCAATACGGATTTTATTAAGCTTAAATCCGGCATTTCCCGAATAAATGTAAAAATTAAAGCCGGGGAAGAAACCGAGATAAACTGCCAGGGGCCTTATATTGAGGAAGGTGAGCTTATGAGGCTTATGGAAAAAACCGACCGTTTATCCGACGGAGATACCATTGTCCTCGCAGGCAATATTCCGAAGACGATGCCTGATGATGTTTACGAAAAAATCCTCGAAAGGATTAAGGATAAAAAAGTGAGAATTGTTGTTGACGCAACAAAACAGCTTTTGGTAAATTCACTTAAATATAAACCGTTTTTGATTAAGCCTAACAGGCAGGAACTTTCGGAAATTTTTTCCGTTGAAATAAGTACCGAGGAAGAAATCGAAAAGTATGCAAAAGAGCTCCAGAAAATGGGTGCGGAGAATGTTTTGATTTCTCTGGGCAAAGACGGCGCAATGCTTATTGATGAGTATGGAAAAAAGCATAAAGCCGGAGTTTTGGACGGCAGGGTGATTAACACCGTCGGTTCCGGAGACTCTATGGTAGCCGGCTTTATAGCAGGATATGAAAAAGAGCACAGCTACTCTTACGCATTGAAATTAGGCAGCGTCTGCGGAAACGCAACGGCATTTTTAAGCGGACTTGCCACAAAAGAAAAAATAAATGAATTGCTTGCAAAATTTAATTAAAAGGAGAGAGATTTATGCGAATTACTGATTTGCTGAAAGAAAACGGTATCGCTCTTAACGTTTCTGTAAACGACAAGAACGACGCCATTAGCAAGCTTGTTTCCCTGCACGAAAAGTGCGGAAATCTTAAAAATACGGAATCATACAGAGAGGGAATCCTCAAGAGGGAGGAAATGGGCACCACAGCCGTAGGTATGGAGGTTGCTATTCCTCACGCAAAGAGCGACGCTGTAAAAGCACCTGCCTTGACTGCTATTACAGTTCCAAATGGAGTTGAATACGGTGCCGCAGACGGAAAGCCCTGTAAGCTTTTGTTTATGATTGCCGCAACAACCGATGGTGATGTTCATCTTGAGGTACTTGCAAGGCTGATGCAGCTTTTGATGGATGAAGAATTCACGGCAAAGCTGAAATCTGCAAAGACGGCAAAGGAGTTTCTTGCAATCATAGACGCTAAAGAGTCTGAAAAATTCCCCGAAGAGGCAAAAGCAGTCAAAGCCCCGGCAAAGGGAGCGTACAGAGTGCTTGCGGTAACAGCTTGTCCAACGGGTATTGCACATACTTATATGGCAGCCGAGGCTCTTGTTAAAGCAGGAGAAAAGATGGGAGTTACCGTAAAGGTTGAAACAAACGGCTCCGGCGGTGCAAAGAATGTACTTACCGCTAAGGAAATTGAAGAATGTGACGGCATTATAATTGCCGCAGATAAAAGTGTTGAAACAGCTCGCTTTGACGGCAAGCCTGTATATTCCACAAAGGTTTCCGACGGAATCAATAAGCCCGAAGAGCTTATTCAGAAAATAATCAACGGCGAAGCTCCTGTGTTCCATTCCGATCGCAAACATTCTTCGGAAAGCAGTTCCTCCGGTAATGACAGCTTGGGACGTCAGATTTATAAACACCTTATGAACGGAGTTTCTCATATGCTTCCGTTCGTAGTTGCAGGCGGTATCTTCATCGCCATTGCATTTCTTATTGACGCAGCAAGCGGAGTTTCGGCAGAAGGCAACTCAGCATTCGGTACCGTTACCCCGGTTGCGGCGTGGTTTAAGACAATCGGCGGATACGCATTTAACTTTATGCTTCCTATCCTTGCCGGCTTTATAGCAAAGTCAATCGCAGACCGCCCCGGCTTGCTGGTGGGCTTTGTTGGCGGATTCTTAGCGTCAAACGGCGCAACCTTTGCAGACCCTGCGGCGGCTGCTTCAATTCCTTCGGGATTTTTAGGCGCACTTTTGGCAGGCTTTGCAGGCGGTTATCTGATGCTCCTGCTTGAGAAACTCTGCGATAAGCTTCCAAACGCACTTGAAGGCATTAAGCCCGTACTGCTTTATCCTCTTGCAGGTTTAGGTATTGTAGGCGTTATGATGTGCGCCGTCAATCCGTTTATGGGTATGATTAACACAGGTCTTAACAACGGTCTGACATGGCTCAGCGAAAACGACCTTGGCATTGTTTTGGGATGTATCTTAGGTGCAATGATGTCTATTGATATGGGCGGTCCTTTCAACAAGGCGGCTTATGTATTCGGCACAGGAATGCTTACAACTGCAGCGGCAACTACTGACCCTGCTGTTCAGGCTGTGTGCTACCAGGTAATGGCCTCCGTGATGATAGGTGGTATGGTACCTCCTATTGCAATCGCTCTTTCAACAACTTTCTTCAAAAACAGATGGACAAAGGACGAGCGCAAAAACGGCGTAGTCAACTACATTATGGGACTTTCATTTATCACAGAGGGCGCAATCCCATATGCCGCATCTTCTCCGCTTAAGGTTATTCCTTCCTGCGCAATCGGTGCAGCAGTAGCAGGCGGTTTGTCGTGGCTGTTCGGCTGTACACTTATGGCTCCTCACGGCGGTATCTTCGTAGTAGCAACTATCGGTAATCCGCTTATGTACTTGCTTGCATTGGCAATCGGCTCGGTAGTTGGAATGCTTTTGCTTGCATTGCTCAAAAAGCCCTTGAAGAAATAAAATAAAAATAATCGGAAATAAATAATTGTTAAGGCAGTCCTGCCGATAAAATAAGGCGGCAGGATTGCTTAAAATATAAAGGAGAATTACCTATGGTATCAAAGAAACTTACTCTTACAAATCCACAGGGCTTTCATATGCGTCCCGCTTCGCTCTTTGCTTCGGCAATGGGAAAATATTCCTGCGATGTAACAATTAAATTCAACGGAAACGACCACAACGCAAAGAGTCTTTTGAATATAATTGCCGCTTGCATTAAGTGCGGCAGCGAAATTGAGATTGTCTGCGACGGTGCCGACGAAAACGAGGCTCTTGCCGAGGCTGTTCAGTTAATAGAAAGCGGCTTAGGCGAGTGATTCAGGATAATCTTGGCAAATCGAGGTGATTATTGATGTTAAAGGGAACAGCGGCTTCCGAGGGGATCGGAATCGGCAAGGTTATGGTAATCAAAGAACATACACTTGAATATACGCCGAAACAGATAGACGATGTTCAGGCTGAAATTCAAAGATTTAAAAAAGCGGTGGATACTTTTTGCGAGAACACCCGTGCAAAGGCTGAATCTGTAAGGGCTTCGGCGGGAGAAAAAGAATCCGAAATTCTTTTGGGACATATCCAGATGATTAAGGACCCCTTTATGGAGGGCGAAATTGAAAAGCTGATTCAGAACGGCACCTGCGCCGAATCTGCCCTTGAAAATATGTGCGACACCTTTATAGCCGTATTTTCTGCGGCTGATGACGAACTTACAAAACAGCGTGCAACGGATTTGCGTGATGTTAAGACAGGCGTGCTTTCGGTGCTTTTGGGGGTTGAAGAGGTTAAAATCAGCGACGCATCTAAGGGTACGGTGCTTGTTGCCGGAGAGCTTACACCGTCGATGACAGCGGGAATAAACAAGGAAAATATCGTCGGCATAGTTACCGAAACCGGCGGAAAAACTTCTCATTCCGCAATTTTAGCGAGAGCGTTGGAGATTCCTGCAGTGCTGAGCGTTGAGCAAGCTTTGACAAAGCTTGAGGACGGTATGGAGATTATCGTTGACGGCAGCGAGGGAGAGGTTATTGCCGACCCCGATAAAACACAGATTGAAGAATACTCAAAAAAGCGTGAAAAATTCATAGAAGAACGCCGTGAACTGGAAAAATACAGAGGTCAAAAGACAAAATCGGCAGATGGCATTGAATATCAGCTGTGCTGTAATATAGGCAAACCCGACGACGCAGTAAAAGCCGTTGAATGTGACGGCGAGGGAGTGGGACTGTTCAGAACGGAATTTTTGTTTATGGACAGAACCTCGGTGCCCACAGAACAGGAGCAGTTTGAAGCGTACAAAAAAGCCGCCCTTATTCTAAAGGGACGGCCGATGATAATCAGAACCCTCGACATTGGCGGAGATAAGGAACTGCCCTATTTGGGACTTGAAAAAGAAGAAAACCCCTTTATGGGCTTTAGAGCAATAAGATATTGCCTGAAAAACCGTGAGCTTTTTAAAACACAAATCAGGGCGATTCTACGTGCAAGCTCCTTTGGCGAAATTATGATAATGTTTCCCTTGATCACCTGTGTTGAGGAGCTCAGGCAGGGAAAAGAGCTTGTGGAAATTGCTAAGGAAGAATTAAAAGCGGGGAATATCCCCTTTGACGAGAATATAAAGGTCGGCGTAATGACCGAAACCTCATCGGCAGGTGTAATTGCAGATATTCTGGCAAAAGAGGCGGACTTTTTCAGCATCGGAACAAACGACCTTACGGGCTATACCATGGCATGCGACAGGGGCAACAGCGATGTTTCTTATCTTTATTCGCCCTTCCAGCCAAGCGTACTGCGCCTGATAAAAAATATAATTGAGTGCGGAGTGAAAAACAACATTCCCGTTGGAATGTGCGGCGAGGCGGCAGGCAATAAACTGATGATACCTTTGCTTATCGCCTTTGGTCTTACGGAGTTCAGCGTGTCTGCGCCGTCGGTGCTAAGCGTTAGAAAAACCGTGTCTGAATGGACTAAGGAAGCAGCCGACAAGGTTGCGGAAAAAGTGATGACCCTTTTAACCGAAGAAGAAATTGTAAATTATTTAAAGTCGGTTGCTAAGTAAGAACTCAATTCTATTGTATTTGTTTTCAAACACACAATATATGAGCTTATCGCTCAAAGGAAAACGGGGCTGTTAGTGGAACAGCCCCGTTTTTTTATGAAGAAATCTTCTGCTTAAATTATATTTTCTCTTTTGTATACATAAACGCTCCCCGTTTAACGAGGAGCGTTTATTGTAAATGATTATAAATCAGTTGTTGATGAGCTTGTCCTCGTCAGACCAGCTGTAAAGCTTTCTTACTTCCTTACCTACAACCTCGGCAGGATGCTCTGCGGCAATCTTTCTCATTGCCTTAAAGTGAGCCTGTCCGCCTGCAGGTGACATATCAAGGAGGAATTCTTTAGCAAAGGAGCCGTCCTGAATATCGGAGAGGATTTTCTTCATAGCTTTCTTTGTGTCTGCTGTAATAATCTTAGGACCTGTAATGTAGTCGCCGTACTCGGCAGTATTTGAGATAGAGTATCTCATACCCTCAAAGCCTGACTGATAAATAAGGTCAACAATAAGCTTCATCTCGTGAATACACTCAAAGTATGCGTTTCTCGGGTCGTAGCCTGCTTCGCAGAGAGTTTCAAAGCCAGCCTGCATAAGTGCGCAAACGCCGCCGCAAAGAACAGCCTGCTCGCCGAAGAGGTCGGTTTCTGTTTCTGTTCTGAAAGTTGTTTCCAAAACGCCTGCTCTTGCACCGCCGATGCCCAAAGCATAAGCCAAAGCAAGATCCTGTGCCTTACCTGTTGCGTCCTGCTGAACAGCCACCAGACACGGAACGCCCTTGCCTGCCTGATACTCGCTTCTTACTGTATGACCGGGTCCCTTAGGAGCAACCATTGTAACGTCAACGTCAGCAGGCGGGATAATCTGGTTAAAGTGAATAGCAAAGCCGTGAGCAAACATAAGCATATTGCCTGCCTCAAGGTTTGGCTCAATGTCGTTTTTATACATTGCAGCCTGCTTTTCGTCGTTAATAAGAATCATAATAATATCTGCTTTTTTAGCAGCTTCTGCTGCTGTGTAAACCTTAAAGCCCTGCTCCTCGGCCTTTTTCCAAGACTTACTTCCCTCGTAAAGACCGATAATTACATCACAGCCTGAATCCTTCAGGTTAAGTGCGTGAGCGTGTCCCTGACTGCCGTAACCGATAATTGCAATGGTTTTGCCGTCCAGTAAAGAAAGGTTACAGTCTGACTGATAGAAGATTTTTGCTTGTGCCATTTTAATTTCCTCCTTGCCGAATTTTCGGCTCTTAAAATAATGTGTATATAAGTCCGCAAGATTACTTTGCCGCCGTTACGGAACCTTTGTCAATGGCAATGGTTCCCGTTCTGACAATCTCACGAATCCCATAAGGCTTTAGTAAATCAATAAGGGTGTTTGTTTTTTCTGCTGTTTCGCAGAATTCAACAGTAATGGTTGACTGGGCGACATCAACGATTTTTGCGCCCATAAGCTCGGCAATTTTTATGACTTCAAATCTTTTTGCAGAGCTTGAATGTACTTTAATAAGCGAAAGCTCACGGCTTATGTATTCGCCTGGCTCGAAGCGCTTTACTTTAATTACGGGTATCAGCTTGTTAAGCTGTTTTTCAAGCTGTTCCACAACATATTCGTCTCCGTTTGCAACGATTGTAATCCTGGAAATTGCCGGGTCATTGGTTACGCCTACGGCAAGAGAATCAATGTTAAAGGAACGCCTTGAAAAAAGTCCCGAAATCTTTGACAATGCGCCTGCTTGGTTTTCAACTAAAATAGATAATGTATATTGCATAGCTTACCTCTTAAATGGAAGGAGTGTCGGGATAAACGTCACACACTAAAATAAACGCTTTATCGCTGTTTACCATTTCCTTTGCGGCTTCTTCCGCCTGCTCGTTAGTGCTTGCTCTGGCGCACTTGATTCCGTACGCCTTAGCCAAAAGTTCAATATCGGGAGCGTCGTTAAGAATGGTTGCGGCGTGTCTGTGACCGTAATGGTTATCCTGAAGCTCTCTTACCATACCTAAGCGAGAGTTTTTCATTACTATGATTTTAACTGCAAGGTCGTTTTGCACAATGGTAGCCAGCTCGTTAAGGCTCATCTGAAAGCTTCCGTCGCCGCATACCGCAACAACATCTCTTGAAGGTCTTGCAAATTTTGCGCCGATTGCCGCAGGAATTGAATATCCCATTGTACCCATTCCGCCTGTGGTCAAAAACCTGCCCTCACGAATCTTAAAGTTGTTTGCGCACCAAATCTGGTTTTGTCCCACATCGGCAACTAATATTGCCTTTGACCTGAGCATTGAGCTTAGCTTGCCGATAAAGCTCCTGGGCTCAACAAAACCGTCGAAGGTTTTTGGCGCTCTTGAAAGCTGTGTTTTCCAGCTTTTTATTGTTTCACTCCATTGTTTTGCAACCTTGTAATCTCCGATTTCGTCCAGAAGATTATTTACAACATTTTTCATATCGCCGACAATGGGGATTGTTGTTTTAACGTTTTTTCCGATTTCCGCAGGGTCAATATCAATATGTATAACCTTTACCCGCTCGCCCATCTGGTCGGGGGAAGCAACAGCACGGTCGCCTAAACGGGCGCCGCATACAATCACTAAGTCGGATTCGTGCAATGCACGGTTTGCAGGGGCTTTGCCGAATGTACCCAGCATGCCCATATAAAGCTCATGCTCCGAGGGCATAACACCGATTCCCATCATAGTAGAAAGCACCGGGATTCCCGTTTTTTCTGCAAATTCCACAAGCTTCAGCTTTGCGCCTGAACTTAAAACACCGCCGCCTGCTACGATAATCGGTCTTTTGCTTTTGCCTATAAGCTCTATCGCACGTTTAATCTGAACTGTGTGCCCTTTGGTGTTTGGCTTATATCCCACAATGTTTACGCTGTCGGGATATACAAACTCTTCAATTTTCTTTTGCTGAATATCTATGGGAATATCAATAAGCACCGGACCGGGACGGCCTGTTGTTGCAATATGGAAGGCCTCTTTAAAAATTCTGGGTAAATCCTCGGTTTTGTTCACAAGGTAGCTGTGTTTAACAAAGGGCTCGCATGCGCCGGTAATGTCTGCCTCCTGAAAAACATCCCTGCCGATTAAATCGGAACGAACCTGTCCTGTGATTGCAATAATCGGAATTGAATCCATATAAGCCGTTGCAATGCCGGTGATAAGGTTTGTTGCACCGGGACCGGAGGTTGCGGCACATACGCCGACGGTTGATTTTGCCCTTGCGTAACCGCTTGCCGCATGGACGGCGTTTTGCTCCTGGCGGACAAGCACATGCTTTATATCCGAGCTGTATAGAGAATCGTAAAAAGGGCATATTGCAGCGCCGGGATAACCGAAAACAACAGATACATTTTCAGCCTCCAGGCATTTGACCATTATATCCGCACCGCTTATCATACTTTAGGTTTTCTCCTATCCTTAAAATTTCCGATGTTTCATCGGCTATTTTAGAGATTATTATAATACATATATATAGAAAAGTAAAGTAGAAAGATAGCGCAATATCGGAGAAAAAAGGTGAAAAATAAAAAAACAAAGGGATAAATGAATTTTGGACTAATAATATGTTGATTATTAAAGGTCAAATTAAAGTCAGATTTCAACTAAAATTAAAAAATATAAATTTTTTAAAAATAAGAGAAAATAAGAGCATTTGTGAGCTATTTTAAAATAAACGGAGTTTTATGCCATTATTTGACTTTTGTTGACTTTGACTTTAACTGACTTTGACTTTATAATATAGACAAAGCTTAAAAAAGAGCACAGCAAGGGCTCATAAAAATAGGCTTTAAGGTTTAGATTAAGGAAGTGATGATATGCGTATGAGCGATTTGGTTGCTCAGTATATTATGGAAATGCTGGATGAGTCAGGAGGCAACGCAGAAATTCAAAGAAATGAGCTGGCGGGTAATTTGGGATGCGTCCCAAGTCAGATAAATTACGTTATAACGTCCCGTTTTACTCCCGAACAGGGATATATCGTCGAGAGCCGCCGAGGAGGCGGAGGTTATATCCGAATCACACGGGTAAAGGCTGACAAAAGCACGGCGCTGATGCATATTATCAATTCTATCGGCAGCTCGCTGGATAAGGCAAGCGCAGAGATAATGGTGAAAAATATGTATTCTCAGTCAATAATAGACAAACAGGTCGCAAAGCTTTTGCTTTCTGCTATGAACGAGAGAGTTTATGCGGATATACCCCAGGAACAGCGTAATACACTGAGAGCCAACATAATGAAAAATATGCTGCTCAGTTTATACAATTAGAATGTCTGCAAAACAACAAAGGTAAAAACTTACAAGGAGGAATTGTTATGAAATGTCAAAAATGCGGAATGAGAGAAGCAACAACTCATATTAAAACTATGATAAACGGCGAATATGCAGAGTACGACTTGTGCCCGAAGTGCGCAGAGCAAATGGGTTACAACAACATTTTTTCCGATATGGAAAGCGAGTTTAACAACTTTTTAGGAAGCTTTTTCGGAAATGCTCTTCCGGCAAGAACTCAGGCAACACGCTGCGAAAGCTGCGGAAGTACCTACAACGAAATTGCAAAAACTGGTCAGGTAGGATGCGCAGATTGCTACGATGTTTTCTTTGACCAGCTTATGCCGTTAATCAGGCGTATTCACGGCAACACAGCTCACTGCGGCAAGACGCCCCACAGCATTGAATACACTTGCGTAGAGGACGACAAAGCACCGAATAATGCACCGAAAGATAAGGCAGAGCAAATCAACGAGCTTAAAGCACAGCTTCAGGAGGCTGTTAATCAACAGAATTTTGAAAAAGCCGCTCAGCTTAGAGATAAAATTAAGGAAATGGAGAATGAATAATGCAGAACGATATAGTAATTTCCACAAGAATAAGACTTGCAAGAAATTTAAAGGAGTTCCCGTTTCCCTGTAAGCTTGACGCCAAAGGAAGAAAAGCAGTAGCTGAAAAGGTAAAGAGCGCCGTTACAAACAGCAACAGCGCTCTTGCACAGCAGATGGTGTGTATGGACCTTGACAGCCTGACAAAAATTCAGCGTGCAAATTTGGTGGAGAGTCACCTGGTAAGTCCCGAGTTTGTTGCCGATACAAACGGCAGAGAGCTTCTGCTGACAAAGGATAACAGCATAAGCGTAATGGTAAACGAGGAGGATCATATCCGTATTCAGGTTATTCTGCCGGGCTTTGACCTTGACGGTGCTTACAATATAGCCGACAAAACGGATACCCTCTTTGATGAGAATCTTAATTATGCCTTTGATAAAAGGCTGGGCTATCTTACCCAGTGCCCCACAAATTTGGGAACAGGTATGAGAGCGTCGGTTATGCTTCATCTGCCGGCTTTGCAGAGAACAAAGGCAATCGGCAGAATTGCAGGCAACCTCTCAAAGCTGGGTCTGACAATCAGAGGTATCTACGGCGAGGGCAGTGAGCCTAAGGGCGCAATGTATCAGCTTTCTAACCAGGTAACTTTGGGAATCAGCGAGAAGGCGGCTATGGAGAACCTTAAAAATATTACATTACAGCTTATAAATCAGGAAAAAATCACAAGAGAAAGACTTTTCAACAGCATTGAAGTACAGGATGTTGTTTCAAGGAGTTTAGGCGTATTAAAATATGCCAAAGCTATTAGCTGTGAAGAGGCTATGGCGTTACTTTCAAATGTAAGAATGGGAGTTATCGCAGGAGAAATTACCGATGTGCAGATTGAAAAAATCAACAGTCTGTTTACCGAGGTTCAGCCTGCGGCGATTATGGTAAAAGCAGGCGAAAGCCTTACTCCCGAAAAAAGAGATATATTCAGGGCAAAGCTTATTTCATCTTCACTCTAAAATAACGGCTTGCCCGTAAGAAGGAAGGTTTTGTTATGTATCAATTCAAAGGCTTTACAGAAAAGGCAAACAAGGCAATAAATATAGCTTTAGATGAGGCTTCTCAGATGGGACACACCTATGTGGGCACCGAGCATCTGCTTTTGGGTCTGATTGAGGAGGGCACAGGCGTTGCCGCCACTGTGTTAAGCGAAAACGGACTGACTGCCGAAGCCTACAAAAATATGATTTCCGATTCAACAGGCGTTGGAAGCAAGACTGTTTTGACGCCCGGGGATTTTACCCCGAGAACAAAGAGAACAATGCAGATGGCTATGATGATTTCAGGCAGAACCGGCTGTAATTATGTGGGCACCGAGCATTTGCTGTATGCTGTTTTAACCGAAAGCGACAGCTATGGCGTGAGATTTCTCAAGGATTTGGGAATAAATATCCGTTCCGTTGCAGAGGCTTTGCAGGAAAATATGTCGCAAATGGGCGACGGAACTCCCTACGGCGCAGGAGAAAGCGTTGCATCGGGAAGCACAGGCACAAAAACGCTTGAAAAATACGGCAGAGATTTAACCGCCGCCGCAGAAAAAGGCGAGATTGACCCTGTTATAGGCAGAGCAACCGAAATACAGCGTGTAATTCAGATTTTGTCAAGGCGTTCAAAGAATAATCCCGTGCTAATCGGTGAACCCGGCGTTGGTAAAACAGCCGTAGCAGAGGGACTTGCCCTTAAAATTGCAAAGGGAGAGGTGCCCGAAATTCTCAAGGATAAGAAGATATTTGCCCTTGACCTTACGGGTATGATTGCCGGCGCAAAGTACAGGGGTGATTTTGAGGAGAGAATCAAGGGCGTTATTGACGAGGTTAAAAACGCAAATAATGTAATCCTGTTTATTGACGAACTGCACACAATCGTCGGCGCAGGTCAGGCAGAGGGCTCTGCCGACGCAGCCAATATTCTCAAGCCCTCCCTGGCAAGAGGCGATTTCCAGGTTATCGGCGCTACCACCATTGAGGAATACCGCAAGTATATTGAAAAGGATTCCGCATTGGAAAGGCGTTTTCAGCCTGTAAATGTAGGCGAGCCTACTCAGGAGGAGGCAGTTGAAATTCTTAAAGGACTCCGTGACAGGTATGAGGCTCACCATAAGGTGAAAATTACCGACGAATCCATTGACTCAGCGGTAAAGCTTTCGTCAAGATATATCGCAGACAGGTATCTGCCCGACAAGGCAATCGACCTGATTGACGAGGCGGCTTCGAGAGTAAGGCTTAAGGAACTCACCTACCCGCCGGAAATAAAGGATATTGAGGACGATATTAAGCGGCTCGAGCAGGAGAAAGCAAGCGCAGTAAACGAGCAGGACTTTGAGCGTGCCGCACAGCTCAGAGACGAGGAAAAATCCTCTCAGGATAAGCTGGAAAAGCTTAAAAAGCAGTGGCAGGAGCAGTCAACAGGCAAAAAGGGAGAGGTAACTCCAGACGATATTGCAAAGATAGTTTCCGACTGGACGGGCGTTCCCGTTGTTCAGCTTACAAAAGAGGAGAGCGAAAGACTGCTTGACCTGGAGAACATTTTACATCAGCGTGTTGTCGGTCAGGACGAAGCCGTAAAGGCTGTTTCAAAGGCTATCAGAAGAGGCAGAGTAGGACTGAAAGACCCTAAGCGCCCGGTTGGCTCGTTCATTTTCTTAGGACCTACCGGCGTAGGCAAAACAGAGCTTTGCAAGGCGCTTGCCCAGGCGATGTTCGGCGACGAAAACGCTATGCTCAGGCTTGATATGAGCGAATATATGGAGAAGCACACGGTGTCTAAGCTTATCGGCTCGCCTCCGGGATATGTAGGCTTTGACGAGGGCGGACAGCTTACGGAAATGGTCAGGAGGAAGCCTTATTCGGTTATACTTTTTGACGAGATCGAAAAGGCTCATCCCGATGTGTTCAATATGCTTTTGCAGATTCTCGACGACGGACGTCTTACGGACTCTCAGGGCAGAACCGTTGACTTTAAAAATACGGTAATCATTATGACCTCCAATGTAGGCGCAAGGCTCATAGTTGAAAAAGGCGGAGAGGCACTGGGCTTTAAAACGGTTGATTCCGAGAAGCCAAAGGAGAAGTCTGCACAGGAGATTAAAGACGCCGTTATGGGTGAACTTAAAAAGCTGTTCAGACCGGAGTTTTTAAACCGTGTTGATGATATTATCGTGTTCGATAAGCTGGGCGAAGAGGATATTAAGGAGATTGCCGGCAAAATGCTTGATAATCTTAAAAAGCGTGTTAAGAATATGGATATTGACATTGATTTTTCAGAGGACGCAGTTTCTGAAATTTCAAAGGAAGGCTTTGACGACACCTACGGCGCAAGACCTTTGAGAAGAGCAATTCAAAACAAGATTGAGGATGTGCTGTCAGAGAAAATACTTGACGGCTCGGTTCAGAAAAATTCAAAGGTTCTGTGCGACTTCAAGGACGGAGAATTTGTCTTTGAGCCTGTAATGTAAAGAATAAAACGAAGTTAAAGGGCTGCTGCAAATGAGAAAATTTGCAGCAGCCCTTACTATTTGTGTTGTTTGTTATGTATTGTTTTTTATAGCTTAATTTTTTTGCAGTTTTCTACCCCTCAACAGGGTGTTTGTTTATGTGTTTTTATATTGCTGTAAGCAGGAATAATAAGCAACAGCGTCATCGATAATTCCCATGAATAATCCCTTTTTATGAGTCTGCACAAAAGTTTTGTATCCTTTCAAACAATATCGGCGACAGATTTATTATACTGAATTAAAGCAGTTTTCTGAAATAGAAAAATAATAAGCAAAAATTACAATTTGAACAATTTATCCAAGAAAAATCTTGCCTTTTTATCAAAAATAATGTAATATATATGTATAGTTATGAATAACTTATTATTTTGTAAGGAGGTAAAATGCGATGACAAATATGTATAAAATCAGGACAAAAAACAAAAATTTGTTTCTACGTGTCGCAAAAGGACATTTTGCAACGTCCCACAGCCACACCAATTATTACATAGACGTTACAACACAAAAGCTAAGGCTCTCTGAGGCTAAGGCTGTTGCAAAGGAGCTTGTTTTTCATTACCGTGCCCATACAATCGTCGATACAATTCTATGTCTGGACGGCACAGAGGTAATAGGCGCTTGCCTTGCAAATGAGCTTACAAAGGAAGACTTTATCAATATGAACGCTCACCAGACAATTTATATTGTATCTCCGGAATACACCTCGGCAGGTCAGCTGATTTTCCGTGACAATGTTACGCCGATGATTGCAGGGAAGCATGTTCTTGTTCTCTCCGCTTCTGTTACAACGGGAAAAACCGCACAGTCTGCCATTGAGGCAATAGAGTATTACGGCGGTATTGTGGCGGGCGTTTCTGCTATTTTTGCAACCGTTGATGAATGTGTCGGTTATCCGGTTATTTCTGTTTTTAATCCCGGAGATTTAGGCGACTATGAGTGCTATAATTCTCACGATTGCCCTATGTGCAAAAGAGGAGAAAAAATTGAGGCACTCGTAAACAGCTACGGTTACTCGAAATTGTAAATAAATCTGCCTGCGTACAAATTTTCTGTATTGCAGGCGCACTAAATTAGGAAAAGAGGTAGAAGATGTCATCAGTAATTGAGTACAAATGTCCCTGCTGCGGCGGAAGAATTGAATTTGACAGTAATTCTCAGAAAATGCTGTGTCCCTTCTGCGGTACGAGCTTTGATTTGGAAACCCTTAAAAGCTACGATGAAGCGCTGAATTCTGACGCTCAGGACAATATGGAATGGGAAAGCAAGCCGGAGTCACAATGGCAAAGCGGCGAAACAGACGGTATGGCGGTTTATATTTGCGACTCCTGCGGAGGAGAGATTATCGCCGACAAAACCCTCGGCTCAACAAGCTGTCCTTACTGCAACAACACGGTTGTTATGTCGGGACAATTTGCCGGGGATTTAAGACCTGACTACATTATCCCCTTTAAGCTTGACAAAGAGGCGGCAAAAAAAGCTTTGCAGAACCATATGAAGGGCAAGCCGTTTTTGCCGAAGCTCTTTAAAAGTCAGAACAGAATCAACGAGATTAAGGGCATTTATGTGCCGTTCTGGCTTTTTGACGCAGATGTTAACGCCAATGTCCGTTACAGAGCCACCAGAGTAAGAACCTGGAGCGACAGTAATTACAGATACACGGAAACATCATACTACCTTATTCTGCGAGGCGGTAATATTTCGTTTCAGCGTGTGCCTGTTGACGGCTCTACAAAAATGCCCGACGATATTATGGAGTCAATAGAGCCCTTTAAGTTTGACGACGCTGTTGACTTTCAGACTGCATACCTTTCGGGATATTTGGCTGACAGGTACGACGTTGATTCCGACCAAAGCATTGAGAGGGCAAATCAGCGTGTGAAAAACAGCACGGAATCGGAATTTGCAAAAACCGTAACTGGATACTCAACCGTAGTGCCGGAAAATACCGTTATAAATCTTTCAAACGGAAAGGCAAAATACGCCCTTTATCCGGTTTGGATGCTTAATACTTCCTGGAACGATAAAACATTCACCTTTGCAATGAACGGACAGACAGGCAAAATGGTCGGTGATTTACCTGTTGATTGGGCGTCTTTTTGGAAATGGTTCGGAATAATAACGGGAATTGCAGGAGCGGTTACGTTTCTGATTTTGTACCTGTTATGGTTGCTGTAAGGAGGGGTATAGTATGAAAAAGAGAGTGTTTTCGCTGTTTATTGCACTTTTTATAATTTGCGGCTGTGCATTAACAGTATCTGCGGCAGAGGATAAAAGCTATATCATTGATTATTCCTTGGTTCTTTCGGATGAGGAAAAGACGGAATTAAACAGCCTTGCAAAGCAGGTTTGCAGCAATTACGGCATAGAAGCCTATGCGGTTACAACCGAACTGGACGGATTGGATATTGCGGTATATGCTGACACATTATTCAGCGTTGAGTCTAATAAATCAGACGGAGTGGTGCTGGTTACAGATACCGTCGATTTTACCTATTATGTTCACACCGTCGGCAGAGCAGAAAATATGTTTTCTGATTCTCAGCTTAATAAAATAGGTTCTGCTTACGGCGATGAAGAAACATATTACGAGAGATTTAAAAACTTTTACAATGAGCTTTCTTATCAGCTTGATTTAAACGGAGTTGATACTATCCCCCAGGAAAGGCAAAAACCAAGACTTGTTGACGACGCAGGTATTCTTACCGAAACAGAAAAAACCGATTTAACGGCAAAGCTTGACGAAATAAGCGAAAGACTCCAATGCGACGTTGCAGTAGCTGTTGTAAACAGTCTTGAGGGAAAGACTGCTCAGGCATTTGCTGATGATTACTACGACTACAACGGCTACGGTATGGGCTCCGGCGACGACGGAGTTTTGCTTTTACTTTCAATGAGTGAGAGAAAATGGGCGGTAAGTACATACGGAACGGCATTCAGCGCTATTAACGATACAGCTATGGATTACCTTACTGATAACTTTACAGCATATCTCAGAGATGATGAATACTATACGGCTTTTGAAACCTACGCCGACGATTGTGATACAATTATTACAAAATACGAGAACGGAACTCCGTTTTCGGAAAAAGATGCAAAGGGCAATTTGCCCATAGTAAGAAATATTATTATTTCGGTTATTGCAGGACTGATTATTTCATTTATTATTACATTTGCAATGAAGAGTAAGCTGAAAACCGTCAGAAGAAAGTACAATGCCTCTGATTATACCGTACCCGGAAGTATGAATATTACAAACAGCAGTGATATGTATCTTTACCGTACTGTATCTAAGGTTAAAATTGAGAAAAACGACGGCGGCGGTTCTTCTTCCCACACCAGTTCTTCAGGCAGAAGCCACGGCGGTTCAAGCGGAAGCTTTTGATTCAGATTGATAACAGGGAGGAAGCTATGACAAAAAAGATAATATCAACAGCCCTTGCGGTTTTAATGATAGTTGGCTGTTCTGCTCTTGTTGCAGGATGTAACAATACAGCCGAACAGCCCGTAACATCGGAATATAAGCTGGCTGAAAACATTGAGGACGGCTCGATTCTCCATTGCTTTTCGTGGAATTTTGAAACAATTAAAAACTCAATGGCAGATATTGCGGCTTCGGGCTTTACGGCACTTCAGACCTCTCCCATAAACGAATGTCTTGAGGGCGAGGACGGCGGAATGGAGCTTTACGGCGACGGAAAATGGTACTACCACTATCAGCCCACAGACTGGACAATCGGCAATTATCAGCTTGGTACTAAGGAACAGTTTAAAGAGATGTGCGATGAGGCGGATAAGTACGGAATAAAGGTTATTGTTGATGTAATACCAAACCACACAACTCCGACAACTTCTAAAATAAATCAAAACCTTATTGACGCCGTCGGCGGTATGGATAAGCTGTACCATCAGAACTCACAGTATGATTTAAAAAACTACGGAAACAGGCTTGAATGTACCACCTACAAAATGGGCGGACTGCCTGATGTAAACACTGAAAATCCCGATTTTCAGGAGTATTTTTTAAAGTATATTAACGAGTGCATCGACTTGGGTGCAGACGGTTTCCGCTACGATACGGCAAAGCACATCGGTTTGCCCGACGACCCTAAGGAGGACGACGGATATACAAATAACTTTTGGGAAAGAGTTACAAAGGATATTCACAAGGCTGATTCAATCTTCAACTACGGCGAGGTTTTGCAGGGGAACAACGACCGCATAAACGATTATATCAAAACAATCGGAAGAACCACCGCCAGCACCTATGGTTCAAGAATCAGAAACGCCGTTGTGCAGGAAAATCTGGATTCTTCAATGATAAAGGATTACTACATAAGCGAGGATAACCTTAATAATATTGTAACTTGGGTTGAATCTCACGACAACTACATAAACGACGGCAACTGGTCGCTGATGTCCGAAAAACAGATTGAGATGGCTTATGCTATCATTTCGGCAAGACAGGCGGGAACACCGCTGTTCTTTGACAGACCCTACGGTTCTTCACAGGAGGATCAATGGGGTATGAACAGAATCGGCGCCGCCGGAAGCGATATGTATAAAAGCGATATTGTCCGTGCCGTAAACTTTTTCAGAATTGCAATGAAAGGCGAGGACGAAAACCTTGTTAAGCCTATGGATAAATCCTCAGCCCTTGTTATTGAAAGAGGAGAAAAAGGCGCAGTTATAGTTAATCTTTCGGGAGAGCTTGAAACAGGCTTTGAAATCAATCTTCCCGACGGAACATATAAGAATCGTGTTGACGGCGAAACAGTCTACACCGTTAAGGGCGGAAAGCTCACAAGCGACAAGCCTGTTCCCGAAAACACAGTAGTTGTCCTCTATAACGACGGCTTTGTTAATTATGCAAAGCCTGCGTCCGTAGGTGTTGAAAACGCCGAATTCAATTATGCTCAGGATTCCGTTGACGTTATCCTGAGATGCTCAGACGCCGTTAATTCAAAATACATTCTTGAGGTTGGAGATAAGGTGATAGATACCCCCTTTGAGGACGGCGACACGGTTAGAATTTCTCAGGATAAGGGCGCAACGGCTGTTTTGACTCTTACTGCCGAGAATCAGCAGGGCACGCCTGTATATAAGCAGTTTTTATTTACAAGACAGGGAGAAAAATCAACCAACAAAATTGAAAAAGGCACAAAGGTTTACTTTACCAAGCCTGAGGGCTGGGGCAGTAAAATCAGCGCATATGTTTACGCCGACGACGGCGAAGAAACAGCATGGCCGGGACTTTTGATGAAGGACGAGGGCGACGGAAAATACAGTTATCAGTTTACCGATGACTGGACATCTCCCAGAATTATCTTTAACGACGGGTCAAAGCAGTACCCTGCCGCTAATGAGCCGGGACTATTGGTTGAAGCCGATAAAACATACACCGCAGAGTGATTTATCCCATGGTGGTTTAAAAGCCATATTAAATACTTGAAAAAAAGAACAGGACTGTATCGCTTTTTGGGCGGTACAGTCCTTGGTTTATCAGAAATTCTATTTTTGCGTTTTGCGCCAAAAGACACTCCGGAATTATGCGAGGCGGCCTGCTTAAAATAAAAAGCTTTTTGTCGTCAGAACTTTTCGCTCGGGAATAAAAGTCCCGAATCAGGTGAAGCTGTCTGCACGAAGCAAAAACCACGAAGCAAGAAAATTAGTACAGGCAAAACTTTTCGCTCGGGAATAAAAGTCCCGAATCAGGTGAAGCTGTCTGCACGAAGCAAAAAACACGAAGCAAAAAATTATTTGGAGGATAAGGCTTCTTCAAGAGCATATGCAAGCTGGTCGGGGCAAGAGGTTCCACGACCGTTGCAGTCGATTCCCTTTAATCTTTTTATTGCCTCACGGGCGTCCATTCCTATGACAAGACTGCATATGCCCTGGCTGTTGCCGTTGCATCCTCCTAAAATTCTGCAATCCTTAATAATTCCGTTTTCAATCTCAACGGTCATTCGGCGTGAGCATACTCCTCTTGGAGTGTAATCGTATTTCATTTAATTCAACTTCCTTTTTATTTTTTTACTATTCTATCATAAATACAGCGGAAAATAAAGTGCTTTGTTTAAGAGGAAATAAATTTAATTTTTATTATTCTTTTAAATTATTCCGACTTCAGAAAAACTGTGATATTATTATGTAAATTATTTGTTTGGGAACACTGATTAAATCCTTTGCGCATATTGAGATCAGCTTTTTGCGTGGTTTATTCAGCGGTTCCTTAGTTAGGTTCGGAGATAAGGTATGTCATTTCGTATAAATTTAGGCAGTTGGGGTTCCGTGTTTGCAGTGCCCTCCAAGGTTGCCGATGAAAAATTAAAACTGAGCAGTGGTTTTCAGCTTAAAGTGCTTTTGTATATTTTGGGGCATAATAACGAGGAATTTACAAATAAGCAAATCGGAGAAGCTTTAGGTATGCACGAAGACGATGTCAAGGACGCCTTGACCTATTGGGTGAACGAGGGGATACTGTGCTTTTCCCAAGACAGCTTTGCTCCCAGACCCCAAGTGGCAAATGATGCAAACATTCAGACAAAAAGCAAAAGCGAAGAAAACGGCTCCGTCAGCGTCGGAAAGACCGTTACAGAAAAAACTGTTGCCGAAAAAACCGACAAAAATGATGAAAAGCCAAAGGCTGTTATGTCACGGCCGCAAAAGCCAAGCCATACAAGAATCTCAATGCTGGCGGCAAATGACAAGACATTGGTTGACCTTCTCAACGATGTTCAGATGGTGCTGAAAAAGACATTGTCGAATGTAGAAACCGCAACGATTGTTTATCTTTACGACACCTGCGGTCTTTCGGCGCCTGTTATTATGATGCTTGTGGAGTACTGCATTGCCATAAATAAACCCAACGCCAGAACTATTGAAAGAATTGGTGTCCAGTGGGCAGACGAGGGCGTGGAAACCGTCTTTGACGCAGAGCAGAAAATCACCGCCGTCCGTCAGTCAAATGCGGATTTTGCAAAGGTCGCTTCGGTTTTCGGAATACATATTCCCGGAACGCCTACGGCTAAACAGCTTGAATATGCAAACCGCTGGGTAAGCCAATGGAAATTTTCCGATGAGATGCTGAGAGAGGCATACGAACGGTGCATTGATACAAAGGGCGAGATGAAGTTTTCGTATATTGACGGAATCTTAAAACGCTGGAATAACGAAAATATCCGAAACAAGGATGAACTGCAAAAGAATTCATTATCCCCGAGAAAACCTAAAAAGCCGGCAAACTCTGCACCGAGGAATCAGCTTCAGCAAAAGCCTTCCTACGACATTGAAAGTCTTGAAAAACAGAGCTTTTTTGACGATGATAGTTTTTCTTATTAGTATTTACAATTCGTTTACATATTTTGCGCCTGAAAAGGCGGGCATATGAGGTGCTAAAATGAGTTACAGCAAAGAAATATACGGCAAAGCAACAGATATTATCAACAACCGCAGGTTAAAGGCTCAGCGTGAGGCAGAGTTCCGCCGTGAAAAAATATTCGCTGAACATCCCGATATTGAAAAATTAAACAGAGAAATCTCCTCCTGCGGAATAATGGCGGCAAAGGCTGTGTTTATGGGCAGTGATGTTAAGACTGAGCTTAACAATCTAAAAGAAAAAAGCCTGTCTTTGCAGGAAAAGCTGAAAAAACGCCTTGTTGAATCAGGCTGCACCGCAAATGCCCTTGAGCCTCATTATTTTTGCACAGTGTGCGAAGACACAGGCTATTATGAGGAAAATAACAAGACGCTTGTATGTGACTGTCTGAAAAAGGCTTTGATTAAATGCAGCTGCGACGCTCTCAACGAATCATCTCCCTTAAAGCTTTGCACATTTGATGATTTTTCTCTTAATCATTACAGCAATGACGCTCAGCCCGGCGAAACTTCGGACTATCGTAAGATGAGCAGAATATTGGAGTTTTGCAAAAATTACGCCGAAAACTTTTCAAATAATTCAAAAAGCATATTGATGAGGGGCGCAACAGGCTTAGGCAAAACTCACCTGAGCCTTGCAATAGCAAACGAGGTTATTCAAATGGGGTACAGCGCCGTCTATGTTTCAGCTCCCGTAATCCTGTCTAAGCTTGAAAAAGAGCATTTTTCCAACAATTATAATGCAGAGGAGGAAACCTTGTCTGCATTGATGGACTGCGACCTGCTCATTATTGACGATTTGGGCACGGAATTTATGAATAATTTTTCTGTTTCGGAAATATATAATATTTTCAACTCCCGTTTGCTCAGAAGTAAACCGGTTATCATTAACACAAATTTGACTTTAAAAGAGATAGAGTCAGCCTATACCCAACGCTTTTTATCAAGAATCGCAGGCTGTGCCGTCAGACTGGATTTTGTAGGCAGCGATGTGAGAATAAGCGGAGAAAAGAAAAGAAATTTTTAAAATTTCGGTATTCTTTAGTATTTGGATAATCACAGGATGAATTATAGTCTTATAATCAAAAAATTTTTAAAAAATCATCTTTTTTAAAATAATTACTTGACATTTCAGCCATTTGTTATTATAATAACTAATGTTGCACGCAAGTGTTATTTTGAGGAATAGTGTAACGGTAGCACGACAGACTCTGACTCTGTTTGTTGGGGTTCGAATCCCTATTCCTCAGCCACAAATAGCCCCGATGATTCGGGGCTGTTTTTAAATCGAGGTGTAGCGCAGTTTGGTAGCGCACATCGTTCGGGACGATGGGGCCGCAAGTTCGAATCTTGTCACCTCGACCATTTGATTATTATATTCTTTTATATATTTTGGAGGTATATAATGAAGAAGGTTTTAAGCGTTCTTTGTGTTGCCGTGCTGTCCCTCTGCGCTTTGTGCAGCTGCGGAGCAAAAGAGGCAGACCTTACTCAGGTTATGGCTGATATTAACGCAAAGTATGACACAAAAGAGCTTACGGCGGTTACTGATGTAAACGATTTAAAGACATATTATCAGATTGAGCCTGCCGATGTTAAGCAGTTTGCCGCAGAGATTAACGAAAACAGCTCCGACGCACCGGTTGAGATAGTAATGGTAGAGGCTGTTGATTCTTCTGCAGCACAGCGTGTTTCATCAAAGCTTACAAACAGATATAACTCAATTTACAATATGTATGCTTCATACAGCGCAGAACAGCTTGACTTAATTAAAAACTGTTCTGTTACAACCGACGGCAACTATGTTTCTATGATTGTTTCCAAGGACGCTTCTGGAATGTTGGAGATTTACAACAAGGCTATTAAATAAGCTGAATTTTATAATTCTAAATCGTATATAAAACATCACATACAAAAAAGAGGTGCATTTGCACCTCTTTTTCATTTACATTTCTTTATAATTTTGAGTAAATTTGAGAGTAATTGATTTTTGTTTTTTATAAAAGTAATTTGAATCAAACTGATTTTTCCCGGCATTAACTTTCAGCCATATAGATTTTTGTTAGATAATGCTGTCTGCACGGAGCAAACTCATTTGTTCTTTATTGCCTTAATTTGCGGAATACGGGTAACTGCTTTTGCCAATGTAAGTGTAATTAAAATTTCAGGAACTGCTAAAATCAGAGCTTGCAGGGCTCTTGTGCCAAGCGTAATAAGGAAAGGCAGACCGAATGCTATATTAAGCCAGAGCGTGCCTAAAAAAATGTGGATAAACACGGCGTTAATTACATAGGAAATTAAAAGCCTTACAATCGTGCAGTTGTTCTTGTAAAGAAACAGCCCGAAGAGAATACCGGTCAGAATTCCGCTTATTGTAAATCCGGGGAAGTATGCCCCCTGAGGGCTTAGGATATAAGAGATAATGTCTCCCAAACCGCCTACGCAGGCGCCTGCAACAGGACCGTACATTATGCAGACAAGCATAAGGGGAATAAATGCAAAGCCGAATTTCATTGACGGGGCAAACGCAAGGGTTAAATTGCCGAAATACCCCAGTACAATCCGCAGTGCCAGCAACATTCCGATTGCGCACAGGGAATAGGGATGAGAAAGCTCTTTTGCGCTTTTTTTGAACTGATTTAAAATATACATAAAAACCTCCTGGTGTGTGTTGTTACATTAGGAGGCAGATCGCTAATCAAAAATCAGCATAAAAAAGCGGACAGATGCTCATCTGCCCGCCGGGAATCGTCCTAAAGTAACAGCGGGATGCAAATTTTGTACCGCAGGCTACGCCTTTCGTTCCCTTGACAACTCCCCGTTCAAAGGACACTTTACGCACAAAATTCTACTCTGTGAACATATTTATTATATCACCGTTTGCGCCTTTGTCAATACTTTGCTTTAATGATTTATCAGGTTAAATTACGCCGTTAAAGGCAAGTACAATCAAAACGCAGGTGAGAAGCACCAGAGATCCGGTAATAATTGTGCCGGCTATTGCAGGGACGCCGCCGCTGTTTGAAGCCTTGCTTTCGGGAATCAGGTTTTGCTTTCTCAGGGCGCTTACAATGGGCTTATAAAGAACAAGCACAATACCGCCGTTGATTGCCGCTTTGAGCAGATTAAAGGGAATAAAAGCAGGAATCAGCAGAGATACTACCGCTTCTCTGGGCACATTCATATACATAGGGGTCACGATGTAATTCCACAGAACCATTGCGACGGTTGCTGCGGTGGTGCCAACGGCTAATCCAGCAACGGCAGAGGCGACAGTGCGCCTGTTTTTGTAAATCAGAGCCGCCGGACATACAAAGCACCCTGTGGCAATTATGTTCATAATACAGCCGATTATGCCTGTGTCGCTTATTGTAAACATCTCTACAAGGCATACGGCGACAGTCATTGAAATTCCCGAAAGAGGTCCGAAAATAAATGCGCCGATCATTATTATTGCACATTTAAATTCTAAATCAAGAAAAGGCACGGCAGGAATAATAGGAAGCCTGAAAATCATTACAGCCACATACGCCATAGCCGTAATAAGCCCCAGAATCGCCAGCTTTTTCGTGCGGTAAGTGCGGTCCTCACCGGAAATCAGTTTTGGTTCTTTTGTTTTGCTAATCATAATAAATCCTCCTTTGCGGTTGTCGACTTCAATCTTTGCAGACGGTGTTATAAAAGATTACACCCGCATATCCGACTGTTTCGGAGAGATTTTTACCGGAAAGTAAAAAAGTCGAGTACCTCGACACGCAATCCGTGCAGACAGCTTTTGCTGAAAACAGCCTTTTATGCCCGAGCACAGCCTAGCAATTTCCTATAATGTAAAAAAAGCTCCGCTTTTAAGCGGAGCGAATAAGTAAAACAAGCTGTGCCTTAAAAATTTGACAAAGCCGTTTATCTTCTTTCATCCGGACTGTACCGTCGGCACCTGAATTTCACAGGTTCGGCAAGCAAAAGCTTGTTAGCGGGCTATACCGCCGGTGAGGAATTGCACCTCGCCCCGAAGACAACCTAATATTATTATATGTTTTATTTTCGTGTTGTCAATATGTTTTTAAAAATAATATAATTCTGATAAAGAATTATTATGTGAGTAGCAAATACAATACTGTTAATATGTTTCGTCACCGTCTAAATTGCAGGGTTTTGATAAATCAAGATAAGCAATATCGTGGTGGGGAACCTGTTTTTCTTTGGGAGGTTCTGTCATATAATCACCGAAAACAATGGTCAGATACTCGTCGTAGCCCTTCATAATGGGAACCTTTATCCCCTCAAAATCAACCTCAACGCTGTCTTTGTAAATTCGGGAGGGATATTTATAGGTCATAAAGTGAGGACCTGCGCATAGCTCGGTAACATAGTCGCTTTCGTAAAAATTATATTTGCTCATTTGTTTTTCGGCAAATCGCCATATTTTTGTCCGGGTCTTGGGTTTTCTAAACAGCTTTAAAAGTAATTTACTGCCTGCGCTTAACAGCTTTCCGTGGTTTTCGGGAACAATCTGTGCCAAAAACAGGGAGTAAATCATTGCCCAAAAATACTGAATATATCTTTTGATTTTGCCGTCGGGACAGCCGTCAATGGGAAATACATCCAGCACAAGCCCATGGGGAATTTTTACATTCCGCTGATTATCCTTAACCATTGTGTAGTTGGTGTCGGTTACCGTGACGAAAATGTTGCCTGTAAAAGTGTTGTCATCGGTTTTTAAAAGCACAAACCTGCCGTCGGTTTTCTGCTGACGCCAAAGCTTAACAAGCATTTCGTAGTCAGGACGGGGCATCAGCACATCAATGTCGTCGTCCCAGGGGACAAATCCGCCTGTGCGAAGCGCTCCGATACAACATCCTCCGCAAAGGTAAAAATTGAGGTCGTTTTTGTAACAGAAATCTCTGATAAATTCAAGAGTGTCAAGCTCTTTAAGCTGTAATTCCCTTAAAAGCTCGGGGGTCAGCGTTACATTTTCAGACATATTTTCCTCCTTGCTTTCCTATTCTCCATACTTTAATTATAAAACCTGCCTTAAAACCTTGTCTTGGTTTTAGGAGAATCAGCGTCAGGCTTGTCCGATTTTGCCTATTTATTTATTTCTTCTTCTTTTTGCTTTAAAATTACCGTGTTCTTCTTAACCTTAGTTTTAACCTTTTCAATTTGTTTGTCGGCAAAAGACTGCTTGTGCTTTCGCTTCCAAAAAGGAATACTTATAAGACCTGCGTATGTTCCCACACCGTAGGCAATATGCAGAATCGGGAAAATAAAGGGGAGCAAAAAGAACTGGGGCTGAACATTTTTAGTGGCAAAGCACCCTACTGTGTTTACAATATCAAACATTGCGTAAAGAATTGTCAGAATTTCCAGAGGGAGAGGAAAACCCCAAAAAGCAAGCACGATAAACAGGACAAGCGCACCTACAAAAAGCATCGGAGCAAAATGATAGTAGGAAAGGCACTTGGGACAGGTTGAAACCGTAAGTCCAATCCACTTGCCGTTGCTGAATTTTTGCTTTATCATATCTCTTAGTCTGTTTCGTGTGTGCTGATATGAAATAATATCGGGACAACAGCACAGCCTGTATCCGGCTTGTCTTATTCTGTAATGAAGTTCGTTGTCCTCTGTCCTTCCTAAATTTTCGTTAAAGCCTCCCACTTTTTCAAAAACCTCACGCTTATATGCGGCGTGGAACAGGCTGTCCATATATTCTCTTTTTGCCGGCGGACGCCTGTACGAGGCTACGGAGCTTCCGAACAGCGACTCCTCCGCCGCAAGCAAGGTAAGCTTCCAGGGGGAAATATCGGCAGTTATGTTGGGTCTTCCGCCACCGACAACCTTTTCGCCCAGATTTATGTTATAAACATTTCTTGAAACAAAATTTCTCGGGATTCTTGCGTGGGCGTCAACACGGATAATAACATCGCCGTGGGCGTTCATAATCGCACAGTTCCAGGAGGACGCCTGATTCCGCTTTGCACATTGAGCAATAACAACATTTGCAAAGCCGTAATCGGTGTTTTTAAAATCCTCCATCATTTTTCTTGTTTTGTCGTTTGAGTTGCTGTCAACAAGGACTACCTCAATCTGGTCATGTGGATAATCCTGCATTGAAAAGTCTCTGAACAGGCCGTTGAGCACCTTTTCTTCATTATAGGCTATCATACACAGCGAAACTAACATACTAAGCTTATGCCTCCCTTTTTAAGCGAATAAGCCATTTTGCGGAGGTTCCGAAAGATACCCCCATATAAGGCACAACATAGAAAACAGGCAGAACAAAAAAGCATAGGAGTATCCAGAAAACAAAGCTAATAAACAGCTTTGCAATGTCCTTTGTGTGCCCTTTTGATGTTTTTAAGGTTTCGGAAATTACAGCTTTAAATCCGTAATTTCCGTATTCTGCCATAACAAAGTCGGAAAGAAAAAACCTAAAGTTATACATAACGGCAAGGGTTATTCCTAAGGCTGATAAAACACCGCCGATTATGTTAAGCGCCAATTTTGTCTGTTCACCGTCTGCAAATGTACCGCCGATTGTAATAAAGGTGATTCCCGGCAGTGAAAAGCAAACGAAAGCAAGGAAAAACGCTAATAGTTTTGCAGATATTACTCCCAGCGCCGTAAAATACCTTTTGGGCGATGTAAAATAAAACAGCAGGTCGTCAGGACTGCACCGGTTGTAAACGGCTATATTATAGCAAAGCCTTGAAAAACCGCTGGTAATCGGGCTTATTCCGAAAACCATAAGCACCGAAAGGGTGTTTATGATTAAGCCGAGAAGTACCTTAGACTTTTTTATCTGATAGGTTGAGGTGTTAAGCGCATTAAACCCGAACAGAAGCGAGTAATAAAGGCAAAAAACAACCAGAAAAGCTATCATCATTACCGACAAACAACCTAATGCCAAAGACCAGTTGCCTGCGGACAGAGAACGGCGTGCCTGAAATTTTATGGTTTTTTCCGCTTTCATCATATACAAATCATCACTTTTTAAAGATTTTCGGTGTACATTTTGTACATTGCCTCAAGGCATATTTCTGCGTGTTTAAAGTAATTTTTCATGTCTATGCTTTCATCGGCATTGTGCATATTGATTTCATCTCCGGGGAATACCGGACCGAAAGCAACTCCGTTTCCGCCAAGCTTTCTGGCGTATGTTCCGCCGCCTGTGGTGTAAAGGGAAGCATCCTCTCCCGTGACGGTTTTATATGCCTGCGACAGAAGATTTATTATCTTGCTGTCTTTTTCCAAATAGAGAGGTCTCAGGTGGCTCAGCACCTTTACCTTGAGATTTTCAAGCTCTGCGGATTTTGAAATTCGGTACAAAATTCCGTCGCCGTTTACGGTTACGGGATATCTTACATCAAGGGTAAGCTCCGCTTTGCCGTCGATAATTTTAACCATTCCCACATTAACCGTCAGCTCACCGGAAACGCTGTCGCACATTTTTATGCCCAAAGACCTGCCGTCGGTTTCGTTATTGATTGCGTAATCAATAAAGGTGCAGATGCTTCCCAAATCGCTGTGGCAAAAATGCTCCGCCAGCAGTTTAACAAGCTGAGCCGCTGCATTTTTGCCTTTTTCAGGCTCGCAGGCGTGGGCTGACTTGCCCCTGCACAGAATCATCAGCCCGTCGATTGTGTAAATAAATTCAAAATTACCGCCGCTTGCGTCGGCAAGCCTCATAAGCTGGTGGTCGTCATATTCGTTGGTTTCAAGAAGAGCGTAGGCGGTGTCGGGAACAGCGTTTACGGCTTTGCCCGAATGAAACTCCGTAAGAGCCTTGCCGTCGTGACCGTCTGCGTACAATTTAAGCTGGAGAATTCCTTTTTCTCCAATGCAAATTCCGTATTCGCTGTCGGGAGTAAAGGAGTAGTCGGGAACGGGCTCCTCTTTAAAGTAAATGTCCATATCCTTCATACCCTTTTCTTCATCTGTGCCGAAAATTGCCCTGAGGGCGTTTTTGCCCTGAACACCGCTTTCTTTAAGCACCCTTAAACAATAGAGATTTATAAGCGCCGCCCCCTTATCGTCGGCAACACCTCTGCCGTACAGTCTGCCGTCTTTTTGAGTAAGCTCAAAGGGTACAACCGTCCAGTTGTTTCCTGCCGGAACAACATCCAGATGAGTCAGAACTCCGCAGAGTTTACCGCCATGTCCCAACTGAGCGTGACCGGCTTTGTCTTTAACATTTTTTGTTACAAGGCCGAAATCTTCGGCTCTTTTAAGAATGAAATTAAGTGCTTCCCTGCATTTTGCGTCTAGTTCTCCCGATACAGACTCAATTTTCAGCAAGGTATCCAGGTCTTTTAGAATTTCGTCTTTATATTTTAGAATCTCTTTTCCAAAATACATTAAATCACCCCAAATGAGTAAATGCAGACTGCGCTTTTTGCGCCTGCGCCATAAACATATATATTCACTGTATTCGATTTCTTGAATATGCCTATATGCCGAAAACGGCGTCAATACAGCCGTACGGTAATCTTATGGTAATATTATCTGTGTTTTTATGTGAAAATAAACTCGCCGAAAATACCTTTGATTTTGTTATTTTGCCTTATTTACAGCCTTTTTTCTAAGGCTCAATGCCAACAAAATCAACAGATAAACGACATATATTATACTACATACGACAGTAATTATAATTCCCGTATGGAAACCGGGCTGTCTGTAAACAAATTTAATGTCGCTTGTTGTTCCTCCCGGAACTCTCACCGCCATAAAGCCCTTATCCACTTTTTCTATTTCGTTTTTTTCACCGTTTACATAAGCCGTCCAGCCTTTGTCATAGGGAACGCTGAAAAACAGCAGATTATCTCCGCCTTTGTTGTCAATAAGAGCAGTAAAACCGTCGTTGTCGTAGGCAAATTGTGAACAGCTGTTTTCCTTCAGCTTTGCACATTCATCAAAATAGCTTTCGTAGGTATAGCTGAATTTTTGTATAATGCTCTGACCGTTGTAGCTTTCGCTGTGAGTTATATCCGAATACTTTTTCATCTGCTCGTCTGTAAGCACAAGAGCCTTTGTCAGAGCCAGATGACGGTCAAATTTCCTGATGGTTTCCCAGTCTGTTTCGGTAATATATTGTTCAAACATAAAGCCCATGGGAATGTAGTGCTGATTTTCGTATATATCACAGCCGTTTTCGGTGGTCAGGTACTTCCAGCCGGGCATATCGCTTTCGTCATTGTTATTTTCATAGACGGTAAACTGCTTGTCGTTGTCAGTAGAATCAAAAAGATATTTACAGCTCAGCAATCCCCTGAGAGCGTAGTAGTCACATTTTGGCCGTGAAGCAACATCTCTTGTGATGCCTATTGAATCGTAAAATTCCATTATTGAGGGTGAAACCACGCTGTGAAATGCGTTAATTGATGGAATCTGCCAGTACATTGCAAGGTTATCAAGAGATTCGTAAAAATCACTTCTTACGGTGTGCAGGTCATCAATGGTCAGGTCTTCTCCGTTATTCAGCGCATAGGGAATTATAAATGATTTATCGTTTCCGCCGTATGTCTTACCGGAAATTACTACAAATGTGGATGTAACGGCAGTAATAATTCCCACGCCTGCCATAATCCATCCTGCAAATTTTTTGGGATTGTTTCTGAATTTTTTAATAATAAGGGCGCAAAGCAAAATCCCTGTTACAGCGGCGGCGACATAAATCCAAAATCTGTCGGGATATGCCTCGACGCCTATTTGAAAATCGGTAATTTCATCGGGGTCTGTTTTGCTGTATGTGTATGATGGAATCAATCCTATAAGCAAGCCTATGCCCAATGTTATTCCTGCTGTCCACCCAATGGCCCGCTCCCAGTTTACACGGCTGTTTTCCAGTGCGGTAACCGTTGCAAGAGAAGTCATAAGCGTAAGCATATAGAACCACCTTGCGTAGTAAATACTGCTGTTAAAAAGCTGAAAAGCACTGTTAAAAAGCGGTATAAACGCCATAATAAATAAAATCGGCAGTATTTTTTTAAGCCAGTGTTTTGACCTTGTCTGCAAAAATCCTATAACTCCTGCCATGCTGAACAAGGGGAGCCATCCGCTGACCGACGCCCAGTTACATTCAACATCTTTGGTGAAGTTGGGGAATGCAGGAAGTTCCGGAGGGAAGAAAAAGCTCAGGAAAATGTACCAATACCTCTGGGAGATTTTGTAAGCCAGAGCGTTCCAGCCGTTCGGGAGCTTTTCAAGCCTTGGATTGCCCATAACGCTGAGAACTGACGGAAGCAAAAGAACAGCCGTTGCCGCAAATCCCAGGAGAACCTCAAAAACCAGCGTGAGCATTTTTTTTACGCTTAATCTGTAATTTTTAGTGCAGACCATTACAATCCAGTAAATTATGACAAATACAACCTGACCTGCAAAAAAGTAATAATTTACTATGCAGGAGGCAAAAACTCCCAGAGCGAGAACTCCTTTTCTGCCGTCTTTCATAAGGCTGTCAAGTGAAGCCAGAAGAAGCGGAAAAGCAATGATTGCCTCGTGAAAATGAAAGAAAAATATGTTATATACGGAAAATCCCGAGAAAGTGTAAAGAAGACTGCCGATTACTGCAAAATCTTTGTTTTTTACATATCTTTTCAGGTAAAGATATGCCGCAAGGGAGGCGCAGACAAATTTTAGCATAAACAGCGGTCCCATAAGGTACGGCACGGCTTTGCTTGGGAACAGCATTGTTATCCAGAAAAAGGGACTTCCCAACAGGTAAAAGCTGTAACTTCCCACAAGACCCGAGCCTAAGTCGGTCGTACTGCTCCAATTTACATTTCCCTGCAAAATTGCGTCGTGTACCATCTGATAAAAAGGAACTTCCTGAACATTAAAATCGCCGTAATACAGAAAATATCCTCCGTCATATATCATAACCGGCACAAAAAGAATCGCAGAAAACAACAGTGAAAGCAAAAAGGTTTTTAAAACATAGTGCTGTTTTTTTGTGGTGTGGGGAGTTAAGGTCACGGTTTGCCCTCCGAATAATATTTTAAAATCTTTACTTTTTCAGCAAATAAAGTATAATATTTATTACAGTATATCATAAATCTATCCTATTTTCACTATAATTTTACAAAAAATTGTGAAAATGCCGTAAAAAAGGGGAAAAATATGAAAAATAAAGAAAACGGTCATTTTTTTGCCATGCTGTCAAGAATGAAATATATAAACCGCTGGGGACTGATGAACAATACAAGAAACGAAAATATCTGCGAGCACAGCCTGCAAACGGCGTTTTTTGCTCATGCTCTGGCGCTGATTGAAAACAAACGTTTCGGCGCACACCTTGACCCTCGGCGAGCCGCAGTTTTGGCAATGTATCACGACTGTTCCGAGATTTTAACGGGCGATATGCCTACGCCTGTTAAATATTATGACGAGAGAATTGTCAGCGCATACAAAAATGTTGAGAGAATATCCTGCAACAGGCTGATTTCTATGCTGCCGGAGGATTTGCAGGAAGAGTACCGTGATATTATGTTCTTTCAGGGTGAAGACGACGAGGTACTTAAAAAAATCGTCAAAGGGGCAGACAAGCTTTCCGCCCTTGTTAAGTGTATTGAAGAGCTGAGAATGGGCAACGATGAGTTTGAAAAAGCCAAGGCTTCAACACTTGAAGCTCTGCAAAAAATGGACATAAAATCGGTTAATGTGTTCCTTGATGAATTTTTGCCGTCGTTCTACCTTACTATCGACGAACAGGACGGTTAGACAAAATCAGTACATTATTTAGTACATTATCAACAAAATGTTCACACAAACAACATATTATTGTCTATAATAATTCGTATTTAGAATTATTACCTTGTATATTTTGTGGTATAATAGTTTCTATTGATGAAAACGCACTAAATATGACTGTTTGAAATCTTAAAAAAGGAGTGACACCTATGGCGTATCAAAATGGCAGTAACCGCAGCGGAAACCAAGGTGGTTATGTGGACATAAGTTCAAACTCCCAGGTGAAAAAAGTGTATAAAAAGCGTGGCAGGGGAAAGAGGATTTTTATTATCTTCTTTTCCGTCGTTTTCTTAATATGCGGTTCGGGACTTCTGTATTACTACTCTGTGCTGGAATCCCTGAACTATAATTTTTCCGGTAATATCGGAGGAAATGACAATAACACATCCGGCGACGGCAACGACAGCATAGGTTCTCAGGATTCTAACCTTACTTTTGACGGCAAAACCCTTTTGAGCGACCCTAAGGTTTTAAATGTTATGCTTTTCGGCGAGGATTATTCCGACGGTGAAGACCACGGCAGAAGCGACTCAATGATTATGATGACCATAGACAACAGGCATCAGAAGCTGAAGCTGACAACCTTTATGAGGGATACCTATGTGTATATTCCCGGTTACGATTACCAGAAGATTAACGCAGCGTATATGTTCGGCGGTCCTGCACTTGCCATAAAAACCATTCAGGCAAACTTCGGAATTAAGATTGACCGATATGCGGTTGTAAATTACGAGAGCTTTGTGGATATTGTAGATATAATGGGCGGAGTTGATATTGAGCTTACAGAGGATGAAATCGGATATATCAACTTCCAGATGTATATTAACGACCAGGTTGACGGCCCCACAACAATTACCGATTCTCCGGGAGTTGTTCACCTTAACGGCACCGAGGCTCTTTGGTATGCCCGTGACAGAGGCTTCTATGAGCCTGATGAATACCCGGGAGTTGTTTTTGAAGGCGACGACTGGGATAGAACAAGACGCCAGAGAAACTTTTTGAGTACGGTTTTTGCAAGTATGAAAAACGCATCACTGCCTCAGATTGTATCTATTGTGGGTAAGGTAGGCCCCCTTGTAACCACAAACTTTAAAAAGGACGAAATTACTACGCTTGTTGCAAACTCCCTGAAATATTTAAAATACGATGTTGAGGAGTTCAGCGTTCCCCACGGCAATCAGGGTGCTGAGTGGGATTATGTGAACGACCCGGTAAAGGGCTCATATATCCAGATAAATGATTTGGATTTGGAGCGAAAGGAGATAGCCTCCTTTGTGTTTGAAGAGCTGGTAAGCGGGGCGTCAGTTTCTTCTTCCTCAGCAAGTCGTTAGTTGTTTCTGATGATTTCCGCTTATGTCGTATTGATATGGCAATAAAATTAACCGAGTCGGTTTTATAGCCGGCTCGGTCTTTTTGTGTTTTGTTAGATTGATTTTGAATTTATACTATACCGGAATTAAAAATCAGCCCATAGGCGCAAAGCGGTTTACAAGACTGCCGTCGTATTCTACAATATCCGTAAACATATCATATGGTCTTGCCCAGACATCGCCTGTTTTGTCAGACTTGTAAATCACAAGCTTTTCAAGGGTTTCGCTGTGGCGTGCAACGGCGATAACCGTATATTCGCTGCCTTTAAAGTGCTTGTATCGTTTGCCCTCAACGGGAGTAATCGGCTTTGGAGATTTCTGCGGTTTTGCCGTTTTCTGCTTAACGCATTTTTCATTTACGGAATTATTCTTCTGTTTTGGAAGGACGATGCTTTTTAACCCGTCAATGCGGAAACTGCCGTCGTTAGGTACAAGAATTCTTCCGCCGTGAGCCGGAATTTCAATGTTAATATAGCCGTTTGTATCAAAGGCTTGGTTATCGTTTAAGACATCGGTCAACACAGAGCCGCCCTCGGTGTTAAAGCCGATTTCAGAGGGATTGTCTGATAAGTTAAGCAGAATATAAGCAGTCTGAGACGCGGTTTTTCTTCTGAAAACATACTGCTCGTTTTTAATTACAATATTTTCAAAATCACCGTATTTCAGGCTTTCAAGCCCTAAGCGAACAGCTCCGAGCCTTTGTAAAAATTTGCAAAGCTCATCGTCTGCATCGGGAATATTATCAATATCAAGGCAAGGTCTTAATTCGGCGTCGCTGTGGTTTGTCCTTTTGCCTTTAACCGCCCATTCGCTTCCGTAGTAAACAGACGGAACGCCCGGCATACAGTACAGCAGGGTGTAGATGTTTTTAAGATGCCTTTGGTCGTTTACCGAGCTTGCAACACGGTTGACATCGTGGTTGTCGGCAAAATTATATGTGTAAATATCCTTGTAAATCCCACCGTTCCCGAACTGCCGCTGCAGCGAGTGGGCAATTTCAAAGTAATTATGGTCGTTGTGACTTGAGTATAAGCCCTTGTAGCATTCGTAGTTTGTAACGGAGTTCAGCGCATTGTCACGGATAATGCGGTTGTAATCTCCGCCGACCATTTCCCCGTACATCCAAAAATCTCCGCATTTTGAGTCTGCAAAGCTCCTCAGCCTTTTGAAAAATCCCGTATCCATTACATCGGCGGCGTCAATTCTCAGTCCGTCAATACCGAATTCGTCAATCCAAAAGCCCACGCAGTCAATAAGATAGTCGGCAACCTGAGGGTTTTGCAGATTCAGCTTAACAAGGTCATAGTGACCTGCCCAGCCCTCGTACCAAAATGGGTCGCCCTTGGGACTTCTTCCGCCGAAGTTTAAATTTTGAAACCAAGAGCAGTAGGGCGAGGCTTGTCCTTTCTCCTGAATATCCTTGAATGCAAAAAATTCTCTGCCCACATGATTAAAAACTGCGTCAAGAAGCACCTTTATACCGTTTTTATGAAGGTGGTCGCAAATTTTCTTAAAGGATTTGTTGTCGCCTAAACGGCAGTCAATTTTTTTGTAGTCGATTGTGTCGTAGCCGTGAGAACTGCTTTCAAAAACAGGGTTAAACACAACGGCGTTTACTCCAAGACTTTTCAGATGGTCTGTCCAGTCGTAGATTTTATCAAGCCTGGAGCTTGTTATACGGTCGTTGTGCTTAGGCGCTCCGCAGAAGCCGAGGGGGTATATATTGTAAATGATTGATTCGTTTATGTAAGACATATTTCCTCCCAAAATTTTATTTTTTAAAATTATATCACAGTAAAATCTATTGTGCAAACATATTTGCTGTGATATAATAGCCCTGACAGAAAATGTATGATGTATAAAAGGGGTTGTTTGTATGAATGTTTGGCACGATATTTCTCCGAAAAGAATTAAACCTGATGATTTTGTTGCTTACATAGAAATTCCCAAGGGAAGCAAAACAAAGTATGAGCTTGACAAGGAAAGCGGTATGCTGATTTTAGACAGAGTGCTTTATACTTCTACCCATTACCCTGCAAATTACGGCTTTATCCCCAGAACTTATGCCGATGACCTTGACCCATTGGATGTTTTGGTGCTTTCAAGCGAGGTTATGTACCCGTCAACCCTTGTGCGCTGTTATCCTATCGGGGTAATAAATATGATTGACAACAAGCGCAACGATGAGAAAATTATAGCCATTCCCTACGGCGACCCTATGTATAATGAGTTCAAGGACATAAGCCAGCTTCCGGCTCATATTTTCAACGAGATGACCCATTTCTTCAAGGTTTACAAAACTCTTGAGAATAAACAGACAGCCGTAAATGAAGTTCAAGACGCAGAGGTTGCAAAGAATATTATCGCAAAGGCAATAAGCGATTACAGAGAAAAATTCTGCTGAAAGGTGATATTATGCAAAAAATAGTGAATAAAACCACAAAAAAATTAAGAATAGCGTTAATGGTGATTTTTCTGCTGATTGTATTTGCAAACAGCTTTCCGTTTTTTCAGGGACAGCAAAGCGACGGCAGACTTTACTACTATACGGCGACCGATTTGTTTTTGGAGGTTACCACAATTACCGAAAACCCCGTTGACCAGGGTCCTCTGACGGCTGTTGCGTGGAGCTCTGCGCTGTTTTTTGTTATTCCTATTGCCGGATTTCTTTTTGCGGCTTTCGACAGAGAGAGAAACATTAAAAATGTTGCCGGAATAATTCTCTCGGCTATGGGCGCCCTTGCAATAACATTTATAGTAGGACCGTATATGTCTTTGGGTTCTTTGGCGGCGATTATTTTGTATTTTGTCACATTCCTTATTTCGGTTTTCGGAATATTTGCTCGTTATATTGTTCAGGAAGAATAGAGCCCATATAAAAACCGATTTGCCGTTAATTATTACCGGTGCTGCAAAAGTCCAAGAATCATATCCTCTGTCTTTATGGCTTTTATGATGATCTATTTCTATTCCTCTTTTAAGTACCTTTGGAACAGCTGCAAAAGTTGCTATTTCAGCATCACTTTTTAGATACGACAATGATATACTTACCTCTTTCCAAGTGGATTTTTCTTGCTGGTTAGTTGTACCGTGATAAGCCTTTATAGTATAGCCATTTTCCTTTGCCGCTTCGTCAACAAGTTTCTGCGCTGCTTCAAGATCGTTGTTCTTTACAGCTTCAAGGTATTCGTTGTCAATAACATCATTTAAAGAGTACTTGACATTAGTATTATTTTGTGGTATTGTTTCATTAAATGCAGTGGTGATGTTGGATCCCTTGCTATCGTTCTTTTTGGTAGTAACACCCAAGTTTCTAGCCTCTGCATTTTCTTTTATAAGTACAAATTCTGTACCATCATTAGCTACTATTCTATGGGTCTTATATCTGTATTGACCGGTCTTTCTTACAACTACACCAACAAATCCCTTTATATTTTTTAATAAATAATAAAAGCTGTATCGAAAAATTTTCGATACAGCTTTTTGTTACAGTACGGTAAAAACCATCTGGGCAGGTATGCTTGTTAAATTTACGGGCTCTGAATTCAGCAAAGCAAATTCTCCGTACAGACTGCCGTGAACAACGGTTGTTTTGTCGCATTTTATAAATACGGGGGAATTTTTGTAAATTTCGGGCTTAAAGGTTATATTTACAGCGTGAATTCCGCTTTTAAAATTCCAGATTTTATCAATCCTTTCGTCGCTGCCCAAAAACTTAATTTTAGAGAGTTTTTGCATATTTCCGTCCGTAAAGTAGCAGTTTTCTTCCCCCTGAAGGTCGTCGCCTAATTTACTGCCGAAATAAAGGGAAAAATTTTTGCCGTCAAGCTTGCAGTTTGCGGTAACATACCTGTAAATCTGTCTGTAAGGCAGACGGCACAGGGTTGTGTGGAAATATCCCAGATTGTTTGAAAAATCGTAGGATTTATCGCCTAATTCCGCTTTTCCGGTTACTGTTGAATCCGGCTGAAAGCTCTTTAGGTAAAAGCATTTCGGCTTTTGATTAAAGGGTACTGCAAGGTTTAGACTGTCACCCTGATGCCTGCGGAAAGTAAGGTCAAAAAACAAATCTCCGTAGCCTGCAAAATTTTGAAAACTGCATTTAATATTAAGCGAATCGGTTAGTTCATATTGAGAAATATTAAGCCCTTTGTGTGAAATTTCATACTCGTTGCCTGCGAGGTAGGGAATACTGCTATTTGTGAGAAAAACCTTTTTTACAACGCAATCGGCAACCGTGCCTTTCAGCTCTTTGTCTCTGAGCGCGATTTTTACCACAAACTCAAAGGCAGTTTTTTCAATGGTTATAAAAATAGAACAGCTTTTGCTTTCTGCATAAAAAAATCTGTGGCAGTCGGCTTTTTCAACCGCTTTTTGCCCCGTCGTATTAAGGGTGAAAAGCGGACTTTTGCTCCAACCGCCCAAAACTGCTCCGTCGCCTGTGAAAAACGGACGGCTGTTTGTTACCTCTTTTTGCAAGAAAACTCCTCCAATGAAATTTCATATACCTCTATACGGCTATTATACAAAAAATTTATCGTCTTATCAAGGAGCAAACGGCTTATTCACCTTTATTGCTTAAAAAAGGTGATTTTTTTTAGGTTTTTATCATAAATATTATAAAAATATTAAAAACACTTGGAGAGAAATTTTGAAAAAGCCTATTTTGAAAAAGCCTATATTTTTTTTGTGGTGCGCAGTTTGTGTATTGAACGTTTTTCTGCTTTCCTCTTGCACAAAGATTGTAAAATGCAATTCCGACGAGCTTAAAGCAAGCTCCTGGGTTGGAGAAACGGCAGGAAAAACTGCGGTTACTCTTGAATTTTTTGAGGATAATACGGCACAGCTTACAATCAGTGGTGACGCAGACAACAGCTGTAAAATCGGCGGCGTCTGCATAGCTGACGAAAGCACGCTTTTAATCAGCGACAAATCAATGGCGAGGACAATTTCCATTGAGTACAGGGTGTACGGAAAAAAGCTTGAGCTTTCGTATATGGGAGGAACCCTCATTCTTGAAAAGGCAGAGCCGTCGGGGCAGCAGAAAACTCCCGATGAAACAAACGAATAGAACAGAACTTAATAAAACACAACTTCGTTAAGACAGCCGATTTGTAAAAAGACGGCTGTTTTTGTTTATTTGCTTATAAATCAAGGAACAATTCTTCGGTATGATTTAATTCTGTTTTTTGTTTATATTAGGTGATTTGCAAATTCCGTAATATTAGGTAATTTTTATTGATAAATTTGTTGCATTATGATATAATAACTCTATTATGCAGATTTGTACCTTTTTTCCACTCTGCATAAAAATTATTGTCCGAAAAATCGCTGACGGGAGATGAATTTTTGTATGGTTGTAATGGGAATCGACCCCGGATATGCCATAGTAGGCTGGGGCGCCGTTGAGTGTAAATCCGGCGTTTGCAAGCCCTTAGGCTTCGGAGCAGTTACAACCGACGCAGGAACGGATTTTAACCGTCGGCTTACCGTGATTTACGACGATATTTCTTATTTGCTCAAAAGGTGCCGTCCCGACGCTGTGGCAATCGAAAAGCTGTATTTTACCACAAATCAGAAAACCGCAATTATGGTTGCCCAGGCAAGGGGAGTGGTTCTTCTTGCGGCGCAAAAGCAGGAAATTCCGATTTTTGAATATACTCCGCTTCAGGTCAAAACTACCGTAACAGGCTACGGAAAGGCAAAAAAACCTCAGGTTATGGAGATGACAAGGCGGCTTTTGAAGCTTAAAGAAGTGCCCAAACCCGATGATACCGCCGATGCGCTGGCTATTGCTCTTTGTCATATTCAGGCTTCGGGTTCAAGATTAAGGCAAGCAATGTACCAAAAGGGGTTGAGTTAGTGTTTTATTCCGTCAGAGGAAAGCTGATACATACAGAAGTTAATATCGCCGTTGTGGATTGCGCAGGAGTGGGTTATAAGTGCCAGACCACAATGAACACTTTGAAAAAATTAAAGCCCGACAGCGAGGTAACCCTTTACACCTACCTGAATGTCAGGGAGGACGCCATGGAGCTTTTCGGCTTTGCCACTACCGAGGAGCTGGGGATTTTTAAAACCCTTATCGGCGTAAGCGGAGTTGGTCCCAAGGTGGGGCTCGCCATACTGTCCGTGCTTACCCCCCAGCAGGTTGCTTTGGCGATTGCCTCCAATGACGTAAAGTCCATTACCCTTGCCCAGGGAGTAGGCAATAAGCTGGCTCAGAGAATTATTCTTGAGCTTAAGGATAAACTGAAAAATATAGCCTCAAAATCAAACAGCGGAGCTGTTTCTGCGGCGTCAGAGGTTGTTTCGGGCAACATTCCCAAGGCGATTGAAGCCCTTACGGTGCTTGGTTACACTCCGGCAGAGGTTACACCGTACCTTGCAGGAATGGATTCATCACTTCCTGTTGAAAAGCTGATCGGAGAAACCCTGAGGATGCTGGGCAGAAATTAGTTTTTTTAAATATACACAAAGTATGTATATACCGAATATAAAACGGATATGAAACGAAAAATATGCGCTGAATTTTGAATTTGATTTAGTTTATGATTTATAAAAATAAGGAAATTTAAAAAAGGAAATTTACTATGAGTTTTGAATTTTCTGACGAATTTGATTTTGAAAACAGAATTATGGATACCTCGGAAATCCCCGAGGATACCGCAGACGGAGATAATCCCCTGCGTCCCAAAACCCTGGACGAATACATAGGTCAGGAAAAGGTTAAGGAAAATCTGCGGGTGTTTATTCAGGCGGCAAAGCAAAGGAACGAAACCCTTGACCATGTTTTGCTTTACGGCCCTCCCGGCTTGGGCAAAACCACTCTTGCGGCTATTATCGCAAAAGAAATGGGCGTTTCTATCAGAATTACATCCGGTCCGGCAATAGAAAAGCCCGGCGACCTTGCCTCAATTCTGACCAACCTCAATACCGGAGATGTTCTTTTTATTGACGAAATCCATCGCCTGAGCAGAGCCGTTGAAGAGGTGCTTTACCCTGCTATGGAAGATTTTGCCATAGATATAATCACCGGTAAAGGTCAGATGGCGGCGTCATATCATCTGCCTTTGCCCCGGTTCACTCTTGTTGGAGCAACCACCAGGGCAGGTCAGCTTACAGCACCGCTGAGGGACAGATTCGGAGTTGTGCTCAGACTTGAGCTTTATACTCCTCAGGAGCTTGCTATGATTATTGAGCGAAGCGCAGAGATTTTGAGCATCGGCATAGAGCACGACGGCGCTTTGGAGATTGCCTCACGCTCCAGAGGTACGCCGAGAATTGCAAACAGGCTTTTGAAAAGAGTAAGGGACTTTGCACAGGTTATGTCTGACGGCGTTATAACACGGGAAACGGCAAAGATAGCCCTTGACAGGCTGGAAATTGACAATCTCGGACTTGACCGCAACGACAGAAGAATGTTGGAGGCTATTATCAAGTTTTACGCCGGCGGTCCCGTGGGGGTTGAAACTCTTGCGGCGGCAATAGGCGAAGAGGCGGTTACCATAGAGGACGTTTACGAGCCTTATTTGCTTCAGATAGGCTTTTTGTCAAGAACGCCCAGGGGCAGATGCGTTACTGCGGAGGCATACAAACACTTAGGCTGCAAAATGCCCGGAGAAACAGGTAATTCTCAGCCTAATTTATTTGACTGATTTATACTTGGTATATCGAGAAGTTTTGACGAAGATTTGACAGAACAAATCAAATAAAAAATTTACGGAGGAAAGTTATGGGCAGACTATTCGGAACAGACGGCGCAAGAGGCGTTGCAAACGAACAACTTAACTGCGAACTTGCAATGAACATAGGCAGAGCGGCGGCAATGGTGCTTATAAACGACGAGGTGAAGCACCCCACATTTTTAATCGGCAGAGATACAAGACTTTCGGGCGAGATGCTCCAGGGTGCGCTGATTGCAGGCTTATGCTCTGTGGGAGCAAATGTTAAACTGCTGGGGGTAGTGCCTACTCCTGCTGTTGCATACCTTATCGGAAAATACAAGGCTGACGCAGGAATTATGATTTCAGCCTCTCACAATCCATATGAATTTAACGGAATTAAAATTTTCAGCGAAGAAGGCTACAAGCTCCCCGATGATTTGGAAGAGCAGATTGAAGCCATAGTTTTAGACCATGCACAGCCCTATAAAATCGTTGAAAACGAAAATATCGGTACCGTTGAGATTATAGACAACGCAGCTGACGACTATATCGAGCATATCGTATCTGCAATCAGCTATGATTTGTCGGGTATGGAAATTGCCCTCGACTGCTCCAACGGCTCGTCTTCAAGAACTGCCGAAAAGCTGTTTGCTAAGCTGGGCGCAAAGTGCCATATGCTTTTTGACAAGCCCGACGGAATAAACATTAACAAGGACTGCGGCTCCACTCATGTTGAAAACCTGCAAAAATATGTAATTGACCATAATCTGGACGCCGGTCTTGCCTTTGACGGCGACGCAGACAGATGTCTTGCAGTTGACGATAAAGGTCAGCTTGTGGACGGGGACTACATCATCGCAATTATCGCCGCAGACCTTAAAAGCAGAGGCTTGCTTAAGAAAAATACCGTGGTTGGTACGGTAATGACCAATATGGGCTTTAATAAGTTCTGCGAAAACAACGGTATGCACTTTGTTTCTACCAAGGTCGGCGACCGCTATGTGCTTGAGGCTATGCTTCAGGACGGCTACAATATCGGCGGTGAGCAGTCGGGCCATGTTATCCTTTTGGATTACGGCACAACAGGCGACGGACAGCTGACAGGCGCAACTCTGCTCAGTCTTATTAACAGAAGAAACGCAAAGCTTTCGTCCATTGCAACCCTTATGGAGAGATTTCCCCAGGTGCTTATTAATGTGGGCGTTTCGCCGGAGGGCAAGCTGAACTTCTACACCGACAAGGAAATCAAAGCAGAGATTAAGAGAGTTTCTGATATATTAGGCGACAGAGGCAGAATACTTGTGAGAGTATCAGGTACAGAGCCTTTGGTCAGAGTTATGCTTGAGGGCGAAAATTCCGAAGAAATTACAAAACTTGCCAATGAAACAGCGGATTTGGTAAGGGAAAGACTTTCATAATGAGAACAGCAAGCAACTGGAAGGATTACGAGCTTATTGACGCCTGTAACGGCGAAAGGCTTGAGCGTTGGGGAGATATTATTTTAATAAGACCCGACCCTCAGATTATCTGGACAACAGATAAGAAAAATCCCCTGTGGAAAAATGCCCACGCAAGGTACAACAGAAGCAACAAGGGCGGAGGCGCATGGCAGGTTTATAAAAAACTTCCAAACCGCTGGAGTGTAAATTACGGCGATTTGGTTTTTAACATTAAGCCTATGGGCTTTAAGCATACGGGAGTGTTCCCCGAGCAGGCGGTAAACTGGGACTTTGTTAAAGAAAAAATTAAATCTGAAAAACGGGAGCTTAAAATTCTTAATCTTTTCGGATATACAGGGTGCGCTACCCTTTCGGCTATGAACGCAGGAGCGTTTGTGTGCCATGTTGACGCCTCTAAGGGTATGGTTCAGTGGGCTAAGGAAAACGCCGTGTCGAGCAATATTGCGGACAAGCCCGTCAGGTGGATTGTGGACGACTGTATAAAGTTTGTATCAAGAGAAATCCGCAGAGGCAATAAGTACGACGGAATAATTATGGATCCGCCTTCTTACGGACGGGGACCCGGCGGAGAAGTATGGAAGCTTGAGGAACAGCTTTATTCTCTTGTGGAATTATGCAGAAACGTACTTTCCGACGACCCTGTGTTTTTTATACTGAATTCATACACAACCGGGCTTTCCCCTGCCGTGATGGAGTATCTGCTGGGTGTGCTTTTGCAAAAGCCTTTCGGCGGAAAAGTATCGTCGAATGAAATCGGTTTGCCTGTTACGGAAACCGGATTTGTCCTGCCCTGCGGGTCAACGGCAATTTGGGAAAAGCAGTAAGACTTCGGTTTGGGAGATATTTATGGAATTTATATCAGCTGAAAATGTTTCGTTTTATTACGATACCGATGATGAACAGCAAAATTCAGTGCGTCAATACGCCTTAAACGGCGTTGACCTTGAGATAAAAAAAGGCGAGTTTGTGGCGTTGCTCGGCCATAACGGATGCGGAAAATCCACTATGGCAAAACAGCTAAACGCCATGCTTACTCCCGTTGGCGGCGATATATTCGTGGATTCAGTCAACACAAAGGACGATAAAAAAACCTTTGATATACGCCGAAAGGTGGGGCTTGTTCTGCAAAATCCCGACAACCAGCTCGTGGCAAGCGTTGTTGAGGAGGATGTGGCTTTCGGTCCGGAAAATTTGGGCATAGAGCCAAAGGAAATCCGCCGAAGGGTTGACAAGGCGCTTAAAGATGTTGATATGTCCGAATACTCAAAGCACTCGCCCTCAAAATTAAGCGGAGGGCAAAAACAGCGAGTGGCAATAGCCGGAATTATTGCTATGGAGCCCGACTGCATTGTTCTTGACGAGCCTACGGCTATGCTTGACCCCAAGGGCAGGCAGGAGGTGCTGGACGCCGTTATAAAGCTTAACAAAGAAAACAAAATTACTATTGTACTTATTACCCACTATATGGACGAGGCTGTGCTTGCAGACCGTGTGGTGGTTATGGATAAAGGAAAAATCCTTACACAGGGAACGCCCCAAGAGGTGTTTTCACAGGTACAGCTGCTGAAAAAACACAGGCTTGACGTACCTCAGGGAACGGAGCTTGCCTATAAGCTTAAATGCAGCGGAGCAAACATAGACAAAATGCCTCTGACAGACGGGGAATGTATTGAAATGCTGGAAGGGATTTTAGGTTGAGTATTTTAGAAACCAGAGATTTATCTTATGTTTACGGGCAGGGTACGCCCTTTGAAAAATGTGCCGTGGACAAAGTTAATATAAAAATCGAGCAGGGCGAGTTTGTGGGAATTATCGGACATACCGGTTCAGGAAAATCCACCCTTGTTCAGATGCTTAACGGGCTTATTAAGCCTGTTTCGGGGCAGGTACTCCTTGAGGGAAGAGATATTTGGGAAAATCCCAAGGATATAAGAAGCGTCAGGTTTAAGGTCGGTATGGTGTTTCAGTACCCCGAATATCAGCTTTTTGAAGAAACAGTTTACAAGGATATTTCTTTCGGTCCGTCAAATATGGGGCTTTCGGAGGAGGAAATCGACGCAAGGGTCAGAAATGCCGCAAAATTTGTGGATTTAAAAGACGAGCTTCTTTATAAATCGCCTTTTGATTTATCCGGGGGAGAAAAACGCCGTGCGGCAATAGCAGGCGTTATTGCTATGGACCCCGATGTTCTTATTCTGGACGAGCCTACGGCAGGGCTTGACCCTATGGGCAGAGAAGTTCTGCTAAGCCAGCTTGTGCAGTACCACAAGCAGAGAAAAAACACCGTTTTGCTTGTTTCTCACAGTATGGAAGATATTGCAAAAATCGCCGACAGAGTGCTTGTAATGAATAGCTCAAAGGCGGAGATGTTTGATACAACAAAAAATGTTTTTTCAAAAGGCGAAGAGCTTGAAAAAATCGGTCTTAAGGTACCGCAGATTACCAAGATTATGAGCGCCCTCAGGGCAAAGGGCTATCCTGTGTCGGACGGCATATTAACCGTTGAACAGGCTTTTACCGAAATTCTGACAATATTAAATAAGGAGGGCAAAATATGGTAAGAGATGTAACCCTCGGTCAGTATTTTCCCGGAAACGGTCTTATTCACAGAACGGACCCAAGGGTAAAGATTGTCCTGCTTATTGCGTTTATTGTGCTGATTTTCTGCACATTTAATTATTATGCCCTGGCTTTAACCGCCGCAGTAACGCTGTTGATTGTGCTGTTAAGCGGAGTGCCGATTAAAATGTACCTAAAAAGCCTTAAGGTGATTATCTTTATAGTAGTGCTGACTTCTTTGCTGAACCTGTTTTACAGCGGAGGAGAACCAATCTGGCAGTGGGGATTCTTAAAAGTGACCGCAGAGGGAATAAACAGGGCGGTTTTCATAACCGTCAGGATTATATCCCTGATTTTGGCAACATCTGCCCTTACCTTTACAACCTCGCCAACGGACTTAACCGACGCCTTGGAGCGTTTGATGAAGCCCTTAAAGGTGTTTCATATTAAAGTTCACGAGATTGCCATGATGATGACCATTGCGCTTAGATTTATTCCTACCCTGCTTGAAGAAACGGACAAGATTATGCAGGCGCAGAAGGCGAGAGGCGCCGATATGGAATCGGGAAATATGTTTAAGAGAGTAAAGGCTCTTGTGCCTGTTCTGATACCTCTGTTTGTTTCGTCATTCCGCAGGGCTTACGACCTTGCAACGGCTATGGAATGTCGGTGTTATCAGGGGGGCGACGGCAGAACAAGGATGAAAATCCTCCATATGCGCAAAAGCGATTACACAGTTACAGCGTTTATGATACTGGTTACGGGCGGAGTAATTTTATGCAACATATTGTTTCAGACGGTTGTCTGAGAAATTTACTGCTGACAATTTCATATGACGGAAGCTGTTTTCACGGATGGCAGATTCAGAAAAATGCCGTGACCGTACAGCAGGTTTTTCAGGAGGCTTTGTATAAGATTATTTCCCAAACTCCTGATATAAAGGGATGCAGCCGTACTGATTCGGGCGTGCATGCCAATATGTATTGCATAAGCCTTAAAACAGATCACCCGATACCCGAACAACGGCTGATGGCGGCGCTTAACCGATATTTGCCCAAGTCCGTTGCCGTTTTGGACTGCCGTCGGGTACCTGATGATTTTCACGCACGGTACAGCTGTAAAAGCAAGCAGTATATTTATAAAATCTGGAACGACCAAGTGAGGAATCCTTTTTTGGAGGGCTATGCACTGCATTACAGGTATGACATTGATGAAAAAATGCTGAACAAAGCCGCTCAGGCATATACTGGAAGTCACGACTTTACATCTTTTTGTACTATTGACAAACGAGAAAAGGGCGACTTTACAAGAAATGTTAAATTCTTTTCGGTACAGCGTCAGGACAAGCTTGTTACAATGACCGTTGAAGCCGACGGCTTTTTATACAATATGGTAAGAATAATGGTTGGAACTCTTTTGAAAATTCAGCAGGGCAAGCTTAGAGCGGATTCCATACCGTATATTTTAGAAAAAAAAGACAGAAGCTTTGCAGGTCCCACGGCGCCTGCTGCGGGACTTTATCTCAACAAGGTTAATTACTAAGGGAGCGAAGGAATGTTTAATAAAATTCGGGGTAAGTATTCCAAAAGAAAAACAAAAAAACTTAACCGTGATGTTATAAGCTATGAGGAAGTGCCTCTTGAGGACTACGAACAGGAATCCACAAGGGTTTCTGCCGTTGATGCAAAAAAGGTAGTCAAACTTGTAATAATCCTTGTTATTCTGGGACTTATCGTCTTTGCTTTCGCAAACAGGGAAAGCCTTACACCCGACAATATATCAAACTGGTTTAAGTATGATGTACTGGGTCAGGGCGACGGCGAAGGCTTCCCAATGGATATTGTGGGTACAAATATTGAATCAGGCAACATAATTACCGCAGGTAACTCGGTTTCCTATGCTTCGGACACCTCTTTTGTTACGCTCAGCTCAAATGCAAGCGTTATACAGAATTATCAGCTCAGCTATGCCTCTCCGGTAATAAGCAGCAGCGGCAACAACGTCCTTGTTTACGGCCTTGACGGAAAAGAATATCATACGGGAACAACAAATAAACTTGATTATACGGGAAAAACCGACGAGGGTATTATCACAGGCGATATTTCTTCCTCCGGGGTTTACGGTGTTGTAACAAAGGCAAACGGATATTTTTCTAAGCTGTTTGTTTACAATAAAGACCACGAGCAGATTTACGCATACTCTTTCTCGGATTATTATATTTCTTCTTTAGCAATAAATTCCGCCGGAAACAGATGTGTAGCCTGCGGAGTATCGGGAAAAGACGGAGCGCTTTCGGGCGTTGCCTATGTTCTTGATTTTCAAAAGGAAGAGCCCTTGGGTATATATGATTTGGGAGAAAACTTTATTTACCGTGCAGAGTATCTCACCGGCGGAGAGGTGTGCCTTATCGGCGACACCGCATCTGCGGTACTTGACACCGTCAGCGGACAGGTTAAGCAGAATTCGTATAATCAGATGACCCTTGCATCCTTTGAAGTCAACGAAGATACAGCCACATTTGCCGTTGCTCTTTCACGAACAGGCGACGGTTACAGCTGTACTCTTCAGAATTTTCGTTCCAACGGTGAATTGAATTATGAGGTAGAAACCGATTACAGGGTAGAAGCTATGACCATATTCAAGGGGAATACTTATATACTTGAAAACGACACAATACATTGCTTTGACTTTAACCGCAACGAGATTTCAAAAGCAGATGCCGGCAGCGGCGCAAAGCAGATTAAGGTATGCTCAGACGGCTCTGTGTATGTTCTCGGCGTAAACGAAATTAGAAAGATAGCCCTATAAATATGGAATTAAGGTGATTTTTTGATTTTAGATATAATAATAATTGCAATTTTATTCCTTTTTGTTATTATAGGTACAGTTAAGGGCGGAGTTAAGACGATTTTCAGTCTGGCGGGTTTGTGCCTGTCGGTTTTCTTTGCCTCGCTTTTCGGGCCGTCGTTATCCCAGTGGATTTACACCATGTTCTTTCAAAAAGGAATAGTAAACGGTGTGCAGAGTGCTGTGTCAGGAGCAGTAGCGGGGTCAGCTACGGCAGATATTGCAAATGCTCTGCCGGATTATGTATATTCGGTTTTATCTACCTTCGGAATAACCAAAGAAAGCTTTGTGCAGCAGGCGTCGGGGATTGCCGCCGATTCGCAGAATGCGGCTGTAAATGCAGTTGAGGGACTGCTTAAGCCTGTACTTTGCTCAATAATAAGCTTTTTTGTAATTATTATTCTTTTTATATTGTTTTTAATCGCTATGAAGCTTTTGACAAGGCTTATACTCCGTTTGTTTGAGCTTCCCGGTCTTCATCTGATAAACAGATTATTCGGTTGTATTTTAGGCGCCGCAGAAGGACTTGTATTTGTTTACCTGCTTGTTTTGCTCTACAAACTAATATCGCCTTTCGGCACCGATGTAAGCTTTATTACGCCTGAGCTTATTGAGCAGAGTGTGATTTTTAAAAGTATGTTTAATTTGAATATATTTAACGGTATAACCGATTTATCCGGAAGTCTGGGCGCTGTTTTCGGCAACGGATAATGTTTAGTTAATACGTTCAGGGAGGTTAGGAATTATGGGAAATAAAGAAATTAAACCTGCGGATTTTGTTACGATTCCGAATTTGCTTACATATTTGCGGATTTTACTTATTGCGCCTTTTGTAATAAGCTTTATTAAAGAACAGTATATATTGGCAATGGTATTCCTTGGAATATCGGCGCTTTCAGACTGCTGTGACGGCTATATTGCAAGGAGATTTAACCAAATTACAGCTTTGGGCAAAATGCTTGACCCTGTGGCGGACAAGCTTACTCTTCTTGCGGTTATGGTATGCATTACGATTATGACGCCTCAGGTTTTGCCGCTGATGGTGATATTGATAATCAAAGATGTGTCAATGCTTATCGGCGGTACAATCCTGCTTAAAAAAGGTCTTAATCCTCCTGCGGCAAAGTGGTACGGAAAGCTGGGAACAATAATGTTTTACGGTTCGGTGATTATCATTGTGTTCCTCAAAGCAGTATTTAAGATAGAAATCCCCGTTCTGGATATTATTCTTTTGTCCGCAACGGCGTTTGTTATGATTTTTGCTCTGGTAAAATATTTTCTCATATACAAGTCGCTTTTAAGGGAAAAAAATAATAAGAATAATAATATAAAGAATAATTGAATTTTTCAGGCGTTTAGTTTATAATAGAATAACCCTTTTCGGGAATTCATAAAATTGAATTGATAAATATTAAAGGAGATAAATATGCTTTGCAGTAAATGCGGTAAAAGACAGGCGGTAGTTTTCGTTTCCGAAAACTCAGCGTCTTCACCTACAAAGGGATATTGCCTTACCTGTGCAAAGGAGCTTGGCATAAAGCCTGTTGAAGACTTAATTAACAAGATGGGGCTTTCTGACGACGATTTGGACGCAGTTCAGGAGCAGATGAACAGCGTAATGTCCAATCTGGGCGAAAACGGCGACCTTTCAAAAATGATGGAAAATATAGATATGAATTCATTAGCCGAGCAAATGGACGATATGGAGGAAAATTCCGACGAGGATTTTACTCCCGGCGGAGCGCCTGCGTTCCCTGCTTTTTTCAACAGCCTTTTCGGCGGAGAAAAACCATCCTCCGGAACAGGGGAAGAGCGTGTTAAGCGGAACAAAAAGGACAAGAAAGAGAAAAAAAGAAAATACATCAATCTTTATTGCGAGGATCTGACAAAAAAAGCAATCAACGGCGAAATTGACAGAATTATCGGCAGAGATTTTGAAATTGAGCGTGTTGTGCAGATTCTTTCAAGAAGAACAAAGAACAACCCCTGTCTTATCGGCGAGCCGGGTGTAGGTAAAACCGCTATTGCAGAGGGCTTGGCTCTGCGGATTGCTTCGGGAAATGTTCCCCAAAGGCTTAAAAATAAAGAGATTCAGCTACTTGACCTTACCTCTCTTGTTGCGGGCACTCAGTTCAGGGGTCAGTTTGAAAGCCGAATCAAAGGTCTTACTCAGGAAATTAAAGACGCAGGGAACATTATATTGTTTATTGACGAGGTTCACAACCTTGTGGGAACAGGCGACAGCGAAGGCACTATGAACGCCGCAAATATACTTAAGCCTGCGTTGTCAAGGGGCGAGCTCCAGGTAATCGGCGCAACTACTTTTGACGAATACAGGAAGTACATCGAGAAGGACAGCGCCCTTGAAAGGCGTTTTCAGCCTGTTAAGGTCGGCGAGCCGACTATTGAAGATTCCGTAAAAATAATTGAGGGAATTAAGGATTACTACGAAAATCACCACAGAGTTATTGTTGATGACAGCATAGCCAAAAAGGTTGTGGTGCTTGCAGAAAGATACATTACCGACAGATACCTGCCCGATAAGGCAATCGACCTGTTGGACGAAAGCTGTGCCTGTGCCGCTTTGAGAAATAAGGAAATGGAGCGGTTTGACAGACTCAACGATGAAAAAAATAAATATCAGGCAAGGTGCGAGGAGCTTTCAAGCGCAGAAGAGGTTGACTACGAACAGCTTGCAGATGTTAAAAGCCAGCTGGCGAGAATTGACGGTGAGCTTGCTTCAATAAGACCTGAGGACGTAAAATCTACCGTAACCGAGGAGGATATTGCCAAGGTTATTGAGCTGTGGACGGGAATCCCTGCTTCTAGAATTAAGGAAAACGAGCTTGCAAAGCTTGCCGACCTTGACAATGAGCTTAAGAAGAAAATAATCGGACAGGACGAAGCGGTAGAAAGCCTTGCTTCGGCAATTAAGCGCAGCCGGGTTCAGATTTCACCCAGAAGACGCCCTGCGTCCTTTATATTCGTAGGACCTACCGGAGTAGGAAAAACAGAGCTTGTTAAGGTGCTTTCTCAGCAGCTTTTTGATACTCCCGAAACCCTTATCAGGCTTGATATGTCCGAGTTTATGGAGAAACATTCGGTGTCCAAAATTATCGGTTCACCTCCGGGATACGTGGGCTATGACGAAGCCGGTCAGGTTACCGAGAAAGTAAGAAGAAGACCGTATTCGGTTCTGCTTTTTGACGAAATAGAAAAGGCGCACCCCGATGTGCTTAATATTTTGCTCCAGATTCTTGACGAGGGCAAGCTGACGGACGCTCACGGCAGATTGGTTAACTTTGAAAACACCGTTATTGTAATGACCTCAAACGCCGGTTCAAATAAGCGTGAGAGCGCATTGGGCTTTGGAAAAACACAGGACGCCGCCAACAAAGAGCGTGTAATGAAAGCTTTGGGAGAGTTCCTGCGGCCGGAATTTATGGCGAGAGTTGACGAGATTATCGTTTTCAGAGAGCTTACCAAGGAAAACTTCAGGGATATAGCAAGGCTGATGCTCAACGAGTATGTTCCCGTCCTGGAGGAAAAGAAGATAAAGTTTACCTTTGATGATAAATCCTGTGATTATCTTGCCGGCAAGGCGTACGGAGGTACCAGCGGCGCAAGAGATCTGAGAAATCTTATCCGCCGTGAGGTTGAGGATAAAATCGCCCAGGCTATGATTGATTCGGGTGCTATGAAAATTTTGGGAATAAATCTGACCGCTGAAGACGACAAATTGGTTTTGCAGACAGTTTAAGGTAAAGCAAGACCTTAATCAGCATTATGAGTAATGTCAATTTGATTTAAAAAATCCTTTAAATATCTTGACAATGATAATCTGCTGTGTTACAATAATAAACACTGAAACACAGCAGATATATGCGGATGTAGTTTAGTGGTAGAACTTCAGCCTTCCAAGCTGATCGTGTGAGTTCGATTCTCATCATCCGCTCCAAAAACCGACACACTTCTTTTTGAAGAGTGTCGGTTTTCTTTTACTAAAATTATTCGATTGCTTTTTTGCTTTCTTCTTAACTAAAATTTGATAGGAAACTATAATATAATGTTATTCCTAAACAAACTATCAAGCAAAAACCTCTGCCGAATCAAATTCTGATTTTGCAGAGGTTTTTTATCAATATTGTGTAATTTTATCGGTCGGGAATTTGCGTTTTTACTAAGCGAAAATTTGTGTTTCTGACGGGTGAAAATTTGGATATGGAAAATTGCACAGATATATGATATAATCTAAAATGAGTTATTATTACAAATAAAGCTGATTTAATCAGGAACGCTAAACGGACAAATTCTTTTGTCAGCAGAAAACGAGGTGAGATATATGACAAAGCCCCGGAAAAGAAAATATATTACCGGAATTATTGTTGCGTTGTTGATTGTCTGCGCCGTCATTGTCAGAATTGTAGGAAACTCCGGTATCCTTCCGGTAACATCAGGTCTGATACGAACTTTCATTTATATAGGTATGTATATTTGTTGGGGAATCTCCGTAAGTAAGCGGATTGTTCAGACGCAGGTGCGCCGTAATCTGATTGCTGTATCTTTGCTGAATGTTTTTTGGTTTTTCATAAGGTCAATTAAGTATTATTTTGTATCTGACCCCGATTTTTCACGACAGCTGTGGTATTGGTACTATTTTCCGATGCTGTTTATTCCTCTTTTTTCCGTATTTGTTTCAATGTCACTGGGCAAGCCGGAAAACTACCGTCTGCCTAAATGGACATCGCTGTTGTATATTCCTACCGTGCTTTGCCTTTTGCTTGTGGTGACAAATGATTTTCATCAGCTTGTTTTTTCTTTTCCTGCCGGAGAAGTATGGTCAGACAAGAATTACGACTATGTTTTCGGATACTTTCCTGTAATTGGTTGGGAAATCATCTGCGCCTTGACATCATTTACTATTATGGTAATCAAATGCCGATTATCCCAAAGGAAAAAATATCTGCCGTTGATTTTACTTTGCATATGCATTTTATATGCTGTTATCTATGTAAGCGGTGCCGAGTGGATGCAGATTATCGGCGGAGATATTACTGCGGTTCAGTGCCTTATGTTCACCGGAATATTGGAAAGCTGTATCCAATGCGGTCTGATACAGACGAATACAGGGTATGACTCGTTGTTTGAAGCAGGAACCTTCAAAGCTCAGATAACCGATACCGACTATAATATCCGATACACCTCCGCCGATTCACCAAAGCTTTCGGAGAATGTTATGCGGTCGGCAGAAAGCGGAGCTGTCAGTCTTGATAAAAATACCGTGCTTAAAAGCAATCTAATCGAAGGTGGTCACGTTCTTTGGCTGGAGGATATTTCAGACATAGCCGCTTTGCTCAAAGAGCTTGAGGAAAATAAAGAAACGATGGCAGAAAGTTATCTTCTTGAGCAGGAAAACTATCGTACAAAGCTTAAAATAAATACCTTGCAGGAAAAAAACCGTCTGTATGATCTTTTACAGGAACAGACTGCACACCAGATTGATTTGCTTGACAGTTTTTTTGCCCGGTACAATACCGAAACAAATTATGAAAAACGCCGCAGTCTGCTTGCAAAAATTGCAGTAATAGGCGCTTACATAAAACGCAGGGGAAACTTAATGTTTATCGGCGAAAAATCAGATACCACAGATACGGCGGAACTGTCGCTGTGCCTTGAGGAGTCCTTTGCAAATCTGGAGCTTTTGGGCGTGGAGTGCGCTCTTGATATTCCCGGCAACAATATGATTTTTACAAAGGACGCCATCCGTGTATATGACTTTTTTGAAGAGGTAACGGAGTCTGCAATAGACGCTCTGCGTGCCGTTTGGCTGAAAGCCCGCAGTTTGGATGACGCTGTAATTTTTCATCTGGAGGTTGAGTGCGAAAGCCTGCTTGCGGATTTTGCAGAGCTTGCAGAAAGCAGTCACTTTGAGGACGGCGTTTGGCTATTTTCTCTCAGAGTGGGAAAGGCAGGTGAACAGTCGTGAATACCTTTTATCTGTCATCAACTGCCCAGCAAACACTGCTAATGCTCTGTCTTTTTTGCTCTATGATAGTAACCCTGTTTTATATAATAGTTTCCTATGAAAGAGCTCAAAGCAAGCGAAACATTTGCCTGAATGCGGTAATGTTTATGGTTTTGTTTGCGCTGTTATCCGTATTGGGAGATGCCTTCAGAAAAATTGAACAACAACAGCCTTATACGGCAATACTTCCGTTTCCTATGTGGCTGTTGTGGTGCGTTGTCGGAATATCGATAATACTGCCGGTATTTGAAACCTTGGTTTTGTACCGTCAAAAAGGTAATAATCTCAGCCGCCGTTCTGTTAAGCAGGCAATAGACACGCTACCCGGAGCAATTTGTTATTTTTCTCCTTCAGGGGCTGTCAAGCTGTGCAATCTTCAAATGCACCGGCTGTTCCGGAGTCTGGCGCAAAGCGATATGCAAACATTCGGCGAATTACAGAAGGCTCTTAGTGATTGTGATACGAAAAGCGGTATCATTAAGCTCACGGACGTCAGGCAAACTTATCTTTTTCCTAATGGACAGGCGTGGCGGTATTTTCAGACATATGTGACTGCGTCGGACGGTGTTACCTATACGGAAGTTATATTTTCCGACGTGACCCGGCTGTATGAAAAGAATTTAAAACTCAAGGAGCAGACCAAACAGCTTGAAAAGATTTCCCGTGACTTAAAGGTCTTATCAGACAATGTTTCAATTATGACAAAAGAAAGGGAATTATTGGCGGCTAAAACAAGACTGCACGACCAGATGAGCGCAGGAATAATTGCTATGCGTAAGATTTTGCTGCAGGAGAAAATGACGGAAGAAACCACCGACGCTGTCAGACTGTTTCAGAAAGCGGTAAGCGCTATTAAAAATGACAATCAATATCCATTGGAGCGCGGCGAACTTGCAGAATTTCTGAGAGATGCCGAAACCATCGGCGTAAAGGTGGAACTGAACGGAGAATTACCCCAGCAGCAGGAGCTTTACAGGGTGTTTATAATCGCTATGCGTGAGTGCCTTACAAACAGCGTCCGCCATGCTGATGCAACGATGCTCACGATTGATATACAAAAAGATGACAGCACCATTTCAATACGCATTACAAACAACGGAAAACCTCCCGAAGGTAATATCACCCCCAAAGGCGGATTGTTAAATCTGTACCGCCATACTGCAAATCTGGGAGGTACTATGGAAATACAGTCAAATCCGACCTTTGAATTGACTGTGACTGTACCTGTAACAAAGGAGGGGACAGAATGAAGCAGGTTCTGATTGTAGAGGATCAGCGTATGCCCAGAGAAAATATGGAGCGAATACTTGCCGACAGCGGAAATTATGAGCTTGCGGCAAGCATAAGCAGTGCGGAGCTTGCCATCATAAAATGTCAGCGGCAGCATATAGACCTTATTCTGATGGATGTCTGCACAACGGGCAGCAAGGATGGAATTGATGCCGCCGCAGAAATCAAAAAGCAGTTCCCGAACATCAAAATTATTATCGTGACATCAATGGTTGAGGTAGGGTACCTTGACCGTGCCAAAGCCGCCGGAGCAGACAGCTTTTGGTACAAGGATGTCAGTAAGGGTACGCTGGTTGATGTTATTGACCGTACAATGGCGGGGGAGCATATTTTCCCCGACAAGTCACCCATTGTTCAGTTAGGCCGTGCCAGCAGTTCTGAGTTTACGGCTAAGGAAATAGAAGTTCTGCGCCTTGTGTGCGACGGTTTGGAATACAGCGAGATTGCAGAGAAGCTTTGTGTATCTGTCAACACAGTCAAAACCCACGTGTCACATATACTCCAGAGAACAGGCTATGCCAACAAAACACGCCTTGCTATTGCGGTTACAAACAAAAAATTTATTATTCCCAGTATTCCGGAGGATAATGAATAAAATTCACTATACCTGTAAGCATCCTCGGCTTAGTACATAAGCCGAGGATATTTTTGTTAATAAATTATGAAATATCACCCATATGGGTGATGTGTAATTTTAAAGACCTTTGTATAATAAAAATGAAAAATGGTTCAATTTATCGGTCGAAAAAGGTTGAATCACATTAGAATTATTTACTTAACGGAGGCAGTAATATGAAAAAGTTTTTGGCTCTAATGATGAGTTTAGTAATGATATTTGCTTTAACCGCCTGCGGCGGAAACAACGGAGGCACGGCAAACAAATACAATCTGGATATGAAGTCCACCGAAGTACAGCCTATGAGCTCTGAAAGAGCAAGCGCCGATGTGCTTAGTGAAACCGCTGAAACCTATTTTAACGGTTTGAACTACTTTGAAGGCAGTGACTTAGCAAATCTGACATATGACGACGTTATTGGTCACATCGGAGTTGACGCATCAGAGTACCGCTATGACGATACCCGTCAGGCTGAGCTTTACACATGGTATGCTGACGGAAACGACAAAGCTTCACTGAATGTATGGTTTATTGACGGTAAACTGGATGCCAGCGGAGCTATTAACCTATAACCGAATACTATGAGAGAGGCTTGCTTTTGCAAGCCTTTTTCCGAAATAAAGCAAATTTTCTTATGAGCCGGGGATTATCATCCCCCGAAAACTGATGAATTTAACAGTTCTGAATTATTTGAAATAATACAAGGAGATGGTATGGTGAGGAGAGTCGTTGTAGATATGCAAAATGCCTTGTTTGCTGACGCAATAGCAACTGCACTGCGGGATTTTGATTCTGACTTTGAGGTTTTTCCCTGTGACAGTCCCGACAAAACAACGGATATGTGCGCCGACATAGAAGCAAATATACTTATAATGGAGGTTACAGCCTATACACCGTGGAAGTTTGAAGAACGAATGAAAATTCGTGAGAAAGTAAAGGTACATTGCCCCGATTGCAAAATCGTTCTGGTGGTAGATGAAAACACCGAGAAAAAATTAGCGGATAAGGTTCGCAGGGCAAAAAAAGACGGACTTATTGATAATTTCCTGTACGGCTCTGTATCTTCTACCTATCTGTCGGCAGTTATTGATACCCTCTGATAAGACGAAGAAAACACAACCCATAAAAGAAAGCGTCATTTATAAGGAGAAAAATTATGAGTAACACAAAAAAAGTAAAACCGAAACGATTGTTAAGTCTGCTGCTTACGCTTACTATGGTGTTGGGAATGATTCCTGTAATGGGAACTACAACTGCGCTTGCCTATACAGGCGACGGCATCGAGAGCAGTCCCTATGTTGTTACCACCTATGACGAGCTGAAAAGCCTGATGCAGAATGCACCAACAGACAACATCCGATATATCAGGCTGGGTGCAGACATCGAATTCAGCGAAAACAAGGACGACTGCTCTCTTAGTCTTACAAGCTCACGACAGAATGTGGTTCTTGACCTGTTCGGACACACACTCATCCGTTCGGGAACTACAAATGATGAGGCGGTAATTAATGTAACGGACGGCAACCTCACCATTCAGGACAGCAACGACGGCGGTAAGATTGTTGCCAATATGAGCGGCAGCGACACTAAAACTGCATTGCTTGTATCAGGTGAGGGCAAGCTGACAGTTGATGGCGGCACATTTGATTCCAACGGACGCGCCTTAGTGACCCGAGGCGGAAACACTGTAATTAACGGAGGTACCTTTTTAACCTCGTTCTATTATTATACTGCTGTTTTTCAATCAGGTGTTGTTACCGTCAACGACGGATATTTCTGTGAGATTGATAAAGGCATCGCAATCAGTATAGCTGACGCCGATGTTACACTCAATGGCTGTACACTCAACGGCTCGCTGTCTGTTCAGACAGATATCTGGGACTATATTCCCGACAAGCGCACGGCACTTCTCGACAATGAGATTGCTGTTACCCCTCAAACCTATCACGGCAAGGATCTGAAAGCCGAAAACGGTAAAATTGAAATCATTTTCACCGACGGCAGCGAGAAATATCCCTATCTGGTCAGTAATTATATAGATCTAAAGGCGATGATGCAATACGCCCCAATGGACGGCAGCGTATGCAATATAAAGCTGGCAAGTGATATCACATTCCAAAGCAACGAGAAAAATTTTTCTTTGATGTTGATATCCAGTGCTCAAAATGTAGTTGTGGATTTGAACGGACACACACTTACACGTTCGGGAAAAACAGAGGACGAGTGCATTTTTGGGGTTGCAGTCGGTGCACTCACCATAAAGGATAGTGTAGGCGGCGGCAAGGTTGTCGGTATCAAGGGAGATGGAAATTTGCTGTGCAACCTATATGTAGGAGGCAACGGTAAGCTCACAGTTGACAGCGGCACCTTTGAAGCAGAGGAAGGTTTTCCTCTGTTGACATTTGGCGGCACCACCGTAATCAACGGCGGCACATTTGTGACGGAGAGCGGAAAATGTGCCGCAGCGAATTTTATTAATAGCACGGCTACGCTCAACGGCGGTACATTCCGCAACAACTTAAGTATCAATACCGATGAGGACAGGTCTGGAATCTGGATACACAAAAACTCCAATGTTACTGTCTATAGCTGCGATACTTTGGGTAGTATCTGGACAGATAGCTTTGATGTAATTGCACCGGGAAGCTCTGTCATTGGTACAGATAAATACGGCACGAACTATTCTGTCAATGACGCTGCTGCACTCAAAGAGGCTTATATGCTCAGTGTAGGCAGGCTTATCAGCCAAGTCGCCATTACCGGCATTGATACACCCAAAGTGGGAAACAAGCCTGATATCTCCGCAACAGTCAATGTGACCGGTGCGGACAGCGCAGGTGTTACCTGGTACGACTGGACTGACAAAAAGACTCTCACGTCAAGTGATAAATTTAAAAGTGGACACGGCTATATGGTTATGGTAACTTTGAATGCCAAAAGTGGATACATATTTAGCACAACCAACAGTACGCTTGATGTCAGCATCAACGGAAATAAGGGCTTCTTGTGGCTTGCCAATCCCCAAAGAGTTCAGTGCTGTTACAACTTTGAAACCCTCAGAGTTCCGCTTACCGGCACAATCACCTTGCCTAACGCTTATTACGATTCAACGCTGAATCCGACGTTTTCGGATAACCTGCAAGCAATGTCCGAGGAGGGCAAGCTTGTTTACGAATGGCAGATAGGCGACGGCTCCGACAGCACCTGGGAGGTCATCAGCGGTGCGACCGAGCGCAATTACACGCCTGTCAAAAGCGATGTGGGCAAGTACATCCGCCTTGTGGTTACCAACGAGGAAGGCTTGGAATATATCGCAAGCAATGCGGTTCAGGTGGATAAAAAGCAGGTAAACTTTAAAAAACCAACAACCTTTAAGTTGCTTATGTCAAGCGATAACTCCTATATTATAGTTGTAGGCGCAAAGCGGTATCAGGAATATTTGATTTCCTACAGCTCCACTGCGCCCGCAAGTGATTCGGAACAATGGAACAATGCCATAAGACCCAATAGCAGCAACAGCGAGCAAAGCAGCACCATTCTTGCAATGAAAATGGATTGTGAGCCTAACCAATATGTTTTTGTACACACACGCATTGCTGAAACCAACGATACCGTTGCAGGCTGCTATACCGAAACCCAAAGCATTTATACGGGAGAGACCTCTGTTATCAAGGGTATCAGTCTGGGTTACAGCAGTCTTGATATGAAGGTCGGAGATGTCAAGCTGATTACTGCGACTCCTATTCCATCTAATGCGGACAACTGGACCGGCGGGGAATGGTATGTCAACGGCAAAGGCGCCGAGCTCTATATTGACGAAGCTTGCACAACTCGATATTACCGCTCGATTCACGGATCAAAAACGGAGCTGTATCTCAAGGCAACGGAGAAGAACAACGACATTACCGTCGGCGTGGAAAAAACGGTCGGCTACAATTCCGTGGCAAGAGGCACTATGACGGTGAATGTGACCGACAAAAACGGCAACTATAAGGTGAAGCAGATGGTATTCCCCGAGGTCAACCTCCACGCAGGGGAGAGTGTAACCGTGGATATTTCCACCTACCCGAACCCCTCAATCATTGAAGGCGTACAGAGTATTGTATACAGCAATATGCCCAATGACATTGTCGTTACAATCTATGCGAAAACCAAAACCGCCAGGATAACTGCAAACCCGGGTACGCCGGTCGGTAACTACTCTTGCGGCGTATACATTGACGGACAACAGACCTCGATACCGTCGTTTATAAAAATCAATGTCATTGACGAGGAAATCCCTGTTGAGAGCATTTCCGTAGAGCCTGAGGCGGTCAGCCTTGCTCCCGGTATGTCGTACAAGTTCAGCCTGACGATGAATCCTGCGAATGCGTGCGTCAGCGATACTGTAAAGTGGGAATATTATTCCGGCAGCTCGAAGATTACCGTTGACAGCACAGGCACCGTGAAGGTGGCAGATGACGCCGTGGGCGGCACATCTACGGTATTCAAGGCTTCTTACGGCGGCAAGAGCACGACCTTTAAGGTTACTGTTGCCAAATCGGTAGAAAATGTGCGTGTGGATCTGACCAAGCCCGAGGCAGGCGAACTGCCCTCTGCGCCTACATTAGTTATAACCGATGGCGTGGATGCGGACAGCCTGACCTATGAGTGGTATTATACCTGGGGTACATACACCAAGATGGATATGTCCAAGGAGCGCTTTGAGCCGGGTAAGACATACCGCCTCTGTATGGAGATTGACGCCGCAGACGGCTATATCTTCACAAACGGTTCGGTAGCTAATCTCGGCGTAGCAGGAGGCGTGGATACCTGCGTTGTCAGCAACAACACGGTTACCCGACTGTACTTCTATCAAGATTTCAAAATTCCGGGTGATAGCACCGGAGTCACCGTTTCGGGTACGGTTACAAGCTGCGGCAGCGATACCGATGATGTTATTATTCAGCTTATTGAACAGGGGCAGAGCGAAGCGGCTTATGAAGCTGTTGTAAGCGGAAACAGCGCAAACTACTCTATCGGCGATGTTGCGCAGGGTACTTATACAATGAAAGTGATAAAGAAAAAACACGCAACACGAGAATATACTATTAGCGTCGGCGGTGAAAACCTGATTCAGAACGCAGAAATCTGTCTTTTGGGTGATGTAAATATGGATGGAAATATAAGCGTATCTGACTCTACTGAGGTTCAGATGTCAGCGGCAAAATTGGTGACTCTTGATGACTATCAACTCAAGCTGGCTGATGCTAACCGTGACGGTAATGTAACCATTTATGATGTAACACAGATTCAGTTGTATCTTGCACACTTGATAAATGAGTTTTAGAGATGAGTTTAGTTGAAATATACATTTTCAGATAGCTGAAGTAAAACAGAATAAAAGACCGGCTGTCTCTGAGATAGCCGGTCGAAATACAAAGATGTAACGTGCCAATCTATATTTATCATATACATATTAAGTCATAAATAAATATTATTATAGCGTTTGTCCGCCCATACATATGTTAAGGTGTTTTACCGTTGCCTATGGTTAATAAAATGAAAATTATTAAAAAGTGTTTGTTGATTATGAGTATTTTACTATCAATTTTTGCTTTCGGATGTTCAAAAAACCCTGAGGGTACGCAAGGCTCAAATGTTAATTCAAGTCCGAAGGACAGCCTTACAAGCGTGTCAATAGCTCAAAGTCATATGGATCGTACATATTGTTACTACTTTTGGGTTCGGAAAACAGATAACAAATTTTTCCTTGACGCTAACTGTATTTTAACCAAAGATGAAGAATACGAGGAACTGAACATTGAAGGAGCCGAAATAACAGAAGAAGATTTTAATCGGTTTGTTGAATTAGACAATAAATACAGCTTTTGCAGTAACTTAAGGAAAAAAAGTATTTTTGAAGATGAGTTTTTTGTTGCAGATAAAACCGAAACATTTTTCACCGTCAAATACGGAGAAGATATGTTTGAACTTCAGACTTCGGGCGATTGTTACTATGATGTTTACGATTGCTTTTTACAGCTTGCAGAAAAATATAAAGACAAAAGCGTTAAAGACGAAAATATATAAATTTTAAGGAGTTTTATTATGGCAGGTTTTAAAGAAATGATGAGTGCGGATAATCCTGTTAAGTTTCAGCTTAACAGAGAGATGGAGCTTGAGGAAATTTACGAAAAAATGAATTCGAGAGCGTCTGAGTTTAAAATGCCTTTTAAACTAAAAAAGGGCATAATGGGCAAATCCATTCAGTTTGACACGGACAAAGACCTTGAATTGTCAATACGTGTTACGGTTAAAGGAAAAGAGGTAACCGTTAAACCTATAGTAAAGCAAAATCAGACTTCTGTCGGAGCAGGCGGTTTTCAGGTTCGTGTTGACAGAAACAGCGCCTTGAGAAAGGGCGTCAAGGGCGTACTTAATATGCCGATAGAAAGACAAAAATGCGTGAAAGCGACAGCCGATATTATACAAAAGATTTTAGGCTGATTTTATATTGCTAGATAAGCACTATGTGCTTTCTAAATAAATAAGGAGGTCACGAGATGGGTTCTAAATTTTTAAAGGTAACCGGTATCCTGATGATCATTTTCGGTTCAATCGGTTTGGTATTTTCACTTATTGCGATTGCCGGAATCGGTGTTCTTGCAGCTCTTGGAGCATCTACGGGAATGCTTTGGGCGTCGGGCATTATTGCTCTTGTTGGCTCAGTTGCAGAGTTCGTAGCAGGAATCATCGGCGTTGTGAACTGGAACAAGCCCGAAAAGGCAAACACCTGCATCGGCTGGGGTATTGCGGTAGCGGCTATGTGCGTTGTATCCAGCGTATTATCGTTTATCGGATATCCTGACAGCTTTAACTGGTTTTCACTGGTTACGGGTCTTGTAATTCCGGTTCTTTACCTTATTGGTGCTTTCCAGAACAAAAAGCTTGGCTGATTTTTGATTAGAATCAAATAATCAACAGCAATGGTCGGGCGAAATAATACATACTTCGCCCGACCGCAAACCTTTCCTCTTTAACTAAACAAACAGAACTGTCAGTAAGTATGATAATTAAAATAATAAGGAGAAATCATTATGGGGCTTTTTGAAAAGAAATTCTGCGATATTTGCGGAGATAAGGTTAATATGCTTACACAGCAAAAGCTGTCAGACGGCTATCTTTGCTCGGACTGCAAGCACAAATTAGGCTCGTTTACAAGCGGATGGAAACAGCGTACGGTTGATGATGTAAAAAGACATCTTGAATTAAGAGAGCAGAACAAGCAAAAATATCAACAGTTTAACTGCTCTGCAACGGCAGGCGGCAGTAACAGCTCAATTCAAGTTGATTTTAACAACCGTTGGTTTATCTTTGCGATAAACAACAGGGATTATAAAAGCGGAAATCCGCAGATTTTTGATTTTTCACAGCTACAGGATTTCTGGCTTGAGCAGGAATTCAGAACCCTCAGCGATTCCGACCACGACGGTATTCCCGACAACAGAGATACCTTTGATAACAGACAGCTTGATAACTCCGACAGCTTCGGCAGAATGAATAACACTATGTCCGGCAGAGCATATAACGGAATGATGGTCGGAATTAACAATATGCAGAACAGTATGGTAAATGTTCCCCTTTCGGCACAGCCCTTTGTCCGCAATTCGGGTTCAGGTTCTTCAAGCTCAAGTCTTCGTGAGGTCAGCGGTATCAAAGCCTGCTTCAGGGTAACCGATACATACATTACAAATCCTATTTCATTTACTGTTGCTGATGTAAGCTCAGGGGACAATATGGAGCTTATGCAGGCTTACGAAACAGGCGTTCAGGTTATGCTTCTTTGCCAGCAGATTAAGCAGGGCGGTCAGCAGATGAACCAACAGCAGAATTACGGTCAGCCAATGCAGGCAAACGGCTACAGTCAGCAGAGTTTTCAGCAGCCGATTCAGCAGGGCTACGGTCAGCAAATGAATCAACAGCAGAATTACGGTCAGCCAATGCAGGCAAACGGCTACGGTCAGCAAAACTTTCAGCAGCCTGTTCAGCAGGGCTACGGTCAGCAGATGAATCAACAGCAGAATTACGGTCAGCCCATGCAGACAAACGGTTATGGTCAGCAGAATTTTCAGCAGCCGGTTCAGCAGGGTTATGTTCAGCAGAATACCATGAATCAGCCTGCACAAGGCGGAGTGTGGGTTTGTCCCAACTGCGGAACACAGAATACATCTAACTTTTGCAGCGGATGCGGAACACAAAAGCAATAAATAAGGATAAGGTGGAAAATCTATGGGCTTATTTGATATGTTCGCAAGCAAGGCTGTCAATCAGCTGGGCAATACCGTTAAACAGGGCGTTCGTGACGCCGTAAGCAATAAAAAAGAGAAGATAGTTTTTGAGAGCTTGCCCGAAAGCTATGGGCAGTTTGTAAATCTGCCACAGGCGTCAATGGCAACTCCGTTTCAGACTGCGGCTATGGCGGTGCTGGCGTTTTGCTTTTATCCAAAGGACAGTGAGTTGTGCTTTGGAATGATTGATTTTCTCCGTGGACCCCGTCCTATGAACGGCGCCGACAGGCAGTTTATTGCCGACCGATTCAGAGAAAAGAATTATGTTCCCCGTTCATATTTTATGGGCGCCAATCCCGACAATGATTATCAGCCTTCTTCGCCCTACACGGTCACCGTCAGCGAAAACCCACATTCATACGACGCAGACGGAATCGCAAAGCTGTTTATAGCGTCGGGCGGTGCGGATACTCCACGCCCCATACAGCTTCGCAAAGCTAAAGACGGCAAGTGGTATCTTTGGGAATATTCCAGCATACTTCTTGATGTACGCAAGCCCGAAAGCAGTAATCCTTGGGCTTAAAATACACAATAAAAACACATTAAAAAATACAATAAAAGAAATTGAGAGGTACCTTTATGAAAAAATTTGTTGCAATTATTATGGTCGCTGTTCTTTGCATCTCCTTTGCTTCCTGCGGAGGCAAGGACGACCCGAATCTTGTTAAAATCGGAGATTATCAGGCTGTTTATAAGAGCAGTGAGATAGTTAAGGATTACGACGGCGACGACACTATTGTTGTTACTTTGTACTATACAAACAACAGCAAGGAAGAGGAAAGCTTTGAATGGTCAATGTTTTACACCGTTAATCAGGGTGATGCAGAGCTTGAGTACACTCCTGTTTTTGCAAGTGAGGATTCCTACGATACACTTGATGAGAACATAAGAGAAGATGTAGCTCCCGGCGAGAGCCTTGAGGTTAAACTCACATACAAGCTCAATGATTTAACAACCCCGGTAAAAGTTAATTTTTCCGATCTGCTTGGGACACAAAAGGATTCATTGACTGTTGATTTGACAGCGTTAAGTAAATAAAAATATATTAAACAGGTTAAAAAGACTAAACAGATTAAAAAGAAATACGGAGGAAGTATTATGAAAAAATTAGTTGCATTTATTATGGCCGCAATGCTTTGTGTTTCCCTTGCATCCTGCGGCGGAAGTACAGACACAGAAACAACAGCTCCTCAGTCTTCGGCTGAGAGTTCTGAGGTTAATTCGGAAGAAACAACTGCCGCAAGCAGTAGTGCAGAGTCCGCAGAACTGAAGGAGGGCGACAGCGGTGAGGGAGAGAAAACCCTCGACAGCGATTTCTGCACAGTAACAATTCCCGAGGGCTTGCAGTACAAAATTAACTCCTATTACCACGATGAAGGCGCCCTTGGCTCAATTAAGATTGATTTCGGTAAAAAAGGCACAACAGAGGGCAGACTTGAAGTAAGTACAACAAGAATGATAAGCTCCCTTGACGATGCTGTAAACGAGTGTATAAGAGTAAGAAATCTCGATACCTACAAAGAGGGCAAGTCCGAAATCGGCGAAGAAGTAACCTACGGTGACATTACCTACAAGGAGGTTAAAATGTCACACGAATACGGCGCAGAAACCTGCCTCGTATCCTATTACAAGAGAGCAGACGGCAAGAATATTTATGTTGAAATCAAAACAACTCAAAACGATTTTGATAAATTGCCAATCGACGATCCCCTTGTTCAGGAGCTTGCAAAGTCTGCTGTTTACAAGTAATCCTATCTGTTATTACACATCGCAGGCAGAGAGGTGTTCTGCCTGCGATGATGTCAAAATGAACAGTAAAGGATTTAATCAGTGGTTCCTTAAGTAATATTGCCGAGTCCTAATGATAATACGGAGGGATTTTATGAAAACTAAAATATCAAAAAAAGTAATAAGTATATGCCTTAGCTTGCTTATCTGCATTTCGGCTTTGCCGCTTTCAATGCTTTCGGTAAGTGCAGCTGAATACGATATAACTATCCGCAATGTAGTTTACCCTCGCCCCGGTGCTGTACCGCAAGCTGATATTAAAAAAGAAAGCGTCAGTCAATATAATCTCTACGGCTGGGCTTGGATAGGTAATGACGATACGGTGGCTATGGGACCCGACGAAAAGTTTAAAGATTTTTTTTCTTTAGTTTTAGGCAGTTCGGGCGACTGCTACTATGAATTAGATACCTTCACCGACACCGTAAGCTACAGCTTGTCACTTATGTTTGTTCTCAAGGACAAAATCGTTATTTCCGGAGTCGAATGTGATGTAGTCTTCTATGATGAAAACAACACTGTGCGGGGAGTAACTCAGGGTATGTTTCTGCCCGTAAAATACGCAAGAACACAGGCAGAGACAGTAGGTATAGCTTTACCGGAAGACCTGACCGATAATGATACTATTATGGTATGTTCGACAAGCAGTATGATGTGTTGTCCTGAAGACCATATTCATATACAAGGTTCATATAGTTATGACGACAACGGTCATTGGCGTGAATGTACTGTATGCGGTGAAAAAATATTTGACTCTGAAGGCGAGCACCGCAAATATTGCACAAGAACTGAAAGCTGGACTTGTATTAATCAGGCTACTGCAAGTAAAGAAGGAGAATATGTAAAAGAATGCTCCAGTTGCTCGTATGTGCTGGAGAGAATAACAGTTCCGAAAACAGGGGAACAAACAGTCGTAACCACTTATGACGAATTGAGAAATGCTCTTGCAAAGGGCGGCAAGCAGTGGATTAAACTTGATTTTCCCGGTAAAACCTTTAAACAGGAGGACTTCAAGTATGATTACACCCTTTGTTTGGATGACCCTGACGCTGACATTACAATAGACTTAAACAACTGTCTTCTGGAAAGAAAAACATTGTACGACAAAAGGCTTTTTGAAATTAAGCAGGGAAAGCTCAGGCTATGGCAGAAGGACGGAAACGGTATAGATAGTACTGTTAACTTCAAATACAATTTTTCTTTTGATACCGGCAACGGTGAAGCGGTGTTTTATGTCGGAAACTCAGGAAGTCTTACATTGACTAATGTTCATTCTCTGTCACCGGGTTCAGATGACATAGGCACTTTTACTTATGCTTTTCCGATTGTAAAATCAAGCGGAAACCTCCGCATTGACAGCGGTGTATATTACTCCTATAATGAAACCTCTGCTGTTGAAATTGACGGAGGTACAGCGGTTATTAACGGCGGATATTTTAAATCAACCTATTACAAAAGCTCAGCCGTGAAAATTACAGCCCCGGACAAAGAAAAAACTACTGTCGAAATTAACTATGGTAATTTCGGCGCACTCAACACCGCAGTTTATATGAGCAGAGATACCGTTGTAACAATAAACGGCGGCAACTTTGAATATAAAGATACAGACAGAAAATTATATCAGCAATACGCTTTGTATGCATATGATGCGGATTTAACAATAAACGGCGGTTATTTCTACGGTTCATTAAATGCATTAGATGCAAGAGGACTTCATTCACTTAATATTTCAAACGGATATTTCAAATTGTATAATCAAACCGAAGACGGCAATTTGGCGGCAGTTTACTTGGGCGGTGATTATAGCACTAATACTATAATTTCCGGAGGAGGATATTATGGTAATAAAGGAATTGAATGCAGCAAAAAAACTGATTTTTCAAAAATTATTCCCAAAGGCTGCTATGTGACAGATGATGATACCGGTTTAGTTATTGACCATAACATCACCGATTATTCGCTCGGAGGCTCTATTGATATATTTGCAAAAAGACCGAGAATCACAACACAGCCGTCGGGCGGACATTCCCTTAATATGGGTGACGCAATCGTTCTTAAAATAGACGCTGACAATGCAAACGAGTACATATGGCACATTATTGACGAAAACGGAAAAGAGCTTTCGTGGAATTACCTTTCAAACAACGGCTATACAACTCCAAATGTGTATTCAGGCGGCAAAATGCTTATGCTCAGGGAAGTTTCCGACTGGATGACAGGCAAGCGTGTTTACTGTGAAGTAAAAGGCTACGGCGGAACTGTTATGTCGGATATAGTTACCTTGTCCGTAGATAAGGTAGTAAAATACTGTAGGGATATGTATTTTGATAATTTCGACCAAATCTGGAATCACAAGACAGTCGGAGATTATAAAACTGTAAAAACCGATACAAACGCTCCTTACACGATTACAGAGGTAAGATGGCAGCTTTTCAACAAGGTTCTCTCTGATGATTTTGAATTTAATAGCGGAGATACTATTGCACTTCTCATCGGACTTGCTCCAAAGGAAGGCTATGAGCTTTATGTGACATCAGGCAGTATCAACGGAATTAACAGTGTCGATGCGTTCCATATGACAGACGGCAGACAGTACTTGCAGTTTGAAATCAACATAACTGCTCCCGATGAATACAAAACTCAGAACATTGAGCTTTCGGTAACTCCTCCTGTCGCAGGCGGAACTCCGGCATCAACGGCAAAATGCACCTCGGGCTATGCGGTTGCAGGTACTCCCCAGTGGACTCCTGCCGATACAACATTCCAAAGCGGTACTCAGTACACGGTGAAAATCCCCGTAACAGCCGAGTATGAATGGGGCGATACATCAGCAGTTACTGCAAAGGTAAACGGCAAGGACGCAAAATTTATTGCGGAATATAAAGGCGGAAAGCAATATGCTTATTACGTTGAATATACCTTTGACGCTACATCAGATTTTATTATGGGCGACGCTAATTCCGACGGACAAATAAGCGTGCTTGATGTTACCGAGATTCAAAGATACCTGGCTCATACTGTTGATTTTGACAGTACGCAGAAAAAAGCAAGCGATGTTGACGGTGACGGCAGTATAACCGTATCCGATGTTGCTGTATTACAGCAGTTCCTTGCACACATAATAACAAGTTTTTAATACCTTAATGATAGTAAGAAGATAATAAACCCCTGAAAATTACCGCAGTTCGTAGCTGAACTGCGGTAGTTTTTTACTTCTGTAATGTCAGATTTATGTACTTTTTGAATAACCGTTAAATAAAGTATATACACTTGCCTTGTTATTTTACATCTATTGTATGCGTACTCATTTTCGATTTTGCTTTTGCGTCTGCCGGGCGGAATTGTTATTTTGCGACTATTGCCTGCATACCCAGCTGTGAGTATCTTTTTTCGGTTATTTCTTTACCGAAAAAAGATACGGTGCCTGCAACCGAGTCGCAGAAATAATAGTTTTCTTCGTCAAAGCCAATCAGCACCATACAATGCTCGTGAAACTGCCATTCCATAATATCTCCAAGCTTTGTGTCGGTATCGTCGTCAACATAGTTTACAATCCAGCTTGCCTTTACAAAAGGCTCAGCCATATCTGTTGTTGCCCATACCATAACGGGTATGTTGTTGACTACATATTCATTGCACAGACTCTCCAGGGTACGGCCTTTAAGAGGCGTTGCCGTCAGCTTTGAGCCTTTGTCTTTGAAAAAAGTATTCATAAATTTAGCCATTCCCGGGGCGTTTACACCGTAGCCCGTGTATATGTCGCCGGCGTAGGCTGAATTCATATCAGGACCGTACATTCTTCCTTCCTCGTCGTAGCTTACAGGCATTGTAATCAGATAATTTTCTGCAAATTCAAATTCATCAATGTCAAAACCTAAATATTGAAGAAGCATTACACAGGCGTAAGTTTCACATCCGGCTTTCAGCTCCGTCTGGGTGATAACAGGTACGCCGTTTATACGGTATGATGTAACGGGCTTTGATTCTGCGGCGTTTGTTTCTGCGGCTGTATTGCGGGCGCTGTTGCTTATGCAGACAGAGGTTACGGAGGCAATTACGATAATCAAAGCAACTGATACTATAACGGCGGCTGTTGCAGGGCGTCTCAAAGCACGAATAATCCTGCGCTTAATGCGCTTTATCCGGCGTTGTCTGCGCCTTTTGGTGTTGTCGGTTTTTTTGCCGCCGATGTTTTCACCGTAGTTAAATTCCAAATAAATTCCACGGTGATTGGGTTGTTTTTTGCTTTCGGAATATCCTTTTTCCGAATTTCTTTTGCGTTTATTTCTGTTGCGGCTATCGTTGCTTTTTTTGTTTGGGCGTTCCTTGGGTCTATAAGGCTTATCTGCAAAATTATCAAGATAGTCCATATAATTATCCGTGTTTTCGTTGTGGTCGTTTTCGCTGTAATCGTCGTTCATTTTTATCCCCTGGATTAAACTTCATTGAGTATATGAATTATATCACAGCCCGATTTCCGATTCAATACAAAGACTGTTATTTTCCCCAAAATATGTGACTGTTGTTTTTTCAAAAATATACCAATATAAAATACGGAATTTAATTATGCAGATTGTGCATAAGCTAACCCGTATAGTAAATAATTTGCATTATGGAGTGTATTGCAATATTCGGAAAATTTGTTCATAATATAGGTGCTGAATTTTAAACCGACAGGAGATAATTATGCAGTTATATAAGAATTTTTGTAAGGCAGTAACAGATGAAAACGGCGTTTTAAAGGATTTTAAATTGGATTTCCCCGAAGATTATAATTTCGGTTACGATGTTGTGGACAAAATGGCACGGCTTGCTCCCGATGACATTGCATTGCAGTGGACAAACCCCGACCACGAGGAAAAAACCTTTACATTTGCAGACATAAGCCGTCTTAGCAATATGGCGGCAAATGTGCTGAGAAACAACGGCGTTAAAAAGGGCGACAGGGTTCTTGTAATTCTAAAAAGGAATTATGAGTACTGGTATGTTGCTCCGGCTTTGCACAAGCTGGGCGCAGTTATAATTCCTGCGACAAATATGCTGACTGTTGACGATATACTTTACAGGGTTAAGACAGCTGATATTAAGTTTGCCGTATCAACGCCGGACGGACACAATGCCGAGGATTTGGTTGAGGTTTCACGGAGAAATCCCAACCTTAAAAAGGTTTTTGTTGCAAGAAGAGATGTTGAGGGAACAATCAACTTTACCTCAGAAATGGAAAAGGCAAGCGACAAGCTGGAGCGTGTTGACACAAAAGCAGAAGAGGAAATGCTGATTTACTTTACATCGGGTACAACAGGGTATCCGAAGGCAGTCATTCACAACCACACCTATACCTTGGCGCATATTATCACCGCAAAATATTGGCAGAATGTTCAGGAAAAGGGACTTCACCTTACCGTTGCAGAAACAGGCTGGGGCAAGGCGTCTTGGGGCAAAATCTACGGTCAGTGGCTCTGCGGATGCGCTGTTATGGTTTATGATTTTGATAAATTTTCTCCCGGTAAGCTCTTAAGAATAATCGAGCGATACAAGGTTACCTCTTTTTGCGCACCGCCTACGGTTTACAGGTATTTTATCAAAAAGGATATGAGCAAATACGATTTAAGCAGTCTTAAACACATTACCACAGCAGGCGAGGCGCTTAATCCGGAGGTTTTCGACAGGGTGTTTGAGCAGACGGGGCTCCATATTATGGAGGGCTTTGGTCAGACCGAATCTGTGTTGATGCTTGCAAACCTTGCAGGAACGGTGTCAAAGCCCGGCTCAATGGGTAAGCCTACTCCCCTTTATAACACTATGATTGTTGATGAACAGGGCAACGAGCTTCCCGCAGGAGAGGTCGGCGAGATAGTAGTTGTACCCGACAAAAACAGCAAGCAGTACGGAATATTTATGGGGTACTGCGGAGATGACGAGCTTTACAAAAAGGTTTGGAGAAACGGCGTTTACCACACAGGCGACACGGCTTATGTAGATGATGACGGCTATTACTGGTATGTGGGCAGAGTTGACGACCTGATTAAGACAAGCGGTTTCCGTGTAGGTCCTTTTGAGATTGAGAATGTCCTTATGGAGCATCCCGCTGTGCTTGAATGTGCTGTTGTTGGCGTTCCCGACGACTACCGTGGACAGGCAATTAAGGCAATCGTAAAGACCGTTGATAGCGTGGAGCCTACAAAAGAATTGGCAAAGGAAATCAAGGCTTTTGTCAATAAAAAGGTTTCCTCCTACAAGTGGATTCACTATCTTGAGTTTATTGATGAAATGCCGAAAACCATCAGCGGAAAAATCAAGAGAACCGACATCAGAAATTCCTGATTTTCTCTGAAAAAATTTCAGATTTTCACAGGGCTGTTTTTTATGACAGCCCTTTTTTGCATTTCAGTAAATTGCTCGACTGCGCTCGGGCATAAAAGGATATTTTCAGCAGAGGCTGTCTGCACGAATTGCGTGTCGAGGTACTCGAATATTTGCATTATAGGAGATTGCACGGTTGCGCTCGGGCATAAAAGGATATTTTCAGCAGAGGCTGTCTGCCCGGATTGCGTGTCGAGGTACTCGACTTTGCATTATAGGAGATTGCACGGTTGCGCTCGGGCATAAAAGGATATTTTCAGCAGAGGCTGTCTGCCCGGATTGCGTGTCGAGGTACTCGACCCTATATGCTCTCTATAAACCAACGATTTTCGTCAAAGTAAAGATAGCGTTGGTTGCTGCCGATTCGACAGGTATATCGAAGTCCGACTCCGCCCGATTTTAGGGAGGGGGCAAATCTGACGTCGGTAATTTTGTCTATTTCAAAGCACCTGCCGTCCTCCCAGCAGATTCTGAGAGGCAAGAGGTTGCCGTCTTCGTCAAACCTTGCTTCTACGCTGACATATTGTTTCATACTTTACCTCCGTTTTAAAAATATCCTACGGGATGAACCGTGTGCTCTTCGTAAGGATTAAACCGTGAGAGAGCAGGGTCTTTCAAAAGATTAGCCGTTACAAGGCTGTAATTTCCAAAGCGTTCTTTAAGCCTGTCAACCGTACTGTCAAGGCTTTCAAGCCGTCGATTTTTCCGTTCATCGCAAAAAAGACTGATTTGAGAGGGGGTGTTTTCGGGAGAAAAATCCGTGAGAGAAACGCCGATGCTCCTTATGGGCGTAAAGCTTGTATAGCTGTTGTAAAACAGCTTCAGGGCTGTTTTTGTGATATGCTCGGTGATATTTGTAGGTGAGTCCATAGTGGTTTGACGGGTAAATGAGGAGAGAAACTTATCCCTTACGGAAATTTGCAATACTTTTGCCTTGAATCCCTGGGCTCTCAGACGCCTTGCAACGCATTGACACAGCACGGTCATTACCGACTTTACATCTTCAAAATTTTCCAAATCTCTGGGAGTTGTGGTGGAATTTCCGATAGATTTAACTGAGTCTGCCTCGCTTTCCTTTGTAACGGGGGAGCAGTCAAGACCGTTTGCAAAAGCCCACAGCACATCGCCCCATTTGCCGAAGTTGTTTCTTAAATATTCAATAGGCGTGTTGGCAATTTCTCCGATAGTGCGTATTCCAAGGGTGTTCATCTTTTTCTTTGTGGCTTTGCCCACATACAGCAGGTCCTCGGCAGGGCTGTTCCACACAATATCTCTGTAATTTTCCCTGTTTATAACCGTTATGGCGTCGGGCTTTTTGTAATCACTGCCGAATTTGGCGAATATTTTGTTAAAGCTGACTCCCACGCTGACGGTTATGCCGAGCTCGTTTTTAATACGGCGGTTTATTTCCTTTGCAATCAGCGTACCGCTTCCTATATATTTTGTACTGCCGGTAACGTCAATCCAGGCTTCGTCAAGCCCAAAGCCCTGAATTCTGTCGGAGTATTCCCCGTAAATTTGTCGGGTGAGCTGTGAGAATTTTTTGTAAAGCTCAAATCTGGGCGGAACCGTGACAAGCTCCGGGCATTTTTGCTTAGCCTGCCAGATAGGCTCGCCTGTTTTTACTCCGAATTTTTTTGCGATTTCATTCTTTGTAAGAATTATCCCGTGTCTGTTTTCGGGATTACCGCTTACGGCAACAGGCTTTTGCCTTATTTCGGGATTATACAGGCACTCTACGCTGGCGTAAAAGCAGTTGCAGTCGCTGTGAAGTATCACTCTGTCTTTTGGCTCTGAATGTTGTACCTGTGAATGTTTGTTATTGTCAGTCAACGGTGCGTTAAAAACATTTTCGGTTGTCTTTTTTGTAGGCGTATTCATAAAATCATCTCGAACATTTGTTTTATAGCGTTATTATAGAACAAATGTTCACAAAAGTCAACGGTAAATTTTAAATTGGCAGATAGAACAAACAGAGGAGAATAGGAGCAAACTCACAAAATTTTGATAATAAAGGCAAAACCCCTCGGTTTAAACCGAGGGGTTGTAATTTGCAGGTGTAAAATTTAATTTAAGGATTTAAAATAATTAAAACTTAATAGCTTAAAATTCAACAGATAAAATTCAAAAGCTCAATAGTTTAGCCGCCAAGGTATGCCTTTTTAATCTCGTCACTGCTTGCAAGCTCTTTTCCTGTGCCTGAAAGCTTAATTCTTCCGGACTCAAGGACATATGCTCTGTCGGCAATCTGAAGTGCCATTTCTGCGTTCTGCTCTACCAAAAGAATGGTAGTGCCTGCCTTGTGAAGCTCGGCTATTATATCGAATATCTGCTGAACAAGAATCGGTGCAAGACCCATTGACGGCTCGTCAAGCATAAGAAGCTTAGGCTTGCTCATCAGCGCCCTGCCCATGGCAAGCATCTGCTGTTCACCGCCGGAAAGAGTGCCTGCGATTTGGTTTTTCCTGTGCTTTAAGCGTGGGAAACGGCTGAATACATCCTCAATGCCCTCTCTTAAATAGGCTTTGTTAGTGTAAGCGCCCATTTCCAGGTTTTCCTGAACGGTCATTTGCAGAAACACATGTCTGCCTTCGGGAACATGGGCAAGACCCTTTGATACCAGCTTGTCAGGTCTTGTTTTTGATATATCCTCACCCATAAGGGTTATGCTTCCTGTTTTTGAGCGAAGAAGTCCGGAAACAGTGCGCAGGGTAGTGGTTTTTCCTGCGCCGTTAGCGCCGATAAGCGCAACGATTTCGTCCTGCTTAACTTCAAGAGAAACATCCTTTAATGCGTGAATCTGTCCGTAGTAAACATTTATATTATCAATTTTCAGCATCAGGGTTTGCCTCCTTCTTTTTGCCCAGGTAAGCCTCAATAACCTTGGGATTGCTTTTGATTTCATCGGGAGTTCCCTTTGCTATAACCTTGCCGTGGTCAAGCACGCAAATGCCCTCGCATATATTCATTACAAGATTCATATCGTGCTCAATCAGCATAACCGCAATGCTGAAATTATCCCTGATTCTTCTGATATTTTCCATAAGCTCAGCTGTTTCGGAGGGGTTCATACCTGCGGCAGGCTCGTCAAGAAGAATAATGCCCGGGTGAGTTGCAAGGGCTCTTGCAATCTCTAAACGCCTTTGTGCGCCGTAGGGGAGGGAACCTGCCTGAGCGTTGGCGAGGTCAGCCATATTGAAAAAGTCCAAAAATTCCATAGCCTCTTTGTCTGCCTTGCGCTCATTTTTTCTGTATCCGAAAAGGTGGGTGATAGAGCAGGCAAGATTTTCTTTTATAGAATTATGCAAGCCTACCTTAACATTGTCAAGTACGGTCATATCGTTAAAAAGGCGAATATTCTGGAAAGTTCTGGCTATGCCCATTCTGTTTACCTGTGCGGTAGTTTTTTTGGCTGTGGAAACGCCGTCCAGCATTATGTCGCCTCTTGTTGGCTGATAAACATTTGTAAGCAGGTTGAACACGGTGGTTTTTCCTGCACCGTTAGGTCCGATAAGACCGGCAATTTCCGTTCTGCCAACTGCAAGAGTTAAATCGTCAACGGCTGTAAGTCCGCCGAAGTCGATTCCCAGGTGGTTTGTTTCAAGAATAGGCGGCTTGTCAACGTCCCTTTCGGGAACAATGGATTTACTTGGAAGGGGTACCATTTTACTCATTGTCTGTTACCTCCTTGCCCTTAGTTTTTCGCTTTTTAAATATTTTATTTGTAATTGATTCACGCAGTTGAATTGCCTTTTCGCTGTTGGTGGCAATCATTACTACAATCAGTACAATAGCGTACAAAAGCATTCTGTAATCGGAGAATTCTCTCAACAGCTCCGGAAGCATATACAGTACTGTTGTGGCAATAATTGAGCCTATGATATTGCCCATTCCGCCCAATACAACGAACACGAGAATGAGAATAGAGGTGTTGAAATCAAACTTCTTTGCCGCAACGGTTGAGAAGTTCATAGCGTACAAAGCACCTGCCATACCGGCCAAAACCGCAGAAACAATAAATGTAGTAAGCTTATACTTTGTGACACCTATACCTACGGATTCTGCGGCAATTCGGTTATCCCTGATAGCGGTAACGGCACGGCCGTTTTTGCTGTTTATCAGGTTAAGAGCTACGAAGAGCGTAAAGATTATCAGCAGAAATCCTGCTGTAAGGGTAGCCATTTTCGGGATTCCAACGGCACCCTGAGGACCGTTGACAATTATCTTTCCGTTTTCCATTCCCAGTCCGTCAACACCCTGCATACTGAAGTGCAGACCGTTGACATCGACGCCGATATACAGACAGTTGATTATATTTTTGATTATTTCACCGAATGCAAGGGTGACAATGGCAAGGTAGTCGCCTCTGAGTCTGAGAACAGGGATTCCGATAATAAGTCCCGCAACGCCTGCAAGAAGTCCGCCTATAATAATGGAAACAAGAAGCAAAAGCGGCTGTGACTGGATTGAATCCTGAAAGCTGACAGCGGCTATAACGCCGGAAAAAGCGCCTACGCTCATAAATCCTGCGTGGCCGAGACTCAGCTCGCCTAAAAATCCAACGGTAAGGTTAAGAGAGATTGCCATAACTATGTATGTGCATATAGGCACAAGCTGTCCCTCAATGGAGTTGCTTATAATGCCTGTTGCCTGAAGGGGCATAGTTACAAGATACATAATTATAACAAGCCCGAAAGCGCCTATATTGGTGCGTGTGGACTTTTTAAGAGATTTAAATTTTGACATAGTACCCACCTCACACCTTTTCTGTAATTTTTTTGCCAAGCAAACCGGTGGGCTTAACAAGAAGAACAATAATCAAAACTGCAAATACTATTGCGTCCGCAAGGTCGGAGGAAATGTATGACCTTGCAAATATTTCGATTATTCCCAGTAAAATTCCGCCGATCATTGCGCCGGGAATAGAGCCGATTCCGCCGAATACTGCGGCGGTAAACGCCTTGATACCGGGCATTGCGCCTGTTGTGGGAATAAGCACCGGATAAGCCGAGCAGAGAAGCACGCCTGCAATAGCCGCCAAGGCACTGCCTATGGCAAAGGTCATACTGATTGTAGTATTAACATTTATTCCCATAAGCTCTGCGGCGTCCTTGTCCTCAGAAACAGCCCTCATAGCCTTGCCCATTTTGCTTTTCTTTGTAAACAGTGTAAGGCCGACCATAATTACCACACAAGCCAAAACCGTTACAATGGACTCCGGGGTGATGATAAGCTGTCCGTCAAACAATGATATAGAATCAAAGGGTACAACCGAGCTGAATGTTTTGGGAGCACTGCCCCAAATCAGCAGAGCCGCATTCTGAAGAAAATAGCTGACGCCGATTGCGGTAATCAGAACCGTCAGCGATGATGATTTTCTAAGGGGGCGATAGGCAAGTCCCTCAATAATAACGCCTAATACGGTACAAACAATCATCGCAAGAAGTATTCCCAGTATAGGCGGCAGATTTACATAAGCTACTGCACAAAAGCAGGTGTACGCACCTATCATAATAACATCACCGTGGGCAAAGTTCAGCATTTTTGCAATGCCGTAAACCATTGTGTAGCCCAATGCGATTATAGCGTAAACACTGCCCAGACTTATTCCGTTAATAAGATTGGAAACTAAAGTCATAAAGTTTTACACCTCAAATTAAATTAACCAAAAATGTGAAAATGAGGGGCTGCAGCTGCAACCGCCTCATTGTTTTTCAGGCGTGTGTAATTACATACCTACATATACGCCGTTTTTAATAACCATACCCTTAGGTCCTTTTGAAACCTCGCCTGTTGTTGACCAGGTCATATCTTTACCTGTAAGGCCGTCAAGCCTAAAGCTTGAATCAGTAAATGCAGAAATCATCTTCTCGCATATGTCGGAAGTGCTCATATCTGCTGTGATTGACTGATTCTTTACTGCGTTGTAAATAGCGTAAACACAGTCGTAAGCGTCTGCTGCAAACTGGTTAGGAACCTCGTTGTATTTTTCTTTGTACTTTGTAACAAAGTTTGTTGTCAAATCATCTGTTGCGTCTGCTGTAAAAGGAGTAAGAAGCATTACGTCTTCTGCCAATGATGTATCAAAGTTGTCAAGAGTAAGGATACCGTCCATACCGTCAACAGAGAAAATCTTGGGCTTATACTGCATTTTGTCTGCCTGAGAAAGAATCAAAGAAGCAGGAGTGTAGTAAATAGGCAGGAAGAGAAGGTCTGCGCCTGCGTCTTTAGCTTCGTTAAGCTGTGAAGTAAAGTTGTTTGCAGAGTCGTCTGTAAATGTCTTTACCGAAACAATGTCAAGTCCCAGCTTTTCTGCTTCTGAGCTGAACTTCTGATAAATACCTGTTGAATATGCGTCAGAGTTGTTGTAGATAACGGCAATCTTTGTACCAAGGTTCTGGTCTTTAATATACTGTGCAGAAGCAACGCCCTGGTTAGGGTCTGTAAAGCACATCTGGAAGACATTGTCTTTTCTGGGAATAGAAACATTGCCGTCCTTATCGGGAAGTCCGCCCAATACGTCTGTTGAAGAAGCGGAAGGAGTCAATGTGAAGATTCTGTCGCTGAATGTTTCGGTGGAAACGGCAATACAGGGCTGTGTTGTTACACTTCCCAAAGAAATCTGCATACCCCAGTCCTTAAGCTTGTTGTAAGCGTTTACGGATTTTTCTGCGTCGTTCTCGTCATCTTCAAATTTGAGCTCAAATTTGGGGCCGTCCTTTTCGTTTACCTCTTCAATGGCAATTTCGGCACCGTGCTGAACAGCCTGACCGTAAATAGCAGCCGCACCTGTCAAAGGTCCGATACCGCCGATTTTGATTGCGGCGTTTGAATCGCCGGATTTTCCGGAGCATCCTGCAAAGCAGGCTACCGTCAGCATTAACGCCAAAATCAAAGCGAAAATTCTTGTTGATTTTTTCATTTCAATTACCTCTTTCATAAATTTGTGTTTATATATCCCGAGATTAAAAAAGCATATGCCGTTAATATGCCTGTTTAACCCCGCAATTAAAAAAATAAAAACGACCCTGCAAAAGCAAAGTCGTAAACAATACAAAATTACGATTAAAAGAAGCCGTATTGTAAGTATAAAGTCTTTCCGTATGGGTTTAAGTGACAAAAGTCCGCAAAATTTAAGAAACAGCATAAAACGGACGCCTCTTACAAAAACAGCCTCGCATATAAGCGCTTGCGGCTTGCATACGAACAAAGCGTAAATTAAATTTTTTAAGAAAAACAGGCAAACGCAAATATAAAAAAGCTTACGGTGATTTTAGCCCGAAAAATCTAAAAAAATTTACTATATAATAACATTATTTTATATAATTGTCAAGAAAATCACCTTATACAAAGGGCGGTTTTGTCTGTTTTAAGGAGAAAAACAAATGGGCAGGAACTGCCTGCCCATAAAACTCAAAAATCTGCCTTTGAAATATCCGAAAATAACACAATAAATAACATATATAAGCGTTTATTTCAGACCTAAATCCTCTTCCATTGCTTTTGCCAGTTTATCTGATACAGCCTTTGCGGAGGCTTTATCTTTGCCAACAGCAGTGATATAAAGCTTAATCTTAGGCTCTGTTCCGCTGGGGCGTACGATAACGGCATTGTCACCCTCAAGGTTGAACTGGATAACATTTGATTTCGGAAGGTCGATTTTGCTTTCGGTACCGTTTACAAGGTCTTTTTCTTCGCTGAGTTTGTAATCTGCTGTTTTTACAACTTTGTATCCGCAGATTTCCTTGGGCATATTTTTCCTTAAACCAGACATTATGCCGTCCATTTTCTGCATTCCTGCGGCGCCCTCAAATTCAAAGCTGAGGGTTGAGTTCATATAGTAGCCGTATTCGTCATAGATGCCGTCGATTACCTGAGCAAGGGTTTTGCCCTGCTTTTTAAAGTAAGCCGCCATCTCGCAGATAAGCATTGAAGCTACAACGGCGTCTTTATCTCTTACATATGTTCCGGCAAGGTAGCCGTAGCTTTCTTCAAAACCGAACACAAATCTGTCCTCTTGACCTTTTTTCTCAAGGTTAAGTATAACCTCGCCGATATACTTAAATCCTGTCAGAACATTTTTTAGTTCACATCCGTATTTTTCGCAGATGCGGTTAAGAAGTACGCTTGTAACGATGGTTTTTACCATAACGGGCTTCTCGGGAAGAGTGCCGTTTTTCTTTCTTGAAGAAAGGATATAGTCTGTAAGCATAATTCCGTCTTCATTTCCCGTAATAAGGCGGTAGCTTCCGTCGTAATCCTTTACTGCAATGCCTACACGGTCAGCGTCCGGGTCTGTTGCAAGGAGCAAGTCGGGCTTAACCTTATCGCAAAGCTCAAGTCCTTTTTGAAGAGCCTCTTTTATTTCCGGGTTAGGGTAGGGACAGGTTGTGAAGTTGCCGTCCGGCAATTCCTGCTCCTTGACGATTTCCACATCGGTGACTCCGATTTCCTTTAAAATTCTTCTTACAAGCTTGTTGCCTGTGCCGTTTAACGGAGTGTAAACTACCTTAAGGTCGGCGTCTTTGCAGATTCCGGGATTTATCTGCTGTTTTTTAACCTGCTCAATGTAGCTGTCATATACTTCGTCGCCCACATACTCAACGAGACCGCATTCAAGGGCTTTGTCAAGCTCCATAGTTTTAACGTCGTCAAAAATATCAATTTTGCTGATTTCCTCGTAAACTGCGTTTGCCGCAATATCGGTCATCTGACAGCCGTCTTCGCCGTATGCTTTGTATCCGTTGTATGCGGCAGGGTTGTGGCTGGCGGTAATCATAATGCCCGCCTGACATTTAAAATACCTTACAAGGTAGCTGAGAACCGGAGTGGGCTGAAGCTCCTTTGTAATATAGACTTTAATTCCGTTAGCGGCAAGAACCTTTGCGGCTTCAATCATAAATACATCGGCTTTGATTCTGCTGTCGTGAGAAATAGCAACAGAGCCCTTGCCGTATTTTGAGAGAACATAGTTTGCAAGTCCCTGAGTTGCCTGCCTTACAACGTAAATGTTCATTCTGTTTGTACCTGCGCCTATGATTCCTCTTAATCCGGCTGTACCGAATTCAAGAGCCTTGTAAAATCTCTCGTAAATTTCGTTATCGTTGTCCTTGATTTCCTCAAGTTCGCTTGTAATGTCTTTATCTTCACAAGCCTTTTGACACCATTTTTTGTATAAATCTTTATAATCCATATTATTACCCCCAAAAAGTGACGGATACCAATAAATTAAATCGAAAATTTAAGCATATTATACCATAATGCACCGGTTTTTACAAGATATAACATATCTATATTATCCCAAGTAAATTATAGTAAATCTAAATTTTCTTGTTTAAAATTGATAAAATGGTGATTAACTGTGGTGAAGCAGGCTAATTCTTCCCATTCGCTGTGTGAAGAATAAGGAAAAACAGTTGATTTATTTTCTCGGATATAGTATTATTAAGACTGTAAATTGTAAAATTAATAAGGAGGTATCTTAGTTGGAAAATCAAGAGAACAACAATTCTGCGCTTAACGAAAATTTAAACGACGCAGAAAATTCATCACCTAACGATACAAATTCGGAAGTTTATGAGGACAATAACAGTGAATTGAATGATAATCCGGTTTCGGAGACTTCTGTCGCTGATGACGGCAAAACGGCAGATTACACAGACAGCGGTGAGGAAAATCCGGGCGAGAGCGAAAATATTGAAGCTCAGGAACAGCCTAAGAAGAAAAAGGTTTTCTATCTTCCCATAATTATTACTGCCGCAATTTTACTGATTGCAATTATATTCTTCGGTGTGGCCTACCTTTTCTTTGACAATTCGGTTGAGGGCGCTTGGATTATTGAGGGCTCAGACGCTACAAGCGACGAGATTCAGTCTGCTCAGGACGCCGCAAACGCCAATACTTATTACATCTTCACAAACGATGTTGACGAGCAGGGAAATAAAATCGCAAAGCTTAAGGTAGGTACAATGGAGCTTTCGGGTACATACAGCCTTTCTGACGGAACAGACGGTGCCCGTACGCTTACTGTTTCGGTATCTTACTTCTTTGCAGGCGAATATACTTATGAGGTTTCGGGCAATGTGTTCACAGGCAAAACTATGACACTTACAAGCAATAATACGCCTTACAAGTTCAAGAGCGCTTCTTTGCCGGAGCTTAAGGTTGACGTTCCCGAAAACTTTGAGGTTAAGGATGAATTAGTCGGCGAGTGGAACGAAAGCGAATACAATATGACCTACAAGTTTGACGATAAGGGTAATGTTTATGTAAACCAGGGCGGTACCCTTGAGGTAAACGGAACATACGAGGTAAACGATTCAACGATTACAATCCACTATCTTGCCGGAGAGGAAACAAAGCTTGATCTTGAGTATTCCTTTGACGGAGATACATTGATTCTAAGCGGTCTGGGCTACGAGAAGGTAGGCTGAGTCGGGAAAATCTGAAAATTCAGTATTACCAAATTTAATATTTTCAAATAAAAAATCCATCGATTCATAATCGATGGATTTTTCTTTATTATTATATGCTGTACTTAATAATCCGTTAAAAAATCAAGCGCAGGTTGTCCGGTTTAATACTTTAGGTATTATTTAAGCATATCGAGAATTTCCTGCTTCGGTCTTGCGCCTACTGCTTGGTTTACTACCTTGCCGTCTTTGAAAACAAACAAAGAGGGAATACTCATTACATTAAACGACGCCGCAAGCTCAGGCTGTTCATCAACATTAACCTTGCCCACTTTTATTTCCGGATGTTCCTGAGCGATTTCGTCAACTATGGGCGATACCATACGGCACGGACCGCACCAGCTTGCCCAAAAGTCCAAAAGCACAGGCTTCGTGCTGTTAAGGACTTCGCTTTCAAAATTTTCGTTTGTAATAACTGATACCGACATTTGTTACCTCCTTTGCTTATGCTTTGATTCCTCAAAAAAATTTTTGCACAATTATATTATGCGCAATTATTTGATTTTTCCGACATTCAATTAAAACCTATTAACTTAATGCCGTCAAATACAGGTAAAGTATTTTAAAGCCGTAAAACAGGATTTTAATATGTATTAAAGCACAAGTGACGGAGCAGAGTAAACTCTTGACTTAAGCTCGCTGTTAAGCATATAGAGGCTCTTTGCATCGTCGCCGAAAAGCTCCATTTTTGTTACCATATCAGAGGCATTCTTCTCCTCTTCGCCCTGTTCCTTAACAAACCAGTCCAAAAGCTGCATTGTGCGGAAATCGTGATCCTCAAAAGCTGCCGAATAGATGTTGTTAATAAGGCTTGTTACATACTGTTCGTGAGCAAGTCCTGCCTTCAGCGGGTCAATATGCTCTTTAAGAACGCAGTCGGGCTTTTCGATAGTCGCTAATTCAACATGGATGCCGTTGTTCTGAAGATACTGGAGGAACAGCATAGCGTGGTCTCTTTCTTCCTGAGCCTGAATTTTGTACCAGTTTTCAAAACCGTCCAGACCCGCCTCTGCATAGTAATTGGCAAATTCCAGATACAAATATGCAGAGTACAATTCCTTGTTAATTTGTTGGTTAATAAGTTTTGCTACTTTTTCTGTCATTTTCAAAAATCCCCTTTATAAAAAATTTTATAATAAGCAAAATAAAAAGCAAAATAATAGGCAAAAATCAGGCTTTCCAAAGGCTGTGGAGGTTACAGTAAGCGTATACTGCCTCAATCTCGTCGCCGTCGCACAAAGCAAAGCAGGTTTTCGGTGCGTCGCCGGGCTTTAAAGCCTTTCTCTGGTTGCCTAACTTGGTTTGAAGTGATACCCACTGAATATAGTGCTCTTCGGTCATTGGGTGTTCAACCTCTCCCACGGTAACATAAACCTTGTTTCCCTCTGTTTTATATACGGGAATATGCTTTTCTGCTGCGGCGTCTGTTGTGCCGGGAACAAGCTCGGTCATCTTCTGACCGCAGCACATTACCGGAACGCCCTTGTCCTCTACCATTGCAATGATGTTACCGCAATGCTCACAGATGAAAAATTTTTGTTTCATAGTTATCGCTCCTTAAATAAAATTTTATATTTTTTACATTATAGGTTAGGAAATTGCACGGTTGTGCTCGGGCAACATAGTATTTTGCAAAATCAATCTGTCTGTCCGGATTGCGTGTCGAGGCACTCGACTGTTATTTCATTATTATCCGAAATACTTTTAAGCGCCTTTTTAAATTGGAACGCAAATAAAACCGCCGTAAATGTTACTGCAAAAATATCGGCAACAGGCTCGGCAAGATATACTGCCGTTGCTTTATCTGCCATAAATAAAGGCATAATGTAAATCAGCGGAATAAGCAAAATGAATTTACGCATAACGGCTACCGTTACGGATGCCTTTGCGTTTCCGATGGATATAAATGTCATTTGACAGGCAATTTGAAGTCCCATAAGGCACATAGCTCCGCAGTAAATGCGAAGAGCCCTTTCGGTAAAATTCAAAAGCTCACCGTCGCTTGTGAAAATTCCCGCAAAAACACGGGGGAAAAGCATTATGAAAACCCACAGGGTGATGGAATATACCAAGCTTGAAATCAAAAGATACCTAAAAACCGACTTTACTCTGGTGGGATTTTTGGCTCCGAAGTTGTAGCTGCTTATAGGCTGGGCGCCCTGTGACAAACCTTGCAGAGGGAGCATTGCAAACTGCATAACACCCGTAAGAATCGTCATTGCGCCTACCGCTAAATCGCCTCCGTAGAGAAGCAGGGAGGAGTTAAAGCAAACAGAGATTACGCTCTCGCTTGCCTGCATAATAAAGGGTGCAAAGCCCAAAGCAAGACAGGGACCGATTAGCTTGAAGTTTATAACGAAATTCTCTTTTTTCAGCTTTAAAACGGTTTTTTTACCGCTTAGAAAAACAAGCACCCATATACAGGATATTGCCTGAGATATAACCGTTGCAAGGGCGGCGCCTCTGACGTTCATATTAAATCCGAAAATAAGTATAGGGTCAAGTATAATGTTGCATACAGCGCCGATTAAGACGGTAACCATTCCTTCTTTGGAAAATCCCTGAGCTGTAATATATGCGCTCATACCTAAGGTAAGCTGAACAAATATTGTGCCCAAAGCGTAAATCTGCATATAGCTTGTTGAGTAATCAATGGTGTTTTCGCTGGCACCGAACGCAAGGAGAAAATCCCTGTTCCAGATAAGCAGTACGGCAGTCAACACAGCGGAAATAATAATTTGCAGACAAAAACAGTTGCCCATTATTTTTTCGGCTGTATTATTATCGCCTTTGCCCATGAAAATTGAGGCTCTGGGCGCACCGCCTGAACTGATAAACGCCGCAAAAGCGGCGACAACCATAATTATCGGCATACAAACGCCGACCCCTGTTAAAGCCAGGGGTCCTTCTCCCGGTATATGACCGATATAAATGCGGTCAACGATATTATAAAGCATATTTATAAGCTGTGCCGCAATGGTAGGAACAGCAAGCTTAAACAACAGCCTGCCTACCGGCGCAGTACCGAGAAAATCGTTGTCCTTGTTCATCATTATTTCCTTTCTGAAAACGCACCTGCGTTTTGACTGATTTTTTGTAAAAATTCAAAGTGACATCTAAGCTCCGCCTCTGTAAAACCGTCAAACAGGCGGTTTTTGTATTTATCCTGGGCAAAAACAATGTCATTTATTGCTTCTGACGCATTGTCGGTTATCTTAAGATGAATTTTTCTTCTGTCATCAGAGTCCCTGACTGATGACAGCATACCTTTTTGCATCAGCGAATCAACTGCCTTTGATACATTTGCTTTGGGCATAATTCGGTATTCTGCAATCTGGTTTGCCATATCCATATCAGGGTTATTGTGAAGAAACAGCAAAACATCCGCCTCACATTCGCTCAGGGCGTGCTTCTGTCTTGCATCTTTCAGATATTCTCTGTAAAGCTTTCTTATTCGGCAAATATACGCTAATAAATTCGTAATCAAAATTCCCACCGCTGTTAAAAAGTTTCTATGGAAACTATCTTATCAAAAACAGTTGCTAATGTCAATATTATAAGACTTATATTTTGCTCGGTGATTTTAAGAAAGCACTTGACTGAAAAACCGCCTGCCAGTGTCTGTTCAGCAGGCGTCGTCCTTATTTATTAAATGTTTAAAAATTGATATAAAAGACACAAGCATACAGCCGAGTCCCACATAAATCTGAGAAAGAAAAATTTCCAGTATTAAAGAAGAAAAGGAAAAAATAGAAAATGTCAGTATGCTCCTTTTTCGGTTAGGGTTTATTTTAACCGCAGTCGAAAAAAATATGTAAAGCCCTGCAAGCAGAAGTCCAACCGGAGAAATCCAGAGGAGCGCAATCATTTCACCGAAAATACCGGCGATGCATTTTCCGCCTTTAAAGCCGTAAAACACCGAAAAGGCGTGACCTGTTACAGGCGCAAGCATAGCAAGAGTAAACAAAAATCCGTCGTATTCCAAATATTTAACAGCAATGAAAACAGGGATAAATCCCTTGGCTACATCAAGAGAAAGGCAGAGAAGTCCCATTTTCCAGCCGAATTTTAAGAAAACATTGGCGGCTCCGGGATTTTTGTCGCCGCTGATTTTGCAAATGTCCTTTTTAAATACTGCAAGGGGTATTATTCTGCAAAAATGCACACTGCCCAAAAGGTATCCGCCTGCGATTGCCGTTATCCAAAGAAAAGTGCTAAAAATTTCCATTTTCCGTTACCCTGTCCAATATCATATCCGCAGAATCTGCGTTGGTGTTAAGCCTTTGATAACCTTTCATAGTTTCAGCCATATTTTTGTTTTCTGCAAGCTTTAAGGCGCACCTGACGGCGTCGGAATTATTATCCGCCCTAAGGGACATATTGTGTCTTGCAAAAAATTCGGCGTTGCGGGTTTCGCATCCGGGAATAGTCATAATATGCACAATAGGAATCCCGAAAACCGCCGCCTCCGTGCTTGAAAGTCCGCCGGGTTTAGTCATAAGCACATCGGAAGCGTCCATATACATATTCACCTTGTCGGTAAAGGGGACAATGTTAATTCGGGTGTTGCTTTTGTATATTCTGTTAAGCTTTTCTGCCATTTTTTCATTCCTACCGGTGAAAAAGTAAATCAGCAGATTTTCATCTTTTATCTTTAAAAATTCACTGCAAAGCTCCTTAATTTTTTCACAGCCTACTCCGCCGGACATTATCATAATTACTTTTTTCTCCCCGGAAATCCCCAGTAGCGTTCTTGCTTTTTCCTTTCCGATATGGGATGTAAAGCGACTGCTTACGGGAATGCCTGTGGGGTACAGAGAGCTTTTGTCAAAGCCTTTTCCTGCAAGCTCAGCTGTTAAATCTTTATGAGGAATGAAATACCCGTCAATGGACGGCTCCGCAAAAAACGGAATACAGGTGTAATCGGTGAGAACGCCGTAACAAGGAACGGGATTATTTTTTTTGTGCCGTACTGCTGTCATTGATTCCATTCCGAAAAGATGGGTGCATATTACGGCGTCAAATCCGCCTGACCTTATATATTTGTCAAGGTTTTCGGCATAGCTTGCATTTGCAAAATAAATAGGTGACTTTACGCCTGTTCTTTCAAATAAATCGCCGATTTTATATACAGCACCGAACATTTTCGGCGTGTGTTTAATCATATTATTGTAAGCGGAGCTTACAACATTTTTTGCTTTTTCACTTGCAAAAGCTACCGGATCGGCGATTACATATTCAATTTTTCTTCTTTCAGCCGCTTCGCCTATGGCTTTTGCGGCGCTGTTGTGGCCTTCTCCTGTTGAACAGCTCAAAAGTAAAATCTTCATATCAAAGCCTTCCGCAAAGTGATTATTTTGACTGTACGATTATTTATAATTGTATGATTTTCTATGATTATACTATATTTCTCTGCATTTGAAAACGGCAAATTTTTGTATATTGCGAAAAAAACAGACATTTTTCTTGTTTTGACTAAGAAACCGCTGAATTTAATTTCCCCGATTGAAAAGCAGATTATTTTTAATTACCGTATTTACGCTTTAGGTCAAAGACATATATAATTATTTTCAAATCATAATTATGAATGAAAACAACAATGTCCGATTTGTTGTAAATAATGACTTAAAATCGGTAATTTGTTATCTATAAAAGAAAATAACCATAAAATAATAATAAATTCTCAAAAAAATATGGACTTTTTAAACATAATTTGGTATCATTCTTAAAACAAGTAAATGGGGGATGATTATGAAAAAACTAAGCATAAAGAAATTCGGCTCGTTGTTTTTGTCGGCGGCGATTGCATTATCCGTGATGGGCACGGCGACTGTATCGGCGGCTGAAAAAAAACTGATTTACGGCGACGCCGACCTTGACGGAGCGGTTACAATAACCGACGCTACCGAGGTGCAGAATTATTTGGCAAAGAATACTGAATTCGGTGTAAGGCAGGAGGTTTCGGCAAACGTAACCCAAAGCGAAATTGACATCCGAACAGTATCTCTTATTCAGGAATACCTTGCAAAATACGAAACTTCGTACCCCATAGGTCAGGAGATTGACCAGGGTACAGACGGAATAATTCTCAAAAAGAATATTGATGAATATGATCCCGATGCAAGCGGAGGAATTACACAAAATCAGATGCCTTTGTATTTTTCAACAAGGTATAACGATGTTCCGTTTGTTGACGCCGATTGGAGCTATGATATAATTGTGGCAAACCTGGGCAAAACCGGTATGACGATGGAAAAAAGCGATGACGGAAGCGTGGTTACCTTCACAACCGCAGAAGGCGTTACTTCTGTTATTAACTACGATGAAAAATACATTGAGTTCAGCGATTATGATTTGTTCACAGCCTATAAGGACGGACTGGGACTTGATGCATTTTACAGCGGATTTTTATGCAGTTCAGCGGTTGACAATTTTGTATCTAAAAGTGATTACGACCATTATTACGGAGGAGATGCATACAGGGTTAATTTCAGCGAAGATACTGTACCAATGATTAAATGCGAAGATAAGGTGCTGATTCCTCTTACCACATTTAATGACCTTTATCTTACCAGATTCGGACTTAACTATGTGTATAACAGCGAGGCTGTGTTTGCATTAACAAGCGATTTGATTACCGACAGCTCTACAGGAAAAAAGACGCCTATCGGAGAAAAATATTTTTCGGTTGAAGCTAAAGACACCGTGTCTGAAGAATTGGCGAAATTCAACTATTATGAGCTGTGCCTTAACCTTGATATGCACTACGGACTGAAAGATTCCCATAATATCAGCAGTTTTGACAGCTACCTTACAAGGAACGGACTAAAGGCAGAATATTTGTCGGGGGATGTTTTCAGAATTGAAAAAGCAAATCAACAGCTTGTCAGAACCTGCTTTGCGGATTTCCACAGCGGATTAAGAGTGACTTCACCGTATTTGAGCCCTGACAAAAATATCAACGAAAACCCCAGCGAATACGGAAAAGATTTTATCGACCGTATGAAGAAAATGCAAGAGGTTAAGGCTGCAAGAAACGAAAAACTCGGACAGGTTGCTCCATATGAGCGCATCGGAGACACAGTATTTATCACCTTTGACAGTTTTGTAATGAAGCCTGTTGTTGACCTTTATTACATTGACCGCACAGAGTATGATTTGACCGATACGGTTGAATTGTTTGCTTACTCCCTTGATAAACTTCAGAACGAAGACAGCGACGCTAAAAATGTTGTAATTGATGTTTCCTGCAATACAGGAGGTCATGCGTCAGCGTGTGCATTTGCTCTTGACGCAGTATTGGGAGAGGCAAGCATTGCGACTGTCAATGCAAATACAAATGCTTCACGCCACACGATTATGAATTTTGACCTTAATTTGGACGGAAAAATTGATGAAAACGATAAATCAATAAAAGAACTGGGCAAGAACATTTCGGTTATTACTTCAAATTCATCATTCTCCTGCGGAAATCTTTTCCCCTGCAATATCAAATACCGTGAGAACAATGCCCTTATGCTTGGTCAGACAAGCGGAGGCGGATGCTGTGTTGTAGGTTATATTGCAACTGCAACAGGTTCGTTTATGCAGATTTCAAGCAGTGAAAAGCTTGTAACTATGAAAAACGGATATATTAAGGACATTGATAGCGGCATTGACCCCGATGTGTTCCTGACATACAACAGGATGTTTAACAGAGAATATATTGACCGGCTTGTTACTGCGGAATTTACATAATAAATAACTATGAGCTTTCTCTTTAATATGAAAATATCCGCATAAGACAACGCTCCTTTGTGCAACAGTTTTATAAAACAACAAGGGATATGCCTGAATAAGGCATATCCCTTGTTGCGTATCTGCGCTTAAATAATATAATTTTGCTATAATTATCGGTTAAAATTTATTAAATCTTTAATTACTTCCCCTGCAATAATCAGACCGACAACAGGAGGAACAAAGGCGTTGCTTCCCGGCACCTGCCTGCGCTGAGTGCATTTTCTTGCAGTTCCCGGGGGACAAATACAGTTTGACTTACAGCTGATGGCCATATCGTCAACGGTAGCAATGGGCTTTTCTTTTGAATAAACAACCTTAAGCTTTTTTATTCCACGCTTTTTCAGCTCATACCGCATTACCCTCGCTAAAGGACAAACGGAGGTTTTGTAAATATCCGCAACTTCAAAAGCTGTGGGGTCAACCTTGTTCCCTGCGCCCATTGAGCTGATAATGGGTACGCCGGCCTTATCGGCATTCATTACAAGAGCAATTTTTCCTGTCACCGTATCTATTGCGTCAACAACATAGTCATAATCCTGAAAGTTAAATTTTTCTGCCGTTTCGGGGCTGAAGAATGTTTTGAATGTACGAACTTCTGTATCGGGATTTATGTCGGCAATTCTTTCTCTGGCTGCATCAACCTTGTATTGGCCGACGGTTTTCCGTGTTGCATAAATTTGTCGGTTGATATTTGTCAGGCATACTTTGTCGTCGTCGATTAAATCTATTTTTCCTATGCCGGAGCGCACCAGCGCCTCTGCGGTGTATCCGCCGACTCCGCCGATTCCGAATACCGCAACCCTTGAAGACGCCAGCTTTTCCATAGCCTCTTTGCCGAAAATAAGCTGCGTCCTTGAAAATTGATTAGGCAAAAACAGCACCTCGTTTATTATATTTCGTTTATTTTATAAATTCATCAAAGTTTTTATTTGCCTTTTTTACGGTGAAATTAAGCATATCCTCAGAAAACTCAACAGATAAATTTCGTTGTGCAAAGAAATTACGGATAAAATCAATCAGCGAAGGCTCAGAGCTTTCGAGAGAAAAATATTGCCCCGAACATCCGTCGTGAAAATGCACCTTTGCGGAAAATTTATCAAAAGCCTGCTTTTTTAATTCTGCTGCGTCAGCGATTGAAATTACCAAATAAATTCCCTCCAATCTGCCTGCAAAGGAAATTTTATATGTTTTTTCCTTGCTTTTTTTAGCCTATACTTTACACGCTTATAATAACATATATCCATAAGGCTTTCAAGCAGAGAACTGCTTGCTCTGCATAAGCGGACGCTTTATTTGTAATTTACAACCATTGCCGTATTGTAAAAATCGTTGCATTACTGAATATCGTCATTCATTCTATTGACAGAAAATTCTTTTTATAATATAATCATATAAATCATATCGAAATAATAGGAAAGAGAATAAGCTGTAAAAATTATACATATCACAGAATATAAATATGCTTTATTTTTGCGGTTTTTGTATTGAATTTTTGCAGGGATAAGCACAGGGATAAGCACAGGAACAAGTGCGGAAATATGCTTGAAAGGGGTTTTTTATGTGCGAATTATTAGGTTTTTCTTCTTTTGAAAAAAGGAATATAAAGCCGTATCTCAAAGAGTTTTTTACTCACAGTAACTCAAACCCCAACGGATGGGGGCTTGCGGAATTCAGCGGTGATTCCGTAAGGTTTAATACAGAGGCTGTTTCGGCGGACAAAAGCAGTTTTTTGCCGAAGCTTATTGAGGATAATATAAGCTCATACACTGTGATGGCGCATATTCGCAGAGCAACGGTGGGGGAGGTTGATATTAGAAACTGCCACCCTTTCATCGGTGTGGATTCTTTCAAACGCAAATGGTATTTAATGCACAACGGTACGGTATTCAGCGGAACGGAGCTTATTGGCTACCGTGAAAAACAGGATGGTACCACCGACAGCCAGCGTATTTTGCTTTATTTGATTGATTCAATCAATGCAGAAACCAAGAAAAAAGGAACACAATTAAATCCATTTGAAAGATTCAGGGTTGTCGAAAGGGCGATAGAAACTTTATCATACCGCAACAAGCTGAACTTGATTATTTATGACGGAGAGCAGATGTATGTTCACTGTAATATGGACGGCACCTTGTTTTATAAAGAGGAGCAGGGCGGTATCATTTTTGCTACCGTTCCCCTTGATAATGATTTATGGAGTCCGGTGCCTTTAACAACTCTGTTTGTTTACCAAAACGGAAGATTGCGGTACAAAGGCAAAAACCACCGCAATGAATTTGTTGAGGCTATGGGCGTCGTTACACAGAATTTGGATTACAACATTTAGCAGGCTTTCAGTAGGTTTGGTAATGTGAGTCTTGTTTAAACCGAGAACTTGGTGTACAATTTGTCCTATGGGGTTCTCAACGGGGAACATAAGAAAACTTAGGGAACGGAAGAGAAAATAAAAATCCGTCCGGGTAAAAATTAAGTTACCGGGCGGTTAAAGGACGGAGAATATTATGACCCTTCAACAGCTTCACTATGCAATTACTATTTCGGAAACAGGCTCTCTCAATAAAGCGGCGGAGATTTTGTATGTGGCTCAGCCCTCGCTTACAGGCTCTATGAAAGAGCTTGAAAAGGAACTGGGCATTACAATTTTTCACAGAAGCGGACGGGGAGTATCGCTGACAAACGACGGCGTGGAATTTATTATCTACGCCCGACAGATTTATCATCAGTACGAGTCGCTTATGAGTAAATACGGCAAAGAGGGCAAGCGTAAAAAGAAGTTCGGCGTGTCGGCACAGCATTACTCCTTTGCCGTAAAAAGCTTTGTCGAGATGGTAAAGCAGTTTAATACAGAGGAATACGAGTTTGCCATAAGGGAGACAAAAACCAAGGAAGTCATTGATGATGTAATCACTTCAAAAAGCGAAATCGGCATATTGTATCTAAGTGATTTTAACCGCAAGGCGATTGAAAAACTGCTCCGCACCAATAATCTTGAATTTCACAAGCTGATTGAATGTGACGCATATGTTTACCTGTGGAAAGGGCATCCGCTTGCAAAAAATAAGTCAATTTCTTTTCAGGAACTTTCCGATTATCCGTGCCTTTCCTTTGAACAAGGCGCAGAAAGCTCTTTTTATTTCGCTGAGGAGATTTTGACCACCAGCGAGTACCCCAGAACCGTAAAAGTAACCGACAGAGCTACTATGCTGAATCTTATGATTGGATTAAAGGGATACACCCTCTGTTCGGGCATAATCTGCGAAGAGCTTAACGGCTCCGACTACACAGCCGTTCCCTTTGAAACAGGTGAGGATACATCCTCCGGCAAAATGGAAATCGGTTATATTGTTAAGAAAAATATAGTTTTAAGCAGTATGGGAGAGCTGTATGTAAAGGAAATCAAAAAATATCTTAATCAAAGTGAATAATCAGAATTAAATAAATATTGATTAGTTATAGGATAAACCTATTACCCAGCATTCATATAGGATATTAGACAAACCTCTTTCTTGTGTGTATAATATAGCCGTAAGATAAAGAACGGGGAACGAAAATAAAAATCCCCGAAGATTTCATAAAGCGAGGAGAAATTTATGAAAATCAGAATACTAAAGCTTGTGAAAAGCAACTGCAAATCGGAGCGAATGTGCAGCAGATTAAATTAACCGAAACGGACATTACAAAATAATTAAGTCAAAATTAAGAAATAAGAAAGAGGTAATCAATAATGAGTAACTATAAATTTGAAACACTTCAGCTTCATGTAGGACAGGAACAGCCCGACCCGGCAACAGACTCAAGAGCCGTGCCGATTTATCAGACAACATCTTATGTATTCCGCAATTCAGCCCACGCTGCGGCTCGTTTCGGACTTGCCGACGCAGGCAATATTTACGGCAGACTTACAAACTCAACACAGGATGTTTTTGAAAAAAGAATTGCCGCTCTTGAGGGAGGCGTTGCCGCTCTTGCAGTAGCGTCGGGCGCCGCAGCAATTACATATACTATCCAGGCTTTGGCACAAAAGGGCGACCATATTGTTGCACAGAAGACAATCTACGGCGGAAGCTTTAATTTGCTTGCGCACACTTTGCCCAATTACGGTATTGAAACAACATTTGTCGATGTGCATAATTTGCAGGAGATTGAATCTGCAATAAAGCCGAATACAAAGGCGATATATCTTGAAACACTCGGCAATCCTAACAGCGATATTCCCGACATTGACGCTGTTGCACAGCTTGCCCATAAGCACGGACTCCCCGTAGTTGTTGACAACACCTTCGGTACGCCGTATCTTATCAGACCTATTGAGCACGGTGCAGACATTGTTGTTCACTCTGCAACGAAGTTTATAGGCGGTCACGGAACAACCCTGGGAGGTGTTATCGTGGATTCCGGAAAATTTGACTGGAAAGCAAGCGGAAAGTATGCCCCCATTGCGGCTCCTAACCCAAGCTATCACGGTGTTTCCTTTGCAGATGCGGCAGGTCCTGCAGCGTTTGTTACATATATCCGTGCAATTTTGCTCCGTGACACAGGCGCAACAATCTCTCCGTTTAACGCATTTTTACTGCTTCAGGGCGTTGAAACACTTTCTCTGAGATTAGACAGACACGCTGAAAACACAAAGAAGGTTGTAGAGTATCTGTCAAATCATCCTTTGGTAGAAAAGGTTAATCATCCCTCTTTGCCCGACCATCCTCAGCATGCGCTTTATGAAAAGTATTTCCCCAACGGCGGTGCGTCTATCTTTACATTTGACATTAAAGGCGGTCAGGAAGAGGCTCACAAATTTATTGATAATCTGGAGATTTTCTCACTGCTTGCAAATGTTGCGGATGTAAAATCCCTGGTAATTCACCCTGCTACCACAACCCACTCTCAGCTTTCACAGGAAGAACTGCTTGACCAGGGTATTAAGCCAAATACCATTCGTCTTTCAATCGGTACAGAGCATATTGACGATATTATTGCCGATTTGGAAAAAGGCTTTGCGGCTTTAAAATAATCTGATTTCAGCATTAGTTTTTTAATAATTTATAAAAAGCTCCGGCGCAGCGCACAGCGTCGGAGCTTTTGCATATCTGTTTTAGACATTAGAATTCTTTTTATCGGTAAGCATAACAAAAGTCCGAACCTGATTCTGTTGGGATTCGGATTTTTTATATATTTTGTTTTGCTTTGGGTTTAATAATATAATTGATTCATCACAAGAAAATGTATATCAGGATGAACAGTACAGCCAACAGCGCGCTGATTCCGACTGTGTTGAAGTTATCGGTAAAGCTGACCATAGAAACAAGCGTTGACCGGTTTGCAACCGTAAGACCGGCGTTCTGAAGACCGATAAAAGCAATAAACAGTCCGATTCCCAAGGACGCAGCGTGCTTTAAAGTAAGCGGAATGGCGTTAAAAATAGCCTCTCTTACTTTTGTCAGAGAAAGGATAATGAAGATGATACCCTCAACAAATACAGCAAGCAAGGCAACCTGTCAGGAATATCCGAATCCCAATACAACGGTATAAGTAAGAAAAGCGTTAAGTCCCATTCCTGCGGAGAGAGCAAAGGGCATATTAGCCATCAGAGCCATGCAGGCTGTTCCGATAAAGGACGCAATACAGGTTGCCAAAAGCACTGCGGTTGTGTCCATTCCTGCCTCGCCGAGAATGCTTGGGTTTACTGCAAGTATATACGCCATTGTCATAAACGTGGTAATACCTGCCGTAATTTCTGTTTTTACATTAGTGTTATTTTCTTTCAGCTAAAAAAGTTTCTCCAAAATTTTTATTTCTCTTTTTCATCGTATTCTGCAATGTACGGAAGATTGCGGTAAAGCTCTGCGCAGTCAAGTCCGTATCCGATAACAAATTTATCGGGAATAGTGAACAGCGACATATCTGCTTTTAAATCCACCAGCCTTCTCGACGGCTTATCAAGCAGAGTTACAACCTTCAGAGAAAGCGGACTGCGCGACTTTAACAGCTTTACAACATCGCTGAGAGTTCTGCCTGTGTCGATAATGTCCTCCACAATGATTACATTGTAATTGCTTACATCTTGCGATAAATCCATTGTGATTTTTACAACACCGGTTGAAACCGTACCGTCATAGTAGCTTTTTGCACACATAAATCCTACTTCACAGGGAACCGTAATAGCACGGCATAAATCAGCCAAAAACACAAACGAGCCTTTTAATATGCTGACAAGCAAAATCGGATGACCGTCGTAAGAGTCGCTGATTTGCTTTCCTGCTTTTTTGATTGCTTCATCAATTTCTTCCTTGGTTATGATGATGCGTTTTATTTTTCTGTTAAATTCTTCAACTGTTTTTATTTCTCCCATCCTTAAATTTCCCCTTCTAATAAAAATAATTACATTTATTATACCATATCTGATTTATTAAGCAATCGTTCGTGACTAATTTCTCGTATTTTGTAAAAGTTGCTGATGTCTTGTTTTTGGTAGCCTTATGCCGCTAGCCGCCGGCGTTCAGCTTGCTCTGAGCTTTGCTGTTGATTTTTTCTATAAGCTCATTTACGCTCTGATTGATTCTTTCAATATCAGGCCGGGAAAGGGCGTCAACATTTACATTCCAATCCCTTTTCATTCTGAGGATTTTATATACGGCGTCGTCGAGTCGTTCCTCTGCAATCTCACCGCTTTTTACAGCGTTTGCTATGCTGTCGACTGCATTTTCCGCATTGTCATATCCGTGACATACCAATAGCATATCACAGCCTGCGTTAATGGCTTTTACAGAGGCTTCTCCAGACGAGTACATTCCCGCCACGGCTTCCATAGTCAAATCATCCGTAAACACGACTCCGCCGAACCCCATTTTATTTTTTAGCAAATCGGTGACTATTGCCTTTGAAAGGGACGCCGGGTTTTCACTGTCTATCTGACTGCAAAGCAAGTGTCCCACCATAATTCCGGCAACATTATTTTTGATTGCCTCGGAAAAGGGCAAAAGCTCAAGACTCTCTAACTCTTCCAAGGATTTGTTTATTACAGGCAGAGAATAGTGGGAGTCCTCCGAAGTGTCGCCGTGACCGGGAAAGTGCTTGCCAACGGCAATAACGCCCTTTGACTGAAGCCCTTTCATTACGCTTACGGCGTATTGATCAACTTGTTCCGCCGTTGTTCCGTAGGCTCTGTCTGCAATTACTGTGTTATCAGGGTTTGACCAGATGTCAAAGACCGGCGAAAAGCCTGTTGAAATGCCGAAGGCGTTAAGCTGTTCTCCCATAAGCTCCCCCTCTTCAAAGCACAGCTCATTATCCTGGGCAAGAGAAAAGGTGTATGCGTCGGGCATATCTGCAATTTCTTCGGGAAACCTTGTAACCCTGCCGCCCTCGTAGTCGGCGGCAATAAGAGGAGGATAATTGTAGTAGGAGATTTCTTTAATGCTGTTTGTAAGCTGACAAAGCTGTTCGGCACTTTCTATATTTTTTGAGAAGAGTATAACTCCGCCGATGTTTTTGTCTTGAATCAGGCTTTTTAAGCCGTCGTCGGTTTCCGTGCCCTCAAGTCCGCACACCACCGTTTGACCTGCTTTCTGCTCAAGCGTCATTGAGTCAAGCAAAAGCCGGCAGGGTTCTTCGGTGGTAGGCTGTGTCGCTGTTTCTTCGGTGACGGCTTCGGCGGTTGCGGTGGTATTTTCACCGCTTGCACATCCGCATAACAGGCACACCGACAATACAATTAAAGCAGATAAAAAGATAATTCCGCAATAGACAGCGTTTTTAATATTTTGGTTATTTTTCATACTTTTCTCCTATAAATAAAATACAAGAGTTTAGAGCTTTTTAGGTTTTAGTTATCGTAACAAATTCAAAATTAAGCCGTATTATTTATTTATGCCCGTATTGCAGATAATCTTGCGTAGACCGTTGAGCGATTGTGGAAAAACGAAAATCTATTTTATACAGCTTCCTATAAAATCGTTTAAAGCATCTTCATAAGCTTTTGTGTCTTTGTAATAGCTTTCTGCATGAGCCGCCCCTTTAATAATCAGCTTTTTCTTGGGGGATTTGCAGTTTTCGTATATCTCCTCGCACATACTGTACGGCACAAATGTGTCGGCGTCGCCGTGAATAAACAAAATCGGCACTTTGGCTTTTGTAACTTCTCTTGCGGCGTTACATTCGTCCATTGAAAAGCCTGCTTTTCTTTTATTTACTGTGCTTGTAATCTGAATAAGGGGAAAAGCCGGCAGATGATACATTGAGTGCAGAACATGGGTGAACACATACTTTGGTGAGGTAAAGGCGCAGTCCGACACAATACCTTTAACCTGTTTCGGAAGCTCAAGGCCGCTTGTCATAAGCACCGTAGCTCCGCCCATAGATGTACCGTGCAGTAAAATCTGCACGTCTTCACCCAGGGTTGCGATAATGTATTTAATCCACTCCAAAGCGTCAAACCTGTCCAGACAGCCAAAACCTATGTATTTTCCGTCGCTTTTGCCGTGGGCTCTGGCGTCGGGAAGAAGCAGGCTGAAACCTTTTTTGGAGTAATATTCCGAAAGAGCAATATAACCTTTCATTCCCTCGCTTGTATAGCCGTGAAAGCATATTACAACCTTTTTTTCGTCGCCGGTCGGAAAATATGTTCCGTGGAGCTTAAGACCGTCACGTGCGTTTATGTAAACATCTTTGCGGGGCAGAGAAAGCATATATTCCTTTCTTTTCCCAATAAAATCCATATGCTGACCCCAGTCCGTGCCTGCCATTTTGATTGTGCGTTCGGTTTTTACATTGCTCCTTATCATTGTGCGTCTGTAAAAATACACACACTCAAAGGCAATTATAAGCAGTAACAGCACAACAATGCCTGTAATAATCAAATAAATCATTTTCTATTTCTCCCTAAAAATTATTTGGGTGCGTTTTCTTCCTAAAATATATTTTAAAAACTTTACTCAATGCTATTGTATCATTTCTTAGTCAATAAGTCAAAAAATAAAGGATTTTTACTATCAAAAAATAGGAGTTTTTTAAAAAATAAGGGAGGCAGCCAAGCGGCAGCCTCCCAAAAGTTTATTGATTCTATTCTTATGTTTTTATCAGCCGAAATATCTCTTAAGAAGACCTGAGAAACCTGCGCCGTGTCTTGCCTCGTCCTTAGCCATCTCGTGAACTGTGTCGTGAATAGCGTCAAGATTCTGTGCCTTAGCACGCTTTGCAAGGTCAAACTTGCCTTCACAAGCGCCTGCCTCTGCGTCTGCTCTCATCTGGAGATTTTTCTTTGTGCTGTCTGTAATAACCTCGCCCAAAAGCTCTGCAAATTTAGCGGCATGCTCTGCCTCTTCAAAAGCGTACTTTGTAAATGCAGCGGAAATTTCGGGATAACCCTCTCTGTCGGCAACTCTTGCCATTGCAAGATACATACCAACCTCGCTGCACTCGCCGTTGAAGTTAGCTCTCAAATCGTCAAGAATATCCTGAGAAACGCCCTTTGCAACGCCTACCTCGTGAACTGTTGCATAGCCTGCGTTTTCGTCCATCTTCTTGAACTGCTCCTTAGGAGCTTTACACTGCGGACATGCCTCGGGAGCCTCAGGTCCCTCATAAATGTAGCCGCATACTTTACAAACCCATTTTGTCATAGTTTTTTCCTCCTGAAAATAAATGATATTATATTAACTGCATTTACTGCATTTGCCGTAATAGGTCACGCTTTTACACTCAATGGTAAAACCGTTTCTGCTAAGTGCGCTTTCTGCCGCAGTTAATTCCGTGTTATAAAGGTCGTAAATACTTCCACATTCACGACAAACAAAGTGAGAGTGGGGGACGGTGTTGCCGTCAATACGCTCTTCTCCGTTAATAGTAGCAACGGTAGAAACTATCCCCTCTTTTTTAAACAGGGCAATGTTCCTGTAAACCGTGCCCAGACTTAAATCGGGATACTGTTCTTTTAACTGATTATATACCCAGCGAGCTCCCGGATGACAGTCGGTATCTCGGATTGTCTTTAAAATTGCCACTCTCTTACTGCTGAAGTTGGTACGCTTCGCCATACTAACCACCTAAAATAATAATCATTCTTAATTTAATAGTATAATATCATATTATTTTTTGTTTGTAAAGCATATTTTGAAAAAAATCATAATAAATTTTATTGCCGTCAGGTAAATATTATTTTGGAGGAATTATATGCCAACAGTTTATCTCAGTCCGTCTTTACAGGAGTTCAATCCATATGTAGGCGGAGGCAACGAGGAATACTATATGAATTTAATCGCTGATGCTATGGAGCCGTACCTCAGGGCAAGCGGAATAAGTTTTGTAAGGAATAATCCCGAGATGACTTTAAGACAGGCGATTAACGATTCAAACGCAGGTAATTACGATTTGCACCTTGCTATTCATTCAAACGCTTCGCCCCCTGCAAATGCCGGGGCAAATACAGGTGCGGATATTTATTATTTTCCGTCAAGTGCGTCGGGAGAAAGATTTGCAAATATAATTTCCGATAATTACCGCAATGTTTATCCCCGGAACATTCAGGTTATTCCCACAACCTCTCTTGCAGAGGTAAGACGCACAAAAGCCCCCTCTGCTTTAATAGAGGTGGGCTATCACGATAATACAACCGACGCAAATTGGATAAGAAACAACGTTGATAATATAGCCAGAAGTCTGTCAAAATCAATCGCAGACTATTTCGGCGTTCCCTTTGCAGAACCCCAGTCTTGAAAAACGGGGAATTTATAGTATAATAGCATTATACTATAATCGACGGGAAGTGTTTGTATGACAGAAGAAATGACTGCCGCAATAAATAAAACTATGGAAAATCTTAAAAGAAACAATATGAAGCCTTATTTCTGCAATACTAAGCAAGAGGCGAGAGAGCTTGTTTTGTCTTTGTTAAAACAGGGAGATACCGTAACCCACGGCGGTTCGGAAACCCTTAAACAAATCGGAATTATCGAGGACTTAAAGTCGGGAAATTACAATTATCTTGACCGAAGCAAGCCCGGCCTTACAAGAGAACAGGTTGAAGAAGTTTACAGAAAATCTTATTCTGCGGATGTTTATCTAACAAGCTCCAACGCAGTTACCGAAAACGGAGAGCTTTATAATGTTGACGGGAACTCAAACCGTGTTTCGGCAATACTTTACGGACCGAAAAGCGTAATTGCAGTCTGCGGTTACAATAAGATTGTAAAAGATATTAACGAGGCCGTTATGCGTGTTAAATGCGTTGCGGCGCCGAAGAACACCGTAAGATTAAATACGGGCACCTATTGCAGTGAAAAAGGCAGGTGCGTATCTGTTGATAAGCAGACAGATTCCCTGATGTGCGACGGCTGTCACAGTGAAGGAAGAGTATGCTGTAACTATGTTGTTTCTGCACAGCAGAGACACAAGGACAGAATTAAGGTTATAATTGTCGGCGAAGAATTAGGTTACTGATTAGGCAACTGATTTCTATGTATAGCAACCGCCAAGGCTGTTCTTCATAGCTTTATGAAGAACAGCCGTAACAAAAGCAGGTTTATCTGTTGTTCTGATTCTGCTTCTGGTTATTGTTCTGATTGTTATTCTGATTGTTGTTTTGGTTGTTGTTCTGATTCTTGTTCTGGTTGTTATTCTGGTTTTTGTTCTGGTTGTTGTGATTGTTCTGGTTGAAGTTATTATCCATAATGTCACACCTCCTTTTGAAAGTATTATTACCGTAAATTCAGGATTATATACACATATGGAAAATTTTTTAATTAAAATGCAGACCCTTTTAGGCGATGAGTACGAGGATTTTTTAAAATGCTGCGAGGGTGAAAACTATCGGGGACTTCGTGTTAATACGCTTAAATATACATTTGAAAAGCTGAATTCGGCTTTAGGCTTTCAGCTAAGAAAAACGCCCTTTTGCAAAAACGGCGCATACCTGCCGGAGAATTTTACTTCTCCCGGCAATCATCCCCTGCACCACGCAGGAGCATTCTACATTCAGGAGCCGTCGGCAACCTCGGCGGTAACTGTTCTTGCAGTTGAAAAAGGCGACAGGGTTTTGGATTTATGCGCAGCTCCCGGCGGAAAGTCAACCCAAATTGCAGGAGACTTAATGGGCACAGGCTTGATTTGGTCAAATGAAATCGTAAAAAGCAGAGCTAATGTTCTTTTATCGAATTTTGAACGAATGGGTGTTGCAAACGGCGTTGTGTCCTGCTGTCACCCCGAAGTCCTGTGCAGTCAGCTTGAGGGTTACTTTGACAAAGTGCTTGTGGACGCTCCCTGCAGCGGAGAGGGAATGTTCCGCAAAAACTCAAAGGCGCAGGAGCAATGGACACAGGAGCACTCTCAAGCCTGCAGTAATCGTCAGCTTCAGATTTTGGAAAGCGCAAAAACTGCACTTAAACCCGGCGGAGTTATGGTGTATTCAACCTGTACCTTTTCAAGGGAAGAGAACGAGGATGTAATAAGGCAATTTTTGCAGAAAAATCCCGACTTTGAACTTATTGAGCCTTCGGTTGATTTCGGCAGACGGACAATGGAGTACGCTGTAAGGATTTTTCCTATGGACGGCGGAGAGGGGCATTTTATTGCAAAACTGCGGAAAAAGCCCTGTGAGAATTATTTTTCTGTTCCCGAGATTTCAGACGGAGGTTTATCAAAAACAGAGCAAAATAATGCGGAAAGCTTTTTAGGCGAAATAATAAAAAATCCTGCTAAGTTAGGCAGAATAGAAAAAATCGGGGACAAGCTGTACGCAAGTACATTTGATATTCCAAAGGTTAAGGAAGTTCAGATTCTGCGTAAGGGAGTGCTTATCGGAGAAATCAAAAAGAACAGAATCGAGCCGTGTCATCATATGTTTATGACCCTGAAAAAAGAAGATTTCATAAACTGCGTTGACCTTGACCTGAAAGACCCGAGGACAGAAAGCTTCCTCCACGGCGAAGAAATACAGGTTGACTTATCACTCAAAGGCTATACGGTGGTGTGCATTGACGGCGTTTCCTGCGGATTCGGCAAGGCGTCAATGGGCAGACTGAAAAATAAATATCCCAAAGGATTAAGGATTTTATAATGGAAAACTTATCAAATATCGGCACAATTAAAGACATACTCTTAAAAAACGGTTTTTCCTTTTCAAAATCGCTGGGGCAGAATTTTTTGATAAACCCAACGGTTTGCCCAAGAATGGCGGAGCTTTCCACAGCTGATGATGAAACGGGAGTTTTGGAAATCGGGCCCGGTATCGGCGTGCTTACAAACGAGCTTGCAAAGATTGCAAAAAAGATTGTTGCCGTTGAGCTTGACAAAAGGCTGATACCCGTTTTGGGGCAAACCCTTGGCGAGTACGATAATGTGAAAATCATCAACGGCGACGTAATGAAAATAGACCTTAAAAGTCTGATAGAGCAGGAGTTCGGCAATATGAGGGTTGTGGTTTGTGCGAATTTGCCCTACTACATTACTTCCCCTGTGATTATGCGTTTGTTGGAGGAAAATCTGCCTGTTTCGGCGATTACGGTAATGGTGCAAAAAGAGGCAGGTCAGCGGATTTGCGCAAAGGTGGGTACCCGTTCAAGCGGAGCGCTGACGGTTGCCGTTAATTATTACAGCAAGCCCTCCATGCTTTTTGAGGTGAGCGCAGGCTCATTTATGCCTGCTCCAAAGGTGGATTCCTGCGTTATTCGTATGGATATAGGGGACAATCCCACCGTTGAAGTAAAGGACAGAGCTTCGTTTTTAAAGATTGTAAAAAGTGCCTTCGGTCAAAGAAGAAAAACTCTCCCCAATGCCTTGAGCGCAGGTCTTGGAATCAGCAAGCAGTCAGTAAGTGAAATATTGAACAAATCGCAGGTTCCTTTGAATTCAAGAGCCGAACAGCTTACAATGGAGCAGTTTGGCGTAATTGCCGATAATTACTACACCTTTGGAAAGGAATAATTTTATGAGCAGCCAAAAGGAGAATTTTACGCAAACTGAGCCGACGGCGGAAAATGTACCCCCAAATGTGTCGGAAAGCATAGCGGATAATACAGAGGAAAATGCCGTGGATAATATCACGGAAGAAAATATCACGGAGGCTACTTCGTTTCCGGCTCACGGCTTTTGGAACAGGCAGAAAGAAAAAGTGCCGAAAATGAACATTCTTTACAAAACTGCACTTGTTTTGTTTGTTGCTGCAATAGGACTTTTAATTGCGTCAATGGTAATTTGCCTTGTTGAGGGCGACAAGGAACATAGGAGCTTTTTGTCAATGCTTTTTTCCCGGATTAGCATAGGCTTGTCGTTTATAGGCGTAATTTTCGCCTGCGTCAGCAAGGAGAAAAAACAGACCCCAAAAACAAGAAAACACTTTTTCTCCAATGATTTTCAGGAAGAACAGTATTATGAAGACTCGGAAGAAGATTTCGCAGAAGAATCCGAAAACATTTCCCGACACACGACTATGGAGGAATAATTATGTGCTTTATATGCGAGAGAATAGAGAGGATGATATTGTGAACAATTACATCTTAATTGCAGGGGTAAACGGTACAGGAAAATCAAGCCTAAGAGGTGTTCTTGAGGGACAGAATGTTTCGCTTGGCCACATCATTGATGCCGATAAAATAGCAAAGGAGAATAATTACAATAATATTCTTGCCGGCAAAAAAGCTATTGAAGAAATTGATTACTGCCTTAGTAACAATCTTACCTTTACTCAGGAGACCACCCTCGCAGGGCACAGAACAGAAAAAACCGTAAAACGGGCACGAAAGCAGGGCTATTACATTACTCTTTATTATGTTGGACTGAATTCAGACAAAGAGAGCATTTTGAGAATAGCAAACAGAGTTCGCAAGGGAGGACATAACATTCCGGAAGAGGATGTAATTCGCCGTTTCGGAAACAGATTTGATGACCTGAAAAAAATACTTCCTTTTTGCGATAAGGTGATTTTTTACGATAATGAAAACGGCTTTGTAAAAGTAGCGGAAATTGTAAATAACACCTTTAATTTCACTAACGGTTATCGCCCGTTATGGATTAAAGAATTTTTTACTTCGTGCAAACAAAACGGTTTATTGTAATAAAAATAAATTATTCTGACAAATAAAAAGGATTGGCGGTTTATTTATGCCAATCCTTTTGCTGTTTATTCAAATTCGCCCTTTATACAATTATTGATTCAAACTGTTGTAAAAATCAACTGCGCCGTTGATTTCTTCCTCATTGGGGTGATTTTTTGATATACCGCCGATTAACCTAAAGGGTCCGTATGTGTCATATCCACGGCAACCGTATTCGCCGAGAATATTTGCGTTTTTGTCTTGTATTGCTTCTCTTATGGATTTTGAGTAGTCCTTGTTTTTGGAACCGCTGGTGTAAATAAAAAATACATTTTTCCCTGAGGGGAGATAATTCTTTGCAAATTCAAGAACTCTTTTTTCAAATTTGGAATAATAGATACCCGAGGCAAAGCCTACTGCGTCATAGTCTTCCAGGCTTGCGGAAGCAACCTCGGTAACGTCAATAAGCGTGATGTCGTCCTTGGAATTTACTTTAATTGCTCTGAGAAGTTTTTCTGTGTTGTGATGGTGTTTGGAATAAAAAACAACAGCAGTTTTCATTTGATTTTCTTCCTTGTACCGCTATGCTCATTATAATACAAGGATTGACGGGAACACCGCCAACCCTTGTTTGTTTATGTAATGACTTTTTTGTTTATGTTATGAAAACAAAAGAATTATGAAAATAAAAGAAATCACATTTTATCCGGACAGGATATATTAAACATTGTAAGAATGTTTTTGATTACGGTTTTAACAGCCAGGCATAGAGCAAGCCTTGCCTGCATAAGCCCCTCATTTTCGCCCTTGACACGGCAGGCGTTGTAGAACTTATGGAACAGCGTTGCAGTCTGAGTAACATACCTTGTGATTTTGGTTGGGTCATATTCCTTCGCTGCGGAGATTATTTCACTTTCAAAAAGGGAAATATGATGGATAAGTTCTTTTTCTTCTTCTGTGTTAAGCATAGCGAGCTCTTCATCGGTGCAAACTCTTGCCTTGATTCCGTCGGCTTCAAGAGCCTTGATAATACTGCAAATGCGGGCATGGGCATACTGAACATAATAAACGGGGTTTTGATTATCCTGTGCCACAGCCAAATCTAAATCGAAGTCCATTTGAGTATTTGCCTCTCTTGTGTTGAACAAAAACCTTGTGCTGTCAACGGGAACCTCGTCAAGCAAATCGGAAAGCTGAATAGCCTTGCCTGTGCGCTTGCTCATCTTAACGGCCTCGCCGTTTCTCACAAGCTTAACAAGCTGCATTAAAACAACATCAAGCTTGTCCTTGTTACAGCCGATTGCCTCCATTGCGCCCTTCATACGCATTACATGACCGTGATGGTCGGCGCCCCAAACATCAATACAGGTATCAAAGCCTCTGTCAAATTTGTTTTTGTGGTAGGCAATGTCGGCGGCGAAATATGTGGGGTTTCCGTTTTTGCGGATAAGAACGTCGTCCTTAAGCTCCAGCTTTTCAATATAGTCGTCGGATTTCCCCTGAGCTTTTAGAATGTTTGTGACAACCTCTTTGTTCTTGTACCAAACAGCGCCGTCGTTTTCGTAGGTGAGCCCTTTTTCGGTAAGCAAATCTACAACCGCTTTAACAGCTCCGCTTTTATGCAGTTCGCTTTCAAAGAACCACTTGTCATAGGTGATTCTGTATTTTGCCATATCTGCCTGCATTTTTTTGATGTTTTTCGGCAGAGCATAATCAACAAGGGCTTTTCTGCGCTCCTCGGAGCTTTTATCAAGAAGAATATCGCCGTTTGAATCGGCATATTCCTTTGCAAGCTCCGTAATATCCACGCCCTGATAGCCGTCCTCGGGGAATTCAATTTTATCACCCTTGAAAATCTGCAAATACCTTGCCTCAAGTGAACAGCCGAATTTCTCAATCTGATTGCCTGCGTCATTTACATAAAACTCACGCCATACATCATAACCTGCGCAGTCAAGCACGGAAGCAAGGCAGTCGCCTAATGCACCGCCTCTTGCGTTGCCCATATGCATAGGACCCGTCGGGTTGGCGGAAACAAATTCAACCATTACCTTTTTGCCCTTGCCGTAGTCTGTTCTGCCGTAGTTTTCCTTTTCCTGCTCAATATCCCTCAAAACGTCGGTATAAAACTTTGAAGAGTAGAAAAAGTTAATAAATCCCGGTCCTGCAATTTCGCACTTTTCAAAAAGGGTTTCTTCAAGATTTATGTTTTGCGTGATGCTTTGGGCAATTTTAAAGGGCGGCATTCTGAAAGCCCTTGCACCTGCCATAGCGGCGTTTGTAGCCAAATCTCCGTGACTTCTGTCAGCAGGAGTTTCAATAATAAACTCAGGTGTTTCCGCCTGCGGCAAATCGCCTTTGTCGATAGCCTTTTTAATTGCTGTTTCTATTATCTGTTTAAGTTGTTCTTTGGATTTTTGCATCGTATGAGCCATATCAATACCGCCTTAGTCTTTTATCTTTTCTTTGATTTCCAGTTTAATTTCATTGTTGCTTACAAAATCATTATTAAAATCTACGGAATATTTCAGCCGTAGGGTTCCGCCTTTTTCATCAAGATTTTTCTTGATTGACTCTGTGAATATGCCAATCATCAGATTCCCTGCAATCGTCCTGTAATAACACTGATTCCGTTTGCCCTCTTCAAGAATCAATCTGCTTTCAATCTCGCCTTTGCGGATTATTGTTACCTTACCGCCGTCTTCAATTTTAACAAGATTGTGGGAGTATCTTTCAGGGCTTTTGCTGTCATATTCCCTGTAAGATATATATGTATGTCCGTTTTTAAAGGTTATATCGCCCTCGGTGATTACCTCCACAGACTCCCTTTCTCCGTCAACCTCTTGGGTTCCCACAACGGAAATCATATAGTTATTATCCATCTTTATCCCTTGCTTTTAAATTCTTCTATGCTGATTTGCTCTGCCTTATGTTCCATCTCTCTGCCTAAAAACAGACCCGCAATATTTTCAAAGCCATCGGGAGTATCGCTGACATAGAATTTGCAGGTTCCTTTGCTTTTGCTTTCGTTAAGCAGATTGTTTTCCTTAAGTATTTTTGCAGAATAAATAGCGGTTTCCATTCCCGAATCAACAAGCGTAACCTTGTCGCCTATAACCGAAGAAATAGCTTCTCTGAGGATTGGGTAGTGAGTACAGCCCAAAATCAGTGTGTCTATACCTGCATCTACAAGAGGAGTCAGATAACGCTTGATAACAAGCCGAACAATCTGGTCGTCTTTGTTTATAAATCCGTTTTCTACAAGGGGAACGAACAGGGGGCAGTCCTGTTCATAAACCCTGAACTCCGGGTGCTTTTTGTTAAGGCAGTTTCGGTAGCTGTGGCTGTTGATTGTAGCCGTAGTGCCGATAACGCCTATTTTGCCGTTTTTTGTTTTTTCAGCGGCGGCAAAAGCGGTGGGGGATACAACTCCCGTATAGGGTACGGGAAGCACACCGCCCAAGTCTTTTGCAACGGAGCTGACAGTTCCGCAGGCGGCGACAATCATTTTCACATTATGCTTTAAAAGAAACTCAGCGTCCTGAAGAGCATATTTTTTAATTGTTACGCTGCTTCTGTTTCCGTAGGGAACTCTGCCCGTATCGCCGAAATAAACGATGTTTTCACAGGGCAGAACGCTTAAAAATTCCCTTACTGCGGAAAGTCCGCCCAAACCAGAATCAAATACTCCGATGGGAGCATTGGACATATTATCATCTCCAAACAGATGTGTAATTCAATACAATTCAAGCAGTATAGCTTATATAATATCATAATCCGATATGGCTTGCAAGTGTTTGACAACTAAAAACCTTTGACAAAATGGCGAATAGAATGTATAATCATACCGATGTATTCGGTGGTTTTCGATTTTTGCGAACCGGGTATATATCAGCTGTCAAAAATGACTGTATAAAGATGACTATATTTTCTTAAAGGAATGATTTTGTGCAGGATAAACATTTCAGGCTTATTGCCGACAAGGTTGCAGAAGCCTTGGCATCTCAGAATATAACCGAGCAGAAGGTTTCAAACGATAACTCTAACGAAAAGGTCGCTCTTTTCACCGGCGAAAGTATGGCTTATTCAATTGTGTATTACTTTGATAAAAAGCAGATACTTATGCGTTCCTGCGGAATGACCGACGAAGGTCCCGATAACGATTGGCACATTCTTGCAAAATGGATGTTCGACGGCGAAAACGACGGCACAAAAGAAGCAGAAAGCATTTCTAACGACTTTGTTGACGCAGTTTCAGGCACGGCTGCAGTCAAGAGAATGAAAACCACAAAGGCAAAAAGAAAGAAAAGCGAGGACGAGGGCAACGCAGACCCCATATTCCTTGCAAAGCGCTTTGTGTCCCTGTTCCCCGAGCTTAAAGAAGATATTAAGGAAGAGGACGAGTTTTACTATCCCTTCAGAGGCGTTACCTTTACAAGGGCGAAGATTGTACCCAAGGTGAACGAGTATGTTAAGACCGCCTCAAAATCACAGCTTGAAAAGCTGGGACAGCTTTTAAGCACACAGTACGGCAACGGCAACGCCGACACACGCTCCATTATCACCATAGTTATTCTTAATTCAATTCCTATGGAAAATTTTGAGGCTGTTGACGAATACCTAAGCGATGATTTAAAAAAGGCGTGGAAAGGCGCAAGAAGATTTATCGGCAAAAAGGTTAAGCCCGAAAAGCCGAAAAAGAAAAAGAAGTCTATGGCGCAAAGACTTACCGAAAGCGGAAATTAACCCTGGCGCCTTGGCTTATGCGGTTTTAGTTCCGGCTTTGCCCGGGCGGAGTAAATCGTTTTATTATTCATTTGTATGCAATAATTGAACAATAGATTGAATAATAACAAATAACAGAACAAAAATAATTTTTATCTAACCCCTTGACGAGTTGACCCAATCATGTTATAATGATTCCACCTCATAAAAGGGGTTCTTTTTTTGTGCCCTTTTGAGGGAGGCTGAAAAATTCCTAAAATAAGTTGGAGGTGCCGTTAAATGAGAGTAAAGATTACACTGGCCTGCACAGAGTGCAAACAACGTAATTACAACACAATGAAAAACAAAAAGAACAGTCCCGACAGACTTGAGATGAACAAGTATTGCAGATTCTGCAAGAAACATACTCTGCACAGGGAAACAAAATAATACGGAGGTAAAAAATGGCTGCAAAGAATCTTGAAACCAAGACCGACAAAAAGGCTGCTAAAAAGAACAAAAAGCCTAATGTTTTTTCCAGAGCTGTTAAGTATCTTCGTGAATGTAAGGGCGAAATCAAAAAAATCACCTGGCCTACACCGCTGCAGACTACTAAAAACTTCGGCATTGTTTTGTTGGTGATTTTTGTTATCGGTTTATTTGTCTATGCCCTTGATACCGGACTGTTTAGTTTGTTGAGTTTGGTAATGTCTATGTATTCTACTTAATCTGTTAAGTATTTACCCGTTTAATGAAAGGATGTAAGTATATGGCAGATCAAGAAGCAAAGTGGTATGTTGTTCATACCTACTCTGGCTATGAGAATAAAGTTGCTTCAAATTTAATCACAACCGTGCAGAACAGAAATCTGCAGGATTTGATTAAAGAAGTTAAGGTTCCTACCGAAACCGTAACCGAGATTAAGGATAACAAGGAAAAACAGGTTGAACACAAGCTCTACCCGGGCTATGTCTTTGTTAAGATGGTTTACACCGACGAAACATGGTATGTGGTACGAAACATTCGTGGCTGCACAGGGTTCGTAGGTCCGTCTTCAAAGCCTGTTCCTCTTACAGATGAAGAGGTTTACAGAATGGGCGTTGAGTCCCGCTCTGTTGACATTTCCTATAATGTCGGCGACTCGGTAAGGATTATCGACGGTCCCCTTGAAGATTTTGTGGGTACGGTTGAGGAACTTGACGCTGACAACAACTATGTCCGGGTTGTTGTTTCTATGTTCGGACGAGAAACCCCTGTTGAGCTTGAACTTAATCAGGCAGAAGCGGTGGAAGAATAATCTAAGGTAAATAATAAGCGAAACGCTTTTTATTTGGGAACACTTTGTTTCCTGTGGGAGGGAACCTACATAGTGGCGTCCCGCAATTTACCACGAATTTTGGAGGTGCAATAACAATGGCTCAAAAGGTAGTTGGCTTAATTAAGCTGCAGATACCTGCCGGAAAGGCTACTCCGGCACCACCTGTAGGACCGGCACTCGGTCAGCACGGTGTTAACATTGTTGCGTTCACTAAAGATTTTAACGAACGCACTAAAAACGACGCAGGACTTATTATTCCTGTAGTAATCACAGTATATGCGGACCGTTCTTTTACTTTTGTTACAAAGACTCCGCCTGCTGCCGTTCTTATTAAAAAGGCTTGCGGAATCGAGTCAGGTTCCGGTGTTCCTAACAAGAATAAGGTTGCAAAGATTACCCGTGAACAGGTTCAGAAAATAGCTGAGCAGAAGATGCCCGACTTAAACGCTGCAAGCGTTGAGTCTGCAATGAGCATGATTGCAGGTACTGCAAGAAGCATGGGCATTGAAGTAGTTGACTAATTTAATCCGGGTGGGAGGATTTTTCCGCATAACCACCTAATTATGGAGGAAAAAGATGAAACACGGTAAGAAATATGTTGACAGTGCAAAACTGATTGACAAAACTAAATTATATGATCCAAGCGAAGCACTCGAAACAGTTGTAAAGACTGCTACTGCTAAGTTTGATGAAACAATCGAGCTTCACGTAAAGCTGGGTGTTGACTCTCGTCACGCTGACCAGCAGGTAAGAGGAGCTATCGTTCTTCCTAACGGAACAGGTAAAAACGTAAAGGTTCTTGCAATCTGCAAGGGTGAAGAGAACGAAAAAGCCGCTAAAGAGGCAGGCGCAGATTATGTCGGCGCTGAGGATATGACTCAGAAGATTCAGTCCGAAAACTGGATGGATTTCGACGTTCTTATTACAACTCCCGACTGCATGGGACTTGTCGGCCGTTTAGGTAAGATTTTGGGACCGAGAGGTTTGATGCCTAACCCCAAGGCAGGTACCGTAACACCCGATATTGCCAGGGCTGTTAAAGAGGCTAAAGCAGGTAAGATTGAGTACCGTTTGGACAAGACTAATATTATTCACTGCCCAATCGGCAAGGCTAGCTTCGGTAAAGATAAGCTCAGCGAGAACTTTGACGCTCTTATGGGTGCAATCGTTAAGGCTAAGCCTGCCGCTGCAAAGGGTCAGTATATTAAGTCCTGCGCTGTTACTTCTACAATGGGTCCCAGCGTTAGAATTAACCCTGCGAAGTTTACAGTTTAATTTGACAAAATAGCGCATTTGTGCTATTATATATCCGCTGTTCTAAAGACAGCAGGTGCGTTAGCGTAAAGAGCTCTGCTCTGCCTGCCGAGGAAGTGCATTATAAAGCGAAAGCTTAATTTGTATTTTACCTTCCCTCCATGTCTTTGGAGGGATGTTTTTTTGAACTGCGTTATCTAATTTAACGGAGGTGAATCAAACTTGCCAAGTCAGAGTGTATTAGAAGCAAAAAAGGCTGTTGTTACACAGTTAAGCGAAAGACTTAAAAACTCCGTAACCGGTCTTGTAGTTAGCTATGAGGGTATCAACGTTGAAGACGACACTAAGCTGAGAAAAGAGCTTCGTGAAGCCGGCGTAAATTACTCTGTTGTTAAGAACACTCTTTTAACAAGAGCCTGTGAGGAGGTTGGTCTTACCGACATTATCCCCACACTTAACGGTACTACCGCTATTGCTACAAGCGACGAGGACTACGCAGCTGCTGCCAGAATTCTTTGTGCATATGCAAAGGACCACGATAACTTTAAGATTAAAACAGGTTATATGGACGGCGCCGTTGTTGATATGGACACAATCGTCGGTCTTTCCAAGCTTCCCACAAGAGATGTTCTTCTTGCAAATGTTCTCGGTGCATTCCAGGCACCTATCTCTGCTTTTGCCCGTGTAATTCAGGCATTGGTAGATAAGGGCGGCGCAATCCCCGAAGAAAAGGAAGAGGCTGCTCCTGCAGAAGAGGCTCCTGCTGAAGAAGCAAAAACCGAAGATGCTCCCGCTGAGGAAGCAAACGAAGAATCAGCTGAATAAAGCTGAGAAATTTATACTGAATTTTGAAATATTACAAACATATTGGAGGTAAATAAAATGGCATCTGAAAAGATTACTGCTATTATTGAAGAATTAAAAGGCCTCACAGTTTTAGAGCTTTCTGAGCTTGTTCATGCTGTTGAGGATGAGTTTGGTGTATCAGCAGCTGCTGCAGTTGCAGTTGCAGGTCCTGCTGCAGGCGGAGAGGCTGCTGCAGCTGAAAAGACAGAGTTTGACGTTGAGCTTAAGTCAGCCGGCGGCAACAAGATTGCTGTTATCAAGGTTGTTCGTGAGATTACAGGTCTCGGACTTAAAGAGGCTAAGGCTCTTGTTGACGGCGCACCTAAGGTAGTTAAGGAAGCTGTTGGCAAGGACGACGCTGAAGCTATGAAGGCTAAGCTCGAAGAGGCAGGCGCAGAAGTAGAATTGAAGTAATTTTACTTTTACCTGAATATCAGCCCGGCACTTTTGCCGTACGGGCTTTAGGAACTCGGAATGTGGATTTACCGCATTCCGGGTTCTTGTTTTATTTTGAAATCACTAATTGATTACGAAAATAAGTTGTTTGCACCTCTTACGGAAAGTTTTGTTTGCACTTCTCACGAAAAGTTCTGTTTGCGCCCTCAAGGAAATGTTGTTTGCTCCCTCACGGAAATGTTGTTTGTACCTATCCTGAAATAGAGCTGTTTGCAGCTATTGTCTGCAAATTTTTACATTAGGTTGTTTATTTGTGAATATTGTGATAAAATTACTGTAATGATTGGTTGAAAGGCGGAATTATGATGAGCCTTGTGGAATTTAAAAATGTATATAAAACCTATCAAATGGGTGAAGTTGAAATTACGGCGGTTGACGGTATTTCGTTTTCCATCAAACAGGGTGAGTTTGCAGTTGTTGTAGGTTCTTCCGGCGCAGGAAAAACCACTGTGTTAAATATTTTAGGCGGAATGGACAGTCCTACTGAGGGTGAAATTATTGTTGACGGGAATAATATCAGCAAATTTTCCGAAAAACAGCTTATCAGGTATCGCAGACACGAAATTGGCTTTGTATTTCAGTTTTATAATCTTGTGCCGAATCTGACGGCAAGGGAAAATGTTGAGCTTGCCGCTCAGATATGCTCAAATCCTATGGACGCCGCCGGCGCACTTAAAAGTGTGGGACTTGAGGACAGAATATCAAATTTCCCTTCTCAGCTTTCGGGCGGAGAACAACAGCGTGTGTCTATTGCCAGGGCATTGGCAAAGCGTCCTAAGCTTTTGCTTTGCGATGAGCCTACCGGTGCCCTTGATTACAATACAGGCAGGGCGATTCTGAAACTCCTTCAGGAAACCTGCAAACGTGAAAAAATGACTGTTGCCTTAATCACTCACAATCAGGCGATTACCCCAATGGCGGACCATATAATTACTATGAAAAGCGGAAAAATAATCAGTAATGTTTACAACGATAATCCAAAAAGCGTTGATGAGATTGAATGGTAATTCCTAAAATGCAGAAAAAAGGTAACCCCTATGACGAAAACACTTTTAAAAAACACCTTTCTTGAAATTTGGAACACAAAAGCAAGATTTATTTCGATTCTTGCAATAGTTGCCCTGGGAGTCGGCTTTTTTGCCGGAATAAAAGCAACTTCTCCCTCAATGCTTAATATGGCGGAAAATTATTATAAGGATACTAATCTTATGGATTTTCGGCTTGTTTCCACCGTTGGCTTTGACAGCGAAGACATTGATTCCGTAAGAGCGTTGGAGGGCGTAGCAGATGTTATGCCATCGTATTTTATGGACGTTATAATAAATTACGGCAATGTGGGAAATGCGGTGCGCATAATTTCTGTACCGACTGAATACGGCGACAGCCGTTTGCTGAACACTCTGACCCTGAAAGAGGGCAGAATGCCCGAAAAAGCAGGTGAAATCCTTGTTGACTGCGGTTCTATCGGCGGTTCTGCACCTTCTGTGGGCGATAAAGTCAAGATTGAACCCACTGCCGGCAGTGCCGTTGTGGGGGATATTTTGAATACATTTGAATATACCGTGGTGGGCGTTGTTCAGTCGCCCTTGTATATTTCCTATGAACGGGGTCTGACGACTGTCGGAAACGGTAAGCTGTCGGCTTTTATGTATGTTCTGCCCGAAAACTTTAAGGTTGAAAAATATACGGAGCTTTATGTCAAAATCCGATATTCTCAAGGAGATATTGCGCCTTATTCCGATGAATATAAAGAGTACATAGAAGATTTAAAGGGTAAATTGGAGGATATTGCAGCAGAAAGGTGCGGAGTTTTTGAAACCAATGTTACAGGCAAGGCACAAAAGGAAATTGACGACGGCTGGGCTGAATATAATGCTCAAAAAGAAAATGCAGATAAGGAGCTTGAAAGCTCAAAGGAACAGCTGATACAGGCGCAGTCGGAATATGACAGCGAAATTGCCTCGGCACAGGATTTGATGTACAGTGCTCAGAGCCAAATTGATTCGGGCGAAAGCCGGCTTAATACATCTTTAGAGGAGTACCTGCGTCAGATTTCAGAGGGAGAGAGTGAGCTGTCGGCTTCCATAGAAAAGTTAAAGTCTGCAAAGGAACTATATGCTCAGGCGGAGGCAGAATTTAACGAGAAAATCAGGTCAGCACAAAATGAGATAGACCAAGCCTACGAGAAATACAAAAATTCATCAGATATTTTTTATGACCGCTTAAAGCCCTTTTTGCTTTATAACATAGGTTTAACGGAAAATGGGCTTAACTATGTTAATTCAAAGATTTCCCCTTTAGAGGAAAAACTTCGTGAATGCGAAACCTCATCTCCCGATGAAGCGGCGGAAATAGCAAAAATTAAGGGGGAACTCAGGTTTCTGTATGCCTCAAGGGATACTCTGAACTATGTTCTGGATAAGCTGAATTATGCTCTCTATACAGCGGAGGAAACCCTGAATCAGACAAGGCTGAGCATTGAACTTGCCCAAAACCGCCTTAATGAAGAAAAAACTTCGGGACAGCTTAAGTTGCAGCAGGCTTTGACTGAAATTCAGCAGGGCGAAGAAAAGTACATTCAGGGTAAAAATCAGCTTGAAACCGCCAAAATACAAGGGGAGGAAAAGCTCAAATCTGCTCGTGAACAGCTTGAAAGCGCAAAAACCGAACTTGAAAATGCTAAGGCGGAGTTTGAAAGCAAAAAAGCTTCAGGACAGCTTCAAATTAACAGCGGATGGGAGCAGTACCGCAGTGCGTTGCAGACTGCGGAGGAAAAATTAAAGACAGCCAGAGAACAGCTTGAAAGTGCACAGCGGGAGCTTGACTCGATCACAGAACCCCAATGGTATGTTTTTACAAGGGACGATAACCCGGGATATTCGGGATTTATTGAAAATACAAACCGTGTGGACGCTGTTGCCGCTGTGTTTCCGACATTTTTCCTGTTGGTAGCAGTGCTTGTTTGCCTGACAACCATGACACGCCTTATAGAAGAAAAACGCACTGAAATCGGTACGCTTAAGGCGCTGGGATATTCGGGCGGAGCCATAATCGGCAAGTTTTTGATTTATTCAACTCTTGCAGGTGTTATTGGCTGTACTTTGGGAGTGCTTGCCGGAATCAACACTTTGCCGTTTATCATCTACAATGCCTATAAAATGATGTACACTATGTCGGAGATTACACTTGTGGTTGACAAGCTGAGCATTGTCCTTGGAATAATTGCCGCTTTGATGTGTACAACCATTGTTTCGGTTGTTGTATGCCGTCGGACTTTATCCCGAAATCCTGCCGTTCTTATGCGGCCAAAGGCTCCTAAACCCGGCAAAAGAATTCTGCTTGAGCGTATTAAACCTTTGTGGAGCAGATTAGGCTTTACATCAAAGGTGACGGCGAGAAATCTGTTCAGATACAAGTCACGATTATTTATGACTGTTCTCGGCGTTGCCGGATGTACTGCGTTGATTGTTGCGGCGTTCGGTTTGCTCAACAGCTTTGATGCATTGACAAACAAGCAGTTTAATGATATTTACAAATACGACGCAGTCGTAATTCCCGGTACAGAAGGGGGAAACGACCAGCTTAACGACCTTTCCGCCTTTGCTTATGCTGACGATGATGTGGATGTTTCAATGCTTGCAAGGCAGTCGTCGGTTACGGTGAAAACCGACAGGGCTGTTAAAAGCAACAGTACATATTTGCTTGTTCCCGGAAAACTCAGCGAGTTTAACGACCTGTTTTCACTGCACACAAGAATCGGCGCAGAGCCTTTACCGCTGACCGATGACGGAGCAGTAATCACCGAAAAAATGGCAGTTGAACTGGGCGTGTCTGCAGGCGATACCGTAACGGTGGTTCTTGACGGAAAGGAGAAATCGGTAAAGGTAAAGGGCGTATGCGAAAATTATATTTATAATTATGTTTATTTAACGCCCGAATACTACGAAGAGATATTTGAAAAGCCCCTTAATTTTAACAGTATGTTTCTTAAGCTTTCGGATGATGTTTCCGAAAACAGCGTCGGCAGTCGGTATCTCCGGCGAGATGACGTTACGGCGGTAACATTTACAAGCTCAGGCATAAATGATTTTCAGAAAATGCTGAACTCAATGAATATGATTGTTGTTGTGCTGATAGTCTGCGCCGGTGCGCTGGCATTTGTGGTGCTTTATAATCTTACAAATATTAACCTTGAGGAAAGAACCCGTGAAATTGCCACCCTGAAAGTGCTGGGATTTTATAACCGGGAAACAGCAGGCTACATTTACCGTGAGAGCATTATCCTTACTTTGCTGGGAATACTGGCGGGACTGTTAATGGGCGTTGTACTGACGGGATTTGTGGTCACGACCATTGAGGTTGACAACGTAATGTTCGGCAGGGAGATATTTGTATCTACCTATCTGTATGCGTCAGGTCTTACGCTGTTGTTCAGCGCTCTTGTAAATCTATTTATGTACCGAAAAATGAAGAATATCGATATGGTCGAAAGCCTGAAATCTATCGAATAGTATTGTACCGCCGATTGACTCAGTCAATCGGCGTGTTTCAAAGAGATATTTCTTAATTAGAATAATTTAAACACAATCAGGCAAAATATAGAAATAATTGGGTTAAAATTTTCGTTTTGCCTTAATAAAAGTTTTATGAAATATTGAAACTTCCCCTTAATTATGGTATAATTCTTTATTATTGGAAAAAATCTGTGAAAGGATAATATAGATATGACAAAGGCTAATATTTACCGCACCGTAAACTGCGGTGAATTACGTGAAGAGAATATCGGACAGCAGGTTAGAGTTGCCGGTTGGGTAGAAAATATCCGTGACCACGGCGGAGTAATGTTTTTGGATATTCGTGACCAGTACGGTGTTTTACAGGTGGTTGTTCACGATGACTATCTGCTGAAAGGAATAAACAAGGAATGTACCGTTACTCTTTCGGGAAAGGTTGTTAAGCGTGACGAGGACACAATCAACGAAAAAATCGCCACAGGCTTGATAGAGGTGCACACCGAGGACATTAAGGTTTTGGGCAAGTGCAAAAACAATCTTCCCTTTGAGGTGGCAACCTCCACAAACACAAACGAAGAGGTGCGCCTTAAGTACCGTTTCCTGGATTTGAGAAATCCCAAGGTTCACAACAACATTGTAATGCGTTCAAATGTAATCGCATATCTGCGCAGACAGATGACGGATATGGGATTTATGGAGATTCAGACGCCTATCCTTTCCACATCCTCACCCGAGGGCGCAAGGGACTACCTTATTCCCTCCCGTAAGCATAAGGGCAAGTTCTACGCTTTGCCTCAGGCTCCGCAGATTTTTAAACAGCTTCTTATGGTATCGGGCTTTGATAAGTATTTTCAGATTGCGCCCTGCTTCAGAGATGAGGACGCAAGAGCCGACCGTTCACCGGGAGAGTTTTATCAGCTTGACTTTGAAATGGCGTTTGCAACTCAGGAGGATGTTTTTGATGTTGCAGAACAGGTGCTCTACAATACATTCAAGGAGTTTTCCGACAAAGAGGTTTCAAAGCCTCCTTTCAGAAGAATTCCATATTCCGAGAGTATGCTCAAATACGGCACCGACAAGCCCGATTTGAGAAACCCACTTGAAATTGTTGAAATCAGCGATATGTTTGAAGAAACGGACTTTGCTCCTTTCAGAAAGAAAACCGTTCGCTCAATCAATGTTCCCGGCGCTTCCTCCTGCTCCAAGAGCTGGTTTAAGAAGATGGAAGAATTTGCCCTTTCCATCGGTATGAAAGGACTTGGTTATGTTAAGGTTAGAGAAGATATGACCTTTGACGGTCCTATTGATAAATTCCTTAAGCCCGGCGACAGGGAAGAGCTTATATCAAGAAATAACTCAAAAGCCGGAGATGTAATCTACTTTATTGCAGATACCCCGGAGCTTGCTCCAAAGCTTGCGGGTCAGATAAGAACCGAGGTTGCAAACCGTCTTGACTTGATTGATAAAAGCAGATTTGAGTTGTGCTTTATTGTGGATTTCCCAATGTTTGAGCGTGACGAAAACGGCAAGGTTATCTTTACACATAACCCGTTTTCAATGCCTCAGGGCGGAATGGACGCATTGCTTAACAAGGACCCCGAGGAAATTCTGGCTTATCAGTACGATATTGTCTGCGACGGCGTAGAGCTCTCTTCAGGCGCAGTCAGAAATCACGATTTGGATATTATGGTCAAAGCCTTTGAGATTGCCGGTTACAGCGAAGACGAGCTGAAAGAAAAATTCAAGGCTCTCTACAACGCCTTTCAGTACGGTGCTCCGCCTCACGCAGGTATGGCGCCGGGCGTTGACAGAATGATAATGCTCCTTACGGAGGAGGAGAATATCAGAGAGGTAATTCCTTTCCCAATGAACTCAAACGCTCAGGATTTGCTGTTAGGCTCTCCGGGAGAAGTTACCGAGCAGCAGCTTCGTGAAGTTCACGTTAAAATCAGATAAAAATCAGGGCAAGTGTCACTTGCCCTAATTGTGTATAAAGGACTGATATTATGGTTACAAGAGAAGATGTAGAAAACATTGCCCTGCTTTCAAAGCTTTTTGTTCCGGAAGAGGAGCTTGACGCTTTGACAAAGGATATGCAGGAGATTATCGACTTTGCAGATACAATCAACAACGCCTCCGAAAGCGGAGAAAGCTTTGACAACATAAACAATCTTTCCAATGTGTTCAGAGAGGACGAAGTTGTTGAGTCTTATAAAAGTGAGGAAATTCTTAAAAACGCCCCGGAACAGGCTGAACAGCATTTCCTTGTAAGAAACAGAGAGTAAGGAGTCAGCTTAATGGGAACAATTTCTAAAATTCACGAAATGCTTGTTTCTAAGGAAATTTCCTGTGAAGAATTAACAAAGAGCTATTTAAAGGAAATTGAAAACGCCAACAAAGAGCTTAACGCTTATGTTTGCGTTACCGAAGAACAGGCTTTAACCTCCGCAAAAGCGGTTGATAAAAAAATTGCGTCAGGGGTCGAAATCGGTATGCTTGAGGGTGTGCCGATGACCTTAAAGGACAACCTTTCTACAAAGGATATAGAAACCACCTGCTGTTCAAAAATTTTGCAGGGTTATAAGCCAATTTATGACGCAACGGTTTGGGAGATTTTAAAAAATCAGAACGCAGTTTTGCTGGGCAAAACCAATATGGACGAGTTTGCAATGGGAAGCTCCTGCGAAACCTCCTGCTTCGGAGGCGCAACAAATCCCTTTAATACAAACCATTGCTCAGGCGGTTCGTCAGGCGGTGTCGCCTCTGCCGTTGGCGGAAACATCGCTCCCTACGGCTTAGGCTCCGACACGGGCGGCTCAATCCGCCAGCCTGCAAGCTTCTGCGGAATTGTAGGCTTAAAGCCAACCTACGGCGCTGTGTCCCGTTACGGTCTTGTTGCTTATGCAAGCTCTCTTGACCAGATTGGACCTATTACAAAGACGGTTGAGGACGCTTCCATAGTTTACGACGCTATTTCCGTTTACGATTCCAAGGACAGCACCTCACGGGGAAAATGCGGGGCAAATACTTTTGATACTCTTAACAACGACATCAAGGGTATGAAAATCGGTATTCCCAAGGAGTATTACGAGGGAATCAGAGATGATGTCAAGGAGGCAATTTTCGCCCAGTTTAAGGTGCTTGAGGATTTAGGCGCAGAGATTGTCCACATTGAGCTTCCTGCGGTTAAATATGCTCTGCCTGTTTATTACATCATCGCCTGCGCCGAGGCGTCGTCAAACTTAGGCAGATATGACGGAATCCGTTACGGCTACAAGACAAAGCACTATAACGGCACTCACGATATGATATGCAGAACAAGAAGCGAGGGTTTTGGCGAAGAGGTAAAGAGAAGAATTTTGCTTGGTACTTATGTTCTCTCTGCCGGTTATTACGACGCTTACTACAAAAAGGCGCAGAATTTAAGAGGAACAATTATTTCTGCATTTAACAAGGCTTTTGAAAGCTGTGACGTTATATTAGCGCCGACAGTTCCAATGACTGCTTTTGAGATGGGACATGCGGTGTCCGATCCAATCGAAACATACTTAACCGATATTTGCACGGTTCCAGTAAATATTGCAGGTTTGCCGGGTATCTCCGTACCCTGCGGATTTAACGCCAAGGGAATGCCTATCGGAATGCAGTTTATCGGCAAACAATTCGGCGAGGCGCAGATTTTGAACGTTGCCTATAAATACCAGCAATCGGCAAAAGAAAACTTTAAGGATACAAAGTGGGGTGTAAAACTATGAAATACGAATTGGTAGCAGGTTTTGAAACCCACATTGAGTTATCTACAAAAACAAAGATTTTCTGCTCCTGCACGACGGAATTCGGCGGCGAGCCCAACACTCACTGCTGTCCCGTTTGCATAGGACTTCCCGGAACTCTGCCCAAGCTTAACAGGCAGGTTGTCCGCTACGGAATTATGGCAGGACTTGCAACCCACGGAGAGATTGCGGAAATCTCAAAAATGGACAGGAAAAATTACTGTTATCCCGATTTGTCAAAGGCGTACCAGATTAGCCAGCTTTACGCTCCCTTGTCCATAGGCGGTTATGTGGAGCTTTCAAGCGGTAAAAAAATCCGTCTGCACCATATCCACATTGAGGAGGACGCTGGCAAGCTCATTCATCAGCACGGCGATACCTATGTTGACTACAACCGTGGCGGAGTACCGCTGATTGAAATAGTATCCGAGCCTGATATTCGCTCTATTGACGAGGCAAGAGAGTATGTTGAAAAGCTCCAGCAGTTAATGCGCTATATCGGCATTTCCGACTGCAAAATGCAGGAGGGATCAATGCGTTGTGATGTCAATATTTCTGTTCGTCCTCAGGGCAGCGAAACCCTTGGGACAAGGACGGAAATTAAAAATATGAACTCAATCAACAACATTGCAAAGGCAATGGAGTACGAGTATGACCGTCAGTGTGATTTGCTTGAAAGCGGAGCGAAGGTTGTTCAGGAAACCTTAAGGTACGACGATGCAACAGGTACAACATCTTCAATGAGGAGCAAGGAGGACGCACACGACTACCGTTACTTCCGTGACCCTGACCTTGTTACAATCAATGTTTCCGGGGAAGAGGTGGAGGAAATTAAAAAATCTCTGCCGGAGCTTCCTGCCGAAAAATGCAGGAGATATGTCGAAGAGCTTGGACTGCCTGAAAAGGACGCTCAGCTCCTTACAAAATACAGAAACATCAGCGAGTATTTTGACAAGGCTATTGAGGGCATAAAAGCGCCTAAAACCGCCGCAAACTTCATTATCGGTCAGATTTTCAGCCGTCTTGAAACAGAGGCAGACAAGGAACGTTTTGATATTAAAACAACGCCTCAGCAGTTAAATAAGCTGATAAAGCTTCTTGATGAGGGCAAAATCCGAAATAACCTTGCAAAAGCTACCCTTGAAAAAATGCTTGACGAGGGCAAGGATGTGACGGAATATATTAGCGAAAGCGATATGGCAGGACTTGACGAAAACACCCTTAACGACCTTTGCAAACAGGCTGTGGAGTCTAGCCCCAAGGCTGTTGAGGACTATAAAAACGGCAAGGAAAAGGCAATTAAGGCTATGGTCGGTTTTGTTATGAAAAACAGCAGAGGCAAGGCTGACCCTGCTTTGGCTGAAGAAAAAATTAAGGGTTTAATTAAATAACCCAATAATCTGATATAGTCTATTTAAAATTAAGACCTTTTTGGCAGGTTTTATACTAATTCCTGATAGAAAGTAGAATTATATTTACGAGGATAATTTTCGCAAGAAAAGGCGGAGGACGCCGCAAGGCTGACGCCTTGCAAGGACAACAACGCAGTATTGCGGAAAATAGACAGCAAATATTGTCTGCTTTTTATTAGGTATTAGCATTATATCAATTCAGATAAATCAATTAAAAAAAGGCTGACGGTTAATCATTACGGTAACCGTCAGCCTTTTATGCTTTTGTTGTAAGGCTTAAAGCAAGACTTAAATTTTTCATTTAAAACGAAATTACGCCTAACCCCTCAAGTAGAATTTTTATACCCAAAAGAATAAGTATTATTCCTCCGGCAAGCTCCGCCTTTGACTTGAATTTTATTCCGAAAATACTGCCGATTTTAACGCCGATAACCGACAGTATAAATGTAACAACACCGATTATTGCAGAAGAAAAGGCAATGTTTACTTCCAAAAACGCAAATGTTACACCAATTGCCAAAGCGTCAATGCTTGTTGCCAGCGCAAGCAGAAGCATTGTTTTAAAGTCAAGGGATGAATCCTCCTGCTCTTCTTTTTTCGACAAGGATTCCTTTATCATATTTGCTCCGATAAATCCCAAAAGTGCAAAAGCAATCCAGTGGTCAACTGAGGTTATGTAGTCTTTAAAGCCTATGCCTAAAAAATAGCCTATAATCGGCATAAGCGCCTGAAATCCGCCGAACCAAAGTCCCACAATCACAGCCTTTTTAGCCGTTATTTTCTCCATAGCAAGCCCCTTGCATACCGAAACCGCAAATGCGTCCATTGCAAGCCCTACGGCAAGAAGCAGTATTTCTGCAATTCCCAAAACAAATCCCCCGACCTAAGTTTTTTTGAATATGACCTTGATTATATCACAATATATATACTCATTCAAGTTCCCCGGTATTATTTTTTATTACAAATTAGAAAAATAAAAACAATTTAATGTAGCTGTTTGCATATTTTTTCTATATCTATTAGAGTTTTGGATTATCGGTTTTCCGGGATTAACCCGTATTTTAATTTAATTCTGTCCAGCTTTTTGCCGATAGGTTTTGTAAGCAACAGAAGAAAAATTACATTTGAAACTGCATAAACAGCCGTAACAGGCAAGGCCGATGCTGCCTGAGCCAAAAAACGCAGAAGGTTAAATCCGCCGTCCATCCACAGCGTAGTCCATATGTCCATTACAAGTGAGTACATAAACCCTGAAATAAAACCGTAGCTCAGCAAAAGGATTTTGTTTTTCAGCAGATGTTTTGCCAAAACTCCCGCAAAAAACCCCACCATACCCCATGCAAACATCTGAAACGGCGTCCAAGGCCCCTGTCCGAAATAAAAATTAGAAATGACCGCCGTCATAGCGCCGGTTAAAAATCCCGATTCTCCGCCGAAGTACAGAGCCGTTATGATTACCATTGCGCTGACAGGCTTAAAAAAAGGAACAGGGGCAAAAATAAACCTTCCTCCCACCGACAGCGCCGTCATAACCGAGATTATAACCAAAGTCCGTGAAGCGGTTTTCTTTTTTTCAAAGGACGCAAAAAACGGTACACAGGCGAGAACTGCACATAAAAGCGAAACAAACCCGTAGGATTTTTCCGGAAACAAAGCTGTTCCCGCCAAAAAAATGACAGGTATAAATACAAAAAACACTGCATATTTTAGGTATTTTCTTAAAAAATCAGCCATAGTTTTTTACCCCGTTAAGCCTGCAAAGCTCTGAAACCTCATCAAAAGTAACTGCGTTATCAAAAAATCCACGGCTCAGCTTGTTTGCGTATGTGGTGTAATAGCTGTTTCCGCCGAAAAAGCTCCGAGGCTTATTTTCAGATATAACGGCTCCGTCAAAAAGCAGTCCGCATTTGTCCGCCGCCGAGCAGGCAAAGTCCGGGTCGTGGGTGACTGCAATTATGGTCATACCTGAATTTTTCAGCCTTTTCAGCAGTTGGGATAATTTTTCTTTTGCAAAGGCGTCAAGACCTTTTGTGGGCTCGTCAAGAATCATCATTTCCGGGTTTAAAAGCAGAAGTTTTGCTATTGCCGCAAGCTGTGTTTCGCCGCCGCTTAAATCAAAGGGATGCATTTTTAAAAGACGGCTGATGTTAAGTTTTGAAGCGATTTTTCCAACATCTTCTTCCGGTGCGACTGTGCGTAAATCGTCAAATAATCGGTCTTTTACAAACAGAGTCACCGGGTTTTGGGGCAAAAATGAAGTCTTACCGTTTAAATTGCGTTTAATTTTGCCTTTATAGGGTTTTAGCTCGCCCATGAGAATTTTGACGGCGGTTGACTTTCCGCTTCCGTTAGCCCCAAGCAAGGCGTAAATTTCGCCTTTATTTGCTTTTAAAGAAAAATCTTTCAGCACATCTTTTGATTCTCTGTTGTATCTGAAACAAATATTTTTCATTTCCAAGGCTGTTTGGGGTTTGGAATTTGTTTTTTCTTCGGGTAATTTCGATGTGGTTTTTATTTTATGATAAAAATTATCACCGATAAATTTCCTGCCATCACGGATGCTGACAGGAGGGGAGAGGCTTAAAATATTGTCAAAGTGGTCAAATTCGCCGTACAGCCTTAAAGATACAGGCAAGGCTTTAAGCATAGGGTGGTTTGCGTTTAACTTTTTTAACTCAGAGGCGGTGTTTTTCGGCGCACCGCAATAGGCGCATTTACCGCCGTCCATTACCATAACTTTGTCGGCATACTCAAAAATTTCTTCAAGATTGTGCTCGGCAATTATTACGGTCACTCCGAAGCTGCGGTTAAGCTTAATTAAAGCGTTAATCAGCTTTTCTGCCGAAAGAGGGTCAAGCTGTGCGGTGGGCTCGTCAAGAATAACAACCCTTGGCTGAACAACAAGCGTAGATGCAAGGTTTAAAAGCTGTTTCTGACCGCCCGAAAGCTTGGAAGTATTGTTATTGAAAATTTCGGATAAGCCGAAAAAGCTTGCTGTTTCGCCTGTTCTTAATCGGATTTCCTCTTTGCCGAAGCCCAAGTTTTCCATTCCGAAAGCAAGCTCGTGGTAAACCTTATCGGTAACAATCTGGTTGTGAGGGTTCTGCATTACAAAACCGATTTCCCCTGCGCTGTCACGCTGTTTTACAGACTCAATGCTTTTTTTGCCGTAAAAAATCTCTCCGCTTTTTTTGCCGGCAGGCGCAAGCTCAGGCTTTAGCATACGCAAAAGCGTTGATTTTCCGCTGCCCGACTCTCCGCATATCAGGAAAAAATCACCCTCGTTTACCGTAAAGCTTATGTTTTTAAGGGCGGATTTTTCCGAATTGGGATAAGAAAAGCTTAAATTTTCGACACTGAATATTTCCATTTAAGTTCCTCCAAAACCTCGTAACAAAACGGCAGTATGCACAAAGTAAAATATCCTGCATAAGACGCAAGAATCCAAACGGTTGCCCGGGGTAAGCGAATTTGCGGGTAGTAAATCACCGTTCCCCAAAGAGCTCCGGGAATGCAGATGATTACTGACAAGCTCAGCACAATAATCAGAAAAACAATGTCAGAGCCTTTAAGTAAAAATCTCGAAAAAACCGCAAGTCGTCTGACACCGTATCCTCTTGCAGACATTGAATCCGCCGTATCTACCGTATTTTCTATGGTATGGGTAACAACGGCGGAAAAACAGGAAAGGTATAGTTTCAGCTTTGATTTTTCACAAAACATCTTCTGCGCAGATAAAATCTCTTTAAAATTTTTAATAAGCCGAGGAATAAAACCTAAGGTCATAGAAAAAATCATACTTATTTTTGGACTTATTTTTCCTATCAGGAATAAAAGTTTTTCGGAATCGAACACTTCATCAAAGGTTTTAAACCATATGACCACGCTCAAAAGCATAAGAGAAATACCTATACCGCAGACCAAAGCCTCAAGGGTATAGGCATTATCATTGATGAAAAACAGCGGAGTTGCTCCGTTGTGAGAGAAAAAGGGATTAAGCACGGAAACAAGCACAGCCACAGGAACGAAAAATGCAAGCTCTTTAATACAGCGGAAAACGCCGTGCAGACAGCACAGAAATAATACTCCGCCTGCGACTGCACAAAGCTGATAGAAGGGGTTTTGTATGAACATTGCAACAGCAAGCACAGATAAATAATAAACCGCTGAAACCGAAGGATGAAGATTATAAAAAGCTCTCATAATTATTCACCCTTGTAGGCATTGCTGATGTCGGCGCCTAAGTCGCAGGTGTATCGCCATGCAACCGTGTCGCCGGGCTTAACTTCTGCTTCAGAGGCGCTTGTTTGTATATAATTACCGTTTATGTTTACCATCCATCCCGAAAGATTACCGCAGGAAAATTCGTATAAATTTGAAATCCCCCGAACATAAACGCTTGACTCGCTTCCCGTATAGTCAAGCTGGATTTTGTTGCTTTTTGTCACCTTTGTCAGCACGGAAAAGGCTGTGTCGCCGTCGCTGTAAGAAACGGGTTCATCTGCAATAATTCCGTCTGTCGGAATGTAGTCCCTCAAATCATCGGAGAGCTTGTCAAGTGCCGTTGTGCAGTCAATTTTAACTTGTACGGTTTCCTCCGATGCTTCGCTGTTTTGGCTGTAATATTCCTCCGGTGTTTTAACCGAACAAGAGCATAAAAAAACAATAATGCACACGGATAAAACCGCCGATAAAGAATTTTTTGCCGAAAAGTTTAGGGCTGAAAATTTTGAAGCGTGTTTTTTTGAAAATGGTTTAATTCTTCTGTTTTGTTTCAGGCTGTCTTTATTTTCGAGCTTTTCTTTCGGCAACTCATTTTCTTGGCTGTTTGTTTGGGTAATATCATTTATCGCCTTGCCTTTATCCTTGTTTTTCTGATAGCTTTTTGGTTTGTTGTTTTTGCCGCCGAAGTTTTGCTTTTGAGTCTTATGCAAAACCAAAACCACATAAACCGTAATCAAAAACAACACAATGCCCAAGGTGTGCAAAAGCTGATAAAATGACAGCTCGCCAACGGTAGGCGGTGCTTCTTCGCCTTGCTTGTAGCGCACAATGTAGTTAATGTCTGAATTGTTATTTGCAGTATTTCCGGTTGCCGCGGTTGCTTTTGTGCTTGTTTCATTATGTGCATCAGTTGAATTCTCAACGCTGTTCTCCGATGTCTGAGTGAGGGGGCTTTCCGCCTGATTTTCAAGTGATGAATTTTCCGAAACTATCCGGTACGATTCTTCAGCGCCCCGGTTTTCATCGTTGTATTTATCATCAGGAGCATAAACGCTTTCGCTCAGAGTTTTGTCTGCGTCCTGCTCCTGTGAAAAATTGTAAAGGCTCTGATTTTCAAGCAAAAAGCTTCGGTATCCTACCAGGGTATATAGAGCCTGATAGGTCGCCATAGAATTTTCTTTTCCGTTATAAAGGTGAGAAAAGCCCCCGCTTGATTTTTTGAAAGAAAGCAATGCCTCAAGAAGGTCTGAATTTTTAATGAATCTTTCGTCTTTTGTGCAGTCAATGCCCAAAGCGCTGAGGCACATTACAACCTGTGCGGTGCTTTCGCAGTTTGATTTTCCCCAACAGGCAAATGTTCCGTCGGATTTCTGCATTTTGCTCAGCTGTTCCAACGCTTTGTCAACAGAAACCTTGACGGCTTTGTTGTTTTCATAATAGGGAGCAAGGGCTGTAACGGTCATTGCGGTTGCGTCAGCGTCGGGAGTTTTACCGTCAGCGGAAAAACATCCGTTTGCAAGCTGTATAGACAAAATCGTCGATATAATATTTTCTCGTGAAGAAACGGCATTATCGGGGATATTGTAGTTTTCCGTGTCAAGCACAATAAGCCCGTAGTCAAGGGTTAATACGCCCTGCTGTGCCATTTCGTCGGCTGAGCGCATATAGGAGCAGTCCGCCAGAAGATTATGTCCCGATACACTCCTTATATCTGCTCCGCAGGCAGAATAAGCCAAAGCCATACGCTGTAAATCGGTGATTCTGACGCTTGAAATTCCATTTGAGTAAATATCGTCAAGCTTTTGGTTAAGGGCATTTATGTAAACACTTTTATTAAAGGAAACGCCGTATCGCCCCATGGTTATGGCGTACCAATCGCTGTCGCTTGTGCCTGCTTTCGGCGCAAGAACCTCCGCAACAAATTCATCGGCATTATGTGTGTTTGCAGAGCTGTATTTGTATTCAAGTCCGGAATCAATATAACCCTTTATTTCATCAGCCGAAAGTGCCTGTACGGAAATTACACAGGACTGTAAAATTATAAAAGCTGACGCAAGTACTATTGCAATTTTTCTTAATGATTTCATAAGCAACCGTTATCTTTCATAAAACTAAGGAAACACTGAATAAATCACATCATAAGATTGTTTGCACATCTTGCTTGCATCTTTTCCGTCAGCCTGCCCAAAAAATCCTCGTAATGCGACAGCATTACTGCGGTTTGTTTGTGCAACCTGACAAAAAATCTGACGGCGCAATATGCACAAACGATTTAATCAGTGTTTCCCTAACATTCTCAAAAATGCGGAGATATATTCCAAATCAGAATTATTCCGCAAATAAATTATATGATACATTAAAATGAAATTTTACGCAACAGGGAGCTTTACAAGGTCTGCAAGAGCCTGCTGTGTTAAGGAAACATCATTTATATCAACAAAGCAGTCACAATTTACATCGGCACTGATAAAAGCCTTGGCTGATAAATCGCTTATTTTTGCACAGTATTGCTGCATCAATGAAACATCTCTGATACTTAACTCTCCGTCTGAATCTGCATCACCGTAAAGGTCACAGCTTCGGTCGGGGGCGTCGATGGTAAAATCGGGAGCATACCTTAAAACGGCAGGAGCACCGTATTCGCTTAATTTGCTGACCTGAAGGCTTATGGATGAACTTACAAAGCCGGCGTTTAATAAATCAACCTTGATTTTTCCGTTTTCGTCGGTTTTGTAATCAAGACTTCCGTTTAAGGTAACGCTCATATCCGTAACAGGCACAGTAACCGTTACAGAGTTCCATTGACCTGTTTCTTCGTTGTATTCATAGGTGGTGCTGTCAGCTGTAAAGCTGATTGTTCCGTCGGCGGAAAAAAAGCTTGTATCAATTTTCGGAACACTGCAGGGGTAATCACCGTAATAAAGCACTACAACATCATTGTCCGAAAGAGCGCAGTCGCTTACGCCTGTATCGGGAGATACACCGTTGACCGTGTAATACCAGCCGTCATACTTTGTGGGGTTGTATGTGCCTGCCTTGTCACCGTTTACTTCGGTTATGTAGCCTATGTCGGCACCTGTTATTGTCAGACTGTCCTCTGATTCATCGGCAAAGCAAAGCAAATCGCCGACGGTGGGTTCGGAATACTCCGAAGCCTTTAGCGTAAGGTTACCGTAGAAAAATGTGTCTTTAACCCCTTCTATTCTCAGAGAAGCAGTTACATCATCGGTCTGTGCCGAGGCTGAAACCGCCCCAAGAGAAGCAAGCGTCAGCGCACAAACGGCAACAGAAATCAGTTTTTTGACTTTCATAAAAATCCTCCTAAAAAAGCTCCCGTAAGGGAGCGAAATATATCAAAACGGCAGAGATTACCCACAAAGGCTTTACTGCCGTAAAGATTACTTCTTCCTATGCCCAAGAAAAAATCTTCATTACCTCTGCGGCAGTTCTCCTGACTTATATCCTCATGGGGTTTAACACCCGATGCATCACGGCACCTTCTCGGAAAATCCAATGGCATACGCCGTGACTTGCGAATAATTACAGTAATGGCGGTTGTGACGGACTTGCACCGTCTTCTCTATTGATTCTTGCGAAACCGCAGAGTTACTTATATTCTTTTTACTTATTATACCACATAAAAACCGTATGGCAAGGATAAATATAATATGAACTTCTCAATTTGAACTTTTTTAAAAAAAGGTCTTGACAAATTGTGGACGAGTCAATATAATATAAAGGCTGACTTATTTAAGTTGCGAGGGTATTTGCGGCTTATTTTTCAGAAGATGCGCCAATAGCTCAGCTGGATAGAGCAACTGCCTTCTAAGCAGTAGGTCAGGGGTTCGAGTCCCTTTTGGCGCGCCATACGGTGGGTATAGCTTAGTTGGTTAAAGCGCCAGTTTGTGGCACTGGAGACCGTCGGTTCGAATCCGACTATCCACCCCATATATGACTCATTAGCTCAGTCGGCAGAGCACTTGACTTTTAATCAAGGTGTCCGGAGTTCGAATCTCCGATGGGTCACCAAAAATTTTATTGCAAACATTTTCGGATATTTGTTTGCACATTTTTGCAGAGAGCTTTATGCTCTCTGTTTTTTACTTTATAGGAAATTGCTCCGAAACGGTCGGGAAAAACAGGTGTCGATAACAGCGAGCTGTCTGCACGAATTGCGTGTCGAGGTACTCGTCTTTTTAACTTTATACAGTTACTCAGCCGTTGCTGAAAAATTTTTCGCTTATGTTCATATCATCAGCATATATGATTTCCATATAGTCGTATTCTGTGCAAATTGTTTTGCATATGTTCTCCGTCTGGCTGTCGGCGTTTTTCAGCAGGCAATATATTTTTTTGATTTTTTTGTTTCCGTTCCATTTTAGCTCGGCGGCGGCGTTGCGCAGAATAAACTCCGCTTGTTCGCATTTGCCCTCTATGGGAATAATGAGCGTATATGCACATTGGTCGCAGGACCTTTTCAGTATAAATACCACGGCTTTTCGCACTATGTCTGTCAATCCCCAAATTGCAAGAACGGTTACAACGCATATTCCTAAAATGTCCATAGGCTCACCTCATATTTTTTCGTACTATATTTTATAAAAAATTAAAATTTTTGTTCGGTATATTATCTATAAATTTGATAAAAATAACTGTGCGAAGGTTGTTCTTCGTAAAAATAACGAGGTGAATAATATGACAGAAAACACTTATGCAAACAAAAGCATCAAATGTACGGTATCAAACTGTGAAAATCACAACAATACTCAGGATTACTGTTCGCTGGACTGCATAACCGTAGGAACTCACGAGGTAAACCCGACGGTGTGCCAGTGCACGGACTGCGAAAATTTCGTAGCAAAATCCACCTGCAAGTAATCCGCAATTCAAGCCGAAATCAATAACAGCAACGAAAGCAGAGCCTTGAAAAAGACTCTGCTTTCGTGCGTTTGTATAATATTTCAAGGTTCGGGCAAAAATTTTTCTTTACTTTGCCGATGATTTGTGCTAATTTTTAACTGTCGGAATAATTAAGAAAAGCAATTTTATTGCGGGAGGTTAATTATGGCGGAAATCAGTTTGCTTAACCCGAAAAATTCTAAGGCTGTATTTAAAAACCTTACCAACGAAACCATCAACGATTTATCATTAGAATATATCTGCGATGCCCTTTCAGAGGACGAATATGAGAGAAACGTGATTTTAAAAATAATGTCGCAGATTACCTGTGATGAAGAAACGGTCAGATACAGGTGCGATGTATTTGAGGATTTTTTAAAATTCCCAAAGCTTAGGGAGGCGCTGACAGAGCTTTTGAAAAAGCTTGCTGATTTGCGTGATTTGGAGCGATTCCAAAAGGACACCGAGGCGTCGTCGCTGTGGAAATTGATTAACAGGCTGAGAGAAATTGACGGCTATGTAAAATGTATAACGGAAATAAAGGAGTGCCTTGAAAATACCGAAATTAAGTCGCAGGGCTTATTGAGCCTTAAAAAACAGGTGCAGGATATTTATGTAAACAGCGGATTCCCTCAACTGAAAAAGGATCTTGAAGAAACTTTTGAAAAGGCGCAGAAGATGAAAAGCGTTACAATAGGCGTTAATCTTGACGATTTATTAAGACCTAAAAATGCAGGAATACTGTCTTTGAACGACAAGGCGTTTTCGTCATCAGGGCTTATGCAGCATTTTGTTAAGTTTGTAAACACAAAGGACGAGCTTCACCACGGAACCGACATATCGGATATTAAAAAGTTTCATCCCTCAAGTCCAAAATTCAAGGAATCGGACATAGGCTTCGGCGAGGTGGAAACAGCCGCAGGATTTACGGCGGTTGCGGCGGAATCCGCAACGGGAGGCGACCCTTTGTCCGACAGTCTGAAAAAGGCAGTAACGGATATTATGAAAAAAACCGTAAGAGATATTCAGAGCGTACTGCAAAAGTATGTAAATATCAGCGGTTATTCCCTGGTATCCATTATGCCTGAAATTGTCTTTTACATACGCTGGGCGGAGCTTGTGGAAAAAATACAGAGCAAAGGCATTAAAATGTGCAAGGCGGAGGTTTTGCCGTCTGAGGAAAATAGGTTTTCTGCCCGTGGAATTTACAATCTTAAGCTTGCAATAAAAAGAGTCAGGGGAGAAGATTTCGAGATTGTCGGCAACGACATTGACTTTGATGAGGAAAAGGGAAGAGTTTTCATTTTGACAGGGCCTAACAGAGGAGGAAAAACAACCTTTACCCAAGCGGTGGGATTTGCATTTTTGCTGGCGCAAAACGGAATATATGTTCCTGCGTCCGTGTGCAGAATAAGTCCCTGCGACAATATTTTCACCCATTTCCCGGCTGATGAAAACGATACCGTTGATTTGGGCAGATTAGGCGAGGAGAGCAAAAGGCTGTGGGATATTTTTGATGTGGCTACGGATAAAAGCCTCTTGCTCCTTAACGAAAGCCTTGCAACGACAAATGTTTCGGAGGGCTTGTTTATTGCCAGAGATGTTGTAAAGGCAATGTGTTATTTGGGAGTAAGGGCTGTTTTTAACACCCATATGCACGATTTGGCGAGAAATCTTGACCGATTAAATAACGATAAGCAAAATAAAAGCAAGGCTGAGAGCCTGGTAACAGGCGTTGAGAACGGAGAAAGGTCGTTTAAGGTGTTTGTTTCACCGCCTCAGGGCAGCAGCTACGCAAGAGATATTGCTAAAAAGTACGGAGTTACATTTGAACAGATAAAGAAAAATATTGACAGTAAATGATATATGATTTAAAGAAAAGCCGGACGCTTTAGTGCGTTCGGCTTTTTGCGCCCGAAATAACACACCTTTATTATGAATTTACATAATATATTGTATAAAATAAATCATTTTACAGGTGTTTTATATGACAGAAACTGTTGGTATAATCGGCGGCGACAAGCGATATTTATTTGCTGCAAGGTCTTTTTTGGACGACGGATATAAAGTTAAGCTGTTCGGGTTTGATAAGCTCTTAAGCTTCGGCAGGCTTGAGGTTTGCTGTGATTTGGAAGAGCTGGGGGGATGTCAGACAGTGATTTTTCCCATACCTCCCGTTAAAGAAAGCGGAATCCTAAACGCACCGTTTTCGCAAAAGCCAATCAAGCCCGATATGGAGCTTGCAGAGCTTATTAAAGGCAAAAAAGTGTTTTGCCCCATGAAAAGCAAGCTTATAAAGGCTTGCCCCGATTTTGAATCGGATGAAAGTATGGATTACTTTGCCAGGGAAGATTTCACCTTGTTAAACGCATACTTAACCGCCGAAGGAGCAGTCCAGACAATGCTGAACAGCTTTGAGGGGGCAATTCTCAACAGCAGGGTGCTTGTGTGCGGCTTCGGCAGAATCGGCAAATGTCTTGCAAAAATGCTCAGAGATTTAAGGGCTCAGGTGTATGTAAGCGCAAGAAAGCCCGAGGACTTTGCAAAAATTGCTATGAACGGTTATTATCCTATGAATACCGAAAAGCTGCGGGAAATTCGGGGCTTTGATGTGGTTTTCAATACTGCGCCGGCAATGATTTTTAACGAGAGGCTTCTCAAAAATACAGACGCGGACACTTTGCTGATAGATTTGGCTTCATTGCCGGGAGGCATTGACAAAACGGCGGCGGAAAGCCTTGATATTGATGTAATCCACGCATTGTCCCTGCCGGGCAAGACCGCACCAAAAACAGCAGGGGAGATTATAAAAAACACAATAGTTAAAATGCTTAAGGAGGATACCAGGTGAAAAAGGCAACAGTCGGATTTGCAATGTGCGGCTCCTTTTGCACCTTTTCAAAGGCTATTGAGCAAATGAAAAAGCTTGCAGAGGATTACCGCATTGTACCAATAATGTCAAAAAACGCTTACACCACGGACACCCGATTCGGTAAAGCGCAGGATTTCATTGATAAAGTTGAAGAAATTACAAAAGAAAAGATAATCCATTCTATTGAGGGCGCAGAGCCTTTGGGACCTAAAAAAATATGCGACTTACTGCTTATTGCTCCCTGCACCGGCAATACCCTTGCAAAGCTGTCCTTAGGCATTACGGACAGCCCCGTGACTATGGCGGCAAAATCCCACCTGCGCATAAAGCGGCCGGTTTTGCTTAATATTGCTACCAACGACGGCTTGGGGGCTTCTGCACAGAATATCGGCAAACTGCTTAATACAAAAAATATTTACTTTGTTCCTATGCGGCAGGACGATTACGAAAAAAAGCCTAATTCTCTTGTTTCACGGTTCGACCTTATTCCAGATGCCGTAGAGCTTGCCCTTGAGGGCAAACAGCTCCAGCCTGTATTATACTGATATTGTGCTGATATTATGCTGAAAATATAAAATATGCTTAATGCTTATAAATCCAATTCAACTTTTTAGGAATATTCTTGATTGTTGTTTTGAAATGTTTTCGTAATATTAGTTCCGGCAAGTAAAAATGTCATTTCGGACTTTTTCTTTAACCTCCGAAATGACATTTCCTTTTTAAGATAATTCGGGTTCCTGCGTATTATTTCTGCGTACTATAAACATAGGGGTAAAAATGTTTACATACATATTTTTTTGTATGTTTATAAGGAGGTGCTGTTATGAACAGAACTTAGCTCTTGAATATTGTTGTTTAATGATTTACAATAAGAATATAAACTTATGAATTGTAGGTTTTATTATGAAAAGATTAGAAAACAAAGCTGCTATTGTTACAGGTTCAAAAAGCGGCATAGGCATTGGTACTGCAAAGTTATATGCAACCGAGGGAGCAAAGGTTGTTATCTGCGTACGCCGTCAGTAAAAAAGGACAGGCTGTTGTAGACAGTATATTGAAAAGTGTGGGAGAGACTTATTACCATTTTATGGATATTGCTGATACAGACAGCATCAATAAGCTTTTTGAGGATACTGCTGAGAAATACGGATAAATTGACGTATTGGTAAATAATGCAGGAAATTATATGGGACGGAGGTTTTTGCTATGAAAAAAATATTGGCTCTCGTTATTATCCTTGTTATATTCAGCGCTCTTTCTGTTCCCTGCGGAGCTGTGGGAGATACTACTGAATCCCAGTGGATTCCTGTATCATTCTCTTCTTCAATATCCACAGATACGCAAAATAAAATGATGATTAAGTGGGATTGGAATGACCTGCTCAAAAACGCTGCTGCATCCGGAGAAAATTTGGAACTTGCCAATGCAGGCTTGGTAATGAGCAACCAAGCGGAATTTTCCAAGGAGGACGTGGAAGATGTCTTAAATACTATCGGTTTTGCGGATGTTTCCAGCGAGTATTACTCGACTGATACAAATGACACGAGCTTAATAAGCAATCCTGCCCGCACATTCGCTCATCGGCAAATTGACGTAAACGGTGAAAAAAGCATATCATATGTGCTGTGATTCGTGGCACAAGGTCGGTTGTTGATGCGGTTACCGACATAAAATCTGTCAGAGACGGATTCCTTGACGCAGGTAAAAACTGTCTTGAAAGCCTGAAAGAATACCAAAGCTCATTGAAAGATGCTACAAAGGAGAACACAATTCTCTTCATTACAGGGCACAGCCTCGGAGCTTCGGCGGCTTGTGTGCTTTCGTGTCTGGCTGATGAAGTGGCATATAAATCCGCAACCCATACATATGCTATCGCTACACCGAATTACGATACTATGGGGCTTGAAAGCAAAGATTATCAGAATATACATATGTACACTAACCTTGACGATATAGTTCCAAAAGTCCCTCTCTACTTTAAAAAGGTTGGCGTTGAGAAATCCTACAGCTACGATACGCTTTCTTCTGAGGAGAGAGCCGGATTTGACCGTGTTTACAAATATTTCAGGGGCAAAACTTATTCAGAAGACGGAGATATAAATTCCACCGATTTAATCGGGCGATTAAGAGATCATATGGGTTTTACCTATATGTCGTTTATGTTGTCCGAAAAGTCTGATTCGGAAATCGATAACTATATCGCCTCCTATGAACCACTTAGCTTGATAGGTGATGTAAACGGTGACGGAGTAATAAGCATTGCAGACGCTACTGATCTCCAAAAATATCTTGCAAATATTGTAAACCTTGATGATGAACAGCTTGCGGCAGCAGATGCAGACGGAGATGGAGGTGTATCGATAGCTGATGCAACTCAAATTCAGAAATATCTTGCAAATATTATCACTTCATTAGGATAAAATTTAACATCACTTTTCATTATGTCCATCGAGGATTTATTCTTCGATGGGCATTATTTTTTTGACATACCGTTCAATGAACAATTATTTTGCCGATTATTTTACTATAATGCTATACCCTCGTGAACAGGAGCTTTTAGTTATAGGGAGCTGTCTGCACGGTATCAAAAAATCTATTTGGCAGGTGTAAAAAAACTTGAAATGACAATAAGATTTTGCTACAATTAAAAGAGATTTAACAGCTTTTAATTGGATTTTAGCATTATTTTAGCATTATATTTCAAAGGAGATTAAAAATGAAGTACTGCGAATCTTGCCGAATGCTCCACAACGACGAGGACGAAAGCTGTTCTCAATGCAAAAAAAGGCTGAAAACCGTTGAAGAACCCAACACACCGGTTTTTTTAATCAGCGCAAGCGGATTTGAAAAGGACAGAATTATTGCGGCTTTGGCAGATGAGGGAATTCCAAGCGATACAAAGCGGATAAAAAAAGATAATTCAGCCAATGCGGTTACCGGCGTGGATATGAGCGACATTAACATTCTTGTTCCTTATCAGGCGTACGAAAAGGCATACGATATCTGCGTGGGTATCGGTGCAATCAAGGCTGAGGACGAGGAAATAGTTGACGACGGTCAGTATAAGGAATCGTCGGCAAAAAGCCTGTCTGAGCAATTTGAAGAAACAAACGGCAGCGGAAAAGCCGGCAGAATAGTCCTGGCTGTTATGTTTCTGTTGGTTGCGTCCCTTGCAATATTCGGAACAGACGCAATTATGAACATAATTATGAAGCTTTTTAACGGAGGCTGATTTCATAATATTTTTTACAGGAGGTTATTGTTATGAACACAGATACAAAATGCGTACAGGGCGGATGGACGCCCCACAAGGGAGAGCCCAGACAGCTGCCTGTTTATCAGAGCACAACCTTTAAATACGACACAAGCGAAGAGATGGGCAAGCTTTTCGACTTGGAGGCAGAGGGTTATTTTTATACAAGACTTCAAAATCCAACCAACGACTCGGTAGCCGAGAAGATTTGCCAGTTGGAGGGCGGCGTTGCCGCAATGCTTACATCAAGCGGACAGGCTGCAAACTTTTTTGCCGTCTTTAACATATGCGAGGCAGGCGACCACTTTATTGCATCCTCCTCAATCTACGGCGGAACCTTTAATCTTTTCGGTGTTACTATGAAGAAAATGGGTATCGAATGTACCTTTGTTGACCAAACTCTTCCCGAAGAGGAGCTTGCAAAGTACTTTAAGCCGAATACAAAGCTTGTGTTCGGAGAAACCATAACAAATCCTACGGTTTCCGTGCTTGATATAGAAAAATTTGCTCACCTTGCACATTCTCACAGCGTTCCCCTTATTGTTGACAATACCTTTGCAACGCCAGTGAATTGCAGACCCTTTGAGTTCGGAGCCGATATTGTTACCCATTCCACCACTAAATATATGGACGGACACGCTGTTTCCGTAGGCGGATGTATTGTTGACAGCGGTAATTTTGACTGGATGAAGTACGCCGATAAATATCCGGGACTTACAACCCCCGACGATTCATACCACGGTATTACATATGCCGAAAGATTCGGTAAGGGAGCGTATATTACAAAGGCTACGGCTCAGCTGATGCGTGATTTAGGCTCAATTCAGTCGCCGCAGAACGCTTTTTATCTTAATATTGGTCTTGAATCTTTGCATCTCAGAATGAAAAAACACTGCGAAAACGCTCTTGCAGTTGCGAAATATCTAAAGGCAAATCCAAAGGTTGCGTGGGTAAATTACCCCGACCTTGAGGGTGACGAGAACTACGAGCTTGCTAAAAAATATCTTCCAAACGGCTCCAGCGGAGTGCTTGCCTTTGGTATTAAGGGAGGCAGGGAGGAATCTATCAAATTTATGGATTCCCTTAAGCTTGCGGCGATAGTTACCCACGTTGCAGACGCAAAAACCTGTTTGCTTCACCCGGCAAGCCATACCCACCGCCAGATGACCGACGAACAGCTCCTTAAAGCTGGTGTTGCTCCGGACCTTATCAGGCTTTCCGTAGGAATAGAGGACGCTGAGGATATAATCGCCGATTTACAGCAGGCGTTTGATAAAATATAAGCTATGAAAAATTTTGTTACGGCAATAATCGTAGCCGCAGGAAATTCTACAAGAATGGGCAGGGGGATAAGCAAGCAGTTTATTCCCTTGCTTGATATGCCCGTAATCGCTCATACTCTTACGGCGTTTCAGAATACGCAGTCTGTTGACGAAATTGTACTGGTTGCACGTCCCTGTGACGAGGACGAAATGAAAAATATTGCGTCCGAGTTTAATATTTCTAAGCTCAGAGCAGTTGTTCACGGCGGTGAAACCAGAGGTGAAAGCGTGCAAAACGGCGTAAATGCCTCGTCGGAGAAAACGACTTTCTTTGCAATTCACGACGGAGCCAGACCGCTTATCAGGCAACAGGATATTGAAAAGGTTGTAAACAGAGCCTTTGCGGTAAAAAGTGCGGCATTAGGCGTTGCGGTAAAAGATACGGTTAAAAGTGTAAACTCGGAGAATATTGTAACCGACACACCCGACAGAGCCTCTCTCAGGGCGGTGCAGACTCCCCAGGTGTTTGAGAAAGGACTTTATCTCGGCGCCCTTAAAATGGCTGTTGAGCAGAACAAAAATTTTACCGATGACTGCCAGCTTATTGAAAACGCAGGAGGCACGGTTGAGATAGTACAGGGCAGTGAGAGCAATATTAAAATTACTACACCATACGATTTGATTGTTGCCGAAAGCATACTTAAATCACGAAAAGGCGGAGAAAATATATGAGAATAGGACACGGCTACGATGTTCATAAATTTGCAGAAAACAGACCTCTGATACTGGGCGGAGTAAATATTCCTTATGAATACGGATTGCTTGGCCACAGCGACGCAGATGTTCTTCTTCACGCAATAATGGACGCCTTGCTTGGTGCAGCTGCGCTGGGTGATATAGGCAAGCTGTTCCCTGATAACGACGAAGCTTTTTTAAACGCAGACAGTATGGAACTCTTAAAAAAGGTTGTTAGTGTCCTTGATAAAAACGGATATAAAATAGTGAATATTGACTCAACCGTAATTGCGCAAAAACCAAAGCTTAGGGATTATATTGACCTAATGAGGGCAAATATCGCCTTTGCGTGCAAGGCAGAAATAAGGCAGATAAGCGTTAAGGCAACCACCGAAGAGGGACTTGGATTTACCGGGAAAATGCAGGGAATCTCGGCTCACGCAGTTTGCATAATTGAAAGTGTATAGTGGGTTTATCACAAAACGTCTTTATTTAATTTATCAAGGCGAACGGTTTTGAAAAATTTACATAAAGGAGAACAAAAGTGAGAAAAAGCAGAATAATGTGGAATGTTTTGAAGAGAACAGGTGCTGATAAGCTTTTATACGGCTACCTTGTCCTTCTCCTCGTAATCTCTTTTGTCATTGTGTTGGTCGAGCCGGATATAAATACATATTTTGACGGTTTGTGGTACTGTTACAATGTTTTGAGCACCATTGGTTTAGGCGATACGATTGCCGTTACTTTTGTCGGAAAGGTTTTGTCGATTATCCTCTCTGTTTATTCAATCCTGATTATTGCGGTTATTCCCGGTGTAATAACAAGCTTTTATCTTGAGGTTATAAAGCTAAGGACAAACGAGAGTATGGAAAAATTCCTTTACGACCTTGAAAGATTACCTGAACTTTCCGAAAAAGAGCTTGGCGAAATATCCGAAAAGGTAAAGAAATTTAATAAAAACAGACACAGGTAACAGCAAATTTTCGCATTGTAAAATTTGCATACGGTAAAAGCCAATTTTCGATTGACTTTTCATAAAGGTTGGATTATACTAATATCCCGATATGGGGGTGTAAAGGTTTCGACGGGGATTGCAAACCTTGGTAAGCGAGTAGCGGTGCGGAACCGCTTTAAAATCCGCAGTTTAAAAATAACTGACAAAAATACAGTTGAATTAGCTGCTGCCTAAGCGCAGCGCTCGTCCTTTTTCCGAGGACCACGGCGGAATAAGGGCGTCGATTAGTGGTAAATGTGAACGAAAAACCGCCTCATTTTTCGTCACACATCAGAGGCTACCGAAGTTATAAGCCTGTTATTGGGCGTGTAACCGAGGGAATTTCAGTACAATAACTGCACTCGGAGAAAACCTTGGCAAGCAATTTTCGGACAGGAGTTCGATTCTCCTCACCTCCACCAAACAAGTATTGGATGAACACTTACTTTTTCAGCGGCGGATTTGCCGTAAAATGTGTTCTCTGATACAACAACAGAACGCCGTTTCAGTGTAAAAGCTGGAACGGCGTTTTTTCTGTTTATTAAGACTTTTTTTAATCCGCACATTCGATTTATCGGTAATCTCCGTTTATAATAAAACTATCAAATGAAACGGAGGTAACCACAATGAGAAATCCAAAGTACCACCTATATCTAACGCCTGATGAATGGCGCACGGTCATCAACAGCTTGATTGATTTGAGGAATAACCTCATATCACAGGGCAGATACACCGATGTTATTGATGAGCTGTTGATCAAGCTCACAAAAGCCAAAGTCAAGAAAATCAAGATTAAGGAGGTTTGAAAATGAATATCACATACACACAACAGGGCGACTATTTGCTTCCGAATTTAACGCTTCCCGAGCAGGATAAGCGACTAATCGGCTTGTGGGGACAACAACACCTTCGCTATATCAAAAGAAGTCGCCCGTTTCTTTATACCAACCTGCTCACAAAATGTAGGCTGAACGAATACCTTGCCGACATTGATGAACAGGCGCAGAAGATGTACGACGAGCTTGTGCAGGCTTTCGCAAAAGAGGAAAGCTGCACTGAACAGCTCAAAGCAACCGACCAAATGCTGTGGGTGCGCAAGATGAATAATGCTGCCCAGCGAGCGAGAGAGCTTGTTAATGCTGAAATAATTTACCGATAAAAATAACAAATATACAGCGAACCCCTCTGTTGTGTTGACAGAGGGGCGGTGTCTGTGGCGTGTAAGTTGGAATTTGAAATCACTTACACGCTTTTTGGGCAGCCCATAAAATTTTATGTAAATAATAATCCTTCAAGCAATAACAGAATACTGGATTGCGGTGCAATCAGGCTTTCTGATTTGCCCCGTGTCAACTCTTCATTCCTGTCTGCGGAATATTATGCACGCCGTGCGTGAATAACATTTTGCGGACAGGAAATTCTATTCTCAGGGGCAAATCAAGTAGGTATTCTCTCCTCGAATATTATTGAAAGCTGGCTTAAAACTACATCCCAGTTTCGACATCTTTGTGTCCAGTGTTCGACAATCTTTTGCGACGCTAAATACAACATTTTGCGCAGGCTGTCATCATTTGTAAATGACGGCTTGTTCTTCGTAATCTGCCTGAACTGACGGTTCAAGC
>JALFLK010000008.1 GCA_022774755.1 bacterium
TTGCCCGACCGTTAAAAGCAGTTTACCCTTAAGTAAAACATTCGAGTACCTCGACACGCAATCCGTGCAGACAGCTTTTGCTGAAAACAGCCTTTTATGCCCGAGCACAGCCGAGCAATTTCCTATAGCGTAAAAAGGCAGCGGAAAACCGCTGCCTTTTTCTCGGTCATTATTTCTTAGATTATTTCTTAGCAAGCTGCATCTGAATATATGCACAGTCAATAACACTTACCTTTCCGTCGGAGTTGGTGTCGGCTGTGAATTGTTGCAGATTATTTAACGTATCAAGCCTTGCAAGCGACATTTGTATTTTTGTAACATCGCTAACATTTACCGACCCGTTTGAATCTGTATCGCCTATATCAAGTCCTATCAACCCGCTTCCTGTTGTACCCCCGTCACTACCGCTGGTAATTGAACCATTTTCGTTAATGTATTTATACCTAAAATCAGTACAGTATCCTGCGCCGATGCCGATATCAGTGCTGACATAAAACTCGACCTCACCGTTTTCATCGGGAGTTACCGCTGTAAATGCAGCACCGCTTCTGATACACAAAGCGCTGTAAAATTCAGCGTTTGATGTTGTTTCTACTGCACCAAATTTAAAAACGTGGGTGCCATATACAGAGTTTTTCTTTGTCTGTGAACCGTCGCTGTTGAATCGCGAACTAAAATCCGATAGCTTTATCCGAATTTTTCTATATGTTCCTCCCGTACTTTTGTAAGAACGGTAGACATTATCTGTACCTCCGCCTTTGTTATAGAGAAGAAAAACATAGTCTTGAGTTGAGTCTAAATCAATTATTGAGGGAGATTTTACTAAGTCAGCAAATTGTACAGTATGGGAATCGCTGTTTTTGCTGTTGAACACAAATCTATAACCAGACGAATCGGGTACATTATAAGCTGAGGTGTAGATTTGATTACTGGAAATCTCAATTTTTTCATCAAGTACATTAAAACTCGGGCTGGATTTTGAGCCGGTTAATTCATTTTCTGTTGACGCTGCTCCAGCGTTCACCGTTGATACTATCATAACAGCCGTACAAACACAGGCCGCTGCTAGCTTTAAATACATTTTTCTCATTTTAATCCTCCTAATATTTTTCGTTCACAGAACGACACATAGACAATACCCCATCTCTCAAGTAATGTCGATAATCTTTTGAATAAAGGTCAATTAGTATATATGGAACGAATTGTCAGTGATATTTTTGTTGAATATGAGAATTGTATTTATCACAATACAGCGTTATTATCATTATTTTGAAAAAACACATCCGCAGTAATTTTGGCGGTAAAGATTATATTCCTTAGAAAGAATTATACTTCGTTTGTAGCCCTCTTTCTTTTTAAAGTCGGAGCAAAGGTATTTTACGCCGTACTGCTCTCCCAGTTTCTCTCCTATTTCATTTATGAGCCGAGCATTTTTCAGGGGGCTGATTGTCAGAGTTGTTGCAAAAAAGTCAAAGCCCTTTTCTTTGGCGGTTTTTGCTGTGTATGAAAGGCGCAAATCAAAGCATTTTTCACATCTTTTTCCTCCCTCGGGTTCCCTTTCAAGACCTTCAACACAATCAAAATATTCCCGAGTATCATATGTGCAATCCAGGATTGAAACAGGGTTTTTGAAGGTCATTTCACTGATTAAACGCTTTTCTTCATTCAGCCTGTGGAGGTATTCTTCTTTTGGAGAAATATTCGGATTATAATAAAGCACGAAAATATTAAAATAATCGGACAAATATTCAAGCACATAGCTGCTGCAAGGGGCGCAGCAGCTGTGCAAAAGCAAGGACGGAATGATTCCGTCCTTTTGATTTTTTTCAATCAGCAAATCCATTTCTCGCTGAAAATTACGCTTATTCATCTTTACCAACTGCAATATCAAAAATTTCTTCTGCGGTTTTTACCACTTTTTTTGCGCCTGCGCTGAGGAGCTCGTCTCTGCCTCTGAAGCCCCACTCAACGCCTATCATATCTACACCTGCGTTGTTTGCCGTAAAAACATCCACATCGCTGTCGCCTACATAAAGACAATCAGCCTTTGACAAATTGTGCTTTTCAAGAATAGCAAAAAGGGCGTCGGGCTCGGGCTTGCATTTATACTGAGGCTTTTGTCCCCATGCCTCGGTAAAGGTATGATTCGGATAGAGCTTTTTTAAAATTTTCGGAACAAACTCGTCGGGCTTATTTGAGAAAACCGCCGTGAGGATTCCTGCTTTTGCAAGTTTGCTCAACAGCTTGTCACATCCGGGGTAGCTTTCGGTATTATCGTTGCTGTGGAGGGCATACTCGCTGTCAAAGGTATCTCTTACAATACTGCGAAGTTCGCTGTTCTTGTAGGCTTCGCCCATAGCACGCTCAATGAGCTTTTCTCTGCCGTTGCCTACGAATTTTTTGTATTTTTCAATACTGTGTACGGTAAGTCCTGCCTTCTCAAGCCCCTTATTTACAGAGTTGCCTAAATCGTACAGGGAATTAACCAAAGTACCGTCAAGGTCAAAAACTACTATTTTATACAACTTATTCATCTTCCTCTGAATTTTTCTTTCGGTTTAAATCCTTTAATAAGAAAGTTGTGGTCTGCTGCGGTGCAGTCTGCACAGTAATATTTTTTGCTTTAAGTGATTTGCGGATAAAAAATACTATCAACGCCCCTGACAGCAAAGCTAACACGCAGGAAACAACAATAAACGCCGTCGCCTTGCCCCAGTCGGCTATTGTACCGTTGTAGCTTATCCGGGCGTTTCCGCCTGAAAATTCAACCTTAAAAGCACCGTTTTCATCAGCACGGTCAAGCTGTTTTTTGTTTGAATCGGATATGAGCTTTAATCTGTTGATATTCTCCTTGCCGGACTTTGTGACGGTGTAGGTCATAGGCTTTTCGGCGTTTTCGGAGGTAAGCATATAGCCTAAATTGATATAATCCACAAATTCCGTATTGTCGGAAATATCAAAGGCGCTTTGATAAAGCTTATAATCAAGATAGTTACCGCCTCCGAACAGCTCGTTTGCCGCCTTTGAAATTTCCAGAGCCGTGCCCTCTGTTTCTACACGGCAAATATAATTATCAGTGCTTTCGTCCGTTGACACAAGCGCACCCTTGCTCTTAAAGAAATTATAGGCATAGCTTACGCCGTCTTTGCTTTCTTTTGAATAGAGAATATCCACTGTTCTTTTAAAGCTGTTTCCGCCTTTGTTGTTAAGGTAAAAATCAATACCGCTGATTTTATACTGAATTCCGTCGGGAATATGAATTATTTTATCTCCGCCGTCAAAATCAAGGGAATAAGTGTAGTCAGTCCACTTGCCTGCATTTATCCAACCGCCGTTTTCAAGAACCGAACCCTCGCCGTAGGTTGTATTTGTGGGCACGGAATAATTATATTCAACGGGGACATAAGCCTTATCCGCTGTCATAAAGCACATTGTGTTAATGTTTTCTTCAAAGATAAGTCCCTCTGACAAAGGTGTACTGCTGTTTGTAAAATCTCCGTACTTAACTGTTCCGTCTGCAACATTCATAATCTGATTGGTTACATATTGAAGCTCGTCTATTGTAAGCTCTTTAAATTTCACCTGATATTCCTCATAGCTTCCTTTGTTAGACCAGTCGCTGTACCTTGCAAGCTCGTTTGTGTTGGACTCAAAAAACACCCTGACATCATCGCCCAGGCTCTCCATTACTTCTTCGGGAATCTCAAAAATAAACTCACGGTCGTAGAGGTCGTTTTTTGTATTTGTTGTGGATACCTTTATCTTGTTTATTCCGTAACCCTCTACCTCGTTTATATTCGCCCGGGTATCGGTTGTAAAAAGCGTTCCGTTTAAATCAAAGACATTTGATACAAAATTATATTTTACATTTGAAACGTCAAAATTACTCTCAAATACATTTTTTACCCAATCTAAAAGCTGTGAGGAGTCAAAATCCTCAGTATATCGGGTTCCCTTAACAAGAATATTATCAGGCTGGGCAAGGTTTACTTTAGCCGACTGATTTATTATTGACGAAACCTTATTTTCGTAATCTTCTCTTGAGCTGAATTCAAGGGTTATTTGAAGCTGATTTGAGTTGTCTGAATTTTCCGCTTTGGCAATCTTTATACAACCGCTGTTCTTGCCCATATCGGGCATACTTTCGCTCATAATATCCAGCGCCTTGCTTGCTCCTATTGTGCCGGGAAGAGAGATATTGAAAACCCTCGTGCCTGCGAAATTGCCGTCAACGCCGGTGATAGATTCAACATTTACGGTAGTTTCTCCACAGCCGGAAAACAACACCGCAACAGATAGCGTCAGCATTGCCGCTAATATAAAAGAAATAAGTTTTTTCATAGTAAACTCCTTAAAAGCCTTTTTCCTGTTCCATAAGCACAGCCCTGCAGGGAGCCGCTTCAAGCCCCGAAAGCTTAATGGGGAAAGCACACAGGGTGTAGTCGCCGTCTTTGATGCCTTTTAAGTCAAGCCCCTCCAAAACAGCAATGTTTGCCTTTGCAAGCTCTGTGTGGGTTTTTGCCTCTTCAAAAGGCGGCGCAACAGAATCTGCGTCAGTACCCACCAAAAGCACTCCGCTGTTTGCAAGGACAAAAGCGGCGCTTGACGAAAAATACCCCTTTGAATTTCCGTGGAGTAAAATTCGTTTTCGGCAATAGGGCAAAAGCTTTTCCATATCTTCACCGGTAACAATTCCGTCAAATGAAAAAACCGTACACTTACCGTAAAACACCGAAAGCCTCATTTTATCTATTGTGCTGCCGTATTGGTAAAAATGGCTGGGTGAGTCAATGTGGGTTGATGTATGAGTGCAGAATTTCACCTGAGAAAGATTATATTCATCTCCGTCTTCCATGCTTTTCAGGACATCAACACAGGGTTCGGGGTCGCCCGGGTACACCTTAGCCGACAGAATATCTCCGGAAATGTCATATAAAATCATCTTCATCCCACCTTCTGCAAAAAGCACTACATATCCCCTAATGGCACTATTATACCACAATATTTATTAAATACAATACGCAGAGCACCATATTATCAGTGTTAAAAGCACATTTTATTCTTAGCTTTTCAGCGTTTTTATGTTTGCAGAAAATCCTGCGTAATTTTGCACAACAAGAACATATATAAAAGTCGGGTACCTCGACACGCAATCCGTGCAGACAGCTTTTGCTGAAAACATCCTTTTATGCCCGAGCACTGCCGAGCAATTTCATATAACGTAAACAAAATGCCCCGAACGCTATCTGCGTATCGAGGCACTCAACCGGCCGAGCCGTCGTACTTTCTTCTTAGCTTACTGCCTGCCTTGCTTAAGGAAACAGGGCACAATTATAATGTGGCATTACCTTATTTTTCAATAATTTCTCCGTTTGTCGATATGGTAACAACCTGCCACGGAATAAACTTACCGCTTTTTTGCAGGGCACGTTTTGTTGCATTTTCAATTCCGCCGCAGCAGGGAACTTCCATACGCACAACGGTCACGCTTTTTATGTTATTGTTTGCAATAATTTCAGTAAGCTTTTCACTGTAATCGCCTTCGTCAAGCTTCGGACAACCCACAAGCGTTATCCGGTTACTGATAAATTCTTCGTGAAAATTCCCGTATGCATATGCTGTACAATCTGCCGCAATAAGCAGGTTTGCATTATCAAAATAAAGAGCGTTTACAGGCACAAGCTTAATCTGCACAGGCCATTGAGAAAGTCGGCTTACTGACGGTTTGCTGTCAGAAACAGTAATGCTGTTTTCCGTTCTGTTTATTGTCTTTGACTGACTTCCCGGGCAACCGCAGGGTAGATTATTTGCCTGTTTTTTCAGCTGAGCTTGCTTTACCGCTTCTTCATCATAGGCTGCCGCCTCTCGCTTTGCAAAGGAAATTGCTCCTGTAGGGCAGGTCGGCAGACAATCTCCCAACCCATCACAGTAATCATCCCTGAGCAATTTTGCCTTACCGTCTATCATACCGATAGCTCCCTCGTGACAGGCTGCCGCACAGGCACCGCAGCCATTGCATTTTTCTTCGTCAATTTCTATTATTCTTCTAATCATAGATATTTCTCCTCCGATTTTTTATTTAATTCAAAATCAAATTATTGAATTGATTTTGTGCATTAATAATAATATAACTAACTGCAAAAGTATGTGGTTATAACCACCGAATTGAGGGCTTTATGGATTTTACATTTATTTCAAAAACTGCGCTTTTCAGAGGGTACTGTGAAAAAGACATTGCACATATGGCGAAGCAGTTAAACTTCAAAAGGGTCTGTTACAAGAAAAAAGATGAGATTTTCAGCAACGGCGATACTGTTGCCCATATAGGACTTGTACTGTCGGGAAGCGTTCAGATTGAACACAACGATTATTTCGGCAACAAAAGTATTCTTGCCATTATTGAGAAAGGCGGCGTCTTTGCAGAAGCCTATGCCTGTATCCCGGGCGAACCGCTGATGATAGATGTTATTGCTAACGATGACTGCGAGATTTTGTTTATAAGTGTTTCAAGGCTTTTTGAGTCCTGCCCCCAATGTGACAGCAAAAACAGGCTTATACAAAACCTTGTGGTAATCGGTGCGTATAAAAACCTACAGCTATCAAAGCGCAGTATTCATACAACACCCAAAACAATTCGGGGACGGCTGATGTCCTATTTTTCGGAGCAGATTTACGCACAGGACAGCAATAAAATCACTATTCCTTTTGACCGTCAACAACTTGCCGATTATTTGAATACAGACAGAAGTGCATTGTCCAAGGAACTCATAAAATTGAAAAAAGACGGTTTGATTGAATACCGTAAAAACGTGTTTGAAATCAAACTTATTTGAAATAACAGTTAATATATTTCTTTAAGAATGCACCAATGGCAACACTTATAAAAAAGTCGAGTACCTCGACACGCAATCCGTGCAGACAGCTTTTGCTGAAAACAGCCTTTTATGCCCGAGCACAGCCGAGCAATTTCCTATAGCGTAAAAAAGTCGAGTACCTCGACACGCAATCCGTGCAGACAGCTTTTGCTGAAAACAGCCTTTTATGCCCGAGCACAGCCGAGCAATTTCCTATAGCGTAAAAAACAAAACCATCAAAAGGGAGATTCTTCAACAGGGTATGAAAAAGATGTAACATCTGACGCAAGAAATCGACTTAAGAAAATAACAATACCTCAATACGCAAATTGCGTACCGAGGCACTCGGTTGGCTGGGCCGGCGGGATTCGAACCCACGGGTGACGGAGTCAAAGTCCGTTGCCTTACCGCTTGGCGACGGCCCAAAATATCAAAACATAACGGTTGAATTATAGCACAAGCTTATTAGTATGTCAATAATTACAAGCAAGGATTTAATGAATACAATGTGCAGGAGCAAATACATTTTTGAAGCATTGAAGTCTGATTATAACAGCCCCTTTGTAAAGCTAATAGCGACTTATTTTCATTACCTATACTAAAAATGTTTTTGTTTCTTCATTTCTATTCCTGATTTGAGTTTTAAAAAGCCTAAGTATTATCCCTTGCAAAAACTGACATTTTTTGATACCATAAAAGCACAGAAAATCAACGGAGGGTTGATAAAATGAGCATTATAGGCAAACAAATCAAAAAATATCGGACGGCAAAGGGTATCACACAGGAACAGCTCGGTCAACTGGTGGGTGTTACCACCCAGGCGGTGTCAAAATGGGAACGGGGCGGCACACCCGACGCTGAACTGCTGCCCCGATTGTCGCAAGTACTGAGCGTAAGCATTGACGCACTGTTCGGGCGTGAGGAGCAAAGCTTAGCCGTATCGCTTGCACGGCAGATTTGCCAAATGCCAAACAAGGACGCTTACCGTTATGCCTTTAGTATTTGCTGGGCGATAGAAATCGGGTTTATGCAGGATATATCCATGCTCGACGACTTCTTGGGCATATTCGTCGAACACTCTGCAATCACTGCCGATAAAACTGATTATTTTGCAAAAATGATGCAGGACGGAGGTATTGCCACCGCACGGCTGTCGCCTGATTTTCACCACTTTTTTCTGATGGTAGAGCCTCAAAGCAGTATTAAGGATAATATTACCGACTTGGAAACACTGCGTGGTATATTTGAGATATTCGCGGACAAAAAACTGCTGAGCATTATCTTTTATATGTATTCACGGCTCAACACGCCCATTGCAACCTCGCTTATCAGCAAAAACACAGGTATTGATATGCCGGAGGTTGACCGCTGTATGAAGATTCTCTGTCAGAACAATCTCGCCACACGAAGCGTTGTAGCTACTGCCGACGGCGATATTTACTCCTATATGTTTCATCAGGAGAGCTCCGTTATTCCGCTTCTCTGCTTTGCCGATGAAATCGCCAAAAAGGATTATCGTGACTTTGTGGGGTCGTTTGACCGCACAAAGCCTTTGCTGTAATCAACCGTTAGTTGAGAAGTCTGCGCTTTGGTTGAGCAATTCAATAATCGGTTGCTTGCCGCCCTTCTGCTTTTGGTTTATAATTGTGACATAGAGAAATTGAAGGTAGTTATCATTATGAAAAAACTATTAACCGTCATTTTAAGTTTTGCGTTGGTATTGTCCGCCGCTGCCTGCTCTTCAGGAAATGCAGAAAACAGCAACATCGTTCAAACAGACGCCTCCGAAACCATAAGCGACGTAATGAAAGAGAATATGGACAGCGCACTGAAAAAGAACAATTTTGAGGGAATTGTCTATCTGACACAAAACGGCTCTGTGGTGTATCAGTCGGCTACGGGCAAAGACGAAAACGGCGCAGATTTGACAATTGATACAACAATGTACATCGGCTCAATATCCAAGCAGTTCTGCGCCGCCGCAATTATGCTGCTGCGTGACCAGGGCAAACTCAGTGTGGACGACACCCTGGAAAAATACTTTCCCGAATACTTAACCGGCAAGGACATAACGATTAAAAATCTGCTTTCCATGCGCTCGGGAATTCCCGACATAGCAGGCAATGTGAAAAATATTTCTCCGGACAAAACGAAGGAGGAAAATATATCTGCAATTAAGGAGTGGATTTTCAGTCAGTCCCTTGAGTTTGAACCGGACAGCAGCAATAAGTATTGCAACTCCAACTACTTCTTGCTCAGCAATATTGTAGAGCAGGTGTCTGAACAGAGCTACAGCGACCTTATCCGCAAGAACTTTTTTGAGCCGTTGGGAATGACCCATTCGGGCTTTATAGATGAGGTAAAGGATTCTCCTGCGTGGGCAAGCGGTTTGACTTATGACACCTTTACATTAGGCGAAGATTCAGCCGGGCTGACACAAGGCGCAGGCGATATTGCATCAAACGCTGTTGATATGGACAAGTGGATGACCGCACTGAGCAGTGGCAAGGTCATCTCCTCAGACAGCTACCGTGAAATGACTACAAACTGCTCCCCCGACATCGCCAAGGGATATGGCTATGGTATGTTCGTTCCGTTTTTTAGTGGCGTAGGCCATTCCGGTATAATCGGAAGCTACACATCTTTGGACTACATAAACAAGGAACACGGTTACAATCTCTTTGCCTCCAGCAACAAAAGCTATAAGGCAATTGAAAACCTGCCATCGGTTTTGCTCGGCGATTTGCTCAGAAAATAATTTTTAAAAACACTTTGTGCTAAGATGAATCTACATCATCTTAGCACATCTTATATGTTATAAAGGTAAATAAATGCTCCGTAATAAATGTTGAGGCAACAAACAGCACCTACAAAAATAAAGATTAAGATACGCAAAAACAGCAAATCCGAACCCGTCTCCAATCGGAGTAAGGTTCGGATTATTTTTGTGTTGTGCGGGTGTTCATAAAGAATTTAAAACCTGTGTGACAGAATTACAAAAAAGAAGAGTCCCAAACTGCGTGTTTGCGTGTCGAGACTCTCGTTTGGTGCGGGCGACAGGACTTAACTGCGTTGAATATAAAAACGGTGCAAGGCATACGCTGTCAGACTACGCCGAAATGACAATCTTCACCGCAGAAAAGACCGTGAACAGGTTGTCGGGTTTGATAAATCTATAAGTTCAAAGGCTGTTAAAACAAACAAAAAGGTTGTAAGTATAGCTAATATGAGTTATAATATGGGTAGCACAGAGAAAAATGTATACACATATTTTAGCGATAAAAAATTACGTAAAAAACTTAAGTCAGATGATACACCAAAAGTAATTGAATCTGGAAAACAAGGAAAACATATTAAAGGCCACAATAATTATATTGAAGGAAACAGTTACTTGACTGTTTCTGAAACAGAAGCTCAGGAGTTGGTTAATAAGTATGCCGGTACCGGTGATATTAAAAGAGACAGCAAAGGCAGATGGACTAATAAAGAGTTTGTAACTGCTGATAAAAAAATAGGTGTTGTGGTTGATAGTGAAAGTGGAAAAGAAACTTCTACAGCACGTTTTTCTATACATTATTCTCGAAAAGGCGTTCATATTGTGCCAAGAAAGGAAATAGACTGATGATAACTAATCCGAAAGAAAAAATGTTATATAATGCCGAGGGAAAAAATGTTCGAGTAACATTGGCAGACGGAAATATTTTGGAAGGATATTGTAATGAATTTTCTTCCTCATATGATAACGATTCCGAAGGTGCGAGCATTACTTTACAAAGTCCTTTGAGTAAGTCATCCGGCAAAAAATTATATCCGTTAACAGAAATAACGGAGAACGAAATAGAAAAAATTGAAATTTTGTAATTAAAAGTACTTTGCAGAAATGCAGGATGCTGTTTTTATACCCATTTTAAGGAGGGATTTAATGAAATGTCCGTATAATCGGAAGTCGGAAAAGTTAAATTTAAAGTAAAGAGGTGGGAAGATGAAAGTTAAGTATAAAGGAAAAACTGAATTCCTTACATTAACACATAATAAAGTTTACGATGTAAAAAGCATTGAAAAGGGTTGGTACCGCATTGTAGATGATTCAGGAGAAGATTATTTATATCCTCCCGAAAATTTTGAAATAGTTGAATAACCGCTCCCACGTTGTGAGAGCGGTATTTTTATACCCATTTTAAGGAGGAATTGAATGAAATGTCCGTATAATAGAAAATCAGAAAAGCACGTTCAGAAGTGGGGGCAAAAGCCAAATGATGAAGGAGTTGTAACAAGCGGAGTAATCACTGATGAATGGTGCTTTGAATTGGCTGAATGTGAAAAAGAAAATTGCGGAGCGTATCATAACGGGCGTTGCTGTTATGCTTCCGTAAGCTTTGAAAATCAATAATCAATGCGTTGTGGAAATATTCGCAGCGCATTTTTTATATTCAAAAATACCCTGCCGGAGGTTATCCGACTTAATTTCAACCGCAGGCAAAGCGGAATATAAGAGATGCAGAAAGGATTTTATTATGAAGAACATTCAAACACTATTATCTGAAATCGGAATTGAAATTCCGGAGGATAAGAAAAAAGACTTTGAAACTGCCTTTAATGAGAATTACAAAACTGTTTCAGAGGTCAACAAGTTGCGTGAGGCACGTGACAACTACAAAGAACAGCTTGAAACTGCTCAGAATGCGCTCAAGGAGTTTGACGGTGTTGATGTTAAGGACCTGCAGGGCAAAATTGAAACTCTTAACAATAACCTGAAAACAAAAGAAACAGAATATCAAAACAAAATTGCAGAAATGGAGTTTAATTCTGTTCTTGACGGTGCTATTTCAAAGTCAGGTGCAAAGAATGCAAAGGCTGTCAAGGCTCTGCTTGACCTTGAAGCCTTGAAGTCAAGTAAAAATCAGGCAGACGATATTACAAAGGCTCTCGAAACGGTTAAATCCGAAAACGACTTTATGTTTACATCGGACAATCAAGGAGGCTGGGGAGAACGCCACAAGGGCTCTCCCGAAAACACTACAGGGGTTGAAGCGGCTTTTTATAAGCGCAATCCCGAACTGAAAAACTAAGAAAAGAGGTAAAAATTTATGGCACACGAACATCAGGAAAGATGGTCAGGCTTGGTAGATGCCAAGCTAAGAAGTTCTCTTGTTACGAGAGATAATTTTATTTTCAACACAAATTATGAGGGCAATCCTACAGCGGGTAAGGTAAAGCTTCCCGTAAGAGACACAGAGGTTGCAGTAAAGGACTATGACAAGGCTAAGGGCGTAGAGCTTTCGGCAGGTGCTACAACCTATATTGACCTTGCAGGCAGGGATTTTTCTTTTGCATAAAAGTGCATGTGTGCTTTATTTTGTTCTTTGCCGAGTTCTTTGCCGACGAATCAAAAAGGCAGCCTAATTCTATTTTTCCTTATTGCGGTGACAGGCACTGCTCATGGGGCAGTTTGAGCAACCGCATCCGCAGGAGGATTTTCCTTTTTTCCTGTTTCTCACCGTTGAGATTATAATTGCGGCTACTATTGCAACTATTATCAATGATATTATAATTGTCGCCAAGTTCTGATAAATCCAAGCAAACATTTAAAAGCCTCCTGTCAATTTAAATTTATCTGTTATTTTGAAACTCTTACTCTTTTGTTAAGAGTTGTGGACTCCTTGTAAGGTTTGAACAGCATAAACAGCATACCGATAATCAAGAGAATTGAAACAATAAGTCCAAAGATGTTGAGATTACCTGTAAAGGCTGAGCCAATCTGATTAATAATAAGAGCAATTATATAGGCAAATCCACACTGATAGATGATTGCAAATGCTGTCCACTTTGCAGAGTTCATCTCACGCTTGATTGCACCGATTGCAGCAAAGCAGGGTGCACAAAGCAGGTTGAAGGTAAGGAAAGAGAAACCGCTGACGGAAGTGAATGCTGCTGCAATGTTCTGATAAACGCTTGCTTCACCGCCGCCGTAGAGAATACCGAGAGTTCCGACGATATTTTCCTTTGCAACAAGTCCTGTGATTGATGCAACAGCCGCCTGCCAGTTGCACCAACCGAGCGGATTGAATATCCATGCAATTGCGTTTCCTATTGCGGCAAGGATACTGCAATCTATCTGTTCGTCCGTGAGCATTTGGAACGAACCGTCAACAAAGCCGAAGTAGGTAGTAAACCAAACGAGGATTGTAGAAATCAGGATGATTGTGCCTGCTTTCTTGATGAACGACCAGCCACGCTCCCACATTGAACGGAGAACGTTGCCGACAGTCGGCATATGATATGCAGGCAACTCCATAACAAACGGTGCAGGCTCGCCCGAGAACGGTCTTGTCTTTTTAAGCATAATGCCCGAGATGATGATAGCCGCCATACCCATAAAGTATGCGCTTGGCGCTACCCACCACGCTCCGCCGAAGATTGCGCCTGCAATCATTGCGATAAACGGAAGCTTTGCACCGCATGGGATAAATGTAGTTGTCATAATCGTCATTCTGCGGTCACGTTCGTTTTCAATCGTTCTTGACGCCATAATGCCCGGAACGCCGCAGCCTGTGCCGATAAGTACAGGGATAAATGATTTACCCGAAAGTCCGAATTTACGGAAGATACGGTCGAGCACGAACGCAATTCGTGACATATAACCGCAGGCTTCAAGGAATGCAAGGAAGATAAAGAGCACGAGCATCTGCGGAACAAATCCGAGAACTGCACCAAGACCTGCGACAATACCGTCGAGGATTAAGCCTTGTAACCAGTCTGCGCAATTTACTGCGTTGAGTCCGTCCTCAACAAGCACGGGAATACCGGGCACCCACACTCCGTAATTTGCAGGGTCGGGTTCTTCACATTCGTATTTTTCAAAAACTTCTACAGCGGCTGAAAGCTCCTCGCCTGTGAATGTAACGTCCTCGGTTGCAAGGGTTTCTTCGTCCTCAAGGGTATATTCAGCCGTATCACTCGGTGAGAACTGCGAGGAATACGATTTTAAGGCGGATAGGGCAACGGCTGAATCAAAGGTTTCCGATTCGGTGTCGAGTGCCTCTGCAAGCTCCTCGCTTCCCTCCTTGCCTAAATCTATAAATGCGTTTACAACGTTTGTTGCGTCACCAAATTCTCCGACTTCTTCCTCATACGCTGACGAGCCGATTCCGAACAAGTGCCAGCCGTCACCGAACACTCCGTCGTTTGCCCAGTCAGTCGCCCACGTGCCGACGGTTGTTACCGACACAAAATAGACAATGAACATAATTACAGAAAAAATCGGAAGTGCCGCAAAGCGGTTTGTTACAACCTTGTCAATTTTATCGGAGGTTGAAAGATTGCCCTCGCTTTTCTTTTTATAACAGCCCTTTATAAGCTGTGCAATATATATGTAACGCTCATTGGTGATGATGCTTTCCGCATCATCGTCAAGCTCGTCTTCGGCGGATTTTATATCTTCCTCAATGTGACTTCGTGTGCTTTCGCTGATATTTAACTGTTCAAGGACTTTATCGTCACGCTCAAAGATTTTAATTGCATACCAGTGCTGCTGCTCTGCCGGCATATTGTGAGCAGCAGCCTCCTCAATGTGAGCTATTGCGTGTTCAACAGGGCCGGAGAATGTGTGCATAGGAACTGTTTTTACATTTTTAGCCGCATCAATAGCAACTTCTGCACATTCCATAACACCGTTTCCCTTTAGTGCTGAAATCTCTACAACCTTACATCCAAGCTGACGGGAAAGCTCATCAATATTGATTTTGTCACCGTTCTTCTTGACAACATCCATCATATTAACGGCAACAACCACAGGAATACCAAGCTCCGTAAGCTGTGTTGTAAGATAAAGGTTTCTCTCAAGATTGGTACCGTCAACTATGTTGAGTATTGCGTCGGGACGTTCGCTTATAAGGTAGTTTCTCGCCACAACCTCCTCAAGAGTATAGGGCGAAAGAGAATATATTCCCGGAAGGTCTGTGATGACTACACCGTCGTGCTTTTTAAGCTTACCTTCCTTCTTCTCCACCGTAACACCCGGCCAGTTGCCTACAAACTGATTTGAGCCTGTCAGTGCATTGAACAGCGTTGTTTTACCGCAGTTCGGGTTGCCTGCAAGGGCAATTCGCAATTCCATAACTCATTTCCTTTCTTTAGTTAGTTTTGCCTAACTTGTAATCATAAAATAAAGGGATTAAATCCCTCAAAGCTTTGTGATTTGCTTTATATTATCGTCATTAAAAAAAGATATTATTTATTCAACCTCAATCATTTCAGCGTCATCCTTGCGGATTGAAAGCTCATATCCACGGACAGTTACTTCAACAGGGTCGCCCAAAGGCGCAACCTTGCGGATATGCACTTCAACGCCCTTTGTAATTCCCATATCCATAATACGGCGTTTTACTGCTCCCTCGCCGTGAAGCTTTACAACCCTGACGGTATCGCCGATTTTTGCCTGTTTTAAAGTTTGCATTAGTATTCCTCCTCGTATAAAATTTAAGCCTAACCTTTACAGAAAACTACACCATAATCTTCTGTGCCATTTCCCTGCTTATTGCTATGCGGGATTCCTTTACCTTCACGATTACATTTCCGCCGATAGTGTTAATCACCGTTACGGCTCCACCCACGTTAAAGCCGAGGTTTTCAAGATGTGTTCTTAATTCCTGTTTTCCGCCGATTTTCTTGATTATGTTTTCTTCTCCAATGTCTGCAAATGTAAGAGGCTTCATTTCCCCACCCTTCTTCAGCCAAATTCAATTAGTTATGACAAACCGAAAAATTTAGAAATCGGTTAGTTTTAACTAACCGAATGATATTATAACCGCCGTATTGCACAATGTCAACGCTTTTGCTTAACTTTTCTCCGAAACAATAAATTTTCAGCGAAATATACAATTAGTTAGTCATTACTAACCTTGTCCCCTACCAAAATTGTCTATAAAGTAAACATATATAAGAACATTGGAGTATAGCCGTCAGATTTTTTATGCTAAAACCCGATAGAATACTATAACAAGGTTATAAACTGTTTTTCGTCATATAAGCAATATCCCACGGAATCACCAACACATATAACTGATAACCCACGAATTAGAACAGAAAAAATGCGTAATGGATATTTAGGTTTGAATTAGGTGTTAGTAGTAAAATCATTATTCCAAATTCACCTAACTATTTAAACAAAGCAAAATTTAAGAGAGTGAAGATTAAATCTCCACTCTCTTTTTCATTCAAAATTATAAAATATTAAAATCAGACTCCGTCATCTCAGTCGTCGGATTTTTCGCTTTCGCCATCATCACCGGGTTTTTCCGCATCGCCCGTAAAGCCTGCGGAATCGCCTGCATTTTTACTGCTGAATACATAATCCTTACCGGGGAAAACTGCATTAAGAACAATACCTGCAATAGAAGCAACAGCCAAAGGTGAAAGAGTAATGTTTGCGCTACCGATTGCAAAGCTGACTGTGTCTGCAGAAAGACCCAAAGCGCATACTAAAATTACAGCGGCAACAATGAGGTTTCTGCTCTTTGTAAAGTCAACCTTGTTTTCTACAACATTTCTAACGCCGATTGCAGAAATCATACCGTAAAGTACAAAGGAAATTCCGCCGATGATACAGCTTGGAATTGAGCCTATAACAACCGACACAATCGGGAAAAACGATACGCCTACTGCAAAAATTGCAGCAATTCTGATTACCTTCGGGTCATAAACCTTAGTCAGCGCAAGCACACCTGTGTTCTCGCCGTAGGTAGTATTTGCAGGGCCGCCGAACAGAGAAGCCAAAGTGGTTGCAAGTCCGTCGCCCAAAAGCGTTCTGTGCAGACCCGGGTCCTGAATATAATTTTTGCCTGTTGTTGAACCTATTGCGCAAATATCGCCGATATGCTCCATCATTGTTGCAAAAGCGATTGGTACAATAGCGATAATTGAAGATGCAATGAGTGCTCCGTTTGAGAAATCTACGCCGCCGAATACGGTTTTATCCCACACAACGGGGATTCCGATAAGTCCCTGACTTCCGAAGATTTCGCCCTTTGCAATATTATCGCATACGGCATTAAGCTGAGTAAAATCAAAAATAGGAAGGTACTGTCCGTCTGCTCCCACACCGCCGGCAAAAAGCCAAGGCATATCTGTAATAAGCTGAGGATTTCCCATAGAAATAAAGTACAAAACAAGTCCCGTACCGTAAGAAATCAAGAGTCCCAGTATAATAGGAATAATTTTAGACATTCCTCTGCCCCAAATATTAAACACGACAATAGCCGCCAAAGCAACAACAGCAAGGAACCAGTTTGTCTGGCAGTTACTTACAGCCGAAGGAGCAAGTCCCAAACCGATAGCTATAATTATCGGACCCGTTACAACCGGGGGAAAGAATTTCATTACCTTTTCAATTCCTACAGCCTTAATAACTGCCGCAAGAACAAGGTAAACAAGACCTGCGCACGCAACGCCCAAGCAGGCGTAAGGAAGCATTTTTTCGGGATTATTGGGATCAAGCGCCTTGATTGCGGCGTAACCGCCTAAAAACGCAAAGGATGAACCCAAAAATGCCGGAACCTTAAACTTTGTCAGACAATGGAACAAAAGCGTACCCAAGCCTGCCATAAGCAAGGTTGTGGAAATGTCAAGCCCGGTTATAATAGGAACAAGAATAGTTGCGCCGAACATAGCGAACATATGCTGTATTCCCAAAATAATCATCTTAGGCTTGCCGAGCTTTGCGGCGTCATACACCGCACCGTTTTTTTCTTTCATAAAAACACCCCAAACACAAAGTTATCTTTGTAATTATACCCCACTTCTATAGAAAATTCAATTATTTTGCAGAATAATAAATAATTTTGTAATTTTTTAATAAATCATTGACTTTTTTAGTTTATTTTAGTAATGTTAGTATAGAAATTTTATTGGAGGTAAATTTATGTCAGTTTCTTATATGACTCATCCGCTTATTAAGCACAAAATAACATTATTAAGGAAAGAATCAACTACCACAAACGAATTCAGAAAGCTTGTTGAAGAAATAGCAATGCTTATGGGATATGAAGCCTTGTCCGATTTGCAGACAGAAGAAATAAAAATAACAACACCTATTGAGGAAACCACACAGCCTGTTATTCAGGGCAAAAAGCTGGCGGTAGTGCCGATTTTGCGTGCAGGCTTAGGTATGGTCAGCGGTATTCTTGCCCTTGTACCATCTGCAAGAGTGGGTCATATCGGTCTTTACAGAGATCCCGAAACACATCTTCCCCATGAATACTACTGCAAACTTCCCGACCCCATTGAGGAACGCCAGATTGTAGTTGTTGACCCTATGCTGGCAACGGGCGGTTCGGCTATTGCCGCTGTTGATTTCATTAAAAAGCACGGCGGACAAAGAATAAAGTTTATGTCAATAATTGCCGCTCCGGAGGGCGTTTCCGCATTGATAAAGGCTCATCCCGACATTCAGCTTTATGTAGGCAGTCTTGACAGATGCCTCAACGAAAATGCTTACATTTGCCCGGGCTTAGGCGACGCAGGCGACAGAATTTTCGGAACAAAGTAATCTGTCCCAATTAACCCTTTTTTAGTACAACGAACAATTCCGAATACACTTAGGTCTTGTTTTGCCATACTATTTATATTCCCAATAAACAAAATAAGGAGTTTCCTATGGCTGAAAGAACAGTGAGGATTTTTGCAGACAGCACCTGCGATTTATCCGACGAACTTATAAAAAAGTACAATATAACGATAGTACCTCTTTGCATTGTAATTGACAACAAGAGCTATTTTGACAAGTCCGAAATAACCCCCGAGGAAATTTTTGATTGGGCGGACAAGAATAATAAGATTCCGAAAACCGCCGCTATTTCTTTCGATTATTTTAAAGAGCTTGTTGCTCCCCATATGGAGGCTGACGAGGATGTTATATTTTTCGGAATATCCGAGGATATGAGCACAACCTGCAATGTTGCAAGGCTTGTGGGTCAGGAATTCGAAAAAGGCAGACTGTTTGTGATAAATTCAATGAATTTATCAACAGGAATAGGCTTGCAGGTAATCAGAGCGGCAGAGCTTCTTGAACAGGGCAAAACTGCCGAAGAAATCGTAAGCGAAATTGAAGCTCTGCGCAGCAAGGTAAGGGCAAGCTTTGTGGTTGATACTCTGACATACCTTGCAAGAGGCGGAAGATGCACCGCTGTTGCGGCTTTGCTTGGAAACACCCTGAAGCTTCACCCCAGCATCAGGGTAATTGACGGAAAAATGACTCCAAGAAAAAAATACAGAGGCAAAATTTCTAAGGCTCTTGCCGATTATTCCAAGGATTTAAAAGAGGAATTGCTCAACGCCGACAAAAAGCGTGTGTTTATAACATACTCAAAAATCGACCCTGAAATTCCCAAAGCCGTAAGAGAATTCATCGAGTCACTTAATTATTTTGAAGAAATATTTGAAACAGAGGCAGGCGGCGTTATTTCAAGCCACTGCGGCCCCGGAACTTTGGGAATTCTGTTTTATGCGGTCTGATTATACTTCAGAAACAATATATTTAATTCACATTTATCAAAACCGCAAAGCCTTCCTGAGTATACTGCTCGGGAAGGCTTTTCTTATTATCATAATTTTTATGAACTGCTTAATATTCAATTAAGAAAATTGTTTTTCTGCAATTTCTCCCTGCTTTTTATAAATGCTGTTTGACGGGATATATCCACGCACCATTGACAAAGGATAAACATTTGTACCTCTGCCGATAACAGTGCCCGGATTAAGCACGCTGTTACAGCCTACCTCAACATTGTCGCCAATCATTGCTCCGAATTTCTTTACGCCTGTTTCTATTTTTCTGCCGTTAAAATTAACGGTGACAAGGCTTTTATCGGATTTTAAATTTGAAGTGATTGTGCCTGCGCCGGTATGGGCCTTGTAGCCGAGAATACTGTCGCCTACATAATTGTAATGAGGAACCTGAACATTGTTAAACAAAATCGAATTTTTAAGTTCGGTTGAATTGCCTACTACTGCGTTTTCGCCCACTATTGCGCTTCCTCTTATAAACGCACAGTGACGGACTTCTGCATTATCGCAAATAATCAATGGACCTGTCAAAGAGGCTGACGGCGCAACCTTAGCGGTTTTTGCAATCCATATATCCTTCCCGATTTTGTCAAATTTCTCGGGGCTGAGGGTTTTACCGATTTTGAGGATAAATTCCTTTATTTTCGGCAACGCCTCCCACGGATAAACAATTTCTTCAAACAAAGGCTTAGCTATGGTCTGATTATAGTCAAATAAATTTTCCGCTCTTAGTTCTTCCAATTTTACCGCTCCTTATTTTAATTTTCAAAAAACAGCCAGTTGTCGTTTTCATCTTTTCCTGCAATAAATTCAAGCTTTTTATCTCCGTAGTTTATGTAATAAGCGGAAAAGCTGTAAAGCCTGCCGTTTTCCGGGTTTACAACAGGGGAACATTCCCCTGCTGAATACCATTTGTACCTGAACAAATCAACGCCTTTGATGCAAAAAACATCGTCACGAGAACTGCCTATAAATTTATGTGCTTTCATAATTACATCTCCCGAATTCCTAATCTGTCAATTTTATCCTTTAGACCGAATTTTTTAAATATAAAATATATCAGCAATGCGCTCAGTATTCCCAGTATGATTCCGCAGATAACATCGCTGGGAAAATGAACATAATTATAAAGCCTTGAAAATGCTATAAGAAAGGCGAGCACATAAGCGCAAACACCTGTTTTTTTATTCATAATAAACAGCGCAGTTGCAGCGGCAAAGGATGAGCTGCTGTGACCTGACGGAAAACTGTAACTGTTGGGCATTTCCACAAGCATCTCTATGTCTGCAAAATAGCAGGGGCGCACTCTGCAAACAACATTTTTAATAAATATTTCTCCGATAAAAAACGCCAAGCCCATTGACAAAATCATTATGATTCCCCAGCTTCGTGTTTTTCTAAAAAAAAGCATCGGCACAAACGCAATAATCCATATCAAACCGTGCTCTCCGATAAAGCTCAAGAAAGGCATTACGGCGTCTAAAAAATCGCACCTGATAAAATCCTGTATAAAATTCAAAATTGCAAAATCTGCAGAGGTTATTAAGTCAAAAAAATTCATCTTTTCATCCTGTCTTAAATATTATTCAAGCTCGTTCATTACCATACCGGTAATCATTTTCGGGTAAAAATATGTTGACTTCTGCGGCATCTTTTCTCCTGCAAGAGCAACATCCCGTATCTCTGTAACCCTTGTAGGATTCAGAATAAAAGCGCACTGAAATCCGCCGTCATTTACGCCCTTGACTGCCTCGTCAAAAGACTTAGTATAGGTTAAATTTATCTGTTTTGCCATATTTTCTTTGTCAATTCCCATTATGTTTTCCAAAATCAGCGTGTGAAGAACCGTTACATCAAGCTCTCTTGAAGCCTGCGAAACATCGGGAAGCATATTATCCAAGGCATCAAATGACTTTAGCGTCAGCAATGTCCAGCTTTCTCCCCCGCAATAAAAACCAAAGGCTTTTTTACCTGCATTATAAAGCGTTTCAAGCTCTGTTTCCATTTTGTCAACATCTGATTTTTCTTCAACAGAAAAATATTCTTTACATTCTTCTAAAATTCTGTCTTTATTAAAGGACTCAAGCTCTCTTACAAGCCTGTGTGTGGGATAAACCACAAGCCCCGGATGCTCCATATCCACAAGGTAAATCATCTGATAGTCACAGCCGTCGCCTTCTTTTACTTTGCCGTTTTCCCTGAGGTAGTTTCTGTAATTCAATGCAGTTTCATACCTGTGGTGTCCGTCGGCAATATACAGCTTTCTCTCTGAAAAGTCGTCGGCAATCTTTTTGATTATTTTTTCATCGGTAATAATCCAAAGTCTGTGAGTAACGCCCTGCTCATCGGTAAACTCCTGTGCCGGTTCTCCCGAAGACTGTTGCTCAAGGGTGTTCAGAGTTGTGTGGCTTTCGTCCATATAAAGAGCATAAATCTGGCTGAAATTAAAATTTGTTGCTTTCATAAGGTTCAGTCTGTCCTCTTTCGCATTGGACAACGTAAACTCGTGGGGTAAAATTATACCCTTTGAAAATTCTTCAAGCTTTACTCTTGCGATTACTCCCTTAACCGATTTTTTAACGCCTTTTACGGTAAATTCCTCTTCGTAAACATAAAGCGATGGCTCTTTGTCCTTAACGAGGATTTCTTTCTTTAGCCACTCGCCTAAAACTGACGAGGCGGTCTTGTAGGGATTATCGCCCTCTTTAGGCAGTTCAAGTCTGATGATATTATGCGGATTTCTGCTTAAATAATTCCTGCGCTGTTCCTCGCTGATAATATCGTAGGGCGGACAGCATAGCTCGCTGATATCTCCCGCTTTTTCGCTGTACCTGACACCTTTAAACCCCTTAACTTCAGCCATAGCAAAGCCTCCCGTAACTTTAATTTCTTGTTTTGATTATACCACAGGGCAATAACCATTACAATAATTTAGTTGAAAAAAAGCCGTCAATATACTATAATCAGATAAAAAAGCAAGGAATGATTGTAATGATTATAGGCTGTCACCTCTCTGTATCAAAGGGCTTTGAGGCTATGGGAAAACAGGCGGCAAAAATCGGCGGAAATACTTTTCAGTTTTTCACCAGAAATCCCAGAGGCGGAAAAGCCAAGGAAATTGACAAAAGCGACATAGACGCACTTATTGACTTTATGGGCAAAAACAACTTCGGAAAAATTCTTGCCCACGCACCATACACGCTCAACCCTTGCTCAAACAACGAAAGAACCCGTGAATTTGCCTTTGAAACTATGACGGACGACCTGGAAAGAATGGAATATCTGCCGGGCAATATGTATAATTTCCACCCGGGCAGTCATGTGGGACAAGGCGTTGAAAAAGGGATTGAGCTGATAAGCGGTTTGCTGAACAAGGTGCTGTTTAAAGATATGAAAACCACGGTTTTGCTGGAAACTATGGCAGGAAAAGGCAGTGAAGTCGGCTCAAGATTCGAGGAAATAAACAAAATCATTTCAAATGTAAGCCTTAATGATAAACTTGGGGTTTGTCTTGACACATGCCATGTTTTTGACGCAGGATACGACATTGTAAACAATCTTGACGGTGTGCTTGAAAATTTTGACAAAGCAATCGGTCTGAACAGGCTGAAGGCAGTTCATCTAAACGACAGTATGAATTACCTGGGATGCCATAAGGACAGGCATCAAAAAATCGGCAAGGGCGCAATAGGAACGGAGGCATTTGCAAGGATTATAAATCATCCCACTCTTAAAAATCTTCCGTTTTATCTTGAAACGCCCAACGAGCTTGACGGCTACGCAGAAGAAATATCTCTGCTGAAAAGTTTGTATAAGTAATTTATTTGTAACACTTCTTTCGTTTAAGGATAATATATAGTGTAAAACGAAAGGAGGAAAAAACAATGTGTAACGGTCTTTTTGGCGGCAACAATAATTGCTGCACATGGATAATTCTTCTTATTTTAATCTTCTGCTGCTGTGGAAACAACGGTTCCGATAACGGTAGCTGTGGCTGCGGATGCTGATTTCTTAAAAACACGGAATAATAAAGGGCTCTGCAAGAAATTTTAGGATAACAACCGGAGCCTGCAAATAATAAGGCTCGGCAGATTAAACTGCCGAGCCTTTTCTGCGTTAATTTTGCGTCAATTCTTAATCAACCGCTGTATGTTGTCCATTTGTCGGTGGAATAATTATAAATTTTTCCGCTGACTGTTGGCATAGTAAGATTTTCTGTCTTAGTACCGCTTCCGTTGTTAAAGATTATACCTGTCATTTCCTTTGGCACATCATATTTATAAATCTTTCCGCTTACCTTTGTCATCTTCACTCCCGGCCATGTGGTTGTTGCACCTTCATTGTTCCAGTAGTGAATGTACGGTGTGCTCCAACTGCTTGTATTGTTAAAATACACCGTTATTTTATCAGAAACAGGTTCAGTAGTTGGGGCTGCGGTTTTTGCAGGAACGGTTGTAGGAGTTGTTGCTATTTCATCCTTGTATTTTCCCGTATTATTGTCACTGCCTGACTCCTTTGCCAAATAACACTGAATATTTGTAGCGTCTCTTACGCTTACAATGCCATCTCCGTTTGTATCGCTTGCAGATAGCTGGTCGTCAGTAAATGTAACGCCCTTTGCAAGATAAGTCTGAATAAGAGTAGCATCTCTTACAGATATGATTCCGCTTAAATCAGCGTCACCGATAAGAATTCTCTCAGTCGGTACAGTTGTAACCGATGTTGAAGCGGAAGTTGTCGGAACAGTAGTCGGCGTCGGAGGTGTATAGTCGCTCCACTTATGATTTGCCGAGAAGAGTTTTGATGTTCCGCCAATGGCAAGTCCGGGTTCCATGTCGGCAGGATACCTGTTGGTTGTCGACGAACTGCTCTCGGTAAATATAACTAATCCATCAACAAATTCATCGGGAAGCACATAATAATAGTATCCGGTGGTTGAATCAAGCTGCATCTTAACGCCCGGCCACTCTGCGTTTTCGGCTGTTCCTTCAGAATTATAAACATAAACGTACACACTGCTCCAGTTGTAGGAGGAGTTGTCAAAATATAAAGTCGGCTTTTTAGACGGGTCTGTCTTTGTATAGGTGTAGGTAACCACGTCTGAGGTTGTCGAGCCATCTGTTGCCTTAACTTTTACGGTTGTAACTGTGTCATATACCAAGCCTGAACCAATTGTGATTGTCTGTCCGTTTGTGAATGTGGTGTACGAACCGTTATCAATGGAATACTGTCCGGAAGTTGCGTTGCTGTATTTTAAAGTTATAGTAAGAGTATCTGTTGTATAAGATTTTGAATCGGGAGTTACATATGCCTTCGGACCTGCCGGAACTGCGTTATAAACAACGGCAATACCTGTTGAGCCAATCTGTCCCGAAATTTTACCGCCGGATACGGTAAATGTGTTGCCGGTTATCTGGTCAACATAAGTACCGCTTGCCATTTTCTTTGCAGTAACATTTACGCTGGTGCTTGTTCCCAAGCAGTTTACGAGTACTACGCCGTCGGTGCCTCTTTCGTTATAAACAATGGAACCGCTTGAAGAAAGACTCTCGCTCTGGTCTGCATAATAATTTTTGAACTGGTTTACAGCCTTAACCTCTTTGTTTGCCCAGCCGGTTTCATCGGCTGTACCCATTTTTGTGCTCTTGCTGTTAGGTCTTGCAAAATACATTGCGTTTGCTCCGTACCTTGTTCCGACTACTGCCCAGGTTTTGTTCATTACCTCTGTACTTCTACCGGAAGTTGTGCCGTCTGCATATGTGTCGTGGGATTCATTCCAAAGAACAGCCTTCTTTGCCGAAGCCTGAACGCTGTCCATATAGTAGTAGTCGGTTCTTGCGGCGCCCGATGCGTTGCCGCCGTTTATTTTTGTGCATACATCGTTTGACAAAGTGTTTACGGTTACGCTCATATATGATTCATATGAATTGAGCACCTTGGAAGCAACGCTTCTGTCGTTGGAGCCGGTAACCTCGTTGAGAATCTCGCCGTAATAATAAGGAGTAATCCCCCTTGTGCTTGAAGCATAGCTTGTTACAGCGTTAAGAACATTCGGCCAGTAATTGCTGGCAACACCTGAATCAACAGGCGTCTCAATATGTTTAGCACCGTCGAAACGGAAGCCGTCTGCTCCGCAGTCAATACATTCCTCCAAAAATGCTATTGCCTTGCTCTGAACCTTTGTATTAGCCGTGTTAAGGTCGGGGAGCTTGTTCATACAATACTGTGTAATATCCGTTCTGGATTCATAGGATGAATTCTTTGTAATATCGTGCCAACAGTCGCTGTCATTTCTAAGGTCGGAATCAACCATTGGAGAAATGTTATTTCCGCCGTTATCAGCCATATGATTCAAAACGGCGTCAACCAAAACCTTTACTCCGTACTTGTGAGCTTCCTCGCACATTGCAGTAAACTCAGCCTTAGTTCCCAAGCCGTTGTAGCCGTTGCTGTCAAAATCAAAGTATGTAGGCTGATAGAGCAACCACCAGTCGTTCATAGTTTTGCTTGATACATCCTCTTTAATAGCCTGCACCGGAGAGGTCTGAACAGCAGAAAAGCCCTGTTCTGCAATTTTCTTCATATTGTTTTTAATGGAGTTGTAAGACCAGTTCCAGCACTGGAGAATCTGACCCTGCTGAACATTATCAGCCAAGCCGTAAGACTCTGCCTCTGACTGAACCTCGTCTGTCGTTACTGCCTGAACTGCCGCTTCTCCAACGCACAGGCAGGAAAAAGCCATACACAAAACCAGCAGAAGACTCGTAATTTTCTTTTGCATAATTTCAAAACCTCACTATTCTCAAATATTATTAACTGCATAACCCTTTTTTCTGATTATGTGCTGTAAACTTCCCCTTCCTTATTTATGAGTATCACCGATTGCAGATAACAATCGGTGATATTCCATTCACTTTATTTTCTTCCTGCCAATGACATCTGTATAGCGGCAACATCAAAGATGTTTACTTTGCCGTCAGCATTAAAGTCTGCAACCTGTGCGTCAAATGTATCGCCGTCTTCTGCTAACTTAGCAAGGTACATCTGAATTGCTGATGCGTCCTTAATTGTAGCTTCGCCGTCGCCGTCAACATCGCCTAAAACATGACCCTTTGAGTTCTTGATAATAACTGCTGTCTGAACAGAACCTGCGCCTGTTGCAAAGTCAAAGCTGTTTACATCAATTCTCAGAGTAACTGTTGCGTTATCGAAAGGTACTGCAATCGGAGTGTTGGTCTGTCCGTCCAATACACCGTCGATTGTCCAGTTGTATGGCTGCCATGACTGGTTACAAGCAAACTTGACTTCGTAGCCGTCATATGCGTCTATGTCTTCGTATGTGATTTCCCAGATACCGGTCTCTACTTCTGTAAGAAGGTTAGAAGTGTCTGTCAAATCCCAGTTAGCGCCGTTAAGCCATGTGCCGTCGCCGTTACCAACTGCGATAATGCTCTCAAGCTCCCAAGTCTTGGGGAACTCAGGGTCAACTGCAATTTCCTT
>JALFLK010000026.1 GCA_022774755.1 bacterium
AGGGGTCAGACCCCCCACACCTAGTAATCATCGTTTACAGCGTGGACTACCAGGGTATCTAATCCTGTTTGCTACCCACGCTTTCGTGCCTCAGCGTCAGTTAAAGCCCAGCAGGCCGCCTTCGCCACTGGTGTTCCTCCCTATCTCTACGCATTTCACCGCTACACAGGGAATTCCGCCTGCCTCTACTTCACTCAAGCAATGCAGTTTCAAATGCAGTTCATGGGTTGAGCCCATACATTTCACATCTGACTTGCTTTGCCGCCTACGCACCCTTTACACCCAGTAAATCCGGACAACGCTTGCTCCCTACGTATTACCGCGGCTGCTGGCACGTAGTTAGCCGGAGCTTATTCATTAAGTACCGTCATTCTTCGTCCTTAATAAAAGAAGTTTACAATCCGAAGACCTTCATCCTTCACGCGGCGTTGCTGCGTCAGGGTTTCCCCCATTGCGCAATATCCCCCACTGCTGCCTCCCGTAGGAGTCTGGGCCGTGTCTCAGTCCCAATGTGGCCGTTCAACCTCTCAGTCCGGCTACCGATCGTTGCTTTGGTGGGCCGTTACCCCGCCAACCGGCTAATCGGACGCGAGTCCATCCTTGAGCGATAAATCTTTGATAGGTCTGCCATGCGACAATCCTATGTTATGCGGTATTAGCGTCCTTTTCAGAACGTTATTCCCCTCTCAAGGGCAGGTTACTCACGCGTTACTCACCCGTCCGCCACTAAGTTAAACAAGAAATTCCTTCAGCAAGCTGCTCTCATTTCAGCGTTTAACTCCGTTCGACTTGCATGTGTTAGGCACGCCGCCAGCGTTCGTCCTGAGCCAGGATCAAACTCTCTAAAAAAATTGTATCTCAACACCTTATCACTAAGATGTTCAAATCTTTTTAGAGCCTTTGCTCATTTCGAATACTAACGTATTCCGTTTACTCTTTGTAGTGTTTTTTCTCACTGTAATTCTTGAAGTACTTTAAAAACCTCTGCTTTCGCTTCCGTTTCCTCTACCTCAAAGTCATTACGGGTTCTTTCTTCGTTGTTTAATTTTCAAGGTCCTGTGGTCTGTCACAGTTTATTACATTGCTGTAATATTTGTCCGTGACAGCGTAATTTGTATTATAAGGGAACAGCTTAAAAAAGTCAAGGCTTTTTTGAAATTTTTTTAAAATTTTTTCTTTTATACAATATATATGCCGAAAACCTCATAAACCCTCAGAAATAACCTTAATATTCCGTTCACCTTTGATTACAACAATTAAATTATTATTTTTAAGGAAGCACCCGATTACTATTTGTGGTAATACACAAATAAATGACTCTGCATTTATTCTATTTTCACAAAAATGAAAATATACACAAATTTTTGGTGATTTTTTATTTTATTTGTGCTATTATAATAATAAACCATACGGCAAAGGAGGCTCTTTTTATTATGGGATGCAAATACACTATTACAATTTCCAGACAATTCGGAAGCGGAGGAAAAGAAATCGGCAAAGCTTTAGCTGACAAACTGGGGATTGACTTTTACGATAAAGAGTTGATTTCGCTGGCGGCAAAAGAAAGCGGTTACGACCCGAAAATTTTTGAAAATGTTGACGAGCGTGCAACAAACAGCTTGCTTTATTCTTTGTCGATGGGACTTTATTCCTTTGGAAACGGATTTTCTTCAATGGGAGATTTGCCGGTTAATGACCAGCTTTATATGCTGCAGCATAAAATTATAAAGAAGCTTGCAAATGAAAAGCCCTGCATCTTTGTCGGAAGATGTGCCGACTATGTTTTAAAAGACAATCCCAAGTGCATTAACATATTTCTTTATGCGGATTTGGATTATCGTGTTAAGAGAACTATCGAACGCAACGGTGTTGACCCGGACAGAGCCGAGCAGGCCGTGAACAAGGCTGACAAAACAAGGGCTAACTATTACAGCTTTTATTCGGGCAAAAAATGGGGCAGACCTGAAAATTATCACCTGTGCATTAACACAGGAATTCTTACAACTAATCAGTGTGTGGATATAATAACAAATTATATTGAAAATCTTGAAAAACAGTAAGGTCTGTAATAATCTTCTCTTGCCCGGAATAAAGTATATTTCGGAGGTGAGATAAGGATGACTGATTTTACTATAAAAATCAATGACATTGACGACTTTATCTTTCAGGACGAAGTTCCGTATATAAGCGAAAGATAAATAACTAAGGATGAGCTTAATCAAAGCCCATCCTTAATTTTTGCCCCTAAAAACGATTCGAGGGCAGGCAATAAAGCATATGAATGAAACACGGCAATTATTCTTCGTTATTGATTACCGTTAGGGGATCGGTGTATTTATCGCCGACCTTTATTTCAATGTGAATGTGACTGTCGTCCATAGCTTCAAAGGGGACTGTTCCAACATCTCCGATAACATCGCCCTTCTTTACCTCCGAGCCCTTTTGCGGAAGACTGTTTTTTCCCAAACCGCAGTAGTAAATCAGACAATTATCCGACTTGACAATAACAAGATCGCCCAAAAAGTCGTCTTCGCTGACATCTTCAACGGTGCCGTCGCACATTGAGTACACCTTGTCGCCTGTGTTGGCTTTTAAGTCAAGCGCAGGGTGAGCCCTCCAGTCATTGAGAGTTTTGTTATAAACAGCATTTTCAGAATAGGGTTTTGACACCACAAAGCTGTCCAGCGGCGGACTTAAATTTTCCGACACTGTGAGCATTGTCTGCAAAGCGTCGTCTGTTGGGTCAGTTGGCGACGGCTCGGTAACCCCTGCCGTAGGAGGCATTGTGTCGCTGACAACCAATATAGGTTTGGTTGCGGATTTATCCTCAGCGTTATCATCCGCTACTCCCGTTACAATATTGTTCACCGGCTCTGTAACCGGCATTCCCGAATCGCCTGTGTCGGGAATATCTCCCGTCAGATAATTCGTTATGCCCGTATATGTTGAAAACACCGCCATGCCGACAGTTAAAAGGCAAATTGCAAATGCAACATAAAAACCAAGCCGCTCTTTTCTTCTTTTACGCCTGCGCTTTCTGTTTGTTTGATGTTCAAAGTTGCTGTAACCGTTATCGCTCATAAAAAGCACCTCCGTCAGTAGTATTGACGAAGGTGCTTTTATTATTCAAAATTTGGAATTTTTTATTTTAGAAAGCAAAAAGCCGAGGATTTCCTCGGCTTTGGTGGAGGTGACACCCGGATTTGAACCGGGGAATCAGGGTTTTGCAGACCCATGCCTTACCGCTTGGCTATGTCACCGTACATTATTTAATGTATATTCATTTGATAAAAAAATATGCACCGAAAACGATGCAAACTCCGTAGCTCAGTCTCAGTGCAGAAAGTGGAGCGGATGACGAGGCTCGAACTCGCTACCTCCACCTTGGCAAGGTGGCGCTCTACCAGATGAGCTACATCCGCATATTATTTGGTGCCTCCGGACGGAATCGAACCATCGACACGGGGATTTTCAGTCCCCTGCTCTACCGACTGAGCTACAGAGGCAAATTGGCGACCCGGAACGGGATCGAACCGTCGACCTCTAGCGTGACAGGCTAGCGTTCTAACCAGCTGAACTACCGGGCCACAAATGGTGGGAACTACAGGGCTCGAACCTGTGACCCTCTGCTTGTAAGGCAGATGCTCTCCCAGCTGAGCTAAGCTCCCATTTGTTGTCGCTGGATTTATCAGCGACGGTTATTATAGTACTACACAGCCCGAAAAATGTCAATACTTTTTTGAAACTTTTTTAAAATTTTTTTATTTTTATACTAAACTCCGGCTAATAGCTTTATAAGATTTTTAAGCAGATTATTTGACGGGCAAGCGGGATTCCGCAGAAAGACTAATGCTTTCGAGGACAGCTCACGAAGTATGACAGAAAATATGCAAAAAAGATATTTTTGTTTTTAATTAGGTTTTAGTATTACTTTTCAGTATATCCTCAAGCTCCTGTTTATCAAAAACATATTTCTTGTTGCAAAAATGGCATATGCCCTCAGCTTTTCCGTCTTTTTCTATAATATCCTCAAGTTCCCGGGCACTAAGTCCCTCAAGGGCGGCACGGAGCTTGTTTTTGGAACAGGTACACACATAATTGACCTTGTTTTCGTCCAAAACCTCAACCTCAAAGCCCTCGAGAGCCTTTTTGCAAATATCCAGCACAGACATACCCTTTGCAAGCATAGTTGTCATAGGTTCAAGAGTGTTGGCGTTCTTTTCAAGCTTTGAAACGGTTTCTTCATCTGCTCCGGGCAAAAGCTGAATAAGCAGTCCGCCTGCCAAAAGCACCTCTGAATCCGCCTTATCAATCAGCACACCCAAGGAACAAACGGTGGGAATCTGCTCGCTTGTTGCGTAGTAGCCTGCAATATCCTCGGCAATTTCTCCGCTTCTGAGGGGCACCTGACCGATATACGGCTCGCCCTCGCCGTAATCACGCATTACATTAAGAACGCCGTCTTTGCCTACCGCCGCCGCAACATTGATTTTGCCGTTTTCGTAATATTCCGTGGGACATTTGGCGTTGCCCACATATCCCCTAACGTTTCCGCTGCTGTCTGCTGCAGCAACAACCGCACCCAGGGGACCTCCGCCGTTAATGCGCAGGTTAAGAGTTGCTCCCTTTTGCTTGAGCATATCCCCCATCATAGAGGCTCCGCACAAAAGCCTGCCCAGAGCCGCAGCCGCAACGGGAGAAAGCCTGTGCAATTTTTTTGCAGTAAAAACTATATCCGAAGCGTCAATGCAAACAGCCATAATTCCACCGTCGGAGGTAATACATCTGATAATTTTATCCATAAAACATTCCTTCTTGTATAACTAATGACACACTGACATTCAGGCTTTTACGGCAACATAGAACACCCTTTCTTCGGTTTCACCGGGCGTTTCTTCCGTCATATCGCCGTAAACACCGGCGATAATAAAGCCTGCCTTTTTCAGCATTTGAGCGAGTTCCTCGTGGGTGTAAGCCCGCTCGCAAAAGCTCTCGCCGTTTCTTATATATGTTCCGTTATCCTGATATTCAAAAAAATCCAAATCAATTTCCACAACATCGCCGTCGCAGAGGGTGTTCTGCCAGACGCAAAAAACATCGTCGGTTTCGTAAACAAAGGTGTTGTTGCCCAAAACCTGCCTGTGCTTATAGGGCGTGTTTATGTCAAACAAAAACACTCCGCCCTTTTCCATATATTCCGAAACACGGTTAAAGGTGCTTTGCACCTGCTCTTTTTCCGTAAGATGATTTATGCTGTCAAGGGTGCAAAGGCAGGTATCTATTTTTTCCGCAAGCTGTAAGCACTGCATTTGCTGACATATAAACAGTATGTTAAAGCCTTGCTCATAAGCCTTTGCCTGTGCGGTGCAGAGCATTTCTTCCGAGGCGTCCGCACCGAAAACATCAACGCCTTTTTTGGCAAGCTCAAGGGTAAGACTGCCTGTTCCGCAGGCAAGGTCAAGTGTTAGCCCCAAGGGATGATTGTGGCGTTTTAAAAGCTTTAATATATAATCGCACCGCTTGCCGTAAGAAACATTTTCCGTCAGCTCATCGTAATACTCCGCAAAACAGTTGTAGGAGTCCATTACTCTGCTCCGTTTCTTTTGTTCTTCTTTATTTTTTCAAAAACCATACTGTAACCGTCGCTTCCGTAATTTAAGGAACGGTTGACACGGCTTATAGTTGCGGTTGACGCCCCAGTTTTTTTGACGATTTCGCTGTAAACCTGCTTTTCGGAGAGCATTTTTGCCACTTCAAAACGCTGTGACATAGCCTTAATTTCCGGGACGGTACATAAATCTTCAAAGAATTTATAGCAATCGTCCATATTTTCCAAAGCAAGAATCGCCTCAAACAGATGGTCGGTGTGGTCGTCCTTAATTTTTGAGTTCATTAAAAATCCCCCATTACTGTAAAAATTTCTTAATTATTTAATTTTCACGATTTAATGTAATAAAATATTACCACACAAAGAAAAAAAAGTAAACAGACAACATAAAAAAATCGCCCGATATTGCAGTTGCACCAAATCAGGTTTGATTAGTTGACTGTTCATATCGGGCGGATAAAGCTAAAATGTGTATATTTGTTTGTCAAATGCTCTTCTTAATCTGACTCAGGGCTCCTTTTTCGATTCGGCTGACCTGCGCCTGAGAAATGCCGATTTCGTTTGCTACCTCCATTTGGGTTTTTCCCTGAAAAAACCGCATGGCAATAATCTTTTTTTCTCGGTTTGAAAGATTTTTCATCGCCTCTTTTATGGCGATTTCGTCCAGCCAGTCGGAGTCGTCGCTCTTATCCCCTACCTGATCCATTACATAAATGGTATCGCTTCCGTCGGAAAACACAGGCTCGTAAAGGGACACCGGCTCAACTATGGCTTCAAGGGCAAGTACGACGGTTTCTTTGGGAAGCTCCATAATTTTTGCAATTTCCTCCACCGAAGGCTCCTTGTTGTTTTTGTTAATCAGCTGTTCTCTGATTTGCATTGCGTGGTAGGCGGTATCACGCATTGACCTGGACACACGGATGCTGTTGTTATCTCTCAGATAACGGCGCACCTCGCCTATTATCATAGGCACGCCGTAAGTGGAAAATTTCACATCCAGCGTACAGTCAAAGTTGTCTATCGCCTTAATAAGCCCTATCACTCCCACCTGAAATAAATCGTCGGGCTTTTCGCCTCTGTTTGCAAAACGCTGAATAACCGAAAGAACCAGTCTAAGATTGCCGTTTATCATTTTTTCTCTGGCTTCACGGCGCTGTTTTTCATTTCCGTCCCGCATAATTTTTAAAAGCTCTCTTTTTTCCGATTCTTTCAGCACCTTCAGCTGTGAAGTATTTACTCCGCATATTTCAACTTTTCCGTATTGCAAAAAATTACCCCCAACAGCAATTCTTACAATAAGTATTGCCCTTTGGAGGTAATAAATTCATTTTTTGTTTATATTTTATTTTGCATATATTTTGAAAATTTATTCGCTTATGCCGTCGTCAAGGAGCTTTAAATCCTCGTCGGTTACGCTTACCTGCTGAACGCTTTTCAGCTTGCGCTGAATCTGACGGGTGCGCACGCCTACCAGCTTGTCAAGCTCGGTGTTAGCCTGATTCAGCCTTTGCTGTGTTGCAACCAAAACATCGTTAAATTTATCAAACTCGGTTTTAACGGAGCCGAGAATTTTCCAGACCTCTGCGCTTCGCTTTTGCACGGCGAGAGTTTTGAAGCCCATTTGCAGGCTGTTTAGCAGAGCTGCCATTGTGCTGGGGCCGGCAATATTAACCTTATAATCTCTTTGGAGAACCTCCACCATTCCTCGGTTGACAACCTCGCTGTAAAGCCCCTCAAAGGGCAGGAACATAATGGCAAATTCGGTGGTATAGGGCGGGTCGATGTATTTATCGTGAATGTCCTTTGCCTCGCTTTTTATTGTGTTAAGCAAAATTTTAAGCGCCTGCTCGGTTTTTTCTTTATCACCGCTTTCAACGGCGTCACGGTATGCGGAGTATGAATCCCCGGGGAATTTCGAGTCAATGGGCAGGTAAATAAATCCGTCGTCCTCGGCAGGGAGCTTGACGGCAAATTCAACAACATTTCTAGAGCCTTTTTTGGTGGCTACATTTTCGTCGTACTGTTCGGGAGAAAGAATTTCCATAAGTATTGAGCTCAGTTGAATTTCTCCCAAAATGCCCCTTGTTTTTACATTTGACAAAACCTTTTTCAGGTCGCCTACGCCTACGGCAAGATTCTGCATTTCGCCCAAGCCCTTGTAAACCTGCTCAAGCCTGTCGTTTACAAGAGAAAAAGACTTGTTCATCTTATCCTCGAGGGTCTTCTGCAGCTTTTCATCAACGGTTACACGCATTTTTTCAAGCTGTTTGTTATTGTCCTCCTGAATATAGGCAAGCTTTGTTTCAACGGATTTTCTGATTAAATCCAGCTTTTGCTCATTTTCAAGAGAAAATGTTTTGAGTCTTTGCTCAAGCTGTTCCATTTTTTCGCTTTGAGCCTGAGAAAAATTCTGCTGGTTTACGGCAATCATATCTCCCATACTCTTAACGCTCTGCTGTGTTGACGAGGCAATCTCCTGCCTCAGGGCAGCTTGCTGAACGCCCATATCCTCCTTAAAGGCATTTAGGGAGGTCTGAATACTCTGAGAAACTCCCCTGTTCTTTTTTGACTGATTTGCAAAAAGCAATATAAGCATAACAAGTATTGCAAGGGATAAAACCATAAGCAAAACAATAAGAATGTCGGTCATAAAAACACCTCGAATATATGTTTTGTTTTATGATAACACCCCTAAAAAAACTTGTCAACGTATTTTGTCAAAACTTGGTTTCTATGAGCTTTTCGCAGTTTTCGGGAGAATAAACGAACCTGTCGATGTGACCGCTTTCAATATAATATTCGGGCTTTAAGGGATTATAATTATAATCGAAAGTATCAATTATTATCAGCTTGATTTTCATTTTTTCCGGGATAATGCTTTTTATGTAAACGCTTGCCTGCTGACCTGCCTTTACGCCCTCTTTGCTTTCGGCCAAGCCTGCAAGGTTTGGGGTAAGCTCCACAAATGCGCCGTAGCTTTCTACGCTTCTGATTATTCCCGACACGGTTTCGCCGACTGTGAATTTTTCGGCATTCTCCTGCCAAGTTCCCAAAAGCTCCTTGTGGCTTAAGCTTATGCGACCGTTTTCAATAGATTTAATAACCGCCTTTATGTTCATACCGGGAGCAAGCCTTTCTCTTGGATGCTCAATTCGTGAAACAGAAATAGCGTCAATAGGCATAAGGGCAACAATTCCGCAGCCTATGTCGGCAAATGCGCCGAAATTTTCAAGGTGAGTTACTCTTGCGTCGACAATATCACCAGTTTTAAGTGTGCTGACATATTCCTCCATACATCTTCTTTGAGCTTTTTCTCTTGAAAGCACGGCTACGGTTTTACCGTTTTTATCCTTCTCAAAGCCTGTAATAATAAAGCACACGGGTCTGTTTACACGAGAGATTATGGCTATATCCCTGACCAAACCCTCTTTTATGCCTAAGGCGCCCTCTTCCCTGGGGATTATTCCCCTCATAACGCCCAAATCCACTATCAGGTTATGGCTTGAATCGCATATTTTCGCCTTGGCTTCAAGTATTTCCCCCTTGGAAAACGCCTCGTGGAGTAAAAATTCACTGCTGAAAAATTCGGCGTTCCTGCGCCTTGCTGTCAAACCGCCCTCCGGCAAATATTCTGTCATTTTAATTCCTCCGCTGTTTTCTGCATTATAGTTACAGAATAAACATATGAAAACAGGGGAATTTTTATGCAGAAGAAAACCTTACGTTTGCAAAGAGGGGCTAAATTATTTTCGGAAATACAATCGCTGTTTCTCAAAAGCCTCCCAAATCCCCAAAACTTGCTTTTTTTGCGGATTTATTATACAATATAGGAGCGAAATTCCGTTATGTTAATTCCCATTTTTAGATTCCGTTTAGATTAAATTTAAAAGAAAGGTTTTGATTGATGTGAATTGTAAAAAAATCAAAAAAACACTGAGCATTATTCTTGCTCTTGTTATGTGTGCAGGCTCGGCTCTTATGGTATCCTCCTGCGGAGGCAAAAATGATGACGGCAAAAACGGCTCGCAAACATCTTCTTCGGCGTCTTCGGCTGATTCAAACCCGGTGGTTGCAGACCTTAAAAGCATGGGCATTGACCTGAGCGCTATGGGTATAAGCCCAAAGGTTACCTACGCAACCGACAAAGAGGCGGGATTCCAGCTGGAAAAGCCTGCAAACGGCGATACAATCGCAATTCTGCATACAAATATGGGGGATATTACAATGAGATTTTTCCCCGATTACGCTCCGAAAACCGTTACAAACTTTATAAATCTTGCAAAAGACGGAAAATACAACAACACTATTTTCCACAGAATTATTAACGACTTTATGATTCAGGGCGGAGATTATGAAAACGCAAACGGCACAGGCGGAACAAGCTCCTACGGCTCTGCTTTTGAGGACGAATTCTGCGACAAGCTCCTTAACCTGAGGGGTGCAGTTTCAATGGCTAATTCCGGTGCAGACACCAACGGCAGTCAGTTCTTTATTAACCAGACCACCGCAGAGGCTTATCAGAAAGGCGGCGGCTGGAACAATTTTGTAAATCAGTGGCAGCAGGTATCCGTACAGCTTAAGAACTACTCCTCTAACGCAAGTATGTTCCAGAACTTCGTAAACGCCTACGGCAGTTCCTGCTACGACACCAACGTAGTCCCCGACGATATTAAGAATCTCTACGCTGAAAACGGCGGAAATCCGTACCTTGACGGCGCATATAACGCAGTTGACAGAGGGCACACGGTGTTTGCTCAGGTTATTGACGGTATGGATGTTGTGGACAATATTGCAAAATCAGCCACTGACAGCTCCAACAAGCCTTCTCAGGACATTATCATTGAAACGGTAGAAATAACAACCTATCAGGGTTAATTTATCAAGAGGTGCAAAATGACGGACATTCCTGTTGTTGCAATAATGTACGATTTTGATAAAACTCTCTGCACAAAGGATATGCAGGACTACGGGTTTATTCCCAGCCTTGGGCTGACAGCCGATGAATTTTGGAGCACAGCCGACGCATACTGCAAGAACGAGTGTATGGACAGCGTGCTTGCATATCTTTACGCAATGGTCAGGCTGTCTAAGGACCATAAAATCCCACTTTTGCGTGAAAGCCTTGTTGAAAAAGGCAAGGATGTTGAACTTTTCCCCGGTGTCGAGGACTGGTTCGGCAGAATTAACCGCTTCGGCGAAAGTCATGGTGTTGCGATTGAGCACTATGTTATTTCCTCCGGTCTTAAAGAAATTATAGAGGGAACGAAAATCAGCGGAGAATTTAAAAGTATTTTTGCCTGCGAATTTCTCTATGACGAAAAAGGCAACGCCGTATGGCCTAAGACGGCTGTAAACTACACCAACAAGACCCAGTTTGTTTACAGAATCAACAAGGGCGTTCTGGATATATCCAATGACACCGATTTAAACCGTTCTATGCCCGACGACAGCAAGCGAGTTCCTTTTAACAATATGATTTACATAGGCGACGGTCTTTCCGATGTTCCCTGTATGAAGATGATGAAATCATACGGAGGAAAGGCTATTGCTGTTTATCAAAAGGGTCAAAAGCAAAAGGTTGAGGAGCTTTTGCGCAAGGACAGAGTAGATTACATATACTGCGCCGATTACAGCGAGAATCTCGGTCTTGACATAACCGTAAAAAACATCATCAGAAAAATGGCGATTTCGGATAAGCTGTATGCCGAATATACTGCTCAGCTTAAAGAAATAAACGGATAAAATAATCGTATTAACAGTACATAAAAAGCGAAGCCCTCGGATTGTTTCCGACTGCTTCGCTTTTTTACATTATAGGAATTGCTCAGTTGCGCTCGGGCACAAAAGGCTGTTTTCAGCATAATCTTTCTGCACGAATTGCGTGTCGAGGTACTCGAATATTTTTGCTTTATCGAAAACTGCTTTTAACGGTCGGGCATCATAGTGTTTTTAAAAATAAATCTGTCTGCCCGGATTGCGTGTCGAGGTACTCGACAATGTCAAAATGTCCGCAATATTTTACGCCTCGACTTTCGGCATAGCTTTTGCAAAATTATAAAATTCCTCCATTGAGCCCTGTCTGAAATGGGAGTAATCCTTGTTATTTTTATTTTCAAGGCAATCTGTTACAATATAGGTTTCCATACCTATATTGTCGGTTATCATATCCTCGTCAACATCATTACCCACCATCAGGCAATCCCGGGGCAAAATGCTCAATTTGCTCATAATCTCCCTGTAATAATCGGGATTGGGCTTGCAGAAGGAAGAATTATCGTAAACAGTTATCAGCTCAAACATATCTTTGGGTATTCCCGCCCAGCTGAGCCTGTTTACGGTTGCAACCGTGGGGAACACCGGGTTGGTAGCCAAAATAAGCCTGTACCCCTTCTCTTTAAGAGTCTGCACCGCTTTCAGAGCGTATGGATTCACCCCTGTCGCCTGCTTTGCATATACAAACTCATTTGCGTAAAAATCGTCAAATTCACTTTCTCGCTCCAAAATATCTTTACCCATAATCTCTGCGAAGCTCCGCCAGAACACCTCTCTGTTTAAAGACGAGCCGTCGTTTAAAAACATTTTTTCCGTTGACGCCCATATTGCGTGAGAAAGCTCCTTAGGAGAAACGCCCAGAACAGGGCAGAACCGCCTGCACAGCGCCTCAAGATACAGTTTCACAAAAAGCTCCTGATCCTTCATTACAAGAAGCGTTCCGTCTAAATCAAACAAAATATTCCTAACCATACTGCACCTCCGTGTTGTCGTATTACATTATAAATCAAATAAAATAATATTGCAATAAAGTTTAAGTTGGTCTAAAATTTACTTATCCATAATTGAAGGTGATATAATGAACATAGTTTTACCCGACGCAAAAACAATCACCAAAGGCGACCTATCTCTGGAACCTTTGGAAAAGTACGGAAGTGTTACGGTACATCAGCTTACCGGATACGAACAGCTTGCCGAAAGAGTAAAAGACGCTGATGTAATAATCTGCAACAAAACTCTGCTTAACAGTCACACCCTGCGCCTTGCTAAAAATCTGAAGCTGATTTTACTTTGGGCAACAGGCTACAACAATATAGACATTGACTACTGCAACGAAAAAGGTATTACCGTCTGCAACGCAGGAAGCTACTCTGCAAATGCAGTTGCCCAGCACACCTTTGCGCTGATTCTTGAGCTTATGAACAGCACCGGAGCTTACAACAGCTTTGTTCAGCAGGGCAACTGGCAAAAAAGCGACATCTTCTCCCCCTTTGTTTATCCTCTTGAAGAGCTTAACGGCAAAACTCTGGGCATTTTCGGTTACGGAGCTATCGGCAAATCTGTTGCAAAAATTGCTAAGGCATTCGGTATGAAGGTTATCGCTTATTCAAGAAGCGGAAAAACAGACGCAAACGCAGAACCGGCGTCCTTTGACCGATTACTTGCCGAAAGCCGTATCGTAACGGTTCACTGCCCTCTTAATCAGCAGTCACTGCATATATTCAACAAAGAAACCTTTGCAAAAATGCAGAGGGGAGCTTTCTTTATTAACACGGCACGAGGGGGAGTTATGGTAGAAAACGATCTGCGTGACGCATTGAAAAGCGGACTGCTGGGCGGTGCCGGCATTGATGTTCTTGAAACAGAGCCAATGGCACAGGACTGCCCGATTATAGGCATTGAAAACTGCATAATAACCCCTCACATAGCCTGGGCGCCTATGGAAACACGCCGCCGACTGCTGGGTATTGTATGCAATAATCTTAAAAATTTTATTGACGGCGCTCCCACCAATGTTGTAAATACCCCTAAGAAAATCTGATTGCCGTTTACGGTCGGGGTAATGAAAAATAAAACCACTTTTGCATTTAAAAATTCCAAAACTTTATAAAGTGCCGATTAAATTGTTTGCACAACTGCGCCGTCAGATTGTTTGTCAGGTTGTTCAACATTTTACGCCCAAGCTAACGCTTGTGTGCGAAATTTTCCGCAATATGGCGGAAAATATGCAGGCAGGATGTGCAAAAAGCTTTTTAGCGCATTTATTCGGCGGGTTCTCAATAATTTTAGTGAAAAACAGCGCATAATATGTTGAAAATTGTCACTTAAGGTAGTATAATGAGAATGTTGCGGAAATGTCTATTCACCTTTTTGGGCTTTTGGAGGATTTAAGATGCGAATTGCTGTTTATGATGACAACGAAAAAACGCTTAAGCTTATGTGCTCTCTGCTTTTTAAGGAGCTGGAAAAACACCGGGACAGCTTTACATTGGATTCCTACACAGACCGCAAAGCGTTGCTCAGTTCCTGCCGTGAAACACCATATGACGCACTGTATCTTAATATTTCATCATCGGAATACAGCAGTTTTGAAATTGCAAGAGAAATCAGGCTTTTTAGTGAAGAATCAGTTATAGTATTTACCACAGAGGACGAAGACCTTATTTTTAATTGTTTCGATTACAGCCCCTTTTACTTCATCGCTAAAAAGGACGCACAGTCAATTAACAAAGGAATTGAACGCTCGGTTTCCAATCTTACGGATTATATTCTGGATAAAAAGAAGTTTGTCATTTTTAACAAAAACAACAGCGTTACCATAAAATGCAAGGATTTGCTTTATGTGAAAAGCGACCGTCACTACCTTGAATATCATATGTCCGACGGAAAAATTTACAGACAGCGTGAAAAGCTCAACAACATTGAAAATGAGCTTGAAACGGTAAGGTTTCTGCGTATTCATCAGCGTTACCTGGTAAATTTCAGCTACATTCGCTCCTTTGACAAACAAAAAGAACGGATTATCCTGAAAAACAACGAGCTTCTCGCCGTAAGCCGCACCCGTAAGAAAGAAACTGAAAAAGTGCTGTCGGATTTACTGTAATTCTGTTGCGTGGCATCTAACTAAATAATTTTAGACTACTGTATAAAACATCGACAAAAAGACCTTTCCCGTTTTGGGAAAGGTCTTTCTGCTTCTACCATACTCAAATAACACAATACTTCATTTTAATTTCAGCTTGAAAACCACCGTAAGAAGGAGCAAGGTGGCTGTGGGTTTATCAGCAAAACACACAGCATAATTTTCAAACATTCAGGTTAAACCCGATTAACGCAATGCAACAATGTATTGTGCCGACCGACGGTAGTAATTTTAAACCGGAAAGAAATTAAGTGAACTAAGTCACACTGCATCAGGTATTTTCAGCATATAGTTATTTTCAACTTATGTCAATATTTTTGGCAAACTTTGTGATTTTCTGGCAAATTTTGCATCATTTTATTGATTTTCGACTGCAATTTTCATATTTTTTATTAAAGCATTACCTATTTGCAAAATATTATTGCAAAAAAAGGATAGAATGGTAAAATATATTTGTATTATATATTATTTACATAAAATTAAGTCTAAAATAAAAACTCAGGAGGCGATTTTATGATTTCAGATTTAGCGCCCACCGATAATATAAACGGTTATAATGTGCGTCCCGGATATTTCCAGGTAAACGGTGCAACTCCGGTAAGAGGCGGAATTAACTTTACAATTACATCTGTATATGCCACCTCATGCACGCTTCTGCTTTTTAAACCCCAGGCAAGCGAGCCTTACGCAAGAATTCCCTTTCCGCCGTCGTGCATAATCGGAAACACTTACTCAATGATTGTTTACGGTCTTGAGCTTAGCGAGTTCGAGTATGCTTATTCCTTTGACGGTCCACACAACGAAAAGCTGGGGCTTATTTTTAACAAAGACAAGTATATTCTCGACCCCTACGCAAAAGCGGTCACTGGACAAAGCGGCTGGGGCGTAAAGCAGAATTACGACTCTGTCTATAAGGCAAGGGTTGTTGAGTCAAACTACGACTGGGGCAACTTCCACGAAACAAATCATCCCTTTGAGGAACTTATAATCTATGAGCTTCATGTAAGAGGATTTACGATGGATTCCTCCTCAGGGGTAAAACACAGAGGCACTTTTGCGGGAATAAGAGAAAAAATCCCGTATCTTAAAGAGCTTGGCGTGAACGCCGTGGAGCTTATGCCCATATTTGAGTTTGACGAAATGGGGGCTTCCAGAACCTACAACGGAGAAAAGCTTTACGATTACTGGGGCTACAACACCGTGTGTTTTTTTGCTCCCAACACAAGCTATGAATCCGACCATGAGCACCACCGTGAGGGCAGAGAGCTTAAGGAACTTATTCGCGATTTAAAGAAAAACGGCATTGAGGTAATTTTGGATGTTGTGTTTAATCACACAGCCGAAGGTAACGAAAAAGGTCCGTTTTTCTCATTTAAGGGAATCGACAACAACATTTACTATATGCTTACCCCTGACGGAAAATATTACAATTTCAGCGGATGCGGAAATGTTCTCAACTGCAATCAGCCTATTGTCAGGGAATTTATCAAAGAGTGTTTAAGGTACTGGGTTGTGGAATACAGGGTTGACGGTTTCAGATTTGACCTTGCGTCCATTTTGGGACGAAACGAGGACGGCTCTCCTATGGAAAAGCCCCCTCTGCTTGAAAGCCTTGCCTTTGACCCTATATTGGGAAAGGTCAAACTTATTGCAGAGGCTTGGGACGCAGGCGGACTCTATCAAGTCGGCAGTTTCCCCTCCTGGAACAGGTGGGCTGAATGGAACGGAAAATACCGTGACGATTTAAGGCGCTTTCTCAAGGGTGATGACAATCTTGCGTGGGCTGCCGCCAAGCGTATTACAGGCTCAAGAGATTTATATGACCCTGTTCACAGAGGCAACAATGCGTCGGTAAACTTTCTGACCTGTCACGACGGTTTTACACTTTATGACCTTTATTCCTACAACGAAAAGCACAACTGGCAAAACGGCTGGAACAACACCGACGGAAGCAACGACAATAACAGCTGGAACTGCGGTGCAGAGGGCGAAACCGATAATCCCGAGGTAAACGCTCTGCGCATTAAGCTGTGCAAAAACGCCTTTGCAACCTTGATGTGCAGTAAGGGCGCCGCACTGTTTTTGGCAGGTGATGAATTCTGCAACACTCAATTCGGAAACAACAACGCCTACTGTCAGGACAACCTTACCTCTTGGATTGATTGGTCCAGAAAAGAAAAATACAGCGATGTGTTTGAATTTTTCAAATATATGATAAGCTTCAGAAAGCGTTTCCATGTTGTTACCGACAACAGCGGTCAGACCACATGCAGTCTGCCTCCGGTCAGCGTACATTCCTGTATCCCTTGGAACACGGAATTTAACCGTGACACAAGAATGATAGGCGTAATGTACGCAGGCGCAAGGGACCCTCTGGCAACAACTGCCGAAATTGTTTATTTCGGCATAAACGCTTATTGGGGCGATGTTCATGTTGAACTGCCTAAACTGCCGGCAGGGTACAGGTGGCGTCTTTATGTAAATACTGCAAATCCTCCTCAGGACGTAATCACCGAAAACAAGTATATTTATCTGCACTCAAATTCAATTACAATGGGCGGACGGAGTGTGTTTATCGCCGTCGGCGAAAAGCTGTAAATCCATAGAGAAAAGAATATATTAAGCGTGCATAATATAAAAAAGTCGAGTACCTCGACACGCAATCCGAGCGAACAGCACCATAGATAAATCTATTTCCCCGGAATAAAACGGTCGGACATATATGTTTTATGTTATAAACCGGCCTTTTCTCGGCGGAAAACGGTCGGGCATAAAACTTTAACAATTAGATAAAGCTATCTCCCCGGAGCAAAAAGCCTCGACACGCAATCCGAGCGAACAGCACCATAAATGAATCTATTTCCCCGGAATAAAACGGTCGGACATATATGTTTTGTGTTATAAACCGGCCTTTTCTCGGCGGAAAACGGTCGGGCATAAAACTATACCAATTAGATGAAGCTATCTCCCCGGAGCGAAAAGCCTCGACACGCAATCCGTGCAGACAGCTCTTGCTGAAAACAGCCTTTATGCCCGAGCACAACCGTGCAATTTCCTATAATGTAAAAAAGGCCGCCGCAAATGGTTAAAATTTGCGGCAGCTTTTTATTTTAATGAAAATCCTAAATAAATAGTTAAAATTATAAATAGTTAAAATTTTACCAATAATTTCGTTCGGTGTTCGTACCTTGGCAAAAACTCAAAGTACCTTTGAAAGAAAATCTTTTAATCTTTCGCTTTGAGGGTTTCCGAAAAACTCCTCGGGACGGTTTTGCTCAACAATTACGCCGTCATCAATAAACACAACGCTCGTTCCGACCTCTCTGGCAAAGCCCATTTCGTGGGTAACAACTACCATTGTCATTCCGTCCTGTGCAAGCTGTTTCATAACATCAAGCACCTCTCCCACCATCTCAGGGTCAAGTGCGCTGGTAGGCTCGTCAAAAAGCATAACGTCCGGGTTCATACACAAAGCCCTGACAATGGCGATACGCTGTTTTTGTCCGCCCGAAAGCTGTGAGGGATACGAATCCGCCCTGTCTGAAAGACCAACCCTTTTCAAAAGCTCCATAGCACGGCTTTCTGCCTCTTCTTTTGATATTTTCAAAAGCTTTATGGGGCCTAAGGTCATATTCTTCAGCACGGTCATATGGGGAAAAAGGTTAAATTGCTGGAATACCATTCCCATTTTCTGTCTGTGCAGATTTATATTGACCGACGGGTCGGTTATGTCGGTGCCCTCAAACAAAATTTGTCCGCCGGTAGGCTCTTCAAGTCTGTTAAGACAGCGCAGAAATGTGGACTTGCCGGAGCCTGACGCTCCTATAACAACCATAACGTCGCCCTTTTTAATATCGGCGTTAATGCCCTTTAACACTTCAACATTGTCAAAAGACTTGTGTAGGTTTGTAACCTTTATCAATGTATCATCAGTGGTCACTGCTGCGCAGCCTCCTTTCCAGCTTTTTGAGTAAGAAAGTCAGAAACAGAACGATTACAAGGTAAATCAGCGCAATGGCTATAAGTGGGAAAAACGCCTCGTAGGTTCTTGAACGGATAAGGTTTCCTACATAAGTTAAGTCCTGCAATGCAACATATCCGGCTACCGAGGTTTCCTTAACAAGCACAATAAATTCGTTGCCCAATGCAGGCAGAATATTCTTGAACGCCTGAGGAATTATAACATAAATCATCGTACTGCTGTAATTAAAGCCGAGGGAACGGCTTGCTTCAAACTGACCTTTGTCTATGGACATAATTCCCGAACGGACAATCTCGGCAACATATGCGCCGGAGTTGATTCCAAAGGAAAGAATCGCCGCAATTATGCCGTTTCGTGACGAGGCAAAAACTATATAGTACATAATCATCAGCTGAATTACAACAGGTGTGCCTCTGATAACCGTAATGTAAATGTTGCAGATAAAATTGATAGCCTTCAGAACCCTGTCCCCGAAGCCACGGCACTTTTTACCGGCAAGGTTCATATCAAAGGTTGAGCGAACTATTGCAACTAAAAAGCCCAAAGCGATACCGAGGAATGCCGCAAAAACGGTAATCTCCAAGGTTACAAGCAAACCCTGAAGAAGCTGAAGCCAGCGGTCGTCAGTTATAAAAGTTTTTGTAAAGCTTTCGGCAATACCGGTAAAAAAGTCCTGCATAGATTTCTTCCTTTAACTGTGAATATACAAAATTATGTATGTAAAACTAAAATAAGACACAAACATACTGCGCCGAAAATACCCTGTCAGGCGCAGTATGACTGTATAATACCGTTTTTAACTGTTATTCCTTAACGATAATAACCTGTGTAGCTGTTGTGTAAGGGTCGGTAAAGTTAATTGACTGAAGTCTCTCGTCGGTAACGGTCATTCCTGCCATTCCGAAATCAGCCTTGCCTGACTGTACAGCCGTAATAATCGCATCAAAGTCCATATCGTCGATAACAAGCTTATAGCCTAACTTGTCGCACAAAGCCTGCGCAAGCATAGCGTCAATACCTACAACATTGTCGCCCTCGTAAAATTCGTAAGGCTCAAAGAATGCGTTTGTAGCCATATGAAGCTCTCCGTTAGGAGCTTCGGTTCCCTCGGGAGTTGTATAGGGAGATTTTCCCTTTGTATCGTCGCCGATATAGTTTGCGATAATTTTGTCTACCGTGCCGTCAGCCTTAAGCTCGCCCAAAGCTTTGTTAAAGTCGTTTGTAAGCTTATCGTTGTTCTTGGCAACGCAGATTGCATACTGTTCCTCGGCAAAAGGCTCGTCAAGAATTTTTAAGCCTTTATTTGCCTCAACAAAAGCCTTTGCAGGCTCTCTGTCGATGATAACGCAGTCAACCTTACCCTGTGTAAGCGCAAGCACTGCGTCGGCACCCTTGTTGAATCTCTCGATTGATGAACCCTGCTCCTCATAATCGGAAGCGTAAATATCACCGGTTGTACCAAGCTGAACACCGATTTTTGCACCTGCAAGGTCGTCGATGCCTGCAATTTTTTTGCCCTGAGAATCTCCGCCTGAGCAGGAAGCAAAGGACGCAGCCGTAATTATAACGGCAAGACATAACAATACAGAAATAAACTTTTTCATTAAAATCCCTCTCTATCATAATAATTTGTACTATGATAACACAATTTGCCGATAAAAGCAAGAAAAAGTAAACATATATATATGAAACGGAGCCGAATATTCTTTGAAAACAAAATTAGAGTGAAATTAAGATGAATTTATCGGGTACTTTTTCAAAGAATATTTCAAGGAATATTCGCAATGTCACAGAAATTGCCTTTAAAAACACTACAAACATCTCTATAATACTTCAAAACGCACCAAATTCAGGCTAAAATCGGGGCAATACTTCACGAAACAAAATAATTGTCAATTTATCGGTGAGTATTATTCACAATATGAGCTAAAAGTAAAAAATCATTTTATAATTGAAGTTGCTTAGTAAACTACAAGAAGGAGCGTTGTTTATGAGTAATCGTACAATATACAATGGAGAAACGTTCGCACAAAGGCTGAAAAAATACCGTAACCATAATGACTTGACTCAGCAGCAGGTAGCCGATACACTGAATATCGACCGCTCGACCTACAGTTATTATGAAACCGGAAAAACCGAGCCGAATATGGACACCATTATCAAGCTTGCAAAAATCTTTGACGTAAATGTGGGCACACTGCTGACAGGAGACGCAGATTCCGGAGTTGCCGACCCCAACGCCGCTGCCAAGCTTGACATTATCAGAATGGAAAACCTGACAAAGGAAGAGCAGCTTATTATCACACGATACAGAATTGCCTCCAAGGAGCGTCGTGACAGAGTAAAAGAAATACTTACTCCTCCGTCTGCCGTTAAAACGGACAGGTAAAAAATTTTTACGGATAATCTTTACTTTTGCAATTATTCGTGCTATAATTCTGTTGTTATGCCCCTCTTTCGGATTAAGGAGCAAGCCGCCGTGCGGATTTTCACAGCCTTAACCTGAAACTGAAACGGGTAAATAATAATAAAGGTGGAAAAAATAATGTTAAAAGAAGAAAAGCAGGCTATTATGGCCGAGTACGCTACCCACGAGGGTGACACTGGTTCTCCCGAGGTTCAGATTGCTCTTCTTACCAAGAGAATCAACGACCTTACCGAGCACCTCAAGGTTCACAAAAAGGACCACCACTCACGCAGAGGTCTTTTTAAGATGATCGGTCAGAGAAGAAGTCTTCTCAACTATCTCGTCAGAACCGATATTGAGAGATACCGTTCAATTATCCAAAGACTGGGTATCCGTAAGTAATACCAAAGATTTTAGGGCAGGCGGTTATCCGTTTGCCCTATATTGCGTTTTTTACAGGTTTTTTATCATTGTACTTTAGCGGTAAAACGAGCCTTTAACCCAACAACTTTATTTTAAAACATTCGCAGTTTTAGTATTATTTTAGGACAAGCACCTAATTAGGACAGACACCTAAACAAAGGCTTATCCCCTTAATACTTTGAGATTTGGCAGGGTGTTATCCGTTAACGGCCGGTTTTATTGCTAAAACAATGTAAAAATCCTGTTATACTAATTCCTGATAGAAAGTAGGCCTATATTTACGAGGATAATTTTCGCAAGACAAGGCGGACGCCGCAAGGCTGACGCCTTGCAAGGACAACAACGCAGTATTGCGGAAATCAGGCCGCAAAGATTGTCTGCTTTTTATTAGGTATTAGTATTAAATATAATTTTAGAGGTTTAACCTCGGAAAGGATTTTTATTATGAATAAACCTATGATTTTTGACAAATACAGGGTATTTGAAACCGAATTTGCAGGCAGACCTCTTAAGGTTGAAACCGGAAAAATGACCCAGCTTGCAAACGGAGCCTGCCTTGTTCACTACGGCGATACCGTTGTTCACGTTGCCGTAACCGCTTCCGAAAAGCCCAGAGAAGGCGTTGACTTCTTCCCGCTTTCCGTAGATTACGAGGAAAAGCTTTATGCAGTAGGCAAGATTCCCGGCAGTTTTCTTAAGAGAGAGGGCAGACCGACGGAAAAGGCTATTCTTACAAGCCGTGTTATCGACAGACCTATCCGTCCGCTTTTTCCCAAGGATATGCGTAACGACTGCTCCGTTGTCTGCACAGTTATGTCAGTTGACCCCGACTGCTCCCCGGAAATCACCGCTATGATTGGTACTTCTATTGCAATTTCAATTTCCGACGTTCCTTGGAACGGTCCTATTTCAGGATGCTCCGTAGGATACATTGACGGCGAATTTGTAATCAACCCAACAAGCGAGCAGAAAAAGATTTCAAAGATGGCTACCACAGTTGCATCTACCGACAGCAGAATCGCTATGATTGAAGCCGGCGCAGACAGAGTAAGCGACGAGGTTATGTATAACGCCATTATGGCAGGTCATGAGGCTAACCAGAAAATAATCGAATTCATCAAGGGAATTCAGGCTGAAATCGGCAAGGACAAGTTCACCTATCCAAGCAACGAGCCTGACCACGAGATGTTTGAAGCTATTAAGGCTTTTGCAGAAGAAGATGTAAAAGCAGCCCTTGACACCGATGACAAAACCGTCAGAGATGAAAGACTTATTCCTATTTATGAGGCTGTTCACGCAAAATTTGACGAGATTTACCCCGACAGCGAGGCAAAGATTGACGAGTGCCTTTACAAAACACAGAAATTCATTGTCCGCCGCTGGCTTTTAGACGAGCAAAAGCGTGTTGACGGCAGAGGCATGGACGACATCCGTCCGCTGGCTTCCGAAGTAGGCGTTTTGCCCAGAGTTCACGGCTCCGGTCTTTTCACAAGAGGTCAGACCCAAGTACTGACAGTTGCCACTTTAGGTCCTGTTTCCGATAAACAGATTCTCGACGGAATTGACGGCGAGGACGAAAAGAGATATATGCATCACTACAACTTCCCCAGCTATTCCGTAGGCGAAACAAAGCCCAGCAGAGGCCCCGGACGCCGTGAAATCGGTCACGGTGCGCTGGCTGAGCGTGCTCTTGTTCCGGTTATCCCTCCCGTTGAGGAGTTCCCCTATGCGCTAAGGCTTGTTTCAGAGGTTCTTTCCTCAAACGGCTCGACCTCACAGGGTTCAATCTGCGGTTCTACACTTGCTCTTATGGACGCCGGCGTGCCTATTAAGGAGCCTGTTGCAGGTATTTCCTGCGGACTTATTACCGAGGGCGACCGTTGGATGACTATGGTTGATATTCAGGGTCTTGAGGACTTCTTCGGCGATATGGACTTTAAGGTTGCAGGTACTCACGACGGCATCACAGCTATTCAGATGGACCTTAAAATCAGCGGTCTTACCCCCGAAATGGTAAAAGAGGCTCTTGAAAAGACTCACAAGGCAAGAAACTACATTCTTGACGAGGTTATGCTCAAGGCTATTCCTCAGCCCAGAGAAGAGCTTTCAAAATATGCTCCCAAGATGTTTACCACAACCATTCCTGCTGATAAAATCAGCGAGGTTATCGGTAAAAGCGGTAAGGTTATTAAAGAAATCCAGTCAGAATGTGATGTTAAGATTGACATTGAAGAAGACGGCGAGTACGGTCAGGTATTTGTTTCCGGTCTTGACACCGAGAAGTGCAAGCGTGCCGTTGAAATTGTAAATACAATCTCAAAAGACCCAGAGCCCGGCTCAATCTTCCTGGGCAAGGTTACGAGAATTATGGATTTCGGCGCATTTGTAGAGATTGCTCCGGGCAAGGAAGGCTTGTGCCATATTTCTCAGCTTGATGTTAAACACACAGACAAGGTAACCGATGTGGTAAATGTGGGCGATATTATCCGAGTTAAGGTTCTTGAAATTGACGATAAGGGCAGACTTAACCTTTCAAGGCGTGACGTTTTGATTGAGGTTGACGGCTTAACTCCGGAGAACGACCCCGAGAACGAGCGTCAGTCACGTCCTCGCAGACCTTACGGTGACAGACGAGGCGACAGACGCAATAACAGGCATTGATTTTATAATTGGCTGAAAAGGGAGTGTACCTACGCACGCAATTCGGGCAGACAGGTTGATAATAACAAACCTTCTTTGCCCGAACATTTCGGAGCAATTTCCTATAACGTAAAAAGGGCGGCAATTTTGCCGTCCTTTTCCATTGTTGTTTGCCCATTGAAATTTGCCCTGACTTATGAATCTCGTAAAAAAATCACAGTAATTGCCTTACATTTTCCAATAAGATTCTTATATTTTCCTGCAGGATAATAGTTTAAATCCGTGTAAAATTTTAAATTCCGTAAAGCTGACGTGCGTTTTCACAGGTAATATCCAAAAGCTTCTGCACGTCCATTCCCCTGATTTCTGCTATCTTCTCCGCCGTTTTTGCAATCATTGAACTGTTGCACTGTTTTCCCCGATACGGCTCGGGTGCCATATACGGTGCGTCGGTTTCAAGCAACAGCCTGTACAAAGGGATTTCTTTTGCAACCTCAACGCTACGGCGTGCATTTTTAAAGGTAACGACTCCTCCCAGGCTGATGCTCATACCCAGGCTGACAACCTCACGCATAAGCTCAACACTTCCGGAAAAGCAATGAACAATCCCCTTAGGGCGGTATTTTCTCAAAAGCTCCATTGTGTCCCCGTGGGCTTCACGGTCGTGAACAACAACAGGAGCGTCAACATCTTTTGCAAAGGCAAGCTGTTCCTCAAACACCCTCTTTTGTTCTTCCCTGGGAATGTTCCAATGGTAGTCGAGACCTATTTCGCCTATTGCCACAACCTTTGGATTTTTCAGGAACTGCTCCATTTTGCTCAGATAATCGGGTACCATATCCTCAAGGTTTTCCGGGTGAAAACCTGTTGTTGCGTATATAAAGGGGTATTTTTCCGAAAGCTTCAGCGCAAATTCCGTTGATTGAATATTCACAGCGGCGTTTACAATTCCGCATACGCCCGTATTTTCCATTGAATCAAGAAGCTCAGCACGGTTTTCGTCAAACCATTTGTCATCATAGTGTGCGTGAGCGTCAAAAATATTATTCATATCATCACATCCGAGGCTTTTCTTTAATCGGCAAATATAATCATTTATTCAGTTCATTTTTTGCACATCTAAGCGCTTCGGCGATAACGTTGTGCATATCAAAGTACTTATACATTCCCAGTCGTCCGCCGAAAATAACGTTGCTTTCTTTTTCGGCCAATGCCTTGTATTTTTCGTAAAGAGCGTTGTTTTTTTCGTCATTCATAGGGTAATAGGGCTCGTCGCCGGGCTTCCAGTCGGCAGGGTATTCCCTTGTAATTACGGTTTTTGGCACTCGTTTTGATTCGTCCTGACACATAAACTCAAAGTGCTTATGCTCGATAATTCTGGTATATGGAATTTCATACTCGGTGTAATTTACAACAGCGTTGCCCTGGTAATTTTCCTCGTCAAGGGTTTCGGTTTCAAAACGCAGACTTCTGTACTCAAGGTAACCGTAGCAATGGTCAAAATACTCGTCAATCATTCCCGTAAACAGGATTTTGTCTGCAATTTCCGAAAATTCCTGTCTGTCTGCAAAAAAGTCCGTATTAAGCCTTACATCAACGCCATCAAGCATTTTTTCAATTATTGTGGTATATCCGCCGTTGGGGATGCCCTGGTACTTATCGTTAAAATAATTGTTGTCATATGTAAAGCGGACGGGCAGTCTTTTTATGATAAACGACGGTAATTCATTTGCCTTTCTGCCCCATTGTTTTTCGGTGTAGCCCTTTACAAGCTTTTCGTAAATATCTCTGCCCACCAGCGAAAGCGCCTGTTCCTCAAGATTTTTCGGCTCTTTAATATTCGCCTCTTTAATCTGGGCTTCTATTTTTTCCTTAGCCTCTTTCGGAGTTACCACACCCCACATCTTTGAAAATGTGTTCATATTAAAGGGCATATTGTAAAGCTCGTCCTTATACCTTGCAACAGGTGAATTTGTATAGCGGTTAAATTCTGCAAATTGGTTTACATAGCCCCAAATTTTCTTGTCCGAAGTATGGAAAATATGAGCGCCGTACATATGCACATTTATTCCCTCAACCTCTTTTGTGTAGATATTTCCGCCGATATGGTCACGCTTGTCAATAACAAGGCATTTTTTGCCTGATTTTGTCATTTCATTGGCAAAAACCGCCCCGAACAGACCGCTGCCAACTATAAGATAATCATATTTCTTCATACTAACTCCTTTTTTCGCTCCGTGTAGATAGCGTCATATAATTTGAAAGCTTCTGTTCCCGAATTTTTCGCTCCGTGTAGATAGCATCATATAATTTAAATACTTCTGTTCCCGAATTTTTCGCTCCGTGTAGATAGCTTCATATAATTTGAAAGCTTCTGTTCCCGAATCTTGCACACTACGCAAGGTTGATATGATTCTATTTATCTTGCCTAAAGTATCATCTGTTTTTTCTCTGCAAGCAGTACTGTCTGATACTAAAATTTATGTCCAAGTTTTCTCTTCTTCAACACTACTGCAAATGTATTTCAGCCACATAGGCAGTTTATGACTGTTTAGGGTAATCTCTCCGTCGCCGTATTTTGCAAGATATTTAAAATCACTGCTGTTGTCAACAAAAACTCCGCAGTCGCACAAAGGCAAAAGCTTTTTAAGATTTTCCGTAACCTTATAGAAAGTTTGCAGCTTGCTGTCCTGATTCTTTTCGGCGCCAAAACCCGATTTACCGTCAATGCCTATAAAGTGCAGGTTGACGCAGTAGCCTTTCTCCTTTGCCATTCTTGCAAGCACAACCGATTCATCGCTGAGCAAGGTGGTCTCCACCGTAAAGTTATACCCTTTTTCCATACACTGAATAGGATTTTTTGCTATAAGATACACCGAGGTCAAATCACAGAAAACAAGTCCTAAGCTGTTGGGCTTAGCCTGCATAAGGTTAAGGTAAACCCTCTTGCCCACATCGTCTGCTCCGGCAATTATGGTGTAAGTCTTCATTTTATCACCGCTTATATTTATTATATTCCCTCAGGATTAAATATCAAATTTATTCATATGCTATTGACAAAATAAAACATATTATATGTCCCGAACATCAACACCCGATTTCCGCTGGGCGTCAGGATAACCGCTGAATTCTCTTGCTGTGATATAGTATATCACAGCTTTTTTAATTTGTATATATCTTTACCGCCGTTATTATGCCCAAATTCTTTTTAAGCCCATAAAGCAAAAGGACGCCTCCTAAAAAGAAGCGTCCTAAATATTATTAAACTTTTGTATAATTTGGCTTTTCTTACATAATCGACTTAATAAGTCCGCCCTTTTGGATAATATTCTGTATAAACTCCGGGAACGGCTCTGCCTGATAGGTTTTTCCGGTTGTTTCGTTTGTAATAACGCCTGTATCAAAATTAACCGAAACCGTATCTCCCTCTTTAATATCCTTTGCCGCCTCGTCGCACTCCAAAATCGGCAAGCCGATATTGATTGCGTTGCGGTAGAAAATTCGTGCAAAGGTTGAGGCGATTACGCAGGAAATACCCGAAGCCTTAATCGCAATAGGCGCATGCTCACGGGAGCTTCCGCAGCCGAAGTTCTTTTCGGCAACCATAATGTCGCCTTCCTTAACCTTATTTACAAATTCCTTGTCAATGTCCTCCATACAATGGCTTGCAAGCTCCTTGTGCGAAGCCGTATTAAGATAACGGGCAGGAATAATAACGTCTGTATCTACATTGTCGCCGAACTTATGGACTGTTCCTTTTACATTCATAATAATAGCCTCCTTATTTAACCTTTGCAGGGTCTGTAATATAGCCTGTTACTGCGCTTGCGGCAGCAACGGCAGGGCTTGCAAGGTAAACCTCGCTGTCAACGTGACCCATACGGCCTACGAAGTTTCTGTTTGTTGTAGAAACGGCTTTTTCGCCTGCCGCAAGAATTCCCATATGACCTCCGAGGCACGGACCGCAGGTAGGGGTGGATACAACAGCGCCTGCATTTACAAATATGTCAAAAAGTCCCTCGTGCATAGCCTGAAGCCATATTTTCTGCGTTCCGGGGATGATGATACATCTGACACCCTTAGCGATTTTTTTATCCTTTAAAACATCTGCGGCGGCTCTTAAATCTGAAATTCTGCCGTTTGTGCAGGAGCCGATAACAACCTGGTCAATTTTAACCTCTGTTTCGCCGATTTCATCGACCGTGCGTGTGTTTTCGGGAAGATGAGGAAACGCAACCGTGGGTCTGATTTCGCTTAAATCAATAACATATGTTTCGTCGTACTCTGCGTCCTCATCGGCTGAAAATTCCTGCGCAACGCCCTGATACCTGCCGTTGCAGTACTCTCTCGTAACATCGTCAACAGGGAAAATTCCGTTCTTTGCGCCTGCTTCAATCGCCATATTTGCAATGCAGAGTCTGTCGTCAATGTTCAGGTACTTAACGCCCTCGCCGCAAAACTCCATTGATTTATAAAGTGCGCCGTCAACGCCGATTTTGCCTATAATGTGGAGGATTACATCCTTTCCGCTGACAAAGCCCTGAGGCTTGCCTACAAGCTCAAATTTAATAGCGGAGGGAACCTTAAACCAAGCCTTTCCGCTTATCATACCTGCCGCCATATCCGTTGATCCTACTCCTGTTGAGAATGCTCCCAAAGCGCCGTAGGTACAGGTGTGAGAATCTGCGCCGATGCACAGACAGCCCGGGCCCACAAGTCCCTGCTCAGGCAGAAGAGCATGCTCAATACCCATCTGACCGACGTCCTTGTAATTTTTTATATCGTATTTGTCGGCAAAGGTTCTTGTCTGCTTAACAAGTGTTGCCGCCTTAATATCCTTATTCGGGGTAAAGTGATCCATAATCATTGCGATTTTTGTATTGTCAAAAACTGCCGTTGCGTTGTTCTCTTCAAAAACATTGATTGCAACAGGCGAGGTAACATCGTTGCCCAAAACAAGGTCAAGGTTTGCTTCAATAAGCTGGCCTGCCTTTACGCTGTCAAGTCCTGCATGGGCGGCAAGAATTTTTTGTGACATAGTCATTCCCATACATAATCATCTCCTAAATTTTACTAATGCCGATACGGCTTGGGGAAATCCCCGTCAGGGCTATTATTGCATAACCCTTGCAAAAAGATTGTAAACTATGCTACAATTAAACAAATAAAGTGATTTTCCCTCCTGATTTATGGAACAATCGGGCGAATTTATGATTAGAAAAAATATAAAAATTCTAAGGGTGACTTATTTGGAAAAGGCAGAGATTTATGATACAAGGATAAAAACGGAAATCAACGGCAGTTTGCAAAAAATACTTAACAGCCACGCCCACGGGCGAGCATACGAAAAAGGGCAGATAATTTACCGTCAGGGTGAAACGCCCCAATGCTTTTACTATCTTTTATCCGGCAGGGCGAGCATTTTTATGAACTCCCCCGACGGAATGGAAAAAACCCTTGGCACAGCTATGCCGGGGGAAATTTTAGGCGAGGCGGCGTTTTTTGATAAATACCCGAGAATTTCCTCAGCCGTTGCTACGGAAAAATCATCAATCGCCGTAATTGACGGCGGAAAATTCATTGAACTTATTAAGGACTACCCGCGTCTCGCGCTGGACTTACTTGAATCACAGGCAAAACGCATACGACTGCTTTCGGCGCAGATAGATTCTATGACATTCTTGCAGGCGGACCGGCGAATCGCACAAATACTGCTTGAGTACAAAACCACACGAAAAAACAAAACGGTGGTGTTGCTGACCCACGAAGAAATCGGCAGTCTGGTGGGAGCCTCACGAGTAACTGTCAGCAAGATTTTAAACACCTTTGCAAAAAAAGGAATGATAAAAACAAATTACCGTGAAATTGAAATTTTAAATCAACCGCAAATCGAATTTTTTGTGTCGGGTAGATAGAATTCATATAATCAAAAAATTTTAGTGCCCGAGTTTTTCGCTTCGGGCATACACCGGCATATATTTTAAAACATTATGCCCCCAAATATTAGACGCTCAAAAAGTTTTCCTCCGATTCATAATCAGAAAAAAGCTAACGCCTCCCTTACCAAAGGAGGCGTTAATTCTATTCCGTTTTTACTAAATCAGCTTAGCCAGTTTCATTTGTAAATACGAAGCATCCGAGATCCCTACCTTGCCGTCGCCGTCAAGGTCGCACACGGAAGCATCCACCGTATCTGCGCCCAGCTTTGCCACATACATCTGAATACAGGTAACATCCTGAATATCAACTTCTCCGTCACCGTTAGCGTCGCCTATAACATTATCGTTCGGAATAACTAAGGCATACAGACTGAAATGGTCGGTTGTAAATACCATATAACCGTTATCGTAAACAGCGTTCATATCCGTTTTTGTACCATTATCTTCAATTCTATATACCTTTGCGTTTTCGTTGTCGGTGGGGATTTTTACCGTTGTAGGTTCGTCCGGCTGAACGGAAATACCATCCTTAGTTAAGGAAATGTCATACAAATCAGCAAGCTTTTCACTCTTGTCAAGTAGGGAATTTACATTTTTTGCACTATCACTATCGGTTAGATTTTCAACATTAAATTCTGCAACAGAATTTGTTGTTACTGAAATTCCCGTATTCTCGTCAACAATAGTTTCTGCCGGCAAGGGACCTTCGCTGTTAAAGTGGATTGTAGCTTTTTTTAAACCGCTGTTGTCAGATCCAATGGATATTTTATTCCACTCCTCCTCGCTTCCGGAATAATAAACATCTTTTAGGCTTGTACAAGCTGAAAAAGCACTATTGCCAATGCTTGTTACACTGTCAGGAATTGTTACACTTGCAAGGCTTGTGCAATCTTCAAATGCCATATTGCCAATGCCTGTTACACTGTCTGGGATTGTTACACTTGTAAGGCTCGTGCAATCTTCAAATGCATAATTGCCAATGCTTGTTACACTGTCTGGGATTGTTATGTTTGAAAGGTTATAGCAAAATTTAAATGCAGAACTACCTATACTTATAACACTATTACCGATGGTTACACTTTCAAGGCTTGTGCAATTATAAAATTCCCAATCGCCAATGCTTGTTACACTGTCTGGGATTGTTACACTTGCAAGGCTTGTGCAATAATAAAATGCATAATTGCCAATGCTTGTTACACTGTCTGGGATTGTTACACTTTCAAGGCTTCTGCAATTTAAAAATGCATGATCGCCAATACTTGTAACACTATCAGGGATTGTTATGTTTGAAAGGTTATAGCAAAATTTAAATGCAGAACTACCTATACTTATAACACTATTACCGATGGTTACACTTTCAAGGCTTGTGCAACCTAAAAATGCATAATTGCCAATGCTTGTTACACTATCCGGAATTTTTAAATCAATAACTAATTTTCCATTTAAATAAAGCTCTGCATAATTATTAAGTGGATTAGAATAACAATTATCAAATGAAATATTATACCAAGAAGTTATATTGTCTATATAAACTTTTTTTAGGTTATTGCAATCATTAAATGCATCATCGCCAATGCTTGTTACACTGTTACCGATTGTTACACTTTCAAGGCTTGTGCAATCTTCAAATGCACCATTGCCAATGCTTGTTACACTGTCTGGGATAGTTACACTTGCAAGACTTGTGCAACCGCTAAATGCACAATCGCCAATGCTTGTTACACTGTCAGGAATTATTACACTTGCAAGGCTTGTGCAACCTAAAAATGCACAATTGCCAATGCTTGTTACACTGTCTGGGTTTGTTACACTTGCAAGGCTTGTGCAATTATAAAATGCCCAATCGCCAATGCTTGTTACACTGTTACCGATTGTTACGCTTGCAAGACTTCTGCAATAATAAAATGCACTATTGCCAATGCTTGTTACACTGTTACCGATTGTTACACTTGCAAGGCTTGCGCAATAATTAAATGCATAATTGCCAATGCTTGTTACACTGTCTGGGATTGTTACACTTGCAAGGCTTGTGCAATCTTCAAATGCATAATTGCCAATACTTGTTACACCATACCCTATAATTACAGATTTAATTTCATAATTATACCATGGTGAATGCGAATTATAATTCTTCATTTTACCAGTACCGCTGATATATAATGTGCCGTCACTATACAATCTCCAATAAACACTATCACCGCATTTTCCGTTATCGGTTGTAGCTAAAACAGGCTTATAATTAACATTAACCTTTTGTGTTGCAGTAAAGCCACCGTCTTCCGTAGTAGCAGTTATTGTAACCGTACCCTCGCCGTTTTGCGTAGCAAAGCCGCCGTCTGAGGGAACGCTGAGTATTGACGGGTCAGAGCTTGTGTAGGTTACCTTTTTGTTGCTTGCGTTTTCCGGATATACATCGGCATATATCAGGCAAATATCCTCTGTGCTGTTCAAGGTAATTTCAGATTGCTTAAAGGAAATTCCTGTTACCGGAACATTTACTTCTTCCGTTGATTCAATAGCGTCAACAAGTTCGTCAAGACCTGTTGAGCTGTAATAAATATCCGCAGACTTATCCAACAATTCAAGCAACTTTTCTCTGTTGATAATCTGATTGTCACAATGCTTAGTAAGCTCAGCGGCACTTTCTATACTCTCCTGGAAGAATATCTGCTCAATTATATGGTGAATTGTTCCGCTGTCAACAATGTTATTCACAAATGTTTTGGTGTAATCTAAACCATAAACCTGATATTCTATGTATGCTCTGTAGCATTGAATGAGGGTTGCGGCATTACTTACTGTACCGGAGCTTTTGTAATTATCATATGCCTGCTCCAAGGCACTGCTGAAATATGTATCAACTATATACAGTACAAGTAATTTAAAATTATCCGAAGCAGTTTCACTTGTATTAAACAAAACATCAAGCGTCATTTTTTCAATATCTATAGCTTTTAATACTGTAGCAATCGGACTGCCTTTTATTATTAAGTCCCAAGCACTGTTTAAAAAATCATCCCAGATTTTATCAAGCATTTGACCTGATATATATTCGATTGGAGTTTGCTCCATTTTATCTATTATGTCGTCAACGGCTTTTGTAAAATATTCATTATCCGTAACTTTTGACTTTGCTAATTTCAGCAATTCAATGCGCTCGGATTTTGCATCAAGCAAAGCCTGATAATCCGCTACTGCTTTGATAAACTCAGTAGCATATGAACAGCCTTTTGATAATGTGCCCAATGCTTGCTGTGTTATCTTTATATCATCAATATTGGATAAAATATTTTTGACTTCATCATTTGATAATTCATTAACTTGCTTTACTAAATCCTTATATGACGGATTTTCAAATTTGTCAATATAATTATTTGCTATAGTATTATATATTGTCGTGCTCAAAGCCATCTCTTTGCTATTCCAAACTCCGGAAGTATTAATCTGATTTTGGTCATATTTCAAAAATCCCATAAGCATTACTTCATAAAAATATGATGGATTTTTTTGAAATTCAGAATTAAATGCAGCGTTCCAAAAATTGGATGTCCAACAAAGTACATCATCCTCTAACATATAATCAGTTAATTCGTAATAGAGAGGGTCTTGTAAGCTTTTAAATAATTTATAATGTCCCTCTCCGTCGTTGTTATATCCGTTTGCAATTACATTTGCTTGATATAAGGGCACACATGTGTTTTCGGTATTGCTTGCAGATTCAGCAGCATTTACTGACATTGGCATAACAAACAACCCACTGAAAGTCATAATTATTGCGAGCAAAATTGATGTTAGTTTTTTCATTGTCTTTCCTCCTCAAAATAAAAAGTGCGCAGCCGAAGCCACGCACGAAAAACGCACTGCTCCGATTGCTGCGACACAAACTTAAACATATAATACAAGTATGCTTAATAGAGCATGCATTTTTACCGAAATAAAAATACACACTTGCTCGGGAAAAATTATTCACTTTGTGTCGCAAGAATATTCTATCACTTATATTTATCAATGTAAATAGCTGTTGAAATATCATACATATTTATGTGATTTATATACAATCTTAATATGCGTTTGTTGTGAAAAAAGCAAAAAACACCCCTGTTGTTCTTTCTCAACAGGGATGTTTTCTTGTTTATGTTTATTTGATTTTATTCGACCGTAAATCAGCTTATCTTTGAACCCGGCTCCATATCGTCAACGAAGATTACCTTTACATCTTCTCCGCAGGTTGCCGCCAAAATCATTCCGCAGCTTTCAACTCCGCAGAGCTTTGCAGGCTTGAGGTTTGCCACAAGGACAACCTTTCTGCCCACAAGTTCCTCGGGCTTGTAAAATTTTGCAATGCCGCTGGCTACTATGCGTTCGCCTGTTCCGTCGTTAAGCGTAAGCTTAAGGAGCTTTTTCGCCCTTTTTACAGGCTCGCAGGCTGTAACCTCTGCTACACGCAAATCCACCTTGCAGAAATCTTCTATGCCAATCTGTGCGATTCCCTCGATTTCTTCTATGCTCTTTTCATTTTTTGCACTTTCCTTCTGCATTTGCTCAATCTGAGCGTAGAATTTTTCGGAGTCGATTCTCCGGAACAAAGGCTCCGCCTTGCCGACGGTTTCCCCCTCTTTAAGTCCGCCGAACCGAGAAAGACTGTCGTAAGAATTCACATTGCAGTTAAGCTGTTTCAGGATATTCACCGATGTATCGGGCATAAAGGGCGAAATCAAAACGGCTATAAAGCGGATACTCTCCAAAAGATTGTAAAGCACCGTTCCCAAACGGGGCATTGATGCTTCGTCCTTTGCAAGAACCCATGGTGTTGTTTCATCAATATATTTGTTGCATCTGCGTGCAAGATTCATTATCGCCTCTAAGCCGTCGCTTACTCTGAATTCTTCAAGCAAGCCGTCAAGCTTGGTTACGGTTTCAAGGCAAAGGCTTTTCAGCTCATCATCAACAGGCTCTGTAACAGAGAAGCTTTGAACAACGCCGTTAAAATACTTGTTGTTCATTGCAACGGTTCTGTTTACAAGGTTGCCCAGAGTATTTGCAAGGTCGGAATTAAAACGCTCGATTATTGTTTCGTAGGTAATTGAGCCGTCGCTTGTATAAGGCATCTCCGAAAGCAGGTAATATCTTACTGCGTCAACGCCGATAAGATTAACAAGGTCGTCGGCATAAATTACATTGCCTCTGGATTTGCTCATTTTGTCCTCGCCGAACAGGAGCCACGGGTGACCGAACACCTTTTTTGGCAGGGGCTCGCCCAGCGCCATAAGCATAATCGGCCAGTAAATAGTGTGGAATCTAAGAATATCCTTGCCGATAATATGCACGTCCGCAGGCCAGTATTTTTTGTACTGCTCGGAGCTTCCGTCAGTGTCATAGCCCAGGGCGGTAATATAGTTTGACAAAGCGTCAATCCATACATAAACAACGTGCTTTTCGTCAAAGCTTACGGGAATACCCCACTTAAAACTTGTTCGTGACACGCACAAGTCCTGCAAGCCGGGCTTGATAAAGTTGTTTATCATTTCCTTTTTTCTTGTTTCGGGATAAATAAAGTCGGGGTGGGCTTCAATATAATCCTCAAGCTGTTTCTGATATTTTGAAAGTCTGAGGAAATATGCCTCTTCCTTAGCCTTTTTTACCTCTCTTCCGCAGTCGGGGCATTTGCCGTCAACAAGCTGTGACTCAGTCCAAAAGCTTTCGCAGGGAGTGCAATACAAACCCTCGTACTCGCTTTTGTAAATATCCCCTTGGTCGTAGAGCTTTTTAAATATTTTTTGAACGGTTTTTTCGTGATAATCGTCGGTTGTTCTGATAAAATGGTCGTAGGTTGTGTTGAGAATATCGCAGATAGAGCGAATTTCGCCCGAAACCTTGTCAACATACTCCTTTGGCGACACGCCTGCGTCACGGGCATACTCCTCGATTTTCTGACCGTGCTCGTCGGTGCCTGTCAGGAAAAACACATCGTAACCCTGGAGGCGCTTGTATCTTGCCAAAGCGTCGGTAAGCACAATTTCGTAGCTGTTGCCTATATGGGGTTTGCGAGAAGTATAGGCAATGGCGGTGGTAATATAATAGGGTTTTTTAGCGCACATTTTAATTCCTCCCGTAAAATCTGTAAATACTTTACTATTATACCAATAATAAGCAAAAAATGCAACAAAAACGGTTTTTAAAATGTTGCTAACGCTGTTTTTTTGTGCTAAAATACTCTTAATACTTTAATAATTACGCTTGGTGATTGATATGGAAATTCACGAATCTGCCGAAAACTATTTGGAAACTATATATATACTCAGGAGAAAGCTTAAAAGCGTGCGCTCCATTGATATTTGTAACGCCTTGGGATACTCAAAGCCTACTGTCAGCATAGCTATGAAAAATTTTCAGAAAGAAGGCTATGTGGAAAAAGACGGCGAAGGCTACATAACCCTGACGGACAAGGGATTGGAAATAGCAAAAAAGATGTATGAACGCCATGTGATTATTGCCGAATTATTTATGTCAATAGGAGTAAGCCGTGAAACGGCCTTTAAGGATTCGTGCAAAATCGAGCACGATATCAGCGAGGAAACATTTAAGTGTATGAAAGAGCATTATGTTGCCTACACAGGCAAAAAACTGCCTGACATTGATTAACATATGTTAGTCTATGAAATCGTCGTTCCCTTAAGAAAAATTTATAAAACATACGGTGCAGACCTTTACGTCTGCACCGTTTTTTAGTGGTATTTTTGTCTCTTAGTTTGTAATACACCGCCCGAATTACATTTTAATTTAACGCCTCAATGGCGGCTTTGATAAGGGCGATTTTTTCCCTTTCTTTTTCTGCCTGTCCCTTTACCTTTTCAATAACCTGTGCGGGAGCCTTTGAAACAAAGCCCTGATTATTCAGCTTGCCCTCGCTTTGAGCAAGGCGTTTTTCTACCTGTGCAAGCTCTTTGTTAAGGCGCTCAAGCTCAGCCTTTTTATCAACAAGTTCGTCCATGGGAATATAAATTTTGGCGCTTCCCGTTACGATTGTTACGGCGCCGTCAATGTCAAAGCTGTCGCCTAACTCTACCTCTGAAGCGGAAGCCAGCTTGCAGATAAATTTTTCGCCCTGTTTAAAGGTATCTTTAAACTCTGTGGCAATATAAACTCTTGCCTTCTTTGACGGCGGAACATTCATCTCCTGACGGCGGTTTCTGATTGCCTTAATGGCCTCCATAATTTTTTCCATCTGAGAAACAGCCCGGGGAAAATCAAGC